>JAFCCC010000017.1 GCA_017610385.1 Candidatus Nanohalarchaeota archaeon
TTAAAAACTGGTGGTTTTTTGTTTTGATGGCGATTACAATAATATTCATATTAATATTAATATTCGTTGTCCCTTCTCATCCTTATGTTAGAGATTTAATTTCAAATTTTGTTCCAATATTGACTTTTTTTTGTGGAGTGGCCATAGTCCAACACAAAATTTCTATGACTAAACCAAAAGTATTCGCTCCTGAGCAGTTTGAAAATATTTACAAAGATGCTGTAGACAAAATCATACCTGCAAAGAATAATCCTTTTAAAAGAATAAAAAAAATTGCCAGAAGAAGTAATTCAATAGATAAAATAGTGATAGTAATAGATAACATTGACAGATGCGAAAAAGAATTGTCCGTAGAGTTACTAGGGATTATCAAAAATTTTCTAGAAAACAAAAATGTTGTTTTTATCATTCCGATAGATGATGAGGCAATCAGAAATTCCCTAAAACTTTCTAATCAAGATTCTGTTGAGTTTTCTAATGAATTTCTTAGAAAATTATTTAGCACTACGGTAAGAATGAAGAAATTCTCTGATAACGAATTATTTGATTTTTGTTCTAAGCTAAACAAAGAGTATGAATTAGACCTTCCCGACACAGTACTTTCTATTGTAGCACAAGAATTCTCTAAAAACCCGAGAAGAATTATACAATTTTTAAATACTTTCCAGACAGAGTTTTTGTTAGCCAAAGAACAGGAGAAACTAAATTCAAGCCAGAAAGATATAGTTGCTAGTAACTTACCTATGCTTGCAAAATTAATAATTATTAGAGAAGAATGGCCGGAATTGTATAAACTATTGGCTGATAGGCCAACTCAGTTGGAAAAAATTAACAAAGCTTTTAGAGAAAAACAATTTGAGAAGATAAAAGACGATCAGTGGAAATTAACTACGGACAATACATCTATAAAATTTTCTGAAGAAAAATACAGATTTTTAATGAGAACTCATAATATTACTGCAACTAACTTGGAACCATTCTTTATAAATAGAGATGTTTTTAGTGATATCCCAGATGAGATAAATGATTTTGTCCGTTCTCAGGATTGGGATGCCCTAAAAAAACATATTGAAGAAGGTAATATTTTATTTGATAAATTAATTGCTTTTATCGCGAATAAGGCAGATAGAGATGTAATAAAAAAGCAGCAATTTGTTACTTCTGGATTTAATTTATTATCCCTTATCTTTAAGATAGGTAACGATCCTAACTCAATTTATACGGCAAAACTTAAAAAGATTCTTTTAAACCGCTCCTTCAATAAAATTAGATTGCTATTTGATATGGGAAAAGTAAAAGATTTAATTTTTACTTTTAACCCCGAGGATTTAGTTAATTTTAGTAAGTGGTTATACAATGAAGGGTCTTCTGGATTATTGGATAATATAGTAAAGGCCATAAACGAAAAGGTAAATATTAGTGAGGCAGAAACTCCATTAATCCGTGTATTTATACAGGAATTTGCAGATACTCCAGAATTTCTTAAAAAAATCAAAAATAAATTTTCTGAAATAATAGCGTCAAGTCCGCAACTTTATGAAGATTTTAAAAATATTTTTGAAAATTCACCTGCTTTGCAGTATTTAATCGTTCCTGGTTCGATAGCTACGCTTATTGATTCCTTGGAACAAATTCCTGACCAAATCAACAATGAATCAAAAGTAAACATTCTTAACTCTTTACGCAAAAACAATATCATTCCCAAAGATTTACTCAACTCGTATGTGAAGAAAATATTATCTTTTATAGATGGGAATGATTGGAGCATAATGCAGTTTTGGCTAAAAGCATTAGCAGAATCAGTTAAAAAGGTAGAAGACATTTCACTTCAAAATGAAGTTTACCAGCTTTTGGTCAAAAAATACCAATTTCTTTTTAGCAAATATACATCAAAAATGCTATCAGAAGTAAATTTAAGGTGTTATAAAGCATTTTTGGATATTTCGAAGGAGCTCTATAAAAAGCCAGAAGGACCAGGACCTAGAGCTCAAACTGTCCAATGGATAAATGAGTTCTTTAACAGAAATGAAAGCCCAAAGATTTACTTGCATGTAAATAATATTTATTACGAACTTGTGGATCAGTTGGAGGCTTCTAGTTGGCCTTTTTCTCAATATGTAATAGATAAGTTCAGAGGGGACAACAACTCGGAGAACCGAAAAGAATATGCTAAAACATTAAATCTTATGCTCATAAAAACAACTGAGAAAAAAGAATTAACCACAGAGCAGATAGATTCTATTTTGGACTTCTATATAAACATAGCTACATCTCAAAGTGATGAACAAAGTCAGATGACAACGAAATGGCTGAAAGAAGTTATTAAGAATAAGCTGGTAAAAGAGCAACTTGCCGGAAGGATCAAACTTGTAAGCGAGCCATCTAAGCAAATAAAATTGCTTGGTATTATAAAGAAATTGGAAAATTATGCTTTATTAAAGGAGACACTCATTAGTATTTTCACCAAAATTACTTGTGAAAACTTTAGCGCAACACTTGATAAAATATTAAAACAAAAGATCAATGAAAAAGCATTAAACGAAGCACTTAAAACATTTATTGACAATCTCAAAACCGACAAAATGGAACAGTACAAATGTTCTCTTAAGTCAATTATAGAAAAAAAATCAATAAAGGGCAATGCTAAAATATATGCATTACTTATTGATAAAATCCGTCCATTATTGGCCAGTGATAAAACTACTGAACAGGAGTTTGCACTTGAATTAATAAATGAAATAAAAACTATACCAGGATCCAAAATAGAATTGCTGAAAACATTACTCAACGAGATAGACAAAGGAAAATTAACAGATGATGGAAAAAACCTTTTAAATAAAGTTGAAAATAAGATAGAGAGAGGCTAAACAAAACCAATATTCAAAACAAATAATACTTACAACGAGGAAAGAAAAAAGAATTGCAAAGAACTTGTTTAGATTGGATTTGTTGCAACAAAGACAAGCAACAACTAAATTCTCCCAATTTACTCGCCAGTAGCATAAACGGTTGGCAGACTTGCGCGCAAGTGTTAAACGCCTTCGCTGCACGAGTAAGACAGGGCACACACATCATTG
>JAFCCC010000008.1 GCA_017610385.1 Candidatus Nanohalarchaeota archaeon
TCAATTGGATATACATTTTTTTACTCATTTCCAACCATTAAAATTGGAGAAACAGAAGAATATTCTCATAGATCTGTATGTATGATTTCTTCAACCCAAGAGAATTGTGTGGAACTTAAGATGCCTTCAATAAATTTAATTAAATTACAACCAGGTCAACATTTCTTAAAAATAAAATATATCCATCCTGGTGTTATGGAAGTGACAGAATGAAGGGTGTTGCTGAAACACTTAATGTAATGATTATTATCATCATTATTGGAATATTTGCTACGATTTTGTTTTTAATAAGATTTAGGGGGACTGGAGAAAATATTGTTACTTTCGGAGAAGCTTCTCAAGAATTTGAGTCTAAAACACTATTAAATTCATTGTATTCTATACATTATCCTATTGTGGGCGCAGATAATGAAGAACTTATGTGGGTTCTAAGATTTGGTTGCGCATATGGAAATATAGAAACAGGAGAATTTATTGTTTCTCCAACAATACCAGTTATTTTTGATCCGCAATTATTTATTGAAAATTATTTTGAGCAAAAAATCGGAGAAAATTATTTCTTGGAGATTGTTTGCGGAAATAGAACACTAGACTACGGCAAAAAACCACCAAATAATAAGAAAATATTATCAAATAAGCTAATGTTTCCTATTCCTGGGAGAGGTTATGGTGAGTCGTATTTGAGGCGGTGGTAGAATGAGAAACTCAAAGGGATTCAGTTTGATAACTCTTGTTTTTGTTGTTGTAGTTGTGGTAATAGGAGGAATTGCGTGGTATATGAATAATTCTATTTCGGGTCAGGGAATTTCTAGAGAGATTTTGGAAAATTTTAAATTACAGAAAGTGGAATTGGAAAACGAAAACTCAATATTATACTTAGAACAGGCTCTGTGGGATTCTACTGCAAATGCGTCACAAACAGTTTCAGATCTGGCAGGAAGAAATGTGACAAATGAAACAGACACTAATTTAACATATTGGCGATGCGATTTGGATGAAGTAAGTAATTCTGGAAGAGAAGTTACATACCAAATACCATCAATTGAGCGTGTTCAATTATCTTTACAAAACAAAACTATGACCTATCTTGAAAATATATTGAATCAATTACATGGAATAAGAGATGGGGTAATTTATGATGTGGGGGGTGTAAAATGTGCAGAAGTAGGATATAATACCCCCTTAGACAGCCCTTTAAATTCTAAATATAAAACAGCGGGTATTATTAACAAAATAGATACAACTTTTGAGAGTTACAAAAGAGAGCGTGCTAATCTAACTTTCAATGACGATATAAGATATAACCGCTTCTGGTATATGTATACGATTATGGCTCGTTGGACTCAGGAACAGGATATGGAATCAGACATTTTAAGTGAGATGGCCAAGGTTTATGATTGGGTTGATGACGTTGTATGCACACCTAGTTGCACATGCCCTTGTCCTTATCAACCACTTTGTACTAGAATACCAATTAATTGGAGCACGCTAGTTAGACATGCAGTAGACAAGGGTATTGAAAAGGGTGTTAATGAATTAGAGTCTGGTTCTCGTTATTTTAATGATAATAAGATTTCTTGTGGTTATGGGATTGAAATAGATTACTATGACAATATTCCTTATATTACAAATGCAAGAATCGGGCGTTGTGGAAGCTGGGGTCAATGGTGTCTTATGTACTGCAGATTAGATTATGAATACAATTTTGAAGGAGATATTGATATTTCTTGCACAGATCAACAATATCAATCAATTCCAAGAAAAGATTTAGAAAGACTAAACTGGAAAATTCGTTTTAATGTTGAAGCCACAGACCCGCCAAATGAGGGACCATTCCCACCACCATGCGATAGTTTATTGTCTGGTTCATGTAAAACCATTGAGTCTCCGGATAGACTAGGTACTGATAAATTCCCAGAATGTACTGTCACAGATCCCGAATTTAAACTTTGTGATACCGGTGTAGACACCATTGGTACTTTATGGGGTGAAAATAATGCGTAAAGGAATAGCAATTCTTACTGAAATCATTTTATCTGTTGGAATTATTGCGGCAGGTGCTATTTTTTTCTTAGTGGGTTATGATTTTCTGGGACATGAAACCCAAACGGCATACAAATATACAGAATTACAATTTTTATTGGACATTGGAAATAGAATAGATACGTCATCTTCACAACTTGGAAGAACTACTGTAGAATATCGTGTTCCTTTTGATGTTTATAGTTTAAAAGGAGAAAATAACATATTAACCTTACAAACTGCTGACAATCCCTCCCCAAGCCATACTTTATTAGAGTTCAATTTAAAAGATTTCAACATATCAGATCAAGATTATATTTGTCTTTACTTTAAAAATAAAACAGCGGTTGTTGAACCTGGAGAGTGCCCTAATTTAAATGTTAGCGATGATTTCTGCGCAAATTTACGGTGTGTAGATGGAATTTGTACTTCAGATTACGGAGAAAACTGCTTAAGTCCAGATTGTAATTGTAGTGGAGGAATATGCCAACCACACTATAAAACAGAGTGTTTAGATTCTAAAGGGTGCGTTAAAGAAGAGTGTGTGGGTGTTTTAAACTATAGTAACACTTGTAAATATTCCTGGGAATGTGGAACTTTTGAAGATGATCAGATGAATTGTAAGCCTTCTAAAAATAACATATCAAATAAAGGATGTTGTCCGCCAGATGAAGTTTGGAATGGAACCCAATGTACGATTGGCTGTGTTGGAGATCCATGTGTAACGGGAGAAGAGTGTGGAACCGGTGAACAGTGTGGTACTTCTGATGATTTGGTTTGCAATCCGACAGACATTAATTTTACAGATTTTAATAAAGGTTGTTGTCCAGAAAATTTGCGTTGGAATGGAAGTACTTGTGTGGAAGCTTTGACTATTTGTAATGGTCCTCTTCCCGCAGCATTTGATTGGAGAGATAGATTAGGCAAAAATTGGTTACCACCAATTCGAGATCAAGGTCATTGTGGCTCTTGTTGGGCATTTTCTGCTATTGGCACAATAGAAGGTGAATACCAGGTTGAATCATATAAACCAGATTCTGGAATTAATTTGGCAGAGCAAGAACTTGTTTCAAGTTGTTGTAGCTCTTGTGGTAGCTGTAGTGGGGGTTGGCCACACAAGGCGTTTAGTTATGTTAAAAGCAGTAATGTTGTAGATGAAACATGTTTTCCATACAGAGCAAGCAATATGGGATGTAATAAATGTGGTGATGCAAAAAATAAAGACTGGACCGTAAGTTCTTTCATTAGGGTAAGTGGTACACAGAATATTAAAAGAGCATTAGCCTGTCGTGGGCCGTTATCTGTTGCATCAATGAATTGGGGGCATGCGATTGTTTTAGTTGCATATGATGATGATAGTGACATTTGTAGGGCACACTATGGAAAAGATGGTTGTTGGGTTATAAGAAATAGTTGGGGTGTACGATCGGGAGTATTGCATGGAGGTGTGTGGCATGACAAAGGTTATGGTTATATTCCATATTCTGGTCATTCTAAGAGCGATATTGTGAATTATGTGTACTATGTAACAGATGTGAGAGAAGCATAATAAAAAAGAAAATATAATAATAAAGAGATTGATAATTATGAATAAAATTAGGATAATTTTGCTTGTGGGCGCATTTGTTGTTTTTAGCAGTACGGCGTTTGGATTAAATAATCCGTCACAAGTGTATTGTACTGCCATGAATTACTCATATGTTATTGAGAATATACCAGAAGGAGAAGTTGGATACTGTTATTTTAATAATGGTGATTTCTGTGATGCGTGGGATTTTTTGATTGGAACTTGTGGTATGGCACATAGTTACTGTTTAATACAAGGATATGATATTGAAACTACTACAAATATGGAGATTTGTAATTCGGAAAACGCAGAAGAACAATGCTGTGCATGTATTTTAACCAATGGAACAGCAGTGGAAGTAACAAAATTAATGGGTCTCAGCTTTGTCGAAGGAGACTGTGGGGATCTTGTTTGTGTTTTGGGGGAAACATTTGAAAACTGCCCTGTAGATTGTCCCTCAGGAGGATTAGACCTTTTTTGTGATGGTGTAAAAGACAACATATGTGATCCAGATTGTAATATTAGTGAAGATGAAGATTGCAAACCTGTTTGCGGAAATGAAAAATGTGAACAAGGAGAGACTAATAAAAACTGCCCTGTAGATTGCGCTTTAACCTCGGTGTGTGGAAATGGTGTGTGCGAATCTGATGAAAATATTACTAATTGTAATATAGATTGTGAGAAAGAAGTCAGTTGTGGAAATGGTATTTGCGATGAAAAAGAAAGTTATCAAATTTGCCCAGAAGATTGTAAATCCGGACACAAGGACTTTTTTTGTGATGCAGTAAACGATGGTCGCTGTGATCCGGATTGCAAGAATGGAGAAGACGTAGACTGTCAAATAAAAAGAAATTCTCATTGGTGGGTATATTCGATAGTTATTCTATCAATTTTATTTAGTCTGATTTTATTGGTTAGAAAAAGCAAGGTACGTAAAAATGCATAAGAAAGGGATGGTGCAGGGATTTGTAATTGCGATGGCTGCATTTGTAATTGCTGCACTAACAATTTTTTTAGTATTTAGATATTTTTCAATGACAAGATATCCTTTAGATTCAGAACAAGTTGTGCAGGGATCTGACAAAGAAGTTGCATTTCAGTTAGCAAAATTAATTGACTATTGTTGGGAAGAAAATAATTATGGTGCAGGGAATTTAGAACAAGATTGTTTTTTAGTTACAATCAATAGTGAAAAAAATCTGAGTGCTACATCAATTAAAAGTCAGATAAGTTATCCTCAAATAAAAATTAAATCTTTAAATTTTACTGGTGGTGAAAGCGTGAAAGCCAAAATAATTTACCATCCGGAAAATGGAACTATTGAAATCAAAGGTTTTATGGAATTATTAAATGGTATTTGTCAACCACAATATGGAGAAGATTGCTATTTCCCAGACTGCAATTGTACAGAATTAGGAATCAGTGATATTTGCCTGCCTTCTTATACTCCTAACAAAATAACCGCAGTAGGTTGCGTTAAACCAGACTATGTACATATCTTAAACCGTGGTTCTCAATGTAAATATAATTGGGAATGCGAAGAAGATTTAACCTGCGGGCAAACTGTTCGTTTTGATGACTTTGAATTTGCGTGTTGCCCAAATGGAACTGGGTGGAATGGAAATGAATGTATAAAATTAAAAGAAATTGGAGAAGAATGTGAAGAAACAGAAGAATGCGAAATAAATCTGAATTGCAATAATGTATCTCTAAATTTTACAGAGTATTCTAAGGTGTGTTGTGTTGGTCAAAAGCACTGGAATGGTTCTGCTTGTGTCTATGTGTATGGAGAAATATGTTTTGAGAACCAAGAATGTGATTTGGGCTTAAAGTGTAATTCAAATCCAGAAAAGACTGGAAAAAACTGTTGCCCGCCAGGAGAAAAATGGAATGGTTCTGCTTGCGAATTAAAAGAAGTTGATGTGCTGGTTGTTGCATTAAAAACCAATATGAAAAAAGTTTATTCTGATGCGGATATTGAAAACTTAGAAAATAAAGTTGACGAATATATTTCAACAATTTCAACAACAGATGATCTTGTTGGCCTTTTTGTATATTTGGATGAAGATTTAGTAAAAAATATTATTGGCTCTAAAGTTACGAACCCAGGCGACTGGAATAATATCGATGGCATTTTAGATCAATTAATTCCCAAATTGAAAGCGAAATATTTGATTATTTTGGGGGGGTATAATCGATTTGTTCAGGCACCAATTGGCTCTTCTCAGGGTTCAGATGACCCATATGGAGATACAGATCGAGACGGTTCATATTTACCAGATGTAAGTGTAGGAAGAATTCCAGACCCAAATAATGGGGACCTGCAAGTACTTTTAAACGGTTTAAATACAGCTATAAGCGTACATAAAGATGGAGGTTTAACATTGGACAGTCATGTAGCACCAATAATGGGTTGCGGGGGATATGACAATAGAAATTGGAACTCTGGAAAATGTTTTTGTCAAGCCATTTGGCCATCAACTTGCGTAGCATGTGGATCCTGTTGTGGGTGCATAAATTCAGCGAGTATGTCTGGAAAAGGATTTGTAATGATTTTATCACATGGTCCAGGACCCTCTTCTACAGAACTATATAAAGGGGGGTGTTTGGATGTCAGACCAAATTTTATTACTAGTTTAAACGTGGATACGGCGTTTTGGATTTCAATGAGTTGTGGTGGAGGTCATTTGAAATTAAAAAGTCAAACTTCAGGATCAATGGCTATGACTTTTTTAAAGAAGGGGGGTGCGATTTATGTGGGTAGCACGGATTTGAATTACGGGGGCCTAGGCGGTTGCAGTGTACCTGGCGGTGATTCTTGTATTGGTTCTCTTTACGTTGAATTTATTAAAAGATTACAAGTGGGTAAAAGTGTTGGGGCTGCCTATCGTGAAGGTAAAAACTATTATTATGGTAGATATAACTGTGGTGCAGGCAAAAGTTACCAGACCCATATAAATTGTTTGTATGGGGATCCTACCCTAAAAATTAAAAGTATGTGGTAATAAATATGAAAAAATCTAAATTTAAATTGATGAGAAAGGGCAACGTTTGGATAATTGTAGGTCTCTCTTTACTGATAATTTTAGGAATAATAACTGCTTTGTTCGTTGTTTTGGGAGACCATAAACAAGAAACGAAGATACCTACAAAATCAATTTGTGGAGATTCTATTTGTGATGAATCAGAAGGTTGCTATAACTGCTCTATAGACTGTAAATGTGCAGAAGACGAATATTGTTCTCCTGAAAAAAACAAATGTATTTTGCCTGTTTGTGGAAACGGGATTTGCGAGTCATTTGAAGGTCCTGATTCCTGTTGTCTAGATTGTCCATGTACAATTCCTGCAGAAATTTGCAATAATGAAAGTTTAATTTGTGAAATTCCTTGTGAAATTCCGAAATTTCCACTTTCTGATGAAAATGTAAAAGAAATTGCTATTAACTATTCAGAAAGCATAGGTTTCATTGTGGAAAACACGGAAATTGTAAACACTGGAGAATATAATGGAAACGTAGTTCGAATTATTCGGGTTTCTTATCAGGGAGAAGAATGGTTTACAACATATGGAATAACTGAGGAAGGGCAAGTTATCGAACTTCCTGTGGCGTAATTATCAGAATATTTATACTCTTAAAAATAAAATATGGATATGGCAAAGGGCTTGGCAGTACAATTAATTGCATCTATGATTTTGGCGTTTATTGGCTACCACACCACGGTGGAGACGCACCAATACCAAGAGGTTGCGGAGACCCAGATAAACAAGCTCAAACTCCAGTAATTATTAAAGATCCGAATGATCTTGCACTTCGATTAGGAGGGTATATTTTAGATTGTTGGGAAAAGTATGAAGGATATGGAGAGTCCAGAGAAGTATGTGATGGTTTAATTATTGATGAATTGGTGGGTTATGTGGATGAGAAATTAATTACACAAAAGCTTATTTCACAACAACTTTGTCCAGATAAAATTCAAAATTCTGAATTAGAAGAAAGTGATGGAACTGGTTGTGGTACACTAAATCAAATAATAATGCCAATAGAAAAAATACAAGATGGAGATTTTATTACTATTACTTTCTTTAATGAAACAATTGAGGTAAAATAAAATGAAAAGCAAAGGTTCAATGTCTTTAGAAATGATTGTTAAATGGATCATTATGTTGGTAGTAGTTTTGGTGGCCATTGGATTAATTACGGTTTTTAGTGGGAGAATTAAAGAGTCTGTTCAAAATTTATTTCATAAAAACAATGATCAATCAGTTTATGTTCGTGTAGGTCTTATTGGTACAGATCAACAATTAAGCAAAATCGCGGAATTAATAGATCTTTGTTACAATGCAAAATTAGGTCAAAGCAGGGATGAAACATGCTATATTGTCCATAACAAAAATGGCGATTTTTCAATCACGAAAGAACAAATAAAAGAACGCCTACCAGGCGGCTTGGCAGATAAAATGATATTTAAAGATGACGAATTTGATTCAGAAACTATTGTAATTTCTTATGGGTGGGTAGATGAAACAGTTGTATTGGAACAATAAAGGATCTATTTCTATAGAATTGATTGGCAAATGGGTTCTAGGAATTATTATTATTGCAGTTGGAATTGGACTAATTTATGCCCTATTGAAACCAACTAATACGGATTCCATTCATAAACAAATTGCAGAAATGGTTCGTGGCAGCGAAATTCCTATTTGTCGCGCATATGATAACTTAGAAAAGATAAACGAGATTGATTTTCAAGCCCTGTGTTTTGCGCGAGCTACAGATAAATGCAATAGTTCGGAGAATAATATAACCTTGGATTTTGTTTTAAGCAAGGATTTTTTTGAAAAGTTTCTTGTAGATTTTAATTTTGTTTCTGGAAAAGAACCATTAGTATTCTACAAAGATGCTTGTGAAAGTTTTACTGGTTATGATGGATTTATTGTACAATCTGAAAAAAATAAGATATTATTTCTAAAAGGCGAAAAAATTAAAATAGCTAATTTAAATCCTGGGGTAGGAATCTGTCCGTTACAATAAATGTATTTATTCTAGTAAAATAAAGTTTTTTTATGCAAAAAGGCATGAGTGTGGCCATGTGGATCTGGATTATCGGGGGTGTTTTAATCGCGGGTCTGTTGTTTGTAATGGTTGTAAATAATATGGGGTTTTTTACTTCC
This sequence comes from Candidatus Nanohalarchaeota archaeon, assembly GCA_017610385.1. Lineage (GTDB taxonomy): Archaea > Nanohalarchaeota > Nanosalinia > Nanosalinales > JAFCCC01 > JAFCCC01. Next base: position 8,763 of record JAFCCC010000008.1, read on the forward strand.
CAGAAATCCAGAGAAGCCATGTTAGATCAATTCAGGTTGAATATTGTAAATAAAGCTGACTTGATTTGTGCCTCGAGTATAGGAAGTGTAAATCCCTCTTCGGTTGAACTCAAAAATGTTCAGGCAATATATGCTGCAGAAAAACCTAGAAATGTTGATCCAAAAGCACCACTATACATAACACAAAAAAATTATTCTATTGGTAAATATCTGTGCATGTCTTTTGATAATGAAGAGTATCGCTGTAAAGAAATGACTTGTGAGATAAATATGACGTACATTGGAACCCCATTAAAAACTTCTGATATGTATAAAATAGGAATAAGTGATGGTTCATTTGAATTTGATCTGAGTATTCAAAAAAATGAACATAGTAAGGTATTAATTTCTGCGACACATCGTCCATAACGCTAACTTATATAATCTATCAAAAGCAATTTCTTTATATGGCCGCACCTCAAAAACCAGAATTTGAAATAGACGTAATGGAACGTTTGAATAGCGCGTCTAGAAGAATTAGACAGCTTGAAGAAAATATTAGAAGTATAAGAGATCATTTAACCGGTCTAGAAAATGAATTCGTCAAACAGAAGGAAGATAGGAATTCTTTTAATACGAATTTTAATAAAAAAGAGGAACAAATTAAAATAGCCATAACTAATTTAGGTGTAGAAGTTAAGAATATCAATAGACGATTAAGAAAAGTTGCAACTAATCGAGAACTTCAAGAGATTGAAAGTTACATTCAAATTTTTAATCCATTAAAGAGCAGCTTTGTAACAAAAAAAGAGGTTCAAAAAATGATAGAAAAATATCGTGGAGGAGATCTTGAGTGAAATTTAAGTTATTTGGTAGATTAAAACAAAATGCAAAAAAAGAACCTAAAATAGAAGCGAATTTAAAACCTGCTGAAGAAATACCAGTTAATGAAGTTAGACGAATGAGTTCTCAGGGAGTTTCTCAAGGAGAGATTGTTAATCAATTAAGAAATACTGGGTATACTTATTCTCAAATAAATAAGGCGATGAATGAAGCAGTTAAAGAAACAACAAAAATGGGTGGAATTCAAAATCAAACGCCTATGCAAAGTCAGATGTCCTCAGGTATGCCACAACCGGAAATAAATACTCAATTACCGCCAAAGGCAACACCACAGGTTCAAAATAACCAATCGAATGAGCGGTCATTTGAATACCCGCAAAATATACAATATACTGGACCCTCTAAAGAAGAACTTGGATTACAAAGCCAGGATGCATTTGCTGCCGCAGCATCACAACAGCAACAATTTTTGGTTCCTGAAAATACAGAAGAATTAATAGAGGTTATGATTGCTGAAAAGATGATTGATGTTGAAGATGAATTTGAAAGATCGCATAATAAAATTTCTGATCTTGAGAAAATTATTCTAGAGTTAAGAGACACAGTAAAAGAACTTCAGATTAGAAAAGATGAGGATGAAAAAAAGTTCTTGGGAAAGGTTATTGAAATTGAAGATTTTTTAGAAGGATCTCAAAGTAGACTTGGTGGATTAGAAAAAGCTGTTCAACAAGTTTTGCCTACTTTAGTTGAAAATGTTCGTGATTTAACAGGAGTAGTTGAGGATGCAAAGAAAAAAGAGTAATTTCTAGTTTAATTTTATGGGCTATCTCCGCCACCGTTTTTAGTAACAAGCCAGATAACTAATACAATTACTCCGAGCATTATTGCTATTCCGAAAACACTTAAAAATGCTTCGGAAGAGAAAAACGAACCAAATGCCGTGCCAACACTACTAGCAGTCATTGAAATGTTAAACACCAAAAAAACAATCATTGTGATAATTAAAATAGCTAAAATCACGAAAATAATCCATTTGGCTGTTTTTTTATCAGTACTCATTAAATCTTCTAATTTGATATTAAAGAAACCCATTAAAATTGCAATGGCCAATAAAGCGACTAAAACAACCGCAAATCTAGAAAAAAATATAGTAAAGAAATCTGCAGGAATAAACGTATAAATGCCGCCTAGAACCAGCAAAGAAACACAAAGTGAAATTATTAAATTAACTCCTTTATTGTCTCCAAATGCCTTTACATATTCTAAAATCCCATAAACTACTGCGAAAACTAACAACATTGGCAATAAAAAGTTATAAAAGCCGAAATTTCTCAAGTTTTCCACAAAAAATTCAAATCCTGCCATGTTTGTACAGCTCACTTCACTTTCGTGCAGCTTTCTTTGCTATTCTTTTTTGAGTACCCTCAGCACTCGTATCCAAAAATGTCCAGACGACTAAAGCAACTAGCCCTACCACTACCAATAACAATACAATTGTTTGTGCACTAATGGCCATATGTGGTAAGTTAAAATTTATACCGAAAATTCCTATGCCGCCAGATTGCCTAAACAGCATGAAAATAACAAATGCGCAGATTGCAAAAATCAGCCATTTTATCCATGCTTTATCACCAAATACAGTCGTAAAATTCTCGCCTTTAATCACACCATATAAAATAAAGAGGAATAATACTCCAACCAAAATAACCGCCAAATAACCAGACATATTGACAACAATAGTTGAGAACCAGATCAAATAACTAGTTGAATAAGTTATAAAAAGAGTTAAAATAATAGAAATTATAATATTTATTTTGTGGCCTTTTGTAGTGTCTCCAAAAATATTAATCATTTCAAGAATTCCGTATAAAATGACTACTAAAAGAATTATTGGTAAAACCACGTGATAAAAACCGCTTTGTCCTAAAATTCCTTGTTGCCCCAGCCATTGTTCGAAATTAAATGTCATTTTTCAATAATAATATTAGCTTAAACTCCTTATAAAAGATTCGATTATTGTATTACATGCGAACTACACCATGCGGAATATATATATACGCCTTAAAAACAATATCATTCTATGAAAAAATTCTCATCACTTTTTTTACTGGGTGTTTTAATCATAAGCTTTACAAATTTGGTTTCTGCTTCATGTCCTATGACTGGAAAACCAGAGATTACTAGTCTTAGTTCTATCAGCAATTTTATGACTCAATTTACCTCAAATTTTTTCAATGGTGTGTGTTGGGCAGAACATGCGCTCGATGCGATAATTTTCTTTATTGTTCCTATTATATTTTTGATTGTTTTATTGAAAGCAATTATGGATGAAATTAATATATTTAATGGAAAAGTAACTTGGGCTCTGTCTATCTGCATCGCAATCATGGCGATTCCAATGGGAATTTATTCTGGTTTACTTACTGTTATGGCAAATATTGGAGCAATATTTGCCACGGTGGTGTTCTTTGCAGTTGTATTTGTAATTGGATTAAGTAAATGGTATAGAAAAAAAGCTAAAGAATATGACTTCTTAATGGGAAACAGATTTTTAACTGTGTTGGTAGTTCATTCTCCTCTAATTGTTTTATTTACTCTCACAGGAATCTGGCTTGGTACAATAAAACTGGGAACTAATTATTTGTTCCAGTTTGCCGCAGAAGGCATTCAAACAGGTAGCTCAGGAATGATTTCTTTGTATGCGTTATCATTTATTGCGATCATAACTGCTGTTTTATTGTTGGTTTTGAAAGAAGGTAGAAAAAATTGGAAGGGAGTTATTATGGTCGGAATTTTGGCGGGAATTGCAACAATAGTTTTTTCAAATTTAAGTGTTGGGGATTTAAAAGCACAATCTTCTACTTTGGGAGCTGTCTTTGGGTTTATGATTGGTATGGGATTTGCTTTGTTAGAGTGGGGAAGAAAACATTCTTTAAAAATTAAAGCAATTGATGACCAAGCAAAAGAAGGTCTTGATGGAATTCAAAGAAACATTGAACAAGCTAAATCCGACTTAAAAATAGCTAAAAAGAATTTAGAGTCTGCTACTGGAGAAGCTGCTGTGGGTTATAGGGATCAAATAATTTACATAGAAAAAAGGCTTGAGGATCTTAAATACAGTCGTCAAGAATTATTAGATACTGCAAATGCCGCAGCCATGAAAAAAATATGGAATAAATAAATCAACCCATCTTTTTATTCTAAAAAGTTTAAGGTAATTCTATGGCAATTATTTGTTGGCTTGGATGGATCATGGTTGGACCGTTTTGGTTATTCTCGTGGATAGTAACCAAGTTAATGAATGGTTTTCCGCAAATAAATGTCCCTCAGGCATATGGAACTTGGGTATCTTTAGTTTTATCGGTTATTTTGGTGTGGGCACTTTTTTATGCGATTATTAATGCGGTTACAGAAGGAGCATATCAACAAATGAATAAAAAGTTCAGAAAACTTGCTAATAATGTTCTAGGGTTTTTGGCTGGTTTTACTATACTCGCCTTAATTAGAATTTTGCTAGACTTTGAATCCACATGCCACCAGAATAAATTACCAGGAATTCCTGATTTAGCAGTCATAAAAGCGCAGATTATGACGTGGATTGCGACGGCAAATCAATTTTTGTTGAGTGACGGCGTATTTTTTGCGTTTAATAGAATTATTTTTCCTTTAGCGTTTCTTGTAGGATTTTATGCATTTATTAGCTCTTTAGCTGTATTCAGAAAGAAGTGGGTTAATTTTGTTTTATCGTTGTGTATTTCAGTAATGATGATAGTTAGTCCTGCTTTGGAAATAATAACGAATTTCTTTTTGAGTAGTATTATTAACTTACTTCTTGGTGGAGCAATATTGTATTTGATATTGAAATCTTGGAAACTTTTATTTGTGTATTTAAAAAACCAGCTAAAGGAAAAGAATCAGGTTATGACGATAACGAACCATATTACGACAGCATTCTTTTTCATAATATATTACATAGTGGTGGGTGTTTTAACGGGAATTTTAGGATTTGGCAACCCTGTATGGAATATTATGTGGGGGGCCATGACAGGATTTATTTTGTTTGGTTTGGCATATTACAAGTATTATCTTGCGCCATTCTTCAAATACAAGAATTTAATAAGGTATCGGGATGAAATAAATGCTGAACTTAAAAATGCCGAAGCAAAGATGAATACTGCAGAAACAGAGGTTGCTAGAAAAGCGTATCAAGACGTGTATATGAAAATATTAATGAAAAAGGAGAACTTGGAAATGGGTTTGGAGGACGTTCAAGAGGCAATAACTGCAATTAGAATGGGGTTGAAGCGCCGTGCCAACTAGTATTGGTATTCCGTTTTTTACATTTCTCTTAGAAATTATATTAATTTTGATTATAACTAAACTAACAGACCGAAAAGTGACTTATGAAAGCGTTGCTACCAATGGAATAATCACAACGATGGCTGCGGGTACTTTATTATTTGATAAAAAACCAGCAGGATTTTTGCTTTTGGCATATGCGTCTTTGTTGTTAACAGCAGGTGTAAGAGCGCATGAAGACAAAAAATTTGGATTTGAAGATAAATTTAGTAAGGCGCTTAAATTTTTTGGGCATTATTTAACTGTTAGTATTGTTCTTACAGTAGTTCTTATTTTAGCGTATATTGTGCCTTTATTTTTAGACTAATAAATTCGTTTTTAACTGGGGAGTTTATTTTTAAATTAAATAGCTAAGTTTAGAATAATGGCTTGATTTCATTTCTTTTCACGCTTAATTCCGAATTTTAAGCCCATTCTGCCAAGAACATATCCAAATAAAATACAGAGAATCATCAGACTAATTGATTCTATCTGATTTTGATAGATTAAAGTACCTATACTATTTAAAATCATGTTAATCACACTGGGTTAATATAAAACCTCCAATTAAAACTAAAATACCTAAAACACTTTCTATCCAAATAAGTGTATTTTCAATTAAAAAAAAAGGTAAGACGGAAATTAATGCTCCTAAAATAATTTCTGCTCCAGCAATAAATTTTTTATCGAAGATTTTGTTCATAATTATAATTTGGTTTCGCAGTTTAAATTAATTTTCTTTGAGAAAGCCATATCTTAAACCGATTTCTAGCCAACTAAAGCTCCATAAGAGTGCTTCAAAAGAGCGAATAAAATCCTTCTGTTCAAAAAAATGTTGAGAATCTTTGTAATATGCTTTTGTATTTTTCAAAAAATCGTCTCCTTTTTCTGTATTGATTACTGTTTTCAAACGAGTTTCTAATATGTCTGTCCATTTTTCAATTTCTTTTTTAAGTTTAATTTCTGTGTCATCCATTTTAATCAATTAAACTAAGATATTCTTGTTCTTTATCGTCTAATCTTCCTGGAATTATCAAAGAGTGTGGTAAATCACCCAACACACTTTTCTTTAAGTTTTCAAAAGAATCATAAATGATTGTCTGATTTGGACTTCCTAATTTACATAGAATCATTAGTTTTTTTCTTTGTAATATTTTTTTATGATCTAACTGCTCTAAAATTTCAAGTGCCTCTTTTGCACTTAAGCCTATATCTAATAAGACCAACGAATGCATTTTATTTTCTAAATTAAATTTGATTATTTCGTAAGGAGATTCTGGGTAAGAATACTTCTGATATTTTTTTGGTAGGGTGGTTGTTCTTCCAAATTTATATAGAGAAAGTCCAGTTTCTGCGATTATAGTAAATATCGAACAACTATGAATTATTTCAAAATCAATATTTTTTGATTTACATTCCGCTAACATTTCAAAGTGCGTTGTTGCAGTCAAAGGATCTCCGGAAACTAACAAAGCGATGTTTTTATTGGCGGCTTCTTGCAAAAACATTAGATTTTCAATGGAATCTCTATTTAAAATTTTAATTTTTTTACTGATTTTTTTTTCTAATTCTTTTAAATTATACATATTGAGGTTCGTATAAAATTCAGCACAAACTAAATCAGATCGTTTTAGTTTATCTAAGCCTTTTAGAGTTAAATCTCCGTTACTCATTCCTAAACCGATTAAATAAAACATAATTATAATTTGGGGGTAACATTTAACAACCTTTTTCTTTATTCTATACTTATGAATTTAAAAGAAAAGCTGAAAGACAGATTAACTGAAAAAGAATTATCTTATTTAATTAGATCTTTTGAAATTCTAGGAGATATTGCAGTAATTCAAGTTCCAAAACTTTTAGAAAATAAAAAAATGATAATCGCTCGAGCGGTTAAAGAACAACATAAACATATTAAAACCGTTCTAAGAAAAATCGAAAAAGTTGATACAGAATTTAGAGTTCCGCGTTATGAACTTTTAATTGGAACAGGAACAGAAACAATTTATAAAGAGAATGACTGCCGTTATACCTTAGATCCAACTTTGGTTTACTTTTCTGAGAAATTAGGAACAGAAAGAGCGAGGATTTTGGAACAAGTTAGGGAAGGGGAAACAATTCACGCATGGTTTGCGGGTGTTGGACCGTATCCTATTCTAATTGCAAAAAATAAATCTGTTAAAATTATTGCAATTGAAAAAAATCCGAAGGCGTGCAAATATCTAGAAAAAAATGTTCTTTTGAATAAAGTACAAGATAAAATTAAAATTTATGAAGGAGATGTGCGGGAAATTGCGCCCAAAATAGGTGTTTTGGCAGATCGAACAATTATGCCACTTCCAAAAACATCAGAATTATTTTTGGATTTAGCATTGACATATACAAAAACAGGTGGAATAGTTCATTACTATTGTTTTGGTACTGAAGATGAATTGGAAATAATTAAAGCTAAAATTAAAGAAGAATCTAAAAAACAAAAAAAAGAGGTGGATTTTTTAGGGGCGTACAAATGTGGGGTTTTGGGTCCTAAAATATATCGGTTCTGTATTGATTTTCAAATAAATTAACGAAACATTTATATAGTAGTAGTTACTTCTTAGTAGTATTATGTTTACATCAATAGATGTTCAAAATGCTCTAGAAGGAGTAGATAATTTTGGAAGGTATTTGGCTCATAGAAGTGGTCGAACAGATGAAAACTATACTATCTTAAAAAGCAAATTAAAAAGAACTTTATACGCGGTTCCGATGGGTTTGGGGATTTTTTTTAACTATGGTTGTGCTGACCCCTCTGTTGCGGACGCCTCTAAAATTCCGGAAAATATAAAACCAGACTATGTGGTAGTGAATCAGGCTGAACCACAAAGAAACAAATCCTGTGAAGAAAATCCTATTGTAGATCAAAGTTCTGGGAAAATAACTGTTGGTTTTACAATTCAAATCGGGGATTTAAAAATTAGAATTGGGGGAGCCGAAAATGAAAGATCAGAAAACAATACACCTTCTAAAGAAAACTACAATGAGTGCCCAGATATGGCGGGTGGTGTAAGCTTAAGAATTCCTACAGAAGTTCAAAGAGCAATTAGTCGATTGGATAAAAATTCACAATATTATCCAGATGCCATAGGTGCTTTAAATAATGCTTTAGTTGCTAATGCTGATTTTCCGGGAAGACCGGGGGGAACTTTTACTGCTACAGATGTTGCAGGAAATATTAATCCTGTTAGAATTGATTTAAATCCAAATTTTGTTGATCAAGGGTATACAATTACAGATTGCGTCCTAAATGAAATCAGAAAAGCGACACATTAGTATACTTATTTCTTACAAGTAGTAAACTAACCGAAAACTATATAAACTAAATATTACTACTACTAAGTTACAGAATCATGAAAAAATTACTTGCAGTTTTATTTGCATTGATTGCTTTCATAGGTGTTGCTAGTGCGGGAATCGTTGGCTCCTATTCTCTAAAAGTTAATGTGTATGATTATTCAACTTCTCAGAGCATTATTGCAGATTCTATTTGTGTTGATAGTAATTGTGTTTACAATAAACAAAGCTATACGTTTAATGTAAACAAAGGCGATCACAATATTTTTGTTATAGAAAATAATTACAACAGTTACAGTTCTTCACTATATATCCAATCTAATTCGTTTAAGAATGTTTATTTACAAAGCGGTTCAGGTGGTATAACTCCTGTTGAGGGATATAGTTTAACAATTAAAATTTATGATTATGATACTAGACAGCCGATTTCTGTTGATGATATCTGTGTAGATGCGAAATGTGTTCAAAATAAGCAAATATATAGTTTTAGTGTAAGCAAAGGCACACGAATGATTGCGGTTGGAGATGAAGACTATCAAAGTTATAGTAGTTCCATATATATTCAATCTAATTCGTTTAAGAATGTTTATCTAAAACGAAATAGTTGCCCACTTCCGCCAGCCCCGGTTTGTGGAAATGGAATTTGTGAATCAGGGGAGACACAATATAATTGTCCTCAAGATTGCGGCACACCCCAAAACGAATGTCGTGATTCTGATGGAGGTTTAGACTATTACAAAAAAGGAACCGTGATAATTAGTTCGGGTAGTTGTGGCTCTTGTGAAAATAGTTATACGGATTATTGCACTAGTTCTGTTGTTTTGAAAGAGTATTATTGTTCTGGAAATAGTATGAGTTCTACAAGTTACACTTGCTCGTATGGTTGTGAGGCGGGTGCATGTAAATTACACATTGAGCCGTCTTGTGATCCACAATATTTAGATAATTATCAATGTAGTAGAAATTGGGTACAAAGAGAATATCAGAATACAGATTGTTCTACTGTATGGAAGAATTGGGAACTTTGTGAGCATGGTTGTGAGAATGGTGTGTGCAAATCTGAGCCACGTTGTAATGTAGACGTCTATGATTTAACTCTAAGCGATTCTGAAGTTACTGTAGGAGAAAACGTGGTTGTAAGAGCCACTATTAAGAATACTGGTGAAAGTACTGAAAAAATCAGAGTAAGAATGTATTATAGAACGGAACGTGAAGATGTTCAGGAGTATACTCTATCACCCGATCAATCTAGAGAAATTTCTTTTGAATTAAATAACATAGTATATGCAGGCTATGTTAAAGTTGAGGCAGAGTCTTGCAATAATGTCAAAAATGCTGTAACTAAAAGAATTAGAATTGAACAGGAATCTATTGCTACTGGAGATTTAAAAATTACTGTTATGAAGGGGGTAGGTTGTGGTACAGATTGCTCTTGCGGTTCATGTGCTTCTTGTAGTTATTCTTGTGGAACTTGTGATCGAGAGTTGCAAGGTGCAAAAGTATTAATTGAACGAGAAAGTGGTGGTTATACTACCTACAAATATACTAATTCAGCTGGAGAAGCAAGATTTTATAATCTTCCAGAAGGAACTTATGAAATTACAGTAAGCAAAAGTGGATATAATAGTATAAGAACTAATGCAGACGTTGAAGAAAATGAAATAACATCTAAAACAATTTCATTGGCCTGCTGTGGTGATGGAACATGTTCTTTCCATGATTTAGAACTTAGAAGAATTATTTTACCTCAAGAGATTCATGCAGGAGATTCAATTTATATTGAGAGTAGAGTGAAAAATCTTGGTGGCTGTACTGAGAAGAACATAAAAGTAAGTGTGACTGCATTTGGACAAACTAAAACTTCGGATGTTTTTTCATTAGGGAAAAATAATGAAAAAAGTGTTTTATTACAATTTAATATTCCTTCAAATTATTATGGCCATTATGCAGTAATATCTCGGGTTTGGAATTCAAATGATGAAGATGTTTTGGAAACAGATGCGTTTGTTTCAGAAGTTCGTGCTATTTTAAAATTAGATCCTTCGACGGTTCATGTTAATGAATCGGTTCATGTTTATGGATACATTAAAGGAAAGAGCTCAGCTAAATTATATTTGGGAAATAGATACATTAGAAAAATTTATACAGATAGTAGGGGATATTATTCAACATATATAACACCAAAAGTTCCTGGCAAACTCTCTGTAAGTTTAAAAGATAGTTCGTTTACAGTAAGCAAATATCTGACGGTTATTGCCGATTTATGGATTAAAAATATTGAATTAAAGGAGATGGTTGCTGTTGGAGAAAGCTTTAGTGTTTGTTCGGTTATTGAAACTACAAAAACAGGTTATGTAACAGTAGGCTTGTATGTGGATGGAATTAAATACACACAAACAAGACCCTATATTATAGGTTCTAAAAATGTTTGTATAACTACAAAAATTTTGGAAAAAGGGCATAAAGAAATTCAAATTGTTGCAGCTCAAGATGATAAAAGAGATGAAATTAGTGGTAAAATAGAAGTCATTAAACCAAACACAGAAGTTTTGGTTGTACCAAAGAATCTAATGATTGAACAGGGGAAAGATGGTTTATTAAAAATTGTTGTAACAAACTCGGACCCAATTGAAAAAGAATATGTTGTTTCAATTAATTACATGGATCAAGTAAGTATAGACATTCCTGTTGATTCAGCAAGATTAACTCAGTACGAATCTAAAACATTTTATGTAAATTTAAATCCACATAAAAAAGGAGAATTTAACAGTATTGTAACTGTTAAAGCAGATGACGTAATTTTAAAAGAAATTCCAATTAAGTTATATACTTCACAACAGTATCTTTCTTGGAATGAGAAAGTCAGTATGTTTTTTCAAAGAGCGGGGATACGTGCTGGTTTGGTAACTGGAATAATTACATTGGCATTGATTGTTATTGTAATTATTATTTCCATATTGTATGTAGGATTTTTTAGGGTAAAACCAATGGAACCACATTACAAATAGTTTACATAGTATTACTTAATAGTGGGAAAAATGCATAGTTATATAAATTTTATCACTTATTAGGTACTATAAATGATTAAAATGAAATTCAGATTATTAACTTTGTTCATATTTGGTATATTACTAATTAGCATAGTTGGTGCTAGCAAGGCCCAATTAGATTTGTTTCCAGATAAATCATCTGCATGTCCAACTCATACAGCATATTTTGAATTAAGTGTACAGAACATAGGTCCTGTACAAGACACATATCAAGTTACTTCTTCACAACCAGATATTATTACTATTGCACCAGATATGATTACATTAAACGCTGGTGAAATTTATAAGGATCCTCATGTTTGGTATACTCCCAAAACAACTACTGAGCCAGGAAATTATGATTTTACATTGTATGTCACTTCAATGGCGACTGGTGAAAGATACAGCATTGATGGTTCAATTGAAGTTTTAGCATGTCATGATGTAGATATTACTCCAGTGTCCTCTGTTATGGTCGGTTGCATTGCAGAAAAATCTACATTAGATTTAATAATTTCTAATTCTGGACGAGATACTGAAGATTTTGTTTTAGATACCAATTATGGAAAATTAAGTCAATCTGAAGTTTCTCTGCAGCCAGGAACATCTGAAACAATAACATTAACCGCACAAGGAACAAAAATCGGAAGCAGAGATATTCGAGTTACAGCACAATCAACTACATCTTATGCATATGAAACAAAGGTTATTGCATTACAAACTGAAAAATGTTATGACTCAGCAATAATTGTCGCTCCAGAAAGAAATGAAATTTGTGCTGGAACAGAAGGATCATTTTCAGTTGTTGTGAGAAATCTAGGAACAAAAAGTGATACTTTTATTTTAAGTTCAACTGGTGGCAGACTACAAACAGATTCACTAATTGTAGCACCAGGCGAAAGTAAGGAAACTCAATTATACTTTACTCCAGATGAATTAAAGACTTATGAAATTACAATAAATGCGATTGGCAAAACAGAAAGCGAAGATGTTGTTACTGCGGTAGGTGCAAATTGTAAAAACGTTGCGGTTCTGTTAACGCCATCTGAACGGTCTATTTGCGAAACAGATAAAACAGATTACACAGTAATGGTTCAAAATACAGGTAAAGTTGCAGATACTTATGTATTAGTAAGCAACATTGGAACATTAGGAAAGACAAGTGTTTCTTTAAATCCTGGAGAAGACGAAACCGTAGACTTACAAGTTGATGGAAGAAAATTAGGAAGTGGAACACACATTATAAAAGTAAGAGCAAAATCTATGTTTATTAGCACTGTTAGAGATTACTCTGAAGTAAAATTGACTGTGGAAAACTGCTATGACTTGAACATGAATGTAAATCCTACTGAAGCGCAGATTGATGCGGGAGATGGATTGCTGTTTGAAGTTACTTTACAAAACACAGGGAGTATGGAAAATACATATCACTTGAATCTTCAGGGTCCGGCATGGGCCTCATTAAAACCAAGTGATGCGACATTGGCTCCAGGAAAAAGTAAAGTGGCATATGTTTATGTTGCAGCACCGTTTGAAATTGCGGGAAACTTTGATATAAAAATTATGGCAGAAGATCAAAGTGGAACCATTCAAAAGGTTAAAACAGTTACAGTTTCAATCGGAGAAATGAATCTTCCGGAGCAAATTCCATCTGTGAAGCCATTCTTTGAAACAGTTAGAATGTGGTGGAATACGATTGTTAACGCATTCGCCAGCATTGGTCTGGTGTGGGGAATTGTGATTTCAATTGGTGCAGGATTGATCATTGTTAGTGCAATTATTTGGAAAGAAGTTCGATAAACGAATTTCTTCTTTTCTTATACTTTCGAATAAAACCAAACTAATTCTGGATAAAAATCAAGTTTAGATAAAATCAATTCTAATTATAGATAAAATCAAGTTTAGAAGTAATACCCAATTACCTTTATTAGAATTAATACCCAATTACCTTTACAGTTATGTCCTGGTCTTCATAATAATTATAAGAACCAGTTAGGGTAATTGGAATTGTTTTTCTAATTGAAACTTCGTTTGGATAAAAATTAGTGCAAAATGTTTGATTTAATAAAACATCTGCATCGATTACTTGATCTAAGCCTCCAAAGTTAATAGAAAGATGAACCAAATTTAAATCGTCATCAAGAATATTATCAACAGGGGATCCAATAGCATAAACTGTTCCTTTTCCAGAATTTTTAGCTTTAAAACAAATTCTTAATGTCTCCTGACCACTGGAAACTACGATTGGACTTTTTGTTTCAACTGAAAATTCAATAGGACCTTTTGATGTTGTGATTGTGGGGGTTATAGCTCCGGTCACACTCGCCTCATTTCTATTTACTAAAACCAATTGTGTAGTACCAATAGACGCATATTGATGATACGTTCTAGCGTAAAAATCATAGTTTACAGTTGTTCCAGAGGCAATTGCTGGCGCCCGCAAATTCCAATAAGCAACACCTTCTTCTCCTTCAAATCCGGTATATGAATCAGGAGGATAAATATTGCCCAAACAAGCCCAATCTTCTCCTAAAGCAGAGCAAGAAGGATGATTATTTCGTATTTTCCAGCATTCTGTACAATCACCAAAAGGAGGATTATATAATCTTATTTTTACATCTCGAGCATTTTGATCTCCTATATTTTTAACACCCACCTCTAAATAAACATCTTGATTTGATTCTGCGCTAGCGGGTTCCGCTGAGAATGTGGTGACCTTTAAAGAATTTGAAGTATGGGTAATATCACCATTTGGATTGGTATTTGAGTTTCCAGTACATCCAGAAATTAAAACTAATACAATAACTAAAAGCAACACAACTATTTTTTTCATCCCAACACAAATATTGTCTTTAGAGTATATTTAAGTCTTGCTTTTAATTGTAATATCAGCGATTTATAATGTTGGACGTATTAAACTTCCTACAAACTTATTTTTATCTGCCATTAATACGGGATTCAGGCTATAATCTGTACAATACTTTGGTTTATGCGATACTCTTGGCCGTGGTTGCTATATTTTTTATTCCATACATCTTAAAACGATTTAAAATACACGCAGATTCTAAATTTGCTTGGGGAATTTTTCCTTATTTTATTCTTGGGGCCATAATACGTTCTAGTGAGGATATTCATCTTTTTAATTCAATTTGGTTAATTAGTCCCTTAATTTGGGCCGTTGGTTTACTTTTCGGAATTTTAACTTTGTTACTTTCAATTTTAATCCAGAAAAAATTCAAAGTGAAGTATCATTATGTGTGGGGTGGATTTGCTGCCTTATGTTCTGTAGCACTTTTAGTTTTCTTCCCATTTAAAAACTGGTTAGCCCTTTTAATTGTTTCGGGAATTCTACTAACTTGGACTTTATTTTTACTTTTAACTCAAATTAAGTTTAAATTTAATAAGTGGGCAATTTTCGCACTTTGGGCACATTTATTTGATGCAACAGTGACCTTTACAGCAATCACCTTCTTTAATTTTTGGGAAAAACATGTTTTACCAAGAACTTTAATTAAATCCCTAGGAGCTTGGAGTATGTTTCCTCTAAAACTCTTTGTTTTAATTCCAATATTATGTGGCATTATGAAGTTCATTAAAAAAGAAGATCGTTTGTATTACTTAATTGTTGTGAGTTCCTTTGGAATTATAACGGGTTTAAGAGATTTATTAACTTTATTGTGCTCTTAAATTATCTTTGTTTTTCAACAAGCATAACTTCTAGGTCACTTATTTCCATTGAGCCGTCGGTAGTTAAAACAATTTCGTTTAACCCACGAGAAATGTGTTGTTTATCAAAGAAAACTCTGGAAAGTCCAGAGCTAGGGAATAAATTAAAGGTGTGATTTGTTGTTTCGTTTTGCAATCTAATTTCTAAAGAGCCTCTCAAATAAACCTTGTTATCAAATTGAATTAGTCCTTGGTAGTTGTCTTTTGAAATCTTTTTATATTGCGCGTTAGTTACTTGAAAAACTCGTTTTACAGATGTTTGATTTGGAACTCCAAAATAAAATACTTTAAGCAAGCTATTTTCAAGATCATAAATAGAATTTTCGCCAGTTGTAATTTCTAATATATTTTCTCCTAATTTTAAGTTGGTTTCATTAGCACTAAAAAGTATGGTGTAGGGGGTAGCGCGTAAATATGGTTTTTGGTCATAGATAATTTGATTATTAATTCTAATTGTTATGGGCTCTTCTCTTTGTGATTTCGTAACAAAAAAAGACAATTCTGCACGATCAAATCCATTTAATTCATAGTCGTGGATTTGAAAGGTCGTAGTAAATTTGTGGTAACCATAATCATTTAGGGTAAATTTAATATTTTTTAATTTATAAATTGTTGGGGCCCAGAACCTGAGGCCAGATCCTTGAGCTTTTATTACTAATTTGTTTGCTCCGGCGCGGATATTTTCTAATTTTAAACTAGGAGAAACAGAATCTAAAACTTTTATGTTAAGTTCCTTTTTACCATTTAATTCAACAATTAAATTACCATATAAATTTGTTTCTGAAACATCAAAATTCAAGTAAGCTGCTTGGGGGTTGTTTGCATTAAATTCATAAGCCCATTCATGGTGTCCTATAAATCCGTTTTTAATACCATAAGACTCAACATTAGCTAATGTTTGATTTGCTTTCGTGGCTCCTATAGAAAAACTCCCTAAATACGTATCAGTAAACGTGTTTTCCGTATCCCCTAAAACACCCAAATTTGTACTCAAAAACACATTATTGGCTACATAATTTTGAGAATCAGAGGAATTTTGTCCTGCCCAAAAGCCACCAATAATAAAAATGAGTAGCATTGCAGCAATAATTAAATAAAATGCCATGTTTACTGGGGCTGCGCCTTTATTCATACTATTTATTTTGTTTTACCTTATTAAATATTTTTAACTAATATCTTATTATGAAAGTACTAAAACAAGTTCTAAAGGAGAATTTAATGGAACTTAAAGTAGAAAATGAAGAAGATCTTTGGCATCTCAGCTTTATTTTGGAAATTGGGGATTTAATTAAAATGAAGAGTTTTAGAACTTCTTCTGTGGGAAAAGAAAAAGTGCCGTGCGTTTTAAAGTTGAGGGTTGAAAAAATTTCTTATGAAGGAAAAAGAATTAGAACAACTGGAAAGATTTTAGAAGGTCCAGAGAAAGTAGAAGCTGGTTATCATACTTTTAATATAGAGGAAAACAGTTTTTTTCTGCTTTGGAAGGAAAATTGGAAAAAATACCAAAAAGATAGGATAAAAAAAGCAATCAAAGATAAAAAATACAAGATTCTTGCGTGTTTAATTGAAAAGGAAGATGTTTCTTTTTATGTGATTACTGAAATGGGCATAAAATTTGTTGGAGAAAAAGAATCAGAAATTCCAGGAAAAATGTTTAAGGGAGATAAATCAGAAAATGAATTTTTTGGGGAAGTCATTGCATCTTTAAAATCAATTGAATCTGATAAAATTATTCTTGCTGGACCAGGTTTTGAAAAGGAAAATTTAGCTAGAGTAATCAAAGATAAAGAAAAAGAATTAAAAAACAAAATTTTTGTTCAAAACACTAGTGTAACTGGAAAAACAGGGGTAACTGAAATTATTAAAAGAGGCGCTATTGAAAAGATAGTAAAAGAAAGTAGAATTTCCTCTGAAATTAATTTAGTTGAAAAATTTTTAGAGCTTTTAAGTAAAAATAAAGAAGTTTCATATGGATTAAAAGAAGTTCAGAGAGCTATTGTGCTCGGAGCAGTAAAAGATCTTTTAATTTCTGAAAATAAAATTAGAGAAAAAGGAGTAATTACTCTGATGGGCTCTGCTGAAAAAAACAGGGCAGAAATTCATATAATTCATGTAGATCATGATTCTGGAAGGCAATTAGAAAGTTTAGGAGGAATTGCAGCTATTTTACGCTTTAAAATTTAATTGTTCAGAGTTTAAATTCTATCTTATCTCTTTAAATTATCGTATTAATTTAAATTATTCCTTATTTAAATTATCAAATTTTAATTGTTTTATCGCGTAACGCAGAAGAAAGTTTTATTAAAGCATTTAAAACATAAGACTCTTCTAATCCTGCGCGAACAGTTACTTCTTGTGTTGCCACATTATATGCAATTATTTGGGTAAATGGTTCTTCAATTGAAATAGGATCATATTTTTCTTTTTCATGATCATAAATCTTTGGGTCTCTTGCCAGGGTCCCGCCAGGATCTATTTTGCCTATTCCTCGGGCCCGAATATGTTCTTTTGCAATTTGTTCTGGGCAAGTAAATTGAATTAAATAGGTATTCCCATACTTTGCAAATCTTTGCAGAATTTCTGTTCGAGAAGAAGTTCCTTCTTTTCTTCCAAAAGTTGCGTCTAGTATTAACGGGCCTGCATAAGAAAGAATGTATTGTTCACCCCAGTCTAATAATTCGGCGTAGGTTTGTGCACTTTGCTTGGCCCGTAAATCTAGAAAGGGATTTGCTCTCTCGCGTAAAGAATCTGGTAAAATAATTCCGTGGGTGCTAGTCATTGCCACAAGAAGATTCAAATGTTCAATATCGTCTTGTTTTTCTAACCAATCAAGAACAGTACCCCACATAGTTTCTAAAGGAGCATTTTCAAAGGGGGATGTATCTGGGTAATTTGGAAATAGTTGTGTTCTAATGGTGTCTGTGCCCAATCGCACTCCATTAAGTTCTTCTTTCAGTAGCAAAGATGTTGTAGATTTACCAGTACCTACTAATCCTGCAGAAATTATTGTATCTTGACTATGTTGATTCATATAACAAAATTATCTTCAAGTAATTTATTTTTGTGTAGTGCACTTGAAATGAGAGTTCTTTTATATTGAACAATCTACGAATGGTGTAGAACGTCGGGGATGGGATTTGAACCCACGTGATCTTGCGATCATCAGGTATTTACGCAATATTTTTATAAAAGACATTTATTATAAATGTCATATTTGGTGTGCACAGACACCCTACTTAGCAACCTGACGCAATGGCCGGACTATGCGACCCCGACATTGTTACTTCTACAATAGTACAATACTTATTTAAATTTAAGAATTTAAACTCAAGGTATACTTGAGGTAATACTTATGGCTGCAAATGTTCTAGATTATTCAGAAATTATAGGAAAAGATGTATTTACAGATAGAGGTGCCTTTTGTGGTAAAATAAAGGATATTGAACTAGACTTACCAAAATTTAGAATTAGGTCAATAGTTGTAGATGCTGCAAGAGGATCTTACCTAGAAGAAAAAGTGGGGGGTAAGAAAGGCGTTCTAGTTCCTTACGGGATGGTCAATGCAGTAGAGGATGTTGTTGTAATAAAACATTTTGCTGCAAATACCGAGGATGTATCAAAGCCTTCTTCTGAAAAAGAAAGAGTCAATGAAGATTAATTTAGCTCTTTTGGAAAGTTTGTTAAAACTTCTTTCCTACCTTTTTTATTTATTATAAGATCATCTTCTAACCGAACTCCCCCGATTTTTGGAACATAGAGCCCAGGTTCAATTGTAAATACATTTCCTTTTTCTAGTTTTTTATTTTGAGAAATTTTCTCATGAACTTCGGTTCCTACTCCATGACCTAATAAATGGAGGTAATTTTTTCTTAAATCATAACCTTTGGTTTTCACTAATTTCTCAATATTTTGTGATATTTTTTCATAAGAAGCATTTTCTTTCACCTGAGACGTGGCGATAGTATTTAGGTCTAAAACATCATTGTATAGTTTTTCTTGTTTTTTATTTGGGTCTAAACAAAATGTTCGGGTCATATCTGAACAGTAGTTTTGATATCTCACGCCCATATCTAAAATAACCAGATCTTTTTTGGTTATTTTTTTACTATTACTTAATCTGTGTGGTTGACATGAATTTACCTGAACTAAGGGATCAAAAGAAGGCAAACACTTTTTCTTTAAAATTTCCATTTGAATTAGAGAATAAAGTTCCCATTCTGTGAGTTTGTCATTGAGTGCATTTCTTGCTTTTTCTAATATTTTTTCAGTAATCTTGCATGCTTTTTTAATCTTAAAAAGTTCTTTTGTTGTTTTGATTGTACGCACGTTTTCAATCAATTCAGTTACTTTGACCTTTGGAAAGATTTTCTTTAATATTTGATTTATCTCTGAATCAGATTCAATTTTTCCTTTTAACTTAAGGTTTTTCAACAAGTGAATGGCTTCGTCTTTGCTTGTATAAATCTCCTTAGGATCAAAATCAAAATAAGTATAAAAATTAGAAGTAATTAATTTGAGATTTTCTTGAGAAATAATAAATATTCCTTGTACTTCTTGTTCAAAAATATAAAACAAATTGGAGGGATTTGTAACTATTAGAGAATTTAGTTTCTTTTTTTCCATTTGAATTCTAATTTGCGTAAGTGCTTCTTGATTCATTATAGATATAATACAAATATTACATAGTATAAATGTTGTGTTTTTTGAGGGAGGATTAGTATGTCTTGGTATTCTCGTTGTTTGTTTAGATTACGCATAGCGAAACGTTTTTAATGTTATGCAATAAAGCAAGTGTATTAACCAATAAAGGAGGAAATGAAATGAATTTAATTTATAGCGCATTGATGCTTCACGAAGCAAAGAAAGAAATTAATGAAGATAATGTAAAAAAGTTAGTCCAATCTATTGGAATTAAAGTAGATGATGCACAGATTAAGGCGTTAGTAACTGCTCTAGATGGAGTAGATATAGATGATGCAATTTCTAAATCAGTGAGTACAGCTCCAGTAGCGATATCACCAGCTGCAGTCAGCGGAGAGTCAAAGATTGAAGAAAAAGCAGAAAAGGAAGAAGAAAAAGCTAGCGAAGAAGAAGCAGCAGCAGGACTTGCAGGATTGTTTGGCTAAACAATCAGCCAAGCATTATATTTCTTTTTTAAATTAAGCAATTAGAGGGATCTATCTTCTTGGTTCTATTATGAAGTTTTTTATTCTACACAATACAAATAGTTTACCATGAATGTTATTACCAGTTTGTTGATATTTGCAGCAATCATAATTTTTGGATTTATTTCTAATGCGATATTCAAGAAAACTAGAATTCCAGATCTTATTTGGCTTATGCTTTTGGGCATAATAATCGGTCCAGTGACGGGTTTACTGAATCGCGGTGCAATTGTTTCACTGATGCCATATTTATCTGCTCTTGCATTACTATTCATTTTATTTGACGCGGGACTGAACATGAATTTATATAAATTACTAAAGGAAATGCCGCGGGGATCTTTACTCGCATTTATTTCATTTGGATTCTCTATGCTGGCTGTAGGCTTTATTTCCTATTATTTTTTAGAATTAAACTTAACTACGGGTTTGTTATTGGGCGCAATTGTGGGGGGCGTAAGCTCTGCAATTGTCATTCCAATTATGTCTGGTCTGCGATCAATCAATGATCATACTTCTTTAATTTTAGAAATTGAATCTGTGATTACAGATCCATTAGCAATTATCGTTAGTTTGGCGCTAGTGGCAATTATTTCTTCTGGAGCTTCTGGACTTAGTGGGGTGGGAAGTGCGATTCAATTAACAATTAGTTCGTTTTCTATTTCAATTGTATTTGGACTTTTCGCAGGCATTTTGTGGTTAGTTTTGCTTCAGCATCTCAAGGGAGAAGATTATTTTTATATTTTAACCTTGGGATTTTTGTTCTTGCTATATGGTATTGTAGAATTGCTCGGGGGGAGTGGGGCCATTTCTGCATTAATTATTGGATTGGTTCTAGGAAATGGTCAATCTATCGGTAGAATGTTACGATCTAAAACATTATGTGTTAATATGCCCGCCAAAACAAGGGCTCTACAATCAGAAATTTCCTTTTTCATTAAAACGTTCTTTTTTGTTTCCTTGGGTGCGATAATTACATTTGATAAAATAAGTTTGATTTTGTATGGAATAATGATTTCTTTAATTTTGTTATTTGTAAGATCACTAGCTGTTTGGATAAGTACATATCATTCTAAATTTGAAAAAGTTGATAAAGCAATAATGGCATTTATGCTCCCACGAGGATTATCTGCGGCAGTCCTAGCAACAATAATTTTAGTAGAATATTCTCTTCCCGGAACAGAGGTATTTGCAGAAGTGATTTTCTCGATTATATTTAGTACGGCGATTTTATCTACGTTAGGTGTTGGTACTATTGCGATTAATAAAAAATGATTGTTAGTTATTTTAATTTTTGTATCTAATGGAGTTTTAAGAGAATGGAAATAGACAAACAACTCAAAGAAAAATATCGGAAAATATTTTCACAAAATCCAGAGAAATATTATCCTGTAGAATTTTTAAAGAATTTAAATTTAGTTAGAGGAAAATGTAAAAAATGTGGTAAGTTTTTTTGGAGTACAGACCCCGCAAGAGATGTTTGCGGAGATGGTGCATGTACGGAAACTTATTCTTTTTTAGATAAAAGAGTGAAACGCTTGAATTTCACGCAAACGTGGAAGAAATTCTCAAAAATTTTGAAAAATCAAGGATATACGGAAATAAAGAGATATCCGGTTTCTGCACGTTGGCGAGATGATTTACATTTTGTAGAAGCATCTGTTGATGATTTTATCCCATATGTTGTTTCAGGAGAAATTAAACCACCAGCCAAAGCACTAATTGTACCTCAATTCTGTCTGAGGTTTAATGATATTGCAAATATTGGAGTTACTGGAGCGCATTATTCTTTATTTACTATGATTGGTCAACATAGATTTGAAACACCCAAAGATTATAAACCAAATGAATATCTGTCTCATTTGTATAAATGGTTCAATAAGGGATTGGGCTTGAATGCAAAAGATCTTGTGTTTCATGAAGATTTCTGGGCGGGTTCTGGTAATTTTGGGCCGTGTGTTGAAGTTTTCGGTGGGGGATTAGAACTAGCAAATCAGGTTTATATGCAGTATAAACAAACTGCAAATTCCTACAAGGAACTGAAACTAAAGGTTTTAGATATGGGCTTGGGTCAAGAAAGAAACTGTTGGTTTGCATCAAACAAAATTAATTCATATGAAGCAGTTTTTCCAACCATATGTTCTAAATTAAGAAAACAACTTGGTTTGAAGTTTGATGAAAAATTATTGAAAAAATTTGTAATTTATTCTAGCGTATTAAATGATACAAAAGATAAAACGAAAACATTACAATATATTTCAAAAAAAATCAATGTGGACTATTTAACATTAAAAGCGCTTGTTGAAAAAACGTCATCATTTTATTCCATAATAGATCACTCACGAGCGCTTTTAGTTGCTATCTCTGATGGAGTTTTGCCATCAAATGTTGGTGGAGGCTATAATTTAAGAGCAATATTCAGAAGGTCTTTTGATATAATTGAACAATTTAATTGGAATATTAATATTTCTGACCTGGTGGCGTGGCATAGTAAAGATTTGAAAAAATTACATCCTGAATTAAGTGAAAATCTTGATGAAATTCAAGAGATACTTCGCCATGAAAGAAAGAAATATTTTTCAACTAAAAAAAGCGCTGAGAAAATAATTTCATCCATTAAAAAAACTCCAACTGAATCAGATCTATTAACCTTGTATAAATCTCGGGGAATTAGTCCAGAAATGTTAATTAAATCAGGATTAAAAATAAAAGTTCCAGACGAGTTTTATCTTAAATTAACAGAAAATCAGAATCAAGAGAAACTTTATAGTACAATTAAAAAAACAGTTTATTCAGAATTAGATAATTTGAAGGAAACAGAACTACTTTATAGAACAGATGATTATCTAAGAGAATTTAATGCAAAGGTTGTGAAGTCCTTTAGAGATTTTGTGGTTTTAGATAAGACGGCATTTTATCCAACCTCTGGCGGCCAAGCGCATGATTTGGGAACTATTAATAAATCAGAAATCATTGATGTTACGAAAATCAATGGAATTATATTGCATAAAATAAAAGGCATAAATCAGTTTAAGAGTGGAGATGTTGTTCATGGAGAAATAGAGTGGAAAAGAAGATTACAGTTAATGCAACATCATACTGCAACACACATAATTAATGGTGTTTCTAGATCACTTCTTGGAAATCATATTTGGCAAGCTGGTGCAGAAAAAACTGTGGAAAAAGCCCGATTGGATTTAACTCATTATGAAAAATTAGACCAAAAAACATTAAAGTTAATTGAGAAAAAATCTAATGACATTATTAAGCAAGGTGTGCCAATAAAAAAAGAACTTTTAACTAAGACTCAGGCAGAAAAAAAATACGGTTTTAGATTATATCAAGGAGGTGCGATTCCAACAAATATTCTGCGTGTTGTTTCTATTGGTGAATTAGATACTGAGGCGTGTGGTGGAACACATTTGAATAATACGCGAGAGGTTGGAAGAATTAAAATCATTGGGTCTAAGAAAATTCAGGACGGAGTTATAAGAATAGAATTTAAAGCTGGTGAAGCATTAGAACACCATACAAATTTGGAAAAAGGTCAAAAAGCAAAAATTGCAAAATTATTTGATATTAAAGAAACTGAAAAAATAAATCTGCAAGGGATTTCTGAAATTTATTCTGTGGGAGTAAATCAAATACTAAAAACACTAAATAAATTTATACGGGAGTGGAATTTACAAAAAGCAGAAATTAAATTATTAGACACATTAAAGGAATATGTTGGCGTTTTTAAAGAAATTCCAAGAGGATTAGGGGGTCCAAGAAAGTTATTTGCGGAATGGAAAAATCAAAAGAAAATCATTGATAAATTAAAAAAGAATTTGGAATCTAAAATAATTTTAGAGCTTTCTTCTAAAAAAGAAAAGGTAATTGAAAAAAAAGTCAATATTTCTGACCTGGGATCATTAATTAGAATTTCTAAACAAATTACAGAAAAGAATCCGAAATTATGTGTAATTTTAATAAGTACTAAGTTTGTGGTTGGTTGCGCAGGAAAAGATTCTAAAATAAGCGCTCTAGATCAAATTAGAAAATTAGCGTCAGTCGTTCAAGGCAATTCTAGATTTGCAAAGGGATTTAAACTAAAGGGATCTTAACGCACAAATATCTGGAGGATAAATTAAATTCTGACAAATAAAATCTTCAATAAAGGTTGAATTAACTTCATTCAGCTGCTCTGTTTTTGCCCAAGACATAATGGTAATTCTAGAAGGATTAGTTTCATCAGGAGAAATATAAACTCGTGGATAATAGGTATTAGCTATCTGAGATAAATTTGAAATCAAAGGAATGCAATCAGAACAATTATATTCTATCCAAATCCCACCAATTTGACGTTCTACTGGAATTTTTGGGTGTGTATTGGGCTTTTCAATTAAAAGAACATCGCGCTGTATTTCTTGTGAAATAGGCGTATCAAAAATATTTTGAGTTAAAAATATTCTTTCATGCGTGTTGGTAGAATCAGCAGGCTTAGAAAATAATGCGAACCCGAGTGCCGAACCAATAAAAAGAATTAAAGTAAATAATGTAAAATATTTGCCCTTGTTGTGAGATTTTTTCTTTTTTCTTTTTACCATATTATATTAAATCACGATAAACCTTATAAAAATGCCGAACCTCAATCAATAAGATTAATATGATATTAGGTATTTCATTAGACAAAATAAGTGTGGAAAGAAAAGATTATGGAAAAGGAGAATTTAAGGTTTCTTATGCTTCCGAAATAGAAGACATTAAAGAAGCAGATATCGCTGCAATGAATGAAAAGGTGGGTGAGCTATTATTTTCTTTTGACGTTACATACACTCAAGCAGAGAAGGACGTCGGTTCATTAAAATTTAAAGGAAGTGTACTTTGGAAAGGAGACTTAAAAGAACTTAAGGAAAAATGGGCTGCTAATAAAAAACTTCCAGAGGGTGTTGGATTAACTGTATTAAATGGCATCTATAGAAAATGTTTAATATTGGGTGCTGGATTATCTGAACAACTCGGGTTGCCGTCTCCAATTCCAATGCCGCGGGTTTCTTTGAAAAAGAATGAAAAGTAACTGCAACTTATTTAATGTGATCAAGTGTATAGAATAATATGACTACAAACAATATGAAGTGTTTTTTTGAGCCAAAATCTATTGCAGTTATTGGTGCATCTAATAATCCAAATAAATTTGGTCATATTGTTCTTCTTAATTTGATTCAGAGCGAGTATAAAGGCAAAATTTATCCAGTCAACTTGAAAGAAAAAGAGATTATGGGACATAAATGTTATGATTCTGTGAAAAAAATTAAAGAGGATATTGATTTGGCTGTGGTAATTGTGCCGCCAAGCATTTCTAATGAAGTTGTTAAAGAGTGCGTTGAGGAAAAAATACCTTCGGTAATTATGATTACCGCAGGATATAAGGAAATTGGGGGTGCTGGAATCAAACGAGAAGAAGAGTTAATTAAAATTTTAAAAAATGGAAATACGCGATTGATTGGACCGAATTGTTTGGGTATATGGGACGGATATTCGGGAGTAGACACTATGTTCCTTCCGGTTTATAAATTGAAGCGACCGGATGCAGGTTCAATTGCGATTATATCTCAAAGCGGGGCCTTTGGTTCAGTAATTTTGGACATGGCCTCTGACAAAAAAATTGGAATCTCCCGTTTCATAAGCTACGGAAATGCGACAGATATTTCTGAAACAGATTTATTGAGTTATTTAGGGAAAGATTCTAAAACAAAGGCGATAGTTGCCTATATTGAAGGAATAAATAATGGAGAAAAATTTATGCGGGTTTTAAAAAAAGTTTCATTAAAAAAACCTGTTGTTATTTTAAAATCTGGTAAATCTAAAAAAGGCAGTAGTGCGGCCACATCACACACAGGAAGTTTGGCAGGATCATATGAAGTATATAAGGGGGTTATGAAACAATGTGGTGCTATAGAAGCCACCAATATAGAACAATTATTTGATTTTGCTAAGGTTTTATCTTCTGCTCCTCGTTTGTATGGAAATAATATCGCGGTCGTTACCAATGGTGGCGGCTTTGGGGTTTTAAGTACAGATTCTATAGAAAAAAATAAGTTAGATTTGCCTAATTTTGCTGGTAAAATTAAATCACAACTAGAAAAAATAATACCAAGTTATGCGACAGCGCACAATCCATTGGATTTAATCGGTGATGCAGATCCTGAAAGATATAGAAAAGCATTGAATATTATCAAAAAAGACAAAAATATCAATGGAATTCTGATTGTTTCCTTGATGCAAACAGGACCAATGGATTCTAATATAATTGATGTGTTAGTGGACTTTAAGAATTCTTATAAGAAACCTTTTGTGGTTTGTTTGGCTGGCGGAGAGTATGTTAAACTTCATGCGCAGACAATGGAAGATGCGGGTATTTCCACATATGAAATACCTGCTAGAGCTGTTGGAGCTTTAAGAGCTTTGTACCAATATGGGCAATGGAAAAAAGAATAGTTGTTTCATTTCTTAAGAACAATGTATGAATGTATCAAAAAAGAAAGTTAGATAAACTATGTTCTATAAAAATAGGTTATACTCTAACAAAGAGTTGTATGGCTCTTATCACAAAATATGCGAGGTAACTAAAGGTGGATGAAATACCAGAAAAGGTAATTATAATGGGTGCTGCAGGAAGAGATTGAATATAAGATGTGTCTTTTGTTCCTCTTATTCCATAACTTCAACACTCATTTTAGGAATAATAAAAGGTATAAGGTAATTTGTTTTACTGCCACACAGATTCCAGATATCTCTGGAAGAAAATATCCAAAAGAGCTTGCTGGTAAATTATATCCTTTTGGTATTCCAATTTATGCAGAAAGTGAGTTATCAAAATTAATTGAAAAATATGATGTAGATAAAGTTGTTTTGGCATATTCTGATTTGAAATATGAGGATGTTATGCACAAAGCATCATTGGTTTTATCTTTGGGTTCTGATTTTGAACTAATTGGTCCAAAAAATTCTATGTACAAATCAGAAGTTCCTGTAATCTCTATTTGTGCTGTAAGGACGGGTTGTGGTAAGAGTG
This sequence comes from Candidatus Nanohalarchaeota archaeon, assembly GCA_017610385.1. Classification (GTDB taxonomy): domain Archaea; phylum Nanohalarchaeota; class Nanosalinia; order Nanosalinales; family JAFCCC01; genus JAFCCC01. The sequence goes on from JAFCCC010000008.1 coordinate 36,230, forward strand.
AAACAACGCGTTATATTGCAAATTTATTGAAATCATTAGGGAAACATGTGGTGGTTATTCGTCATCCGATGCCTTATGGAACTTTGAAAGAACAAAGGATTCAACGATATGAAACCTTAGAGGATTTAAAAAAATATAAATGCACCATTGAAGAAAGAGAAGAATATGAACAGCACATTAAAGAAGGAACTATTGTTTATGCTGGTGTGGATTATTATGATATTTTAAAAGAAGCTGAGAAAGAAGCAGATATAATATTGTGGGATGGGGGCAATAATGATTTTTCATTTTATTATTCTGATTTGAAAATTGTAATTGCGGATCCGCATCGAGCTGGAGATGAAATTGCATATTATCCAGGAGAAGTTAATTTGAGAATGGCAGATATTATTCTAATTAACAAAGTAAGAACTGCTGAAGTTGAGAATATTGAAAAAATTAAAAATAATATTAATATTTATAATCCAAATGCAGAAGTTTTAGAAACAGAGTCTAAAATTTCTTTGGATAAAAAAGTGGATTTAAAAGATAAAAGAGTGCTGGTTATTGAAGATGGACCAACACTAACTCATGGAGGAATGAAATATGGTGCTGGTTTTATTATAACTAAACGAAGTGGGGCACACATAATCAATCCTAATTTGTATGCTAAAGGAGAAATTAAGAAAATTTTAAAGAAATTTAAATTAGAAAATATTGTTCCTGCAATGGGGTATTCTAAAAAAGAAATTATAGACTTGGAAAGAACAATTAATGCTTCTGCATGTGATTTTGTTGTAGATGCATCTCCAGTTAATTTAAATTCAATTTTGAAAGTGAATAAACAGATTATTCAAGTGAAATATAATTTAGAACTTGTTGATGGAAATTTGGAAAAATTAATTGTGGAAAAACTAAAATTATAACGGGAAAATTTCTTTGTAGGTCTTATAATCTATTATTGTACTTGTTCTTATTTGTTCTAAGTGTTCTTTTAGTTCATCATGTTCTGGAAAAATTAAATTCTTTGCCCAGAAAAATGCTGCGGCATAGGCGGCCGTTGTAGATATTGCAGGAAACCATAAAAGATCTCCACTTGCGCCCTGCAAAACAAGTTCAGTAGTTTTGACACCTAGAAAGGTACTAGAGGAAATCAAAGCTAAATTTAGAAGTTTTGATAGGGCTAATCCAATTTCTCTCCTTTGATACTTGTGGTGAATTAGATCGTATAACGCCAATGTAGCGTTTCTTGCTATTTGTGGGTCCTCTATTCTTCCTGCAGCTAAAAATAAAGGATAAATTTCTTGTTCTTCTGAAGTTAGATAGGAGGAAATTGCGGGCCGCATAAAATCTTCATCTAAGAAACGTTTTATATCCGAATAAGCTCTTAATGTGCCCAATTGCTTATGTGTTTCTGTATCTGGTGTATATAATATTCCAAAGGGAGTTTCATCCCATGCAGATAAAAGTTTATTGGGTTTTATTGGTGTTTTTATGTAAGTCATTTCACTCATTTAAATCATTTTTGGAGCTATCTGAGAATCTAGAAAAATTTTCTTGATTTAACATTTAATTGCTCTATTGAAATTATGTGTAGAAAAATAAATAAATCTTTGTATCATATTAATTTTTTATTTACGCGAACCATAACCTTTATATATTTGTATTTACATACACAAAACTAGTGAGATTATGCCTGTTTATTTCGAAGTAGATGATATGATAAGAAAGATGAGGGAAAGCTTTAGAGAAATGCAGAGAATTAGTTTGCCTTTTTCGTCAAGTCAATTATTTCCAATAGATTTAGAAAATAGAGAAAAGAAATTAATTTTGAAAGCAGATATTCCGGGATTAAATAAAAAAGACATTACCGTCAAAGCGACACCAACAGAATTAATGATTTCAGCGAAAAGCTCTCAAGAAATCAGAAAAGAATCTGGAAATTATCTTCGACAAGAACGAAAATCTAGACAATTTAAAAGAATTCTAAATCTTCCTTCGGAAATAAATCCTGACAAAATTATAGCCAAATATCAGAACGGAGTTTTGGTTATTGAAATGGAAAAAATGAAAGATATCTTCAAAAGAGATGTAAATATTGAGTAGTTTTTTTCACCTTTCTCTTTTTTTATTTTAAAAAGTTTGGAAGGGATCTTTCTGAGTAAATTTTTTCTGGATCATATAACCAACTAGGTTTAAGTTCAATTACTTTTCTAGAAACCAGCCCATTTAAGGATCCAGGTAATCGAATAAGATCTGTTTCTCCAATAGTTATTTTAGAATTAATACCAAATTTTTTATCTACTTTTTTTGCCAAGACTGCTCTTTCCGTTGGATTCAGTTCAAATGCAAAATCATCTAGAACATGAATATGAATACTTCTCCCTGAAAAAATTATTTTGACATTATCAAAGTGATTTTTTAATAAAGAATAAAGATCACTTGCTTGATTACAACTAGTTTCAAAACAATCTTTACAAAATGAAAGTTTGCGGCCTTTTTCTGGCAGATATTTTTTTCTTATATTACATTTTAAACAATCAACATTATTTGGGTCAATATCAAAAATTAATTCT
>JAFCCC010000003.1 GCA_017610385.1 Candidatus Nanohalarchaeota archaeon
AAAATGAGCTTTTCAGATAAAAGCTCACGGAAACTTGTTAAGTTTCCTAAATCGGAAATTAATGCATTTCCAATTCAAGCAAAATAAGCCTTTTAGTAAAGGCTTAAGCGAAAAGAAAAAGCTGTTCAATAAGGTTTTAAGCAAAATACACCGAACTAAGAACCGTAACTTACAATAAACTTGCGTTAGAATGAATTCATGGATAGAGAACCTTTAGAACATCTAGATTTTCCCATTCAACTTTTTGATTTAAAACTTCAGAAACATTTGGTTTTGTTCTTCCTTCGTCTCCTGTAATAAATTCTTTAACGTAAAATCCTGCTTCAGTTTTTAATGTTAACCTTAGTTTGTTATTTGAGAGCTTCTTCCAAGAAATACTTTTCAGTTTTCTTTTTCGTATTAAGTTCGCTCTTCGTTTTTCCACCCTTATCGGCGTTCTTTGTTTGATTACACCAACTAATTTATCTAGTTTTTTTAATTCGTTTCTAGAAATCTTTTTCTCCAATTTTAAAATTATTCTATAAACTTTATCTGGTTTAGCCTCTTTTAATTTTCGGATTTCGTTTTTATTAGAAAATCTCAAATTAAAAATTTTAACTCGCCCTTTGTTTTTTTTATTAATTTCTTTTTGCAATTTTTTCAAATTAATTTTTCTAATTTCCGGTTCTAAAATTTCCATCACAAAAGGTCTTTTTCCGAAACACCGCGCATCAACATCTTCTCTTCCGCAACCATGGAATTTCGTGTCTGTTCCTTTAGTAAATTTGAGGAACTTTTTTGCTAAAAGCTCTTGAACGCTTTCTTTATAGAGTCTTCCTTCCCAGTTACATTTAGAACAGCCCCTTCCTTTACAAATTGGACAATATGTTCTAGTTTGAGCAATTCCGCGTTCTAATTTATTATATTTTCCAAAAATAAAAATCGAATTTATATATAAATTCAAATGCTCTTTTTCCAAATTAATTACTGCATTAATGTGTGGTCGCTTAAAATCAACTCTTTTTTTAATTAATGTGCTAACTTTTTTCCCAATTAATCTATTTATTTCTGATTTCATCGGTTCTGTTTCTTCAAAACCATATGTTTCCCAAAGCTCCTCCTCTTTTCTTTTTAATTCTAATGGAATTTTACAACCAATCAAAAATGTTTCAAAATCATATTTTTTTAATCCTATTGAAATAAACTCTGCGAAATACTCTATTTTTTCAAAATAATCTCTGCATAGAAAACAATTCTTTTTTACTTCTAAATTTGGAATATTTTCTCTTTTGAATAATTTTTCTTTAATTTTCTTTTTTCCTTTCAAAGCAGTTCTAATAATTAAACCTCTTTCAAAATTTTCTAAACCGTGGCCTAATTGTGCAAATTGTCGTCCGAGACAATGGTCACAAAGCCCCAATTTTAAAAGTGCCTTGGCTTTTTTTGTTAATTCCATTTTAATCTAAATTAAGCGTATATTTCTTGGTAAATTTATTATAATAGTCAATTGTATTTTATGGTTCGTTTGTAGTTTTATAAATCATCTAAAGGACTTTGAATATTTTTTAATTTGCTGTTTGCAACATGAGTATAAATTTGGGTTGTTTGTAATCTTGAATGACCCAACAAAGTTTGTATATATCTTATGTTTATTCCTTTTTCCAATAAATGGGTTGCGAAACTGTGTCTTAATGTGTGACAACTTACCTTCTTTTTAATGTTTGCTTTTTTTGCAGCATATTCAAATATTTTTTGAACAGCTTTTATAGAATATTTGTTATTTCTTCCTAAAAATAAATATTTTTGATGCTGTTCAAGCGCAATATAATTTCTAAGGTCTGGTTTTAGTTTTTCCGGAAGCATAACATACCTTTGTTTATTTCCCTTTCCTAATATTTTTACTACATTTCTTTCAAAATCTATATTATTTACTTCTAGATTTACAAGTTCTGAAACCCTTAAACCCAAACCATAGAGACATTTTAATACTAATTTGTGTTTCGTGTTATTTGCAGAATTTATTATCTTTTTTACTTCTTCTTTTGAAAGTACGGTTGGAAGTTTATTTTCCCGTTTTGGTCGTTTTATATTTTTACAAATATCTTTTTTTAAGACGTTCCCGAAAAAGAATTTTAGTGAACTTATGGCCAAATTTGCAGTGATATTGGTATAATGTTTTTTTATAATTAAATACCGAAGATATTTTTTAATATCTCTTTCTTGAATTTGTGGTATTTCTTTTTTGATAAATTTTAAGAAATCTTTTACAAAATAACTATAAGATTTTTTTGTTTTTTTGCTAAGGCCTCTACAATCCAATTCGAGTTCCAGTTTCTCAAGTTCGTCCATACATACATTTTTAATTGATTTATATATAAAAATGTGCATATAAGTTGTTATGTCTAATTTTCTCGGGTGCCTTATAGCTTTTCCATAAAGAAATAGTTCCCAATATGTTCTTTTTTGCCTGCAGTCATGGTAATCAATTTGGCTTCAATTATACGAAAATGCGACTCAAATAATTGTTTCATTTCTTCAAATGAAGAATAATATAATTTTGTTCCAGCAGGCATTTTTGCACCTTCAGGAATTATTCTTAAATCTTTACCTTTCGCTCCGAAATCAGGATTTTGATTATTGAAACAAATTGATAGATATTTTCCTTTTTCATTCAAAATCCTTTTAATATTCTCTAAATATTTGTTTCTTTGCTCAGGTGGTATGTGGTGCAAAATTGCCCATTCCAATACAAAATCAAATTTATTATTTATTTCATCTAAATCAGCAACATCAAGAGACATAAATTTGATTTTTACATTATGTTTCGCCGCATTTCCTTTTGCTAGTTTTATTGCATTTTCTGAGATGTCTATCCCTGTTACATCAAAACCTTTTGAAGCCAAATAAATAGCATAGAATCCTTCGCCACATCCAACATCGAGAACTTTACATGGTTTAATTTTTTCACTCTCAATTAGTTTTACTAATTCTTTTGGTGGCTCGGATTCTGTCCAGACTGCTCCTTCTTCATATATTTCTTCAAACATTTCTTTATCATTACTCATAATTTAGTTAATTGTTCCATATTATATAAAATTAGTGATTGACGGCACCCGAGAAAACTCTGCGGTTTTTTGCTACGCAAAAAATCCCCAAATTCTGACTTCGTCAGAACTTCAGATAATCGCGATGTTAGTTGTAATTTTTGGGCAATCAAATATAGACTTCGATTTTTTGTTTAGAATATTCTTTCTTCAAAAAATCTAGTTTATCTTTATCTAGAACTTTTTTCCTTTTCATATCAAATAGCAATATGTTTATAAAATCGTCAAGAAACGGTTCGGCAAATGCTATCTGAAATTGTTCACTATTTTCCAAAATTAATTCTTTTATAATATCAATAAAATTTTTTGGTTGTTCAACCAGATGAACAATTTCAGGCAAAGCTCCTAATATTTGCTTTTCAAGCTCATCCATTAACTTTTTATCCGCATTTGCCATATCAATACGTTCTTGCAGTGTTGATCGCTCTACATATAGACCTACAACCTTCTTGACGATTTCTTTTGAACCCATATTATAATGTTAATTTTAAAGTTCTTATATATCTGTCGATTGCCCAAAAACTCTTCGGGATTTTTTGCTTCGCAAAAATCGTTGCACTATCCCTCGGTCTTTTCTATGAAAAGACGCAACTAACAGGAATTTAACGGTTCCGAAACCTTGCAGGTTTCTACACCCAAATTTGATTTTCCAGCTCTGTTCCGCCTTCGGCTCCACGAGGGAAAATCAAACTTCGCTTAATCCTGATGTTATACGACATTCGCTCGCAGGCACAAAATTATTAAATGATTTAAGTTAACTAATTTTTATGGATGATAAAACTAGAAAAAAGATTGAAGAATATGCAAAATCAATGAGATGGACACCTAAAGATTTTTATTGGAAACATGCATTTATGGTTAGAGAATTCGCTCTAATGATTCAAAAAAGAGTCGGCGGAGATAAAGATATTGTTGAAGTTTCAGCACTTTTACATGATATTGGAAAATCAAAATTGCTCGGTCCTAAACACGAGGAAATTAGCGCAAAATTAGCAAAGGAATTTCTTGAACAAGTAGGATTTGATATAAATAAAATCAAGAAAATTGTCGAGTGTATAGAGTATAAAAATTTTAAGTCTATTGAAGCAAGAATTTTGCGCTCCGCCGACTCTATGAGTCTACTCAGGGACAAGGAAGGTCAAAATTGGTATTTTAAGACTATCTTAAAGAATAATAATGAGCGAATTCTCAAAGAGCTAAAAAAATCTTATTCTGAAATTGAGTTTGATTTTGCAAAGAAGTTTGTTGAAGAAAATTACAAAAAATTAGTTAAAAAATATGAATAGAGTGCCTGCTCGCGGACGCTGCGCTTAAAATTCTTTCTGAATTTTACACTCGTATATCCCTAACGTTAGACGTAATCGTAAGAGATGCCTACAAGAAAGAAAGATTTATTAATGCCCCAATTTTACTAAATTTATGGAGAAAAAAACACTTTTAGATTTTATAGCAAGGGCACACAGACATACTTATGCCGCACCAAAAGAAGTCAGAAAACAACATAGGTGTGAGGTGCCCATTCAAGAAGGTCATAAAGATTATGAATTTGTAGAAGGAGATTTAAGATATCACGATTCCTATGCAGGAAGCCAGTGGGCACCTGGAAGAGAAGTTGTTTTCTTTCAAGGAAATCCTATTTGGTGTATGGCATATCAAGGACAGCATAATTCAAAATATAATGACGCTTTTTTCCACGAACAAGCATTTCCATTTTTGAAAAAAGCTTTAATGAATTTTGATGACAGCATGCCTTTTAGAGGTCCTAAAGAATTCTCAGATGGTGCTTTCAAATATACTTTTGAAATGGAAGGAAATTATGATTATTTCAAAGGGCAAGAGAGAATTCTTTACAAAGGAGAAAGTGTTTTTTTCCAAGATGTTATGGGTTCATTAATAACATAGAACGACATCTCTTACGACTTCTTCGGAGTTTTTTCAAAACTCCTCGACCACGCCTTGCAGGCTCTCCTTCGGATCGGGGGCAATTAACAGCAATTAAGAGGAAAATCCCTTGCAGGAATTTTCCCAAATTTGCTCCACTCCGTTACGCAAACTTCTTATAATCATGATGTTATACGATATTTGTAATTGTGCATAGCAAATTTTATAAAATTAATAAATAACTATATTTTTGTGAGACATGAAAAAAAAGTTTGGCCAGAATATTTTCAAAAAATCCTTGATGATAAAAAAACTTATGAGCTTCGTCTTGCTGATTGGGAATGCAACGAAGGAGATATTTTAGTTTTGCGGGAATGGAATCCGGAAACTAAAGAATACACTGGAAGAGAAATTGAAAAGAAAGTTACTTATGTTGGCAAAACTAAAAATTTTACATTCTGGCCAAAAGAAGATGTTGAAAAATATGGTTATCAAATCATAGCTTTCAAGTAGAACGGCACATTACAAACGCTAAAGAGGACGCTACGCTCCAGAAACTTCTCATAAGCCTGGTGTTATACGCAATTTTTCGATGGGCGGATCTAGTGTGGGAACAAAATCTCTGCAAGAATCCCTAGTAAAACAAAAAAACCTAAGATTGTAGATATAAATATCAAAACAGAATAATCTTTCTTTTTTGTAATGCCAATAATACCGCAAAAAAAAGCAGCAATACCAGAAAAGAACCCGACTAACATCGGCAAGGCTATTCCAGGTCTAACTAGAATATCCTGTGGTATTGTTCTCCCAGCTGGAATAGATTCATAAAGATCTACAAAGGATATGCCGATATAAATAAATATTGGCGTAAAAACAAGTAATGCAAATGATAATTTACCTAAATTACTCTTTGGTATAAACTTTATTTTCATATTCTAATAAGAAATATTAATGAGACATATTATTAAGTAAATAACTGTTTGTTTTGATACTATCCCTCGTCCATCGAAAAACTTCTTCCGCTTCGCTCCAGAAACTTCTCTTCCAGATTTATTCATTTACCCTTTTAGATTTAATCAAACAAAGTAATAGTATACTTATGTTGGCTAGAATTAAAAATTTCCTGAGTTTCCTGAATGGCCTTTTGAATTTTATTCTTTATGGGCGTTATGACTGTGTAGCCGCGATTATACTTACAAAAGATAATTGTATTTGGCTTGTTAAGTTTGCAAAGGAATATGGATTGCCTGGAGGAATCGTAAAACATGATGAATCTTTAGAAGAAGCCATTAAACGAGAAGTAAAAGAAGAAACTGGAATTATTGCAAACTCTGTAAAGTTATTTTATTCTGAAGAACGTTCTGGCATTTCTAAAACGTTCAATGTATATGAAATTACAAATTATGAATTAACCTTAAAATCTTCTCTAGAAGGTAAACCCGTGAAAGTAAATTTAGTTCATCTCCCTAAACGGATGAGAGGAAGTCATGAAAAAATAATTAAACTATGGTTAAATCAGGAAAAATCTTAAAATACTTGTTCTTAAAATAAATACTACACATGAAGAAATTAAAATATTCCCTATTCAGTTTTGGAATGGCAATTGCCCTTTTAGTATTTTTTATGAATTCTGTAGGTTGGGGAGAATTATTAAGAGTATATAGAAACACAAACCCGCACATTTTGTCTTTTGCATTACTTCTTTCTTGTTCTGGGTTTTTTCTAAACACCCATGTTTGGAAAAATATTTTGGAATTTTTAAAAGTTCACATGCCCTTTAGAACCCTTTTAAGGTTATTTTATATGAGTCTATTTGCAAATTATGTAACTCCCTTTGGTCAAGCTGGTGGAGAACCATTTATGGCTTATATTTTATCCAAAAAATCAAAAATACCTTATGGACAGGGTTTAGCTACAATTATGTCTGCTGATATTATTGGCGCAATAGCACCCATATTTTTTTCAGCGATTGGATTAGTTTACTATATTTTAACACAGAATGTGACCACAGTAATGTTTGAAGTTATTCTTGCTTTAATTTGCCTTGGCATTTTAATTATTTTTGGAATCATTATTCTTCAAACCAAAAGGAAATTTATTGAAAAAATAATTATTGCTGTTTCAAGATGGATTAGACGGGTCTTAAGAGCAATTAAGTGGGATAAAAAAAGAATTGATCGGTATTTTGGTTATAAGCCCACCGTAGAAAGAATAAATATATTTTATAAGACATTTACTGCAGTTATTGCTGAAAAACGATGGAGTATTGTTTCTTTTACCTTACTTTCAACTCTTGCACAGGTTTTAGCATTGTATTATTGTGTTTTAGCTTTAGGATATACTCCAAAATTATTAGTATTTTTAGCTGTTTTGCCATTGGCCTCTCTATCAAGTTATTTGCCTTTGCCAGGGGGATTAGGTGGTATGGAGATTTCAATAGCTTATTTGTTGGTGCTGCTTTGTAATTTGCCTATTGGTATCGCCACCGGTTCTGCTTTGTTATTTCGAGTTATTACTTATTGGATTCCATTGGGAGTTGGTGGTACATTAATGGCATATACTCTAAGAAGACCAATAATTGAAATCTAATTTAATCCAAATTGTTTCATAAGTTTCTTCATTGGCCCTCTTCTCAAATTTTTTCCAGAAAATTTATTAACCATATTTTTAACTTGACGATATGTCTTTAATAATTCTCTTACGTCTTTTTCAGAAGTTCCAGAACCTTTAGAAATTCGTAATACTCTATTTCTATTTATTAATGACGGATCAGCCCTTTCTTTTGTAGTCATAGATTCAATAATATATTTAAATTTCTCAATTTTATCTCCTTCCAAATCTAAGACATTTTCTGGCATTTTCATTCCACCAGGAAGCATATCCTTAATTTGTGAGAACATCCCTGATTTTTTAGCAGTTGCTAATTGATCATAGAATTCTTCTATGCTAAAGGTTCCTTCTAATATTTTTTTAGCTTTATCTTCGTCAAAGTTTTCCTTTGCTTTTTCTAAAAGTGATTTTAAGTCTGGAATTCCAAGCATTTTGGAAACAAACGGAACTGAATCATAAATTTCAAGATTATCTATTTTTTCTCCAGTACCAACAAATAAAACTGGAACATTTGCATGAAAACATGATGAAAAAACCCCACCCGCCTTCGCAGAAGAATCTGTTTTTGTTACAATAATTCCTGTTATATCAATAGCATCATTAAAAGCCTTTGCCTGATCTCCGGAGGTTTGTCCAAGATCTGCAGGAACAATCAAGTATTTTTCATCTGGCTTAAATTTTTTAGAAATCTCTTTTAATTCTTCTATCAAATTAGTGTTTAAAGAATCTCTCCCGGCAGAATCTACAATTATTAAGTTGCACTTATTCTTCTTTAGAGTTTTTAAACCATTTTTTACTATTTTTATTGCGTCTTTTGATTTTTTTTCTCCGTAAAAATCAACTTTAATTTTATCTGCTAATTGTTTTAATTGATCATATGCACCAGCCCGATAAATATCACAAGAAATAACGCCTACTTTATTTCCCTTTTTTCTGTAAAAATTAGCTAATTTTGCGGTTGTGGTGGTTTTGCCTGAACCAAATAAACCACATAGTAAGATTAATCCCCTTTCTAATTTTATTTCAGGTTTTTTCCCTAAGAATTCAATTAATTTATCATAAACTAAATTTAAAACATATTCTTTTCTTGTTAAGCCCTTTGGTAATTCTTTTTTTAATGCTTCTTTTTTAATTTTATTACTTAATTCAAAAACTAATTCTACTTCAACGTCGGATTTTAAGAGTTCTCTTTGAAGATCTTTAATTAAGGCTTCAACTTCTTCTTTATCTACTAAACTCAATCGAGAAAACTTTCTTATACCTTCTTTTAACTTTTCAAACATAAAAGTGAATTTGGGGCCAAAGAATAAAAAGATGAATTGAGTCTTTTTGTTAAGTTCGATGCGGCCATGGTCTAATGGCTATGACCCCGGCCTTCCAAGAAGCTGAATTATCAGCTTGCACTAAAAGACGTTTCGTTCGTAAAAACGAACTTAATCGCCTGCAAAAGTTTATACTTTTGTTTACCCTTTTCGAAGAAAGCCGGTGATGCGGGTTCGATTTAGCCTTTACCCAAAGTGCGGAAGCTTAATTTCCGCTAACGCTTTTTTGCGTTTACTTTTGCGAAAAAAGGTTAGGTTACGAAAATCCCGCTGGCCGCACTAATTTTTTTAAAATCAAAAATACATGGACTTTATAAAAAGCAGTAACTAAACCAAAATTGCATATTTTTAATCAAAAATCCCCTTCTTGGTAGAAACTGAAACTAAATTTCCCTTGATTGTGAGAAATTCAGTAGTTTTGAGAGGCAACCTTTGGATGAACTTTTCGGCGAAATTAATGTGCTCATTTTCTGGTAGGAAATTGGCCTTGTAGAGGTTAATAATTCTGGCTCCGTCCTTGATTGATTTAAGAGCGCTTTCTGTAGCTTGAAATACTTTGATTGTCTCCAAGTTCACAGTATTAAACACAACATCAATATCTGTTATTTGTTCCCAAACTGAATTCTCCATAGGGTTCCCGATTATAATTTCTAAATTTGGAATTTTACTTTTGAGTTGATCCAAATTCCTTTTGAATAAAGGATTAATTTCAATTCCAATTATTTTTCCTTCCTTGATTTTTTCCGCAGCGTATTTTAAAGCAGAACCAGCTCTACAACCAACATTAACAAAATTTTTAGAATCTCTCAACAGTTTGAATTTCTCATCTAATTCTTTTAGAATATCATAAAGTTCCATAATATTTTCTTTGCAAAGGAATGATAAATATTTAAATATATACTACTACGAGAAGGTTATGTTTGGAAATATGAACGATAAAGTTTATGCAACACTTGCTCCTTTTGCATATAATATTATAGAAACTTGTATTTTGGATCGCTCAGATTATACGCCATTCTTAAGACGATCTCATGAGTCTATTATGAAAATTGATTATTTTTCTATGAATCTTCGCGCAATTAATTTAACTACTTCAAGAAGATATTCTGTTTTAGAATCTGTTAAATCGTTATTGCATATAGATGCCGCGGATGTTTCTATTGTGCCTACATTTGGAAATAGAATTTATTTGAGGTACCGAAAGTACGAAAAGAACAGAGAAATACTTGATGAATTAGTAACTCTTTTATCTAATGATCCTACTACTATATTAACGATTCAAGAAGTAACTGGATTTCTTTCTAGAAAAAGAGAAATTCCATTAGATGAATTTAGCGTGCTTAGTAGAACAGAACAGACAAAAACCTAATTGCTTGTGTGATGTTAAGCCCCAGGCGAGATTTGAACTCACGACCTTTACCTGATTGGCGCAACTGGTTACCAAGGTCTAGCGGGATTGGGTCTTATCCTAACGCTCTACCAGCTGAGCTACTGGAGCAAATTTTTGAAAGATTAATTACATTTTAATTGATTATAACCTTTCACAATAAACAGACTATTAATAGAAATCTATAAAATGTTAGTGTCAGATTTTAGGTTTTTTAGAATAATCTAGAATTAAATAACGAGCAAATAAAATTAAATGAACACATTAGCGAATTAAATGAAACGAACACATTAGTTATCTTGAGAAGATATCTATTATGCTTTAAGATGCTTGTGCTTTAATCTTAAAGATTTGCTCTGGCATTTCCTACATTTAGCTCCTTTTAAGGTCTTTAGCCTATTTTTAGCATTACATCGTTGACAAATGTATACCTGACTAAAAAGTCTTTTATCTGCAATTTCGAATCGCTTTGCCATTTTAACCTCAGAATTTAATTGACCGTTACATTTATAAAATGTTTGACTGTTTGTTTTTAAGAATGCGTTTAGAAGTAAGATGAATAACCTGTCCAATCAATTTTTCCTGGTTTAAACGGTTCTCTTGATTCAGGTTCTTGAATTATTTTAATTATATCTGCTGCAACAGTTCTAATCGGCCTTTTAGTTGAATCTACTTCATAAACGTCCTTATGCAATTGAACTGCTTCTTGAAGTATGATATCTAAAATTTCTGCTTGGACATTTTCGATTATTTTTCCTTTGGCCCAACCCTTTGTTTCTAATCTTCTTCGTAAATCATTTGGATTTGTTCTAAGAATAATAACTAAATCTAATTCTTTCAAAAAATGACCTAAATGCCCATCTAAAAGAACATTCTTGGTTTTTTTCAATTCTTTTTGAACTACTTCATTTAATTTTTCCGCATCCACAACATGAGTATCTCTTTTTTCATCATAATCCTCAAAAAGATCATTTTTTTCAGCTATGTCTGTCAAACTAATTAATTTATATTTCAATTTTTCAGAAACCATTTGCGATGCAGAGGTTTTACCAGTTCCGGGAGTTCCCGTAATTGCAACTTTCATACTTTAGAATTAGTTTCTAATTTTAAATTCATTTCTTTCTTTTAGGTTTTTTGTCAGTTTTAGTTTGTTTTTTAATTGGTTTCTTAATACGGGTATTCTTTTTTTTGTTGTAGTTCATATAGAATTTAGTATAAACTAATCCTTTAATTGGAGCGACTATAAACACAAAAATCAGAATAATAAAATTATCTAAATAAATAATTCTTGAAAATTGGTTCAATAGAATTGTTGCAACAAAGAAAATTATAACCAGGCCTAAGAATTCAATAAAGTTCTTTTTTACTGTTTGGTAACTTAATAAAATCGCATTACGTGTGTTAGCATTGCTTACCGCTAAAGATTGTGCAGTTAGACTTAAGAACATTCTTAATAATATATTTCCAAGTATAACAAGTATAATTGTTGTAGTTATGATTCCAATTATATTTGTATACGCAAAAGTGATGATTAACGCCAAAGAAACCACGATCGCAACAATGAAAATTAAGTAAAGCAATAACATAGTTCCTACAGAGCTTTTAAACTTTTCTTTAGCGTATTTAAACATTAAGTCGAGTTTAACTTTTTCACCTTTTAGTGCTTCTTGATACAGTTTTGTTAAGCCAACCTTAAGTGGAAATATTAACGCTCCTGCAATTGCTATTCCTAATATGATGAAAAATACCTTAAACATGAAGCCCCTCATTAATTCAAAATAGGGTTCAAATAGGTTGTTAGAAGGCATAGTTTGTTGTTGTTGTATTACTTTTCCTAATTGGGTTAGTGCTACGTTATTTGCTTGAGCATATTGTGCAAGAGGTATTCCAAATGGAAGTGCTATAATTGCTGCGACAATTCCGATTATTATTATTCCCAAAATCAATGCCGGAAAATTTTTCTTATACGCTTTCCACGCACTTCCAAAACATTCAGAACGCATAACCTAAAATTGAATTTTATGATTTATAAGCGTTAGTCCCTATACTACTTTTTGGACAATTTACGATTCTTGGTGTAAAATATGATAGAAATTTGGACACAGAAATTAAAAATTTCTTATTCCAAATTCTATGGAGAAGCTAAATGATAGAAATTTGGACAGAAAAATACAGACCAAAAAGTCTTACAGAGGTTATAGGACAAGAAAAAATAGTTTCACGCCTGAAAGCGTTTGTAAAAACTAAAAGCGTTCCACATTGTTTATTTGCGGGTTCCGCAGGTATTGGTAAAACCACTTGTGCCCTTGCTCTAGCTAAAGATCTTTATGGAGAGCACTGGAAACAGAATTTTCTGGAAACAAATGCATCAGATGAACGAGGAATTAATGTTGTTAGGTCAAAAATCAAAGATTTTGCGAGAACTGCTCCGCTAAATGCACCTTTTAAGATAATATTTCTAGATGAAAGTGACGCATTAACTTCTGAAGCCCAGCAAGCGCTTAGAAGAACCATGGAAAAATATTCTAATACGTGTAGATTCATACTTTCTTGTAATTATAGTAGTAAGGTCTTAGAGCCTATTCAATCTAGAACCGCTGTTTTTCGATTTAATAGATTAACTGATGACGATGTTCATAAGTATATCATGCGAATTGCTCAGGCAGAAGGATTTACTTTAACACCAGATGGATTAAATGCGGTAACAAAAATATCTTATGGAGACTTGAGAAAAGCTACGAATGTATTACAAGCAGCATCTATTGTAACTGAAGAAATTAGCGAAAAAACAATATTTGATGTTTCTGCATCTCTAAGACCAAAAGAAGTTAAAGCAATTTTAACTGATGCGTTGTCTGGCAAATTTCTAAGTGCTAGAAATAAATTAAATACTTTGATGATTGATCGTGGTTTGGATGGTTTAGATATTATTAAAGCGATTCATAGAGAGGTTTACTCTTTAGAGATCCCTGAAAAGCAGAAATTAAAGTTTATTGAACTTTTAGGAGAATATGAGTTTAGAATTACTGAAGGAGGAACTCCGGATATCCAAATAGAAGCTTTGTTGGCGCAATTAACTTGCCTTTCTAAAACATAAATTAAGGTGTTTTTATGAATCAATTATGGACTGAAAAATACAGACCAAAAGATTTGAAATCATTTAAAGGAAATAAGAAGGCAATTGAAGAAATAATTCTTTGGATTCAAAATTGGAAAGAATCTAAAAATAAGGCCGTGTTATTACATGGTGCTCCGGGTGTTGGTAAAACGTCTCTATCTTTCTTATTGGCTAAATCCTTGAATTATGAACTTTTAGATACAAATGCGTCAGATATTCGAACAAAGGATAAATTAAAAGAAAAAGTAGAACAAGCGGTCAAACAAAAATCATTGTTTAAAAAAGGAAAAATTATTTTGATTGATGAAGTAGATGGAATGGGTTCCTCTGATAGGGGTGGCGGCGCAGAACTAGTTAGACTTATTTCTGAAACGAAATTCCCATTAATTTTCACTGCAAATGATGCATATAATCCAAAATTATCTACTTTAAGAAATAAATGTAAAATAATAAAATTTAATTCAGTACACCAAAATTCAGTTGCTGCTCGACTAAAAGAGATTTGTGATATGGAAAAAATTAACTTTGACCCGGAGGCATTAAAGGCAATCGCAAGAAGAGCTTCTGGGGACCTTAGATCTGCAATAAACGATCTTGAATCTTTATTTTCAAATAATCACGAAATAACATTAGAAATTGTCAATGAATTAAATTTTAGAGATTTAGATCAAAATATTTTTCAGGCATTACTTATTATTTTCAAAACTAAAACATATTCTACTGCATTAGATGCCACCAATAATCTAAGTGAAAATTTTGATATGTTATTTAATTGGATTCGCGAAAATGTTCCATTAGAATATGAAAAAAATGAGGAGATCGCGTTAGCTTACAATTTTGTTTCCAAAGCGAATATTTTCAAGGGCAGGATACGAAGAAGACAGAATTGGAGTTTATTAAAGTACGCGTATGAATTATTGTGTGCCGGCGTTGCAATTTCTAAAGATGAAAAATATTCCAAATTTACTCGATATAGGTTTCCAACTATAATTAAAAAAATGTCTTTAGCGAGGTCTAAAAAATCAATAAGAATTTCTATGTGTTCTAAGTTCTCTAAAAAATTACATATTTCTTCTAAACACATAATGAAAGATATAAAATTCTTTAAAATTTTAATAAATAATCCAGAAACCCGTAATAATTTAATAGAGCAGTTATATCTTGAAAAAGAAGAAATTAAATATTTAGAAGATTTTTAGCAAATTTCTTTTTCTAATTCGAAATATACTGATTTTAGTTTTATTTGATCACAAGAACTTAAATTAACCTCTAATAAATATCCTCTTTGGAAAGCCCAATCTTCTAGATGTTTTTTTAGTTCTTTTTCTTGATTTGACGGTGTATTTGGCGTTTCTCTAAATGTTTTAGCTTCGGAAAATTTATTTTCTATGTTGTGAATAGTAAAACCGACTCCAAATCTTTTTACTTCGTTTAAATCAAAATTAGAATATGCTATAAAGACTTTGGCTGTGGAGAAAAGTACAGAGATTATCATAACCGCGGTTATTATGAAAAACTGACCTTTTCTTATCATAAATACCACCACACAGTATTTATAGTATATGGCAAATAAATGCCTTCATTAAAAGTTCCTAAATACGGAACACCTACTGCTTCTGAACTAATTAATGTACTTTTTATTGAGCTTTCTTTTGTGCCTAAATATAATATTATTCCCCTTAATAAAGAATAATCTTCTGCATAGAATTCTTTTTTTGGAATTTGTACTACAATTCCGCTGCCATTATATACTCTTGTATTGGCATTGATCGTATAAACATTAGGATCCTCTGAGTCATGATAAAAGTAATTTTTTCTTTTTAATATTCCATAATCAGAGCTAATATTTTTAAAATAATAATCCGAGAAATAATACGGTTTCTTTGGTTTCAATTCTAGTGGATAAATTTTTATAATTTCATAGGAATTTTTTCCAGAGGTTATAGTACCTCCTACACCATATCCAGAATTATTATCAAATATAGAATTTTCTGAGAAGTAGGCTTCATTGTAATTTGTTGATTTATTGGCTAAAACGATATTGTATGTTCTATTTCCTATATTTATGCTCTGTGTTAAATAAAAATTATCATAAGAATTTATTCCTGAAACATTCCATCCCGCATAATACAAGATATCCGACCCTGATGTAAAATCTGTGTTAAAAGTATCTACTTTAATTGGAATATCATAAAAATATTTGCTAACATAATATCCTATTTGTTCTGGATCCTCTGACGAAACAAATATATTTTCAGTATCTCCGAATCCCAATATTTGCTTTTCAACATTAGTGAAATTAAATATTTCTTGAATTGGTTCATTCATTTGTGTCTCATTAATATTCTTAATTTCAATAATTGATTTATCTTGTAATAAAAAGTTCTTGATAGTTTCTACATGAGAAGTTAATTCAGATAATGGAATTTCATCAATTAATAAAATGTCTTGATTAGAAAGTCCTTCATAATTGAGATTTAAGTTATCAATGGTATAAAATACATTAAAATATGGTGAAATAATTGATTTTAAATTATTACTTAATTCTTTTGAATATGTGGCATTAAAAAGAACCAATTTGTCTGTAATCGGGCCGATTTCATAATAATTACCATAGCATGAGTCATTGCTTACCCCAAATGTTTTTTTACATTTGAATACACCATTAAATTCATAGGGTCCTTCAAAAACGTCATTAAATTCTGTATCGTTATTCAAGTCAAAATTAACTGTATCATATTTTTCTTTATTATCTATTTGTGTATCTGAAACCACAAATCTAATTCCAAATATTTCTCCTTTGCGATACCATTCATTTTCTGAAGGTGGAAATCCTGTTCCTTCCCACGTACCTGCTACAGTATCTGCTATTTGAACTTGTTCTTCACGTATTAAATTCCCGATTTTGATAGATCTCTTTGGAACACCTCTAATATTTATATAATGTCCTGTGTTTGGAACCAAATCTGAAAATAAAGTTCCTAAAACGTCTAAATCCTTACTGACTATGACTTTTCCCAAAATTCCTGAATGATCTAAAGCAGTTAATAAATCTTCAGCTTCTTTTTGAATATGAACCCCCTTCCAATCGATAGTCTTGGGATTTGGGAAAATTGTTGATAGAAATACTAATAACAGTAAACTTCCAATAACAGCGTCTGTTGCATGTAGAAAGCCCTTTCTTACCATAATGTAAATATCACCTCAACCATCTGATTTTCCATTTCTGCAAATCTCCTAAAAACATATATTCTTTCATTTACTATGGTTGTTGTTCCTCCATAATCAAAATACGGTCTTTCTAAAATTAGTAATTTTCCATTTGAATTTTTGATGGTTTTCCCATTTTTTACATTAAACGTTAAGGAATTAAATGATATTTCAGAAGATGTCCAAGAAGGATCATATTCTGTGAAGGCACTAAAATTAGAATATTGGCTTACAAATACTCTATAATCTTGATTTTGTGTAGCAACTAAGAAATAAAATGTTGTCCCATTGATGATTTTAGTTCCAAAATGAATCAGGGATTCCGCATTAGCATAAAAACCACTGTTTGGTTCACCTGAAATTATAACTCCTTCTAGATCTCCCTTTTCAAAAAATCGCAGTGTTTCAATTATCACATATTCTTTTATATTGATCTGAAAATTTTCTTTTAAACCCAAGAGATACCGCAGTTGATTGTAATTTAAAGAACCTAATGCATTAATTTTGTTCGGATCTAATTGTTGAAATTCTTTAACTAAACCCACTACCTTTATATGATTTATATGGTTTTCCCAATCTGTTCCATTTGTGCTACTATTTTTCCAGTAACCAGAATCACTTAAAAGTACATCGGTCAATGCCCAGCCAAGATTTTCCATTTTATTTTGTTCTGTTGTAGCAACATATTTTGGTAATATTGAAAATGCAGTTGTAATTACGAAAATCAATGTCAGGAAAAAAAGAACTGCCCCTGCTGTAAATTCTATATTAATTTGCCCTTTTTTGTACATGAATATAACCCTACAAATTAATTGCTCTTTTTAGTTTATGTAATTTTCAAGATTAGACAATTAAAAGATAAATTAGAACTCCTATTGTGGCCATTATAAAGGAATGTTTAAATCCTGCTGAAATTTTTCCAGAACCAACCTGACCTCCAACTAACCCATTAAATATACCTTGAATTAAAACCATCATTAGGAATAAGACCTTATAATAACAAAGTTTGTTTGCGGCGTTACCAAAGCCGAAAGTAGGACATAAATTACACATTGGTTTCGCAACACTCAAAGAACACATATTTATATTTGCACCGAACATTCCGTTAGAACCCAGACTTGCTCCCAACATTTTTTCTATACCTAGCTTATATAGCACAATAATTATTATAACAAATACAAAATATATTACATAGATAATAACAACTTGCTGACTTAACATCGCTTTTCTTTGAACTTCTGCTTCTTTGATGCTAAGAACGTCCCTTGAAATTGTTTCTATTGTTTTACTAATATTTCCTCCTGAATTATATGATTGAAGTAAAACCGCCAGAGAACGTTTAATTAATGCACTATCTTCCATTTTTTTTGCCAGACGCTCTAAAACTTCTGGTAATGGAATTCCCCATGAAATTTGATTTGCACTTTTAACAATTAAGGGAGTTAATCTCCCATATGTTCTTTCTGAGGCCGCTTGAAATGCTTGTGGAATTGTTAGTCCACTTTTAATGGATTCTGACAAATCTCTTAAAAACGCTGGAAAGTTCTTTTCAATATTTTCAATTTTTCTTTGTTTGAAATATATATAAAATCCATAAGGTAGTGCCCCACAAACAATTGCAGCTAAGAATAATGTTGAGCCAATACTTCCTAAACCCACTGATGATAAAACTATTGACAATATTATTAAAATGCCTCCGGCCCCAAAACTTCCGTATTTAATTTTTTGATCTTTTGTCAATTGCATTTAATCCACCGGTGATATACTTTTTACTAGTAAAATAAACATGAGAGAGGCTAATGGTAGTAATATAAAAATACCTACCAATTGAATTGATAAAATTGTAGCATAACTTCCTAATACCATTGTGCCCATTATTGCAGATAAAACCATCATGAATACTGAACCCACAATGACTAATGTAATGTAAATTTCTACAAATAAAGAAAGTGTTCTAGAAAATTTTTCTAAATCTCTCATATACCCATTCATTAAATTTCTAGAGTGTTCATATAAAAAATCTCGTAAATTCCCCCCAGAACTTAAAATATTGTGTATACCCCATAATAATTCTCGGAATTTAATACTAGGTGTTCTTTGTGCAGCTCTTTTTAATGCGGTATTAATATCTTCTCCAAATGAAGTTATATCTCGTGAAATTCTTTTACATTCCTTTGAAACTTCGCCGTATTGCTCAAATTGTGCTAATAGGTTAAAAATCGCTGCTGGGGGAGTTCCTGTTCCAGCTAATGTAGATAAATACATTGTAGCAAATGGCAGGCTATTGTCTATTTTTTTACGTCTATTGCTTATTTTTAAAGAAGGATAAATATAAAATCCCATAAACGTAAGTGACGCTAAAACTATGCTTATGAATAGACCAGCAATTAATCCTGAAATAATTCCAGATAATCCTCCAACAATAATTCCTACAATTACACTTATAATTGGAACTAGAACTACAAAAGAAAACGCACTACTCACGATTGCAGTTGAAATATACTCTATTAAAGATAATTTAATGTCTGCTTGTTTTAATTCTTCTTTAATATCTTGAAAAAGAGGCACAAGCTTTTCTGAAATTCCTTTCGTTGTCTTATAAGCAAATTTTGTATAAAAACTACTTTTCAAAGCTCTCACCTCTTATGCGTTATTAACAACGTCCATGACTCTTTTTGGATCCTGATAATAATAACTCAAAATTTTTCCAACTTGGGTATATTCTTGAATCCCTTGTTGTTTCATCCATTCTAATACCTTTTTTCTTCTAACAAGTTCTCCTTGTAATTTGGCAGCAGCAACACCGGTTTCATGAGAGATTTTAGATAATAATCTACTTTCTTTTCGAGCTCTGAACGTATCTGTAATTGGATCCCATTTAAAAACAGTATTTGTAACTGGCACATTTTTATTTCTATCGTATTTTATAATTTCCATAATATTATGAACTTTTCTTACTTGCTTTTGGTTTCGTCTAACTGAGCCAATAAATATGATTAGATCCAAACTTGCGATTAATGAAGGTGATAATTCAATTGGTTTTGTGGTTAATCTATTCATAACCTTATCAATAGAGGATGCGTGAATCGTTGAGAGTCCAGGATGACCTGTAGCGATCTGTTGAAATAGAACGTATGCTTCTGAACCTCTTACTTCTCCCACAATAATGTAATCTGGTCTTTGTCTTAAACTTTCTTTTAATAAATCATCTAGGGTTACTTCTCCCTCTCTTTCTCCACCGAAACCAAATCCAGATCGTGCTACTTCTGGAACCCAATTTGGGTGTGGTAATCTTAATTCAGGAGTGTCTTCTATGGAAATGATTTTAGATTCTGGTCTTATAAACAGAGAAAGTGCGTTTAATAAGGTTGTTTTGCCTGATGCAGTTGGTCCCGCAATCATAATTGATTTTCCTTTATCAATTGCAATCCATAAATACGCCAACATAGTAGCGCTAATTCCTCTATAATTCAGTAAATGAATGGGGGTTAGTGGTTTTTCTGTAAATTTTCGTATTGTAAAATTAGAACCCCGTCTAGCGATATCTGTTCCCAGAGTCGCTTGTACTCTTGAACCATTTGGGAGTGCTCCATCTAATAGCGGATTCGCAACAGAGATAGATCTTCCACATCTTTGAGCTAGTTTGATTACAAAAGAGTCCAATCGTTTATTATCCGTAAACATTATGTTTGTTTTTACTGAGGATATAATTGGATTTCTATGATAAACATATACTGGTATTCCAGTTCCATCACAGCTGATATCTTCTAAGTTAGAATCATTCATTATTGGCTCTATTTTGCCCAACCCAATAAAGTCTCTGAATGCATAATAGATAAGAACTTCTTTATCTTTCTCAGTAATTTTGAATCCATAATAATCTAAAATTTTGTTGATTCTTTCCTCTAAAAACTTTTTAGATTCACTCTTTTTTAGTTCACCGAAATCTACATCAAGTGTTTCTTTTAAAATTTCCTCTACTTGTTCTAGTAATTTTTTGTTCTTTTCAGAAAGATTCGGTTCAACTAAAAAATAATTTAATTCATTTTTTTTAGAATTATATTTAATCTCAGTATACGCTTGAATTTTTTCCCCATCTTTTGGTTTCTTTGGTATTAACGGGTATTTTAAATTAACAGGGATTCTTTTAGGGAGTTTTAATTCTGGAACATCTACATTTATTTTAGTTTCAGAAGGAATTTCTATTCCTTTTACATATTCTTCTTCATAATAATTTTCAAAAAACTCTTCTTCTTCTTTTTCGCTGGGCGATTGTTTTGTAGGTGATGAAATAGGTGTTGGAGTGTGCTTTTGTTTTTTTGGTGGGGTTTTTACAGATTTTTCTCTAATTGCGGTTTTTTGAATGTTTCTTTCGACTGGTGGCGCTTCCATAATAATTGTATGCGGAACCGTGAGTGTTTCTTCAGAACTCATCAATTTAGATTTTCTTAATTCATTACTCCTTCTCAATTTTTTAATTAAAATACCGATATCAAAAGTACTTTCTATCATTTAAATCTCCAAAGTTATTTGTTCTCCTTTTAAACTCAATGTAGCCTTTTTAACTGTGCTTTCTACAGACCCCTGTAGATTATATTTGTTTTCTAAACCAAAAACTGAGCTTATATAGGTTTTATTGTTTTTTGTTTGTATAAATATCCCCTTGGAATTTAGTTTCAAAAGATATTCATTTCCACCAATAGACGGTGGAAGGCTAAATTCAATTTTACCTGTTGTATTTGTCTCAACTAATTCAAGTATATTTGAAGAGACAATTTGTCCTAGTATTCTTAGTTGTTCATCTCCTGTCTGATTTTTCGCTTCTTTTTCAAATACCTGAAATACTGCTAAAAAACTAAATGCAATTATTAAGCCCAGCGAAAATAATATTATTTCCTCAACAACCAAGTATTGGCCTTTTCTTTTTTTTATCATAACATCTGAATCGAAACCCTAATCTTTCTTAAATCTCCTTGTGTTTTAGAAGCTGACGGAACGATTTCCTCCCCCTCATACTTAATAACTATTCGATATTTGCCACCAGTTTTCTCTGTATCGCCCACTGCTTCTAATGAAATTATTTGTCCTTTATTCGAATTTACATCTTCTAGTTCTCTGAATTCTAATCTAAACTCATTTTGGTATTGATTTGTGATTAGTCTGGCTTTGGCAAGCAAAACTCCTGGACGATCTTCTCCTAAAAGTCCATATCCTTCTGGTAAAATGAAGGTTCCCTGAGTATCATCTTCATTTAATGCAACCCAATCTGTTGTTGCGACATACGCTGCTTTCGAATTTGTAATATAATTTATGCTGTTATTTTCTGTATCCAATCTTAAAAACCCATCTACCTTAAATTCAACAGTTCGAGAACCTTTATTTATTGAAACGGTTTCAATCTCATTCGCAAGTTCCTTCAGACTCGAAATTGCGATATTAATACCATTTACATCTTGGTTTTTTTGAAGTAGCGGTACACCCCACAAATATGCAGATGCGATGCCCGCAGCTAAAATACCAACTAAAAGAATTGCACTAACAACTTGAACTTGCCCTTTCATAGTGTAAATTTAACTTATCTAGCATAAAAACGTTATCTTTCTACTTCTTTATTGTGCCTGGCAAGTTGTTTCAATTTCATAATCTGCTTCTGGGAATCTCAATAAAATAGAAGAATAATATTCTCCCTCAATAAAATCATCATTCATAGTTATGGTAACTTCACCAGTATATCCTCCTGGCGTTTGAGCCTCTTTCCAAGCAGCTGAATCACTTATATACGTTTCATTTACCCTAGTTCTGGTTAACGAAGTTACTTTTCCACCAGAATTATAAACAATAATGTCGAATGGGATCATATCTACAGGTCTTTTTCCAGAATTAATTAAGATTAAGTTTAGATTAGGAGTTCCCGCCTCACAATCACTCTGTAAAACTTCTAATTTAGTTTCAAGTCGCTTTATGGTGGTTGTTTTTAAATCGTTTTGAATATGCATTATCCAAACACCCGCAGCACCGGCTCCGGCCACGGTTATCATTAGTAAAAGAATAATTGCTATTACCGGCGTTATACCTTTTCTGTTCATTTTTGCCCCTTCCTTCCTTTCAGATTAATTGATTTCCTATGGGTTTTTGAGGAACTTCTCTATGTTTTTGTAATGTAGTAGGTTTAAAGAAATCTCCTCGTCTTTGAGTTGCATAAAGTCGTCTTAGTCTTTTATCTAGTTTTTCTAAACCAGAAGCCATATTTGTATTAGATTCTTTTATGCCATCTACCATTTTTTCAATGTGATCTGAAACCTCTGTTAATTTATCTGCAATTGGATTAATTATATTTGTTCCTAGCTCTGAAGTAACTTCTGATTCTAAAGACGTTTCAGACGCTTCTTTTAATAGATCCATAAATGAATTAAGATTATCTACAACAGAATCCATTTTTGCAGTCAGGTTTTCCACATTATTTCTTAATTGAGTGTTGCTTTCGACCATATCATTAACAATCTTCTGATTGGATTTCATTATGTCTAAAATATCTCTTATAAGAGATTCATCTCTAGAAAGAGAATTACCACTTTCCAATTTTGTTAACCGATTTTCTATGCGTCTTAAGGGACCTAAAGGAACTACTTCGTATTCCTCTGAATCTAAATTGAGCTCCACTTCTTTTGCCATAAATATCTTTCTCCGAATAGAGTTATGTAAAAATCTTGGTTAGCGTGGTATAAATATCTTTGCTCCAAACTTCGAGAATTTAGTTACCATAGCGCGTTGTAAATAACCCAATAGCCTTTGTTTAATGGGTTACTTGATTATTTTCTCGACATGGCTCCAAATCTCTGAAAAAATTTCTTCTTTGCTTTTTAGAGTCCCATTTGCATTCATACATGCAATAACGACCCAATTTGCTCTTTCTTGTGCAATCTCTAAATAATTTTCATTTGCATTTATTTGAAAATTTAATGATTCCTCATGTATATCTCTTTTTAATCCTTTAAGATATGCTCTTAGATCTTTGTGAGCATTAAGTTCAAATGCTGTTGAAGGAGATACATTTAGAACAAAAACCAGATCTGCTTGAGGCAATCTTTCTTCCACCTTTTCAATCCAAGACACAGCAACTTTTCTTTCTTGACCAAAATACTCTAATGGTTGAAAACCCATATTTGATTGAGTAAATCTATTAGAAACTACGATTTTTCCTTCTGCAATGGCTTCTTGATATTCATTTTTGAACTGATAACGGTCTATTGCATAAAGTAAACATCTTATTTCAAATGGAATTTCATCTTTTTTCCCAAAATCTCCTCTCAAATAGGCTGCAACCAATTTACCGAATTTTGTTTCATAAGATGGAAAATCCGCATAAATTACACTTTTATTTAATTCTTGCAGTTTTGTTATCAGCTTCTTGGCTTGAACTGTTTTACCAGATGCGTCAATTCCTTCAATAACGATAAATGTTCCCTTTCCCAACTCGAAATCCCTCTATTTTCTTACTTGTTTTAAAAGAATAAAAAGTTAAAGTCCATTGCAGACTTTAATATTCTGGAGGCATTCCGCCAGGACCCATATTGGGTGGCATTCCTCCAGCACCACGAGAACCAGAAGCTGCGATGATATCATCTATCCTCAATATTAATTCTGACGCTTCTGCTGAACTTTGGATTGCCTGTACTTTAATTTGCAATGGTTCAACAACCCCTTGGGCATATAAGTCTTCCGCCTTTCCTGTAAACACATTTACACCAGCCCAAAGCATTCCTGATCCATGTTTAGCTCTTAAATCCACCAATAGATCAATAGGATCTAAACCAGCGTTCTCTGCTAAAGTTCTTGGAATAATTTCTAAAGCGTCTGCAAATGCATTAATTGCTAGTTGTTCTCTTCCTCCAATTGAATCTGCAAAAGATCTTAATCTACGTGACAATTCAATTTCAACTGCCCCGCCACCCCCAACAATCTTTCCTATTCTTAATGAAGAAACAACTCCACCAATTGCATCTTCCATTGCACGTTTCACTTCATCAACAACATGTTCTGTACTTCCTCTAACTAAGATAGTTACTGCTTTTGCATTTTTGCAACCCTTTACAAAAATCATATTATCTCCAGAAACTTTTTTCTGCTCAACAACGCCCGCGTATCCCAAGTCCGTTGGATTAATTGGCTCAGATAAAGATGTTAAAATAGAACCGCCAGTTGCTCTTGACAATCTTTCCATATCCGATTTTTTAACCCTTCTAACAGCCAAAACGTTATGTTTAGACAGGTAGTGCTGCGCTAGTTCATCAATTCCTTTTTGACATAATACCACGTTTGCTCCAGAGGAAACAATTTTCCCTGTTAATTCTTTCAGAGTTTTTTCTTCTTGATCTAAAAATTCTTGTAATCTAGATGGATCTGTAATCTGAATTTGTGTGTCTGTTTCAGTATCTTTAATTTCTATAGGAACATTTAATAGTGCTACTTTGGCGTCTTTAATCAAATTTGGCATTCCCGGATGCACTTTTTCTTTATCTATAACAACACCATCAATTAATTCTGTATTTTCTGTTGATTCACCTTGTTTTTTCTCTAATTTTATATTGTCCATATCAAATTCATAACCATTTTCTGTTTGTTCTGAAACTTGTTTTACAGCCTTAACTGCAATCTGTGCCAAGTGAGTTTTGGACGTCTCTGCATTTTTTCCAGTCATAGCTGTAATCGCAACATTAACTAAGGTTTGATCATCATTAAACGTTACTTTTGTACTAATTTCTTCCAGAATCTGTAAAGTTTTTTCTTTTGCTAGTCTATATCCGGAAGCGATAACTGTTGGATGTATCTTTTGTTCTAACAATCCTTCTGCTTTTTTTAGTAATTCTCCCGCAATAATAACAACTGTAGTTGTTCCATCACCAACTTCTTCATCTTGTGTTTTTGCAATATTTACCATCATTTTAGCTGCAGGATGTTCGACTTCCATTTCTTCTAATATGGTTACCCCGTCATTTGTTACAACAACATCACCAATTGAATCCACCATCATTTTGTCCATTCCTCTTGGACCTAGTGTGGTTCTAATTGCATCTGCAATTGCTTTACAGGCTGAAATATTATTTATTTGTGCATCTTGACCGGTTTGCCGTAATGCATCTTTGTCTAAAATAAAAATAGGTTGTCCACCAACTTGTGCCATAATTTAATCACCTCTTAGATTAAGCATAAATTTTATTTTTGTATGAGAATAACTCGTGCGCAAATTTTTAAAGATATCCTTTTCTTTACGTTATACCTTTCGGTAATTTCTAAATAATACTTTAATCATAAAAATATTTAAAGTAGTAGTACTATTCTAATGCTTCTTGATTTTTGGTTTTATTTAAAAACGATTAATCTTTTTCTTTCTTTGGCGCCTTTAATATAAATTACACATTTAAATCTTATTCTTTGTATAAATTTTAATGATGGACCCGTAGCTCAGCTGGTTAGAAATCTTTAGAGATTAGCTAGAGCGCCAGTCTTATATGGCTTCGTTTTGTATGTTGCCGAAGTAAGCTGGAGGCCGTGGGTTCAAATCCCATCGGGTCCAATTAAGTAAGCTTTTTAGATAAAAGCCCAAGCGAAAAGGAGTCTCACTCGTTTGAGTTTATTAAATAAGTTAATTTGAATTTAGGGATATATTCAGGTCCTTGCATAAGCAGGTAATTGAAATGAAAATTTTTGCGGTAGGAGATCTTCATGATCAGGAAAAAGTAGAAAAAGGAATTTTAAAGGAGTTAGAGACTGGTGACTATGAGCTTTTTATTGGTTTAGGGGATTATACAAAGAAAAAGTATTTTGAAGACCTAATGAAAAAAATTAAAATCCAAAAAGCTTGTTTAACTGGTAATTGGGATTTTAATTTTAAAATGCCGGAAAATGGATCTATTCCAAATTTGTTTAATTTTGTGAAAGTTAATTTAAAAGCAAAAGACGGAGAATACAAAATAGTTTTATTAGGAGCACAAATTCCACCGGATTTCCAAAAGGACATTAAGGACTGGTTAGATGATTTTGATCGCTCTAAATTAATTATTTGTTCACATTATCCTCCCTATTTATTAAGAGATCTTGCTGAGAATGGAGATCATGCTGGCATTAAAGAATTTCGGGACACTATCCTAAGATTAAAGCCTGCATTGTGGTTGTGTGGACATATCCATGAAGCTTCTGGATTCACTAAATTTTTGAGAACAACAATATTAAATGCTTCAGCATGTGATATAAATTATAAGCCAATTCGAGCAGGATATTCCATTGATATAAGTGAGAATGGCATTACGATTCAGGAGATTAAACTTTAGGGCCTGTAGATCAGTCTGGTAGATCGCTACCTCGGCATGGTAGAGGCCTCGGGTTCGAATCCCGACAGGTCCATTTGAGCTTTCACAAAGCTCAAGCAAACAGCGAGTTACGAGTGTAACTCACTAAGCCTTTTTAATAAAAGACGTAAGCCAAAAGAATAACTAGTTAACTTTACTTAACTCATTTCACAATGATCATCATGTCAGAGGATATTTTTGATGAAGTAATGAAAGAATTTGAACAGGAAATAGAATGGAAAAAAGAGAAAAAACCATTAAATGTTGAATTTACACCTGTTGAAACGGACGGTGATGAGGAGAACAAGTTTCATAAGCACAATCTAATCTTAGCTAAGGTTAATATAATCAAAAAGCAACTCAATGAATTAAGAGAGCTTTTAAGCGCTGTTAAATAACACTTTAATAACGCTTAAACGAATCAGAATAAATTCTCAATTAAATAAACGCTTCTGTGTCTTTGTTCAAATTCGCTTTTTTCTGGGCGTAGTCTTTAGCGACCTGTTCTAGATTTCTACCGGTTTCAAATTCTTTAGAACGCCGTTTTCTTACAGAAACGAAGATTGGATTTGTTACGGCCTCTCCAACAACAATACAATCTCCAACCCGTAATCCTGGAATGCTTTTTCGTACATCCGCGGTTATGCCTTCAGAACTTTCTTCTATATGTTTTAAATCATAGGGATTTGTTACTCTCAAAAAAATGTGTGTATTACATTGAGAAAGCGCGGTTGTTGATAATCCTGCAGGTCTTTGAGAAATCAACCCCAAACACGCTCCGAATTTCCTTCCTTCTCTTGCAATTTTTATTATAATCCCTCTACTTATTGCAGAAGCTCTATTGATTCCTTCTGGGGCAAAATTATGCGCTTCTTCCACAAGCACAAAAAACGGAGGTATTTTATTTTTTTGACGTGCTCTAAATAGCCTTTTCATGAATTGATCCACTATAATTTGTTTTTTAGTTTGATCTGTAGTATTTGATAAATCTAAAACAATCATCTTGCCTGCTTCAATTTTTTCCAAAGACGGATTGTCATATTTTCCAAATAAATAAAGCCTTTGTAATCTATCAAGTTTGTCTAAGAGGATTTCTTTTGTTTTTGTGTTAATATTAGAATCCATTAATTTATTTTCAATATCCTTTAAACCAAATGGTCCAGAATTCTCCTTGCTGTTGTGCTTTAGTTCATTTAAAATTCTTCCTAATTCTCTTTTTTGAGCTGGTTTCAAATCTGGAAAAATATGTTCAAATTCCTGGGCACTTAATTCCATAGCACTTAATTTGATATCTCTTGCAGAATAAACTAAGATTTTATTCATATATTTTTCATCTTTTGCAAAACCAGAATACTCTCCATGTGGATCTATCGCAATTATCGCAATTTGCCCTTTTTCTGGTTCCCGGTCTAGTAATTCCTCTAATAAAACAGATGCAAGATATGATTTGCCTGCACCAGATTTCGCCAAAATTGCAATGTGTTTTTGTAAAGTTTTTGTTAAATTTAAAACAGCTTCTAATTTGTGGTGTTGTAATGTACCAATATTTAATCCGTAGGCCGGATCTAAACCCAAAAATTTAGATAATCTTTGCGGTTCCGCCATATAAATTTTAGTTCCTGGAGATGGCGGAAAGCAAGATCTTCTTTGAATTTTATTATCATAAATTCCTAAGATTATGCCATCACCTACTAAATATTCCCAATCTTGAGTTGGGAATAAATTTTCCATTGTTAACCCGCTTTTTTCATATTCATTGACGCTCTCTGCTTGCATAAAATACCTGTTTGTTTTCGTAATTTCAGAAACACGCGCAATTGCCTTTCCTTCTTCTGTATCAAACTCAACAAATTGATCTTTTCGAATTGGACCTCTTATAATAAATTTAAATCTGTCTGTCGTAGGACTATCAAATGTAGAAATTATTGTTCCAACTTCTTCCATACTTTTCAATTGTTGAAAAAAGTTAAATAAACAACGAATATGCATTACAAAACCGAAAATGCACTACGTAAAAACTACGCATTACACTTAAATTCGGAAAAAGCTTATAAACCTTGTCCTTATAGCCGAAATCTTTTTATATTATGCGTTTAATTTTGAATTAAACTCACAGAGATGATTTTATATGAGTGTTAAACAAGAGATTACTAACCTTCAAAAAGGGTTTTTGAACGCCTACATTGATGAAGCAACTTCTATGGACAAATTAAAAGAACTTTTCGAAGATTTAATCGAAGACTATGAGGTAGAAGATATTCAAGCACTTTTAACTGGTATGAAATTGGATCCAGAGTTCAAAGATGTGGTACTTCATGCTTTTGAAGAATTTGAGGAAACTTTAGCAATTGTAATGTAATTGGTTGCTGAACTTATTACTCATTTAGAAGTTACCTTTCTCCTGCAATTAAGAATCAAGCGCTAATAATGTTTTATATGCTTCTTCAATATTTTCTTTTGCATTTTCTATAACAACATCATCATGTCCTGGATATATGGTGCTTATATCCAGTTTTCTTAATTTTCTGATTGATTCTATAAGATCCACCCGTGATCCTCCGTTCAAATCGAAACGACCGAAATTTCCATTTGAAAAGATAGTATCTCCTGAAAACAAGATTTTACTTTTTCTATCATAAAGACAGATTCCTCCTGAAGTGTGACCTGGCGTAGGTATTACTTCCAAATATTCAAAATCACCTAGTTGAATTCGATTCCCAATTTTTTCAGCAGGGAAACGTAATGAGGATAAATCTAGTTCGTGAATATAGACTGGGCATTCGTATTTCTGGCTCAATTTATATGCTCCACCAGCATGATCTGGGTGATTGTGCGTTAGAACAATTGCAGATAATCTGCCTGTGATTTTGTCTATTTCCGATATAATTTTGTGCCCGGATTTATAGCCTGAATCTATTAATACAGGATTTTCTGCTTCAATCAAGTATATATTAGTCTTCATTCCAAAGAAAGTGCGATCCACTATCTTGTGAATTTTCATATCATTGTTTTGATTTTATAAGATAAATATGCTATGAGATATTATCTAAAAATCCAGATTTTTACTGAATTTACATATTAATTTTTATTTAACCGCACTTTGACCGAAACATTTATATAGTTATTATGAATATATATGCAGTATCTGTTATGAATAAAAATTCATAATAGTTGAGGTGAATAAGAATGCCAAGAGGCGATCGGACAGGACCAGATGGATTTGGTTCAAGAACAGGAAGAGGATTAGGTTACTGCTCAGGATATAATAGTCCTGGGTTTACAAGAGGAACTCCTAGAGGTGGAGGATTTTTTGGAGGTCGAGGCCGAAATTTTGGTCAAGGGCGCGGTTTTGGGTTTCAGAGAAATTTGAGTCCACAAACCGTCTATGATCCCCTGACTCTAACAAAAGAAGAACAGAAGAAAATTCTTCAAGAAGATAAGAAAGAATTAGAAGAAGAATTAAAAAGAATAGATGATAAACTTAAAGAGTTAAAGTAGGAGGTATAAAATGCCAAGACCAAGAAGGTGCAGGAGGGTGTGGGGAGAACCCCGATTTAATACATTTAAACCCTCCGGAATTCCTTCTAATATGTTAGAACAAGTAATTTTAACAGTAAATGAGTACGAAGCAATTAGATTAAAAGATCTTGAAAACTTAGATCAAGAAAGAGCTGCTGAAAAGATGAATATTTCTCAGCCAACCTTTCACAGGCTTTTAACTTCTGCGCGTAAGAAAATTACAGAGGCCATTGTCAACGGAAAGTCAATTAGAATTGAGGGCGGAAATTATGAAATTCAAAAAAGAAAATTAATATGAATTTTATATTTATTTTGCCTATGTGTAATGCTTTTGGAATTACTAGAAAAGTTATCTGCTTAGAACTATTTTATATGTTAAGTCAGTTTCATCTCCTGTAAGATATGGCAATATTCTTCCAGCAACTTCGGTGCCGTAGTGTATAGAACCAGGATAGCGAGGTAGATTAAAATAACCATTTAAAATATCTTCTAATTCGTTAGGAGAGTTTGGAACCCCATTTTCCTCAAGATACTCTGCAATCTTTAAACAAGTTTCTTCAAAGCCAGGTCTAACTATTGTTAGTGATTTAAGACTTAACCACAAGGTTCGGGCGACGTCATTTTCAAATACTTCTCTGATATTTTCATCAGCACCTTTAGGATCAAAAGCTAAAGGAACTGGATTTGGAATGCCTAATCTCATTTTTGGTCACAAAGCAATTATGTTCTTAAAATTATTTAACTTCGCGTAGTGGTTGTTAAGTATTTACTCTAAATTTATAAAATTTCATTATAAATAAAAAACATGATAATTATAAATGCGGATTGCATTTCTAATTGATAATACACATTTTTTATAGTTTCAACTGTTTTCTAAAAACCCATTTAAAATAATGCGTTCAATTAAATTGTGGAAGTTATGAAAAAAACTGTAAAAGAATTCAAAATTAGCAAAGAGAAAAATTTTAATGATTGGTTTAATTCAGTTGTTAAACGATCAGATTTAGTAGATCAAGATTATGGTGCAAAAGGCTTCGTAGTTAAAAAACCAATGACCATGATGATTGTTGAGACGATTAGGAATATGTATGAAGCAGAATACAAAAATACAGGACATTTGCCAGTTCATTTTCCTACAGTGGTTCCTGAAAAGAATTTTGAAAAAGAGAAAGACCATGTAGAAGGATTTGCTCCAAATGTATTTTGGGTTACAGAAGCTGGTGCAGAAGGTAAAAAATTAGAGGAACGATTAGCTTTGAAACCAACTGGTGAAACTGCTATTTATCCATCTTATTCAAAATGGGTTCGTTCTTATCGAGATTTACCTATTAAATACTATCAATTTGGTACTGTTTTTAGATATGAAACAAAGGCGACTAAGCCATATATGCGAGAACGTGAATTTCTTTGGTTTGAGTCTCACAACGTTTATGAAACCAAAAAAGAAATGAAAGCTCAAATTAAAGAGGATCTTAAAATTACAGAAAAGATTGTTCATCAAAAGTTAGGTGTGCCGTTTTTGTATGTTAAAAGACCACAATGGGATAAATTTCCTGGCGCAGATAACACGTATGTTGCTGATGTTCCTTTAGTTAATGGGCACGTTGTACAAATTGCTTCTACTCATGAATTAGGACAAGGATTTGCCAAAGCTTTTGATATAAAATTTACAGATAAAAACGAGAAAGTTAAATACGCTTGGCAAACATGTTATGGTCCTGGAATTGCTCGGATGGTGGCTTCCTTAGTTTGTGTTCATGGAGATGATAAGGGGTTAGTTTTACCTTTTGAGGTGGCTGCCACACAAATTGTTATAATTCCTATTTTGTTCGGAAAAAATAATGAAAAAGTTTTGAAGAAAGGTATAGAATTAAAGAAAAAATTAAAGAAATTTAGAACAGTTTTTGATAATTCTGATGCATCTCCAGGAGAAAAATACAATGAATGGGAATTAAAAGGAGTTCCAATTAGAATTGAGATTGGTCCAAGAGAGGTTGAAAACAAAGAATTAACATTAGTTCGCAGGGATACAAAAGAAAAAATTAAAATTAAAGAAAAAGATCTTCTGATTGAAATTAATAAATTAAAAAAAGATATTTTACAAAATATTAAAAAGACCGCAGAAAAATTGATGGAATCCAAGATTGTAACTGCGGAAAATTACAAAGATATTGTTAAAAAACTCAAAGAAGGTAAAATTGTCAAAGCACCATTTTGTTCAACTGATTTCGAAGGAGAAGATTGTGCAGACAAAATTAAAGAAGATAGTTCCGCGTTAGTTCGAGGAACCGCATTAAACGTAAAAGACAAATTAAATAAAAATTCTAAGTGTATTGTTTGCGGTAGGCCAGCAAAGGAATTGGTTTATATTGCAAAGGATTACTAGGGTACTTCTAATTTATTTAGAAATAGCCCTATAAAATCTAAGATAAATTTTATTTAAACATAAGAATTATTTTTTAAAACTGTAAATCTGTTTAATAAAGAAAAAGATCATATTAAAAAAACACGATTGAAACTAACTACTAACTCTCTATTTTAAAAGAATAATCTATTAAATAAGATATATGAAAAACGCAATAAATGTTTCAGAAGGAATAATGACAGAAAATTACAAACGTTTTGCATCAATAATATTTATTATAATTACCTTTATTTTTTTAGTGACCTTTGTCTCCTTTTATATAAAAGAATATTCTCCGGGTTTTTGCTATTGTGGCCTACCTTTGTGGGTTATTGTACTTGTTATTTCTTCCTCAGGACTTTTTATCGGAGGATTTGTTTACTATCTATTCAATAAAGATCACATCAAAGAAAAAAATAAGATCGTAAAAGGAATAAAAAAGACATTATGTTTTCTAGAAAGAGAGGAAAAAAACATTATTACAGCCCTAATTGAGCATTCTGGAGAAATAACCCAAAAAAATCTTTCTGATCAAACTGGTTTTAATAAAGTGAAAATATCACGAGTGATCAACAAACTTGAGGTTAAGGGATTAATCAAAAAAATGAAATACGGAATGACTAATAAGATTGTTTTAAATGAAGACTTGAAAAATTTATTTGAGAAAGTGACTGTTTCAAAATCTGAAACCAATGTTTAAAAGGAGTTTCATACAAAAAACAAGTATGAAATTTAAACAAAATCAAAATAGAAGTTCGTATAAGAGAACAAGGTGTCAGTATATGAAAATAGTATTCTTGAGTGCAGTATTATTATTAGCAATTATTTCATTTACTTTGCCAAAAGTTTCTGCATTGGAAAATGAAAGCAAAGTAATATTGTATCTTTTTTGGGGAAACGGATGCCCTCACTGCGCGCAGATGGATCGTTTTTTGAATGGCCTAGAAGAAAAATACCCCGTATTTGAGGTTAAAAAATTTGAAGTCTATTCTAACCAGACAAACAGGGAATTATTTGAGAGCATTGCTAAAGCACATCATTCAAAAATTCAAGGAGTTCCAACCGCGTTTATTGATAAAAAAATTTTTGTAGGATATAGTAATGAGATCGGAATTGAATTAGAAAATAGAGTTATAGACTGTATAAAAAATGGTTGTGTTTCTCCACAAGAGATTTCAAATGACAATGAAAGTGCGAGTGGAAATATAAGTAGTTTTTCTTCGTATGAAAATACAAAATCTGGGTTAACTATCTTTATTGTTATGGTCGTTTTATTTGTAAGTTTAATAGTGTCACTAGGTTTCTTAAAAAAAATAAGGGGCATTAAAAAATGATCGTAGGTGGTCTTACCTGGACAACGCTTATAGGCGCAGCAGCAGTTGATTCAATTAATCCTTGTACTTTAGCTATTTTATTGATGTTATTGACAACTCTAATACTGGCTGAAAATAAGAATAAAATTTTAGGAGTTGGAATTGTATTTTCATTAGCGATATATATTTCTTATTTTCTTATGGGTTTAGGACTTTATTCTGCTGTTCAAATGGCAGGAAATTTACACATATTTTATTATTTTGTAATTGGAATCGCCATACTTGTTGGCTTGCTAAGTATCAAAGATTATTTCAATTATCAACCAGGAGTTTTGGCTGTAGAAATTCCTATGAAGTGGAGATCAACATTAAAAAGCTTAATCGGACGAGTTACGTCTATTCCGGGAGCGGCAGTAATTGGATTTTTTTGTTCTTTATTTTTAATCCCTTGTTCTTCTGGCCCATATCTCGTAATCCTTGGATTATTAGCAAAAACATCAACAAGACTTGTAGCTATGCCTTTATTATTATTTTATAATTTTATTTTTATTTTGCCTATGCTTATAATGACGTTGTTAGTTTATTTTGGAACGACTAGTGTTGAACAAATCTCTGCATGGAGAGAAAAATACATAAAACTAATTCACTTAGTATCTGGTGTTATAATGCTTGCATTAGCAAGTCTTCTAGTTTATGCTATATGTGCAGGATGGGTTTAGTGGCATATGGTTAAAACAATTTATAAAATAAAAATGATTGCCATTTGGATTTAACAGGATTGCTTGTAATTTATTTGTGGCTTATTGTAGGCTTAACGCAATCGCTTTGTATCATATTCTTAATAAGGTACAAAGCCGCAATCAGAGAAATCTTTTTATATATGCTACTGTAAGAAATATGTATAGATTCTATAGATCCTTTCTGAGGTTTTATAAATGGAAAAAGATATGAAAAAATTTAATACAGGAACGACAACTATAGGGCTTGTCGGAAAAAATGCAGTTGTTTTGGCTGCAGATAAGCAAGCGACTATGGGATACTTGAAAGCGTCAAAAAACGCTCAAAAAATATTTCAACTAGACGAGCATATTGGACTTACTATTGCAGGTTCTGTTGGAGATGCTCAACGTTTAATTCGATGGGTTAAATCTGAATTAAAATTACGAAAGTTAGAAGTTGGAGAAATGAGTGTTAAAGGCGTTTCAACATTGTTAGCCAATGTATTGCAATCAAATAAATTTACACCCTTTTTTAATCAGTTTATAACCGCGGGAGTAGATAAAAACGGACCAGTTTTATATGATTTAGATATGGCTGGGGGATTAATAGAGCACAGAAAATTTGTTTCAACTGGGTCTGGTTCTGTAATTGCATATGGTGTTTTAGAAGATGCATTTAGAGAAAACATGAAAAATGAAGATTTAATATCTTTAGCAATTAGGTCCGTTAAAGCAGCTAGTCAAAGAGATGTGAATTCTGGTGAAGGTTTCAATATTTCCTTGATTACTAAAACCGGTTATAAAGCATTATCTCCCAAAGAAATTGGAACTTATTTGTAACTTAATTGTAAATTGAATTCTTAAAAGGACAAAAATGAAAGAACTTGAAGACTTAAAGAAGGAGTTACCTGCTGACGCAATGCTTGTTGAGGCATGTTATGAAGGATGTAATGTTGTTTTTTACACTAAAAATAAGAACTTCTTTATAAAAAACGAACAAGTTGTAAGGCAATTAGTTTCAAAGCTAAGAAAACGTGTTGAAATTAGACCTGCTTCTACAATAACCACGGAACCAGACAAAGCCAAGATAAAAATTAAGAAAATTATTCCTACGGATGCGGGATTATCTGAATTAATTTTTCAACCAGAATTCGGTAAAGTTATTCTTAGAGCGAAAAAGCCTGGTTTAGTTATTGGTAGAAATGGCGAAACACTAGATAAAATTAAAAAAGAAACCTATTGGTTGCCTGTTGTTGAAAGAGTTCCCGCAATTGATTCTAAAATTGTGGATAAAGCAAGAGAATTAACTGTAGGAAATCCCTCCTTCAGAAAAAAGTTTTTGAATTCTGTAGGCAAGAAAATCAGATTAACTAAAAGCGTCGGAAACGAATGGGTAAGAATAACTGCGTTGGGGGGTTATAGAGAAGTAGGTAGATCTTGTACTTTGTTACAAACAAAAGGAAGCAAAGTCATGTTAGATTGCGGAACAGGATATGGTTCTAAAACATCTTATCCTTATTTGGATGCCCCTGAATTTAATTTACAAGATTTAGATGCAGTCATTATTTCTCACGCGCATTCAGATCACTGCATTTTTTTACCATATTTGTATGAATACGGGTATACTGGTCCAGTGTATTGTACAGAACCAACAAGAGATTTAATGATTTTAATGCAATTAGATTTTTTAGATGTTATTAAACGTGACGGCAGAAAAGCGCCATATTCTAGCCAAGCAATAAAAAAATCAATAGAACATTGTATTCCTTTAGGTTACGGAGAAGTTTCAGATATTACCGATGATATGCGTTTGACTTTGAATAATGCGGGACATATTCTAGGTTCAGCTTCTGCTCATTTGCATATTGGAGAAGGATTGCATAATATAGTATATACCGGAGATATTAAATTCGGCAAATCTGAGTTATTAGACTCTGCAGATCCTAATTTTAATAGAGTTGAAACATTAATTTTGGATAGTACTTATGGAGCACAAAGAAATCCGATGCCACCAAAAAAGGAGTCTAATGCAGGATTTATTAAGTCTGTAAAAGATACCTTAGATAAAAAAGGAAAAGTAATTGTTCCTGCTTTTTCTATTGGAAGATCTCAAGAAGCAATGTTAGTTTTGTATGATCACTTGGAACAATTCAATGTTCCTGTTTATTTAGATGGTATGATATGGGATGCAACTGCATTACATACTGCATATCCTGAATACTTATCCAAGTCTTTACAAAAAAGGATTTTTCATCAAGGAGAAAATCCGTTTTTATCTGAACATTTTAAAAGAGTCGGTAGTAGTACCGAAAGAGAAAATGTAATTAATGGTGAGTCTTGTATTGTGATTACTACGTCTGGTATGTTGTCTGGTGGACCAGTTTTATCTTATTTAGAAAGATTAGGCGAAGATTCTAAAAATAAATTAATATTTACAGGATATCAGGCTTCAGGAACTCTTGGGAGAAAAATCCAGAGAGGGTGGAAAGAAATTCCAATCAATGGTAACAAAACAGTTCGGTTGAATCTAGAAATCGGAGCAGTTGAAGGATTTGGAGGACATAGTGATAGAGCTCAAACTATAAATTATGTTGGAAAATTAGGTAGCAGACCAAAGAAAATCATTTGTCAACATGGCGATGATGCAGCAACCTTTAATTTAGCTTCCACGTTACACAAAATTTATAACGTAGACACGTGTGCACCACAGAATCTAGAAACAGTGAGATTAGTCTAATTCTTTTAGAAAGAAACGCTAGAATACAAAAAATAATTTAGGGTAAAATCACCTATGAACTCTGGCAAAAGATGGGCATGCAACAATCCAATCTTCGTCAACACCCGCAATATCTCCATTCAGTGCAGAAACAGTCTTCTTTAATCTATCAATTGCTCTTTTTAAATCAGTCATATCCTTGTCTTTTAATGGTTTGATCTTAATCCAAACGATATTATTCTCTCTTAACATATTTTGAACACGTTCGACATCACCAAATTCATTTAAAGTAGCAACTCGGATTTTAACAGTCTTTTCTCCACTATCTGTTACTGCATCTAATTCCACATATTCTTCTTCATTAGAATCATATTCCCTAGAAGCTTTTGAGGTGCCAGTTAACCATTTTAAACCCATCGAAAATCACTAATAATCTAATTATTTCGAACATATTTAATATTATTGTTTAGTTACTATACCGTCTCTAATAAAGACGCTATACTCCAAATTTCTGTTCTAGAATATTGTGTTAAATTTGGATCATTACTAGCATCATCTAAAATAGAAATAACAGTATTTACTCTGACTGAAACTTCCTCTGTTTCATCCTTTAATGAGATTAAGGCTTCTTTCATCATTTTCTTTACGTTGCTTGGAACTGCTCGGTCTTCGCAAAGTAAATCCAATTTTTCAGTAATGATTTGTACAGTCATTTTAATTTTCCTCAGTTCTACTTAGCTATCGTTTTTTAATTTATCTTGCAATTGTTTTTCTCTTAATTCAAGTGATTTGATTTTAGAATCAAAATCTTCTACTTGATCTTTTAGTTCTTTAGATATTTCTATATAATTCTTTTTAATTATTAACATTCCTATTGCTTTGTAGATTTCATCTTTTTCTTTTATAGAATTTAAAGATTCCTCTAATTCTGCTTTTTGGACTTTCAAATTTTCTTTTTGTAATAGAATGTTTTGTACTTGTTGATTTAATAGCTGAATATGCATTGTTTTTTGTTCGTCATTTTTCATTTTAATCAAATTCCATAATTTTTGAGCTCATTTTTGCTAATCTAATTGCCGTGTTAACATATGCCCGTAACAAGGAAAGAGTTTCACTTTTAGTTTCTATTATAATTTTATTTTTTTTAACTGTGATTCTATGTGATTCTAAACTTGGTTGAATTGCCTTTGCAATTTGCCCAGCATTTTTCACATCTAATTCTATTTTAGCAATATGCATAATTATCTTGCTTTAATTGTTTTAGCTATTTCAGGTCTTTTTTTAAGTAATATTCTTCCTGAACAGTTTGGGCAAATTATTCGATCCACCTTCGGATCAATTTCGATTTCTTTTTCACATTTCGCACAAATATATCCTGCCATTTTATGCCTCCCTATGTAATCTAGCTAGTAATTTTTCTGAACCAGTATCCACCTGATATGCCCCGCCAATCATTTTGGCACCACAAGACTTACAAATCCAAATGCCTGCAGCATATCTTTTAAACGCCAACTTTCCGCATTTTGGACATTTCTTTTTTGAGTTCTGTAACTTACTTACCGTAATAACAGCATCTCTAACTTTTTTCCCATACTTAGATCCAAA
The DNA here is from genome assembly GCA_017610385.1 of Candidatus Nanohalarchaeota archaeon. Lineage (GTDB taxonomy): Archaea > Nanohalarchaeota > Nanosalinia > Nanosalinales > JAFCCC01 > JAFCCC01. Next base: position 39,234 of record JAFCCC010000003.1, read on the forward strand.
CCGTCCAGCACCTTTCTTTTTTGCCATAATCTCACTTATCAATCTTTATGTTTTTAAGTTTTTTCCTTATTATCTTGCTCTGATCTGAACTTTTTTTCATTAAATCTAGAATTTCATCTTTCGTTATTGGCTCAGAACCACCCTTTTGCATTGCACAAATATTTCCGTTTTCTTTAAATGCAAAGGTTAATCTTGAGTCCACAAGTTCTTCTTCCTCTGCATTAGGATCAAAAACTATTTTTCCACTAATTTTTCTCGCAGTAATTGAAATTGGAACTTCATTTAACTCTAGTTTTCCAGAATACTTTTCGAAATCGATTTTTTCCGTTTTTAAATCATATGTTGGAATTTTAGTATTCATTAATGCTACAACAGCACCCAGTGCTGCGGCATCAAAGAGATTTCCGTCATAATCTAATATCTGAATATCTAAAAATACCAGCCAAACTGCTTCGCGTTCTTTAATACATAGAGCTTTTGTATTAATCATTTTTGATTCTCTAATGCCTCTATCAACAACACGAGCTAATTCAATTGCTGCTTCTCTTGGTGGCCCAGATTCAAATTCTGGAGCCGCAATAGGAGATAACTCCGCACCAGTCATTAATACTCCTTCATCAGGACTGTCTTGATATGGTTTACCAACACCCATTTTTACCCCAACCAAAACCTTTGTTTTTCCTATTTTTACTAGTGCACAACCTTCTGGATTTTTGTTAATATAATTCGGAATAATTTCAATATCTCTAAATTCCTCTAATTTTCTGCCATCTAATCTTATTCCTTTTTGAATGGAATTGATAATAACACTTTTATTTATCTTCATCATTTTTGATCACCTACTTTATACGTATTTTTTAATACGTTCTTTTGCTGATCGAATAATATCTTACAACCTTTCTGCGCGAGATCTAAAGCGGGTTTCATTTCTTTTTGATTAAGATCCCCATCCAGTTGTAATAAGGTAATTTCGTCGCCTCCGTTTATCATCGCAATCGGAAAATCAGCACCACCATAAGAATCTTCTGCTCCCGCAACATCTAAAATTAATTTATCCTGAATTTTACCAACTGCGCAAGCAGAAATTAAACCTTTCATTGGAATTCCTGCATCAGCTAATGCTAATGATGCTGCAGTTAATCCAGTTACTCTTGTAGATGCATTTGCTTGTATAACTTCAATTTCAATTTGAATATCTGCTCTTGGAAATTCTTCTAAAAATATAATTGGTTCCAATGCTTTTTTAATTACCAATCCGATTTCAATTGATCTTCTGTTTGGTCCTGGTCTGCACCTATCTGTTGTTGAAAATGGCAACATTTGATACCTAACACTTAAAACCGCTTTTTTAGGTTGTTGTCTGTGTTGAGGATGTAATTTAGTTGGTCCGTAAACCGCGGCTATAACCTTTGTTTCTCCTAGTTCAATTGCTGCTGAACCATCTGCCCGGTCTAAAACCCCTAGTTCCATTTTTAATGGTCTCATTTCTTCCATATCGCGACCATCTAGTCTTTTTCCATTTTTTATTAATTTAATATCTAATCCCTTTGCCATTTATTTCACCTTTTTTGATTCCTCATCTAACCAATGAGTTATTTTATCTGTTAAACCAGAAGTATGTGCTTCAGCTTCAACCTTTTTAATGGCCCGAACTGCCAATTCTTCGTTATTTCCTTTTAACCACACTCTTCCATTTTGACCCACAATAATTACACAACCAGTCTTGTCTTTTATTGTACCAACCATTGTACCACTTTTACCAATTAATCTGGGAACCTTTGTATGAGAAATTTCAATTATTCGTCCTCCAATTAACTTCTTGGCTCTTCTATCTTTCATAGTTAATTGAACATCTTTCGTTTGTGTTACTTTTTTAATTTTTACAACAATCGTGTCGTCTATATCGTAGAAATCCTCTAAAGATTTCTCATTTAAATCAATAAACTCTTCAGTTCCCTCACTCAATGGCAAAATTCCTTCATATGGTGAATTTAAATCCACCTGCCAAATCGCGTGAGATACCCTACTAATGTAACCAATAACAAAATCATTCTCTCGTGGAATGTATTTCCCTTTTAACGGAATTACTCTTACTAATCTATTATTCTTAAATTCTGCGACTCCCAAATATTTGGAGACAATTTTTTTATCATTTCTATAAGTTCCTGGTCCCGGCAAATAATCCATTCCCTCGAATAGAGCTTCACCAGGTATAACCAAACTTTTATCTTTTACTAATTCTGACATATTATCACTTTATTAAGAATCGAGGTTACCTAAAATCATTCTTTATCAACGGTCTGAACTCAATTCTATTTTTCCTTTTTCACTTACTACTAAGAATCGAAAGCTTTATTAACGTAACGGCCAGCTTCGTTGATGTGCTTGTTGAAGTAATTTATAGTTTATTTTATTTTGTATGTGTATAAGTGAGGGGACTTTCGAAGGGCTGTTACCTAACAGCTGAAATGCCAGCTGGCACCAACAGCGAGTTAACTGAATGTTAACTCACTTCACTTTTTGCATAATTAAATAAAGAGTGCTTTATAAAGTGCGTATAGCCTAAAGCGTTGATTAACTTGACCGGAAAATATAATTTAAGGTTAAGTTAGCCCAATCACGTTAATCAATTAACCGGTTTCGCGGTTAATTTTGCTTGAGCTTTTACTAAAAAGCTCACGCGTTAACCGATTTCCCGGTTACTTTTGTGAAGGGAACTTCTGAAGGAACGTCGCATAAAGTGCTGCCTGATTTTGCAGGCATCCGAGCGCTCGGAGTTAAACACAACTTTAATAGAATATACTTCTAAAAATTATTTATGAAATATTCTAAATTAGCTAAAATTTATGAAAAATTAGAAAGTAATGGTTCAAGTTTAAAGAAAACAGAAATATTAGCTAATTTTTTAAAAGATAAGAATGCGGAAGTTTTAGATAAATTAATTCTTTTAGCAATGGGACGACCTTTTCCAGAATGGAGTGAACTTGATTTAGGAATTGCAGCTCAATTAATGATTGAAGCAATTTCAAAGGTAAGCGGTATTTCTAAAAAAAAGCTTAATAATTACTGGAGGGAACAAGGAGACTTAGGTTTAGTCGCTGAAAAAGTTTTACAAAATAAAACTCAAAGAACCTTATTTTCCCGGTCTTTAAACATTGAAGAAGTTCACAGAAATTTTCAAAAAATTGCAGTAACAGAAGGTTTAAATTCACAATCTCGAAAAATTGCATACATTTCAGAGTTGTTGGCCAATGCAGAACCCTATGAAGCAAAATATCTTGTAAGAACGATTTTACAAACTCTACGAATTGGTGTAGGTTCGGGAGTTGTTCGAGATGCCATTGTACAGGCATTTGATGTTGAAAAGGATTTAGTTGAAAGAGCCCACGAGGTTAGTAATGATTTTTCGAAAGTGGCAGTAATTGCAAAAGAAAAAGGAAATGAGGGATTAAAAAAAGTCAAAATGGAGCTTTTTAAGCCGGTTAGATCCATGGATGCTCAAAAAGTTAGAGATGTAGAAGAAGGATTCAAACGCGTTCAGAATAAAGATGGATTTTTGGTTGTAGAACATAAATTAGATGGAATGCGTTGCCAAATACATAAAAACAAAGATAAAATACGTATATTTACAAGACGCCTGGAAAATGTTACAAAACAGTTCCCAGAAATTACTAACTTTATTAGAGATCATGTTTCTGCTGAAAAATGTATTATAGATTCAGAACTTACTGCGTATGATCCACAAACAGGGAATAACTTGCCTTTTCAAGAACTCTCAAAGCGCATTAAAAGAAAATATGATATTGAATTAATAGTAAAAGCGATTCCCGTTTTTATCAACGCATTTGATCTCTTATTCTTAAATGGAAAAAATTTGATTACGAAACCATACAAAAAGAGATGGAATGAATTAAACGAGATTGTTGAAGAAAAAGAAAAAGAATTTGTTTTAGTTACTCATTTAGAAACAGATAAGCCCGAAAACGTTAAAAAATTTTACAAAAGATCTTTAGAACTTAAAAATGAGGGTATTATGTTCAAAAATCTAGATGCAGAGTATAAGCCTGGTTCTAGAGTTGGTCATATGGTTAAATTAAAGCCGATTATGGAAACATTGGATTTAATAATAGTTGAAGCCGAATGGGGTGAAGGAAAACGATCTAATTGGCTATCTTCTTTTAAATTAGCGTGTCAGAATGAAACAGGAACCCCCGTAACTATTGGTAAAATGGCTACCGGATTGACAGAAGAACAATTTAGTGAAATAACAGAAAAACTAAAACCGCTAATTCTTGAAGAAAGTGGTCGAACAGTTAAGTTAAAACCTCAAATTGTGTTAGAGGTGGCTTATGAAGAGATTCAAAGAAGTCCAACTTATGAATCGAGGTTTGCATTGAGATTTCCTCGGTTAGTACAATTCAGAGACGATCTAAGCCCAGAAGAGATAGATGACATTAAAAAAGTGAAAAATTTGTATGATGCACAGAAGCAACACAGAAGTATGGGGGTTAAGAAACGCATTTAAAACTAAAAAGTAATAATATCAAAAGAACTAATTAATAATACAAGACATAGGAAAGGTTTATATCTAATGAATAACTTATTTTAATTAGGTCGAAACAGTAATAACGCTAAAAAATTTTTTGGTGAAATAAAAAATGGTCGCTTCAAAAGAAACATTAGATGCATTAGGGTCCATTGGACTAAATATGTATCAAAGGAAGATTTATTCTGCCCTTTTAAGTCGGGGTGTTTCAACTGCAGGAGAATTAAGTGAAATGACTGGTGTTCCTAGGTCCAGATCCTATGATGTTCTAGAATCTCTGGCCGATATGGGCTTTGCAATTTTAAAACCATCTAAACCTAGAGAATATGTCGCAATTCCACCTTATGAAGCTTTGGAGAATGTAAAGGAACTACAAAAAGGAAAATTAAAAGATAAATTGGCTAAGATCGAAAAATTGAGAAACAGCGAAGCTGTTCAGGAGTTAAACATTTTATATAATGAAGGAGTCAGTTTAGTGGATCCAGCAGATCTGTCTGGTGCTTTGAAAGGGCGTTATAATCTCTATCAGCATTTAGGAAATCTAATTAAGTCTGCTGAACAAGAAGTTAAATTGCTTACAACCGAAACCGGATTAAAAGAATTAGCAGAGAATTATTCAGATATTCTGAGTAAAGCAAAAGCAAGAGGGGTACGTATTAAAATTATTGCGCCGATTACATCGGAAAATAAAGAATCCTATTTAACTCTCAAAGACTTTGCGGATGTAAGATTACCTGAAAGAGAAAATTTAAGTAGAATCTCTATTATAGATGGAAAAAGAACAACAATGGCTTTAACACATGAGAAAGTACATCCAACTCAAGATACAGCTTTTTGGACAGATTCTTCTCATCTAGCTTCAGGAACCCTAAATCCACTATTTGATATGCTTTGGAATTCTGGAAAGATCCCTGAAAAACCTTAAAAAGTTTTCGGGGGAAACTATTTTATTCTAATTACCTAAATCAGACTAAAATTGATTATTTCAGTTTTAGAACTCAATCTAAAAACGAGTTTATTTTAATAGCTCAAATCAAATTATATTTCCTAGAGTGATTTCATGTTAACACAAAAACAAATAATTCAGATTAGAGCGTTATTGGAAAAAGCAAAAACCCCATTTTATTTTTTCGATGGGGATCCTGATGGACTATGTTCTTTTCTATTACTAATGAAAAAATATGAGAAAGGGGATTTTGAATGTGCAAATTTTCCTGTTGATGATGAAAGACCTTATTTGGAAAAATCAAAGGAAATCTATTCTGATCTTATTGTTATTCTAGATCGTGCGTATATGACTCAAAAGGCAATTAATTCATTCAGAACAAAAGTTCTGTGGATTGATCATCATCCACCACTTAAACGAAATAATGTATTTTATTTTAATTCGCGTTTAAATAGAAAAGAAGTTCCGACAACGTATATGGCATATCAAATTACTAGAGAAAATGAATGGTTGGCCACTGTGGGTACTATTGCAGATTATCATCTTCCAGCCTTTTCTAATAATTTTTCCAGACAATATCCTGAAATTCTTCCAAAAAAGATTATTAATCTCGATGAAATCTTGTTCGATACGAAAATGGGCCAATTAATTGATGTATTTAATTTTAATTTGCATGGCGCGGAAAATTCCATAAGAAAAAATGTGAATTATCTCTTAAAAATTAAAGATCCCTTGGAAATTTTAGAACAGAAAAATAAAGCAGGGAAATTACTTTACAAAAATTATCAAAAGTTAAATAAAAAATATCAAAGACTCTTGAAACTGGCTTTGAAAGAAGAAAATGAAAAATTTATGTTTTTTACATACTCTGGAAAAGTTGGATTTACTGGAAAATTGAGTATGGAACTAATGTATAGAAAAGATCCAGAAGTGTCTATAGTCGCTAAAGAAGAAAAAGATTCTAATATAATTTCTATGAGCCTGAGATCTAGGACTAAAGATGTATCCAAATTGTTAAAACAAGCTTTAGTTGGTTTAGAAGGAGGAGGAGGGGGTCACGAGCATGCTTGTGGCGCACATATTAAAAAAGAAGATTTTGAGAAGTTTATTAATACTTTTAGAGAGCTTGTTTCGTAAAAAGTTATATAAACAAAATCAGACAAAAGTAAACTATGATAAAATGGTCTAAAGCAATATTATTGGAACTTGTTCTGTATATTTTATTTTTTGTTGAGATGGTTTTGATAAGTTTAATTGGACTTACAGTTACAGGCTATATAATTGTATATTTAGCAATTTCGCCATTAATTGTCTTGTTTTGTGCCCACAGTTATTTTAATAACCGTAAATTCAATATCCAAGAAGCCTTTTACTTAGGACTTTTCTGGGCAATTAGTACATTACTTTTAGATTCTTTGTTTACTACGATGGTATTTAAATTGCCACTAATTTATGAATTTTTAAGTTGGGTTATCTGGTTCTCCTTATTTGAAATTTTAATATTCACCACATTTTCAGGTTCTTTGATGAAAGAAGTAATTCGAGATATTCATGCAGTTAAGGAAAAACCTTCAAAGAAAACAGTTGTTAAAAAACAGATTCGAAGAACAATTAAAAAACCTGCGAAAAAGACAATCGCAAAGAAAACCAAATCTAAATCAAATTCTGTTAAAAAACCTGCGAAAAAGAATAAATCAACAAAGAAAAAATAAATTAATCTACGACAAAGTCGATTTTCAAATGAAATATATGTGGATAATTCGGATTTTGCCTTGAACCCTTGATTCTTGGATCCTTAACACAGATTCGAATATCTCTTTTCTTTTCTAATAAATAATCTCTGAAACTTTTCCCACCGAAAATTTCTCTATTTAAAAAATGACCAACAGCTTTTTCAGCTGAAATATCTATAAAGTGAAATCGATGATATTTTCCATAACCATACTCCCAAACTTCAAAATTTTTCATTTTATTTTATTCACGATTTCTTGAATATCTTTCCAAACCTCCTTAAGTTCTCTATTGGCATCAATCCTTTTCAAAATACTTCTTTTTTCATAGTATTTTATAACTGGTTTGAGACTTTTATTAAAAACTCTAGTTCTTTTTCTGATAATTTTTGGTCTATCATCCTCTCTTTGAGTTAATTTTTCTCCACATACGTCACAAATACCTTCTTTTTTTGGAGGTTTTAATTTAATGTGATAGGTGATATCACAGTTTCTACAAATCCATCGGCCAGAAATTCTTTCTATTAATTCTTTTTGATTCACTTCTAAATAAAGTGCAATATCAATTGCTGTAATTTTCTCTAAAAGTTTAACTTGTTTTAAACTTCGCGGAAATCCGTCTAAAATGAAATTTTGTTTGGCGGCCCGTTTAATGAATGGTAAAATAAATTCTATGACAATGTAGTCTGGGACTAATATCCCTTTTTTAATGTATTTGTGTGGAGTTCCTTTTTTTGTTTTAGTGTTCTCATTTTTTCTTAAAATTCCGCCAGTATCAATATATTGCAATTTATATTTTCTACTGATTTTTTCTGCTTGTGTACCTTTACCTGCGCCCGGTGGACCTAATAGTACAATTTTCAATTAATTCACCTTCAAAAATTCCGCTAAAAAGTTTAACCAATTTTCTCCTTCAAATTCAACATTCTTCAATTTTATGTTTTTCATTGATTTTGCAATGTGATCTGGAATTCCCTTATTTTCTAGTTCTTTTTGTGAACCTTTTAAAAATGTTTTTAAAAGATCTGTTGCATTTGAAAATCTTCTAGAAACGATTGTAATAACACGATTATTTTCTATCCAAATATTTGGATATTTGGAAGAGAACTGCTTAATATGATCTTCATTGTGATATACTCTCGGGCCTTCTTTTTTGATTGCTTTTGGAAGAACATCTAATTTAAAATCAAGCAAAAATTTGATTTTGTATTCTCCAACAAAAAAAGAATAATCAAATAATTCAAACTCATCGTCTTCTAGTTCATTCACAATCCTTTTCAGCGCTTTTCGTAATTGAGGATATAAAATATCTTCTATTATTTTTGGTTTATCAAACTCTAAAATCAGTAAAGTTCCTCTTTTCTCAATTTCTTTTTTTAGTTTTTTTAGTGTGTACTTTTGTTTGTTTGGTAAGAAGAAGGATATCTCTGGTTTTTCGCTAAAGTTCAGTGCACTGAATATAAATTTTGCGTAATTTTCCTCATTTAAAACAGACGCCACATTTCTTTCAGAATCTGCTGGATCAATAACAATTAATGCATCTTCTTTGAATTTTTTGGAAAGTTTATCTGGAAGATTTCCTTTGTGATGATTCTGAGGGTCTATAAATTCTTTATACCCCCAATTTTTCGCACTTTCAATTAGGTTCTCAAATAAACCAAATTTCGCAATTAATAATTCACATAAATACCCTGAAAAGCCTTCAATTTTCAAAGAAGACCCATAGACACCAGTTCCTTTCAAAAAAGCCTTTAAAAATAACACCTCTTTTTTTTGTTTGTTAGTCAAATGAGAATTAATCCATTCTGTATGAAATGGTGTTCTATCTACCGCACTAATAATCTTTTCATTTCTTTTCAATTTGTAACACGGCACAATCTCTATTCGAAACCCATTTATTATTCCTTTTGTGTATGGGTGTTCTGCATAATCTATTTCAAAAGTTCCCTTAAATCTCTTAAATATGTTTTTACCGATAGATAATCCAACATCTTCTAATTCTTTCCTCTTATATGTTTTTGGAAATAAAACAAAGATATCCAAATCTTTATTTCCGCTTAAGAAAGTTCCTTTGGCCACAGAACCCATTAAGTCGCATTCTAATTTAAAATTTTCTTTAATGCTCTTTTGGATGAGTCTAAACATAGCCCACGCCTGATCAATTTCTTTTTGTGGCGGCTCAATATCAATCAAAACGTTTTTTTTAAGTTGATCTATTTTTTTCTTGTTCATAATTAATAAAGGTGTTTCTCTTAATTTATAAGTTAAGCTTGAGTAGAGTAAATTGTGATATAAATGCCTAAATTCCAAGTAATTTTAGATTTAGATAATACTCTTTACCCTTTTCGGGAGAATTTAACACAACTTATGCAGAAGCATTTTGTAGGAAAGGATTTAATGAAGGATTATGTGCACTCTAAACACTATCTCAACGGATCTTTTTTTGAGTGGGCATTTAGAACTGGTTATGGAAAATTAAATAAACTTCCTAGTTGGAGTCAAAACTTAAGAGAATTAGGGAATACAAGACTTTTTACTCATGGAAAGCCATACGACGGTGCGCAAGAATTAACTGACAAAATAAGTTCTTTGGATGGGCTTGTTTTCATTTTAACACACAGAGGCACCATAGATTCTCCAGACATTTATTTTGATAATGGATTTGAAAAAACCAAACAATGGCTTGCAAATTATAATATTAAACATCATCGGCTGATTTTTACTCAGAAAAAAGTTGAAACCATGAGAAAATTGGAACAAGAATATAATTTGCCAATTTTAATTAGTTTAGAAGACGCAAAAGAAAATGCAGTGCAGATGGCTCAAGCAGGATTTACAACTTTGCTTTTAGAAAAAACTTACAATAATATAAACTCTGACTCTCTTGCTCAAGAGTTAATTTCAAACGGAAAATTAATTCTTGTTAAAGATTTGCATGAAGCCCGCGAAAAATTAGAAGAAATAGCTCATAAATTCGAAAACTAGGAAAATTAAAAGAAAAAATGAATGAGTTAATTATAACTTATTCTAATAATTTTCTACCTTCTATATCCCAGAAAGTAATTTCCTCTCCCGCACTTACTTTTTTATCACCTATTTCTAGATCCATCATTTCATAGGTCTTCAGATCCATTACCTGAGCGACGGCTCCACTAATAGAAACTACTTGACCAACCTTTTTTACGACATCTGGAGCCATAAATGGTGTGTGGCCTGGTTTTAAAAGATTTCTAGTTCTTTTATCAAAGAGACCTTCTGCCATAATTCTATATTTTGCATGTCCGTGTTTTCCCGGTGCGGATCTCTCGATTTTCTTGATTTTGCACGGTTCATTTTCCAAAATAACATAAGATCCCACCTTTAAATCTCCAATATCTATTTGTGTAGCCATAATTTCACCTTAATTTACTTTATAATATTTGAAGTATATTTAAAAGAGTTTCTATCAGCTCGTATTTGTTTTATATATAAATTTACCTAAATTTAATGAATGCCTTCTGAGGAACAAGTAAAAGATTATATTTTACAACAACTTGCTACAGGAAAGAATATTTTAAAGATCAGGCAAAATCTCATTAATGCAAACTGGTCACCTGCGGCTGTAGATAAACTTTTAGATGAAGTTCTTACTGTAAAAAAATCTCAGACAAAGTCTAAACCAAATACTGATAATTTTATTCATTTTTGGTTGCATTCAATTAGTGGAATTATCTTGCATCCAAATGAATTTTTCCAGAATCTTCCAGAATTAAAATTTGGCAAAATTATTTTAATTTCTCTTTTAAATTTTCTTGTACCGATTTTAGTTAATGTGGCAATAACTTCTCTTTATGTGTTGCTTTTACCATTTTTAGCTTTCTTTGTTGGTTTTGGCATTGGTATAAGTTTGTTATATGTTTTAGTTGTTGGAATTCCAACTGCAATTCTTAGCCTTTTTGTTGGAGCAGCATACTTACATTTATTTGTCAAATTATTCAAAGGAAAAGGTACGTATAAAAAGAGCTTAGAAATTGTGGCGTTTTCATCTGCTGCGTCCCTATTGGGATTAATTCCAATTTTAGGGGTTATCGCAGCCATTATTTTTACAATTCGCGCGCAAATAAAAGGTATTGCAACTTTACATCAAATGACTTCAAAGAAAGCGGCAATAGTTTTACTTACTTCCTGGATTTTACCAACTATTCTTATAGGGATTTATTTACTTTTTGTATTTTTAGCCTAAAATTTTGTCGAGTTTTTTTGTTTAAATTTTTTTAAGTACACACTCTTATTTACAATTCTTTCTCAAAAACTAAAGTTTTGTGTCCTTTTCCGTTGCGCACATCATCTAAAAACTCAGTTTTAATCCTCGTGTCAAATTTTTTACTGAGATGTTTAACGATTTCATTAGCATCTTCACATACATAATTAACTTTCTTGTAACCTTCTGATCGAAGTTTTTGCAATGCAATTCTAAACAATTTTGTTCCAATACCTCTATTTCTTTGTTGTTTTTGAACTGCTTCATTGGTTATGACCCCTGTGTCTGAATTTTCATCATCTTTTTTCCACGCCACGAACCCAATAATTTTTTTATTTTCAATAACTAGAACTGCACGTTCTTTTCTATTAAGAAGATCTTCAATCTCAGTTTCTTGTTTTTCATCTGAAAAAGGTGGCGAATAGTTTTCTCTAACTTCTATTAAAAATGTATTCAGTTCTTTCGCGTTTTCAGGAAAAAAGCTTTGAAATTCTATTGTCATATTCTTACTTTGTGCCACCAAGATAAAAAGAACTATTATTTTTTATAATAACTCTTGATAGCTTCCTTAATCGCATCTGGTCCACAGTTTACCCAAATTTTTTTAATAGCTTCATCAAAATCCATCCATTTATATCCTATATGCTCCTTTTCTCATAGTTTAACAGCTCCAGAAATGTAGTCACATGCATAAGCGACAGCGCGAATTTTTAAAAAACCATCTTTGACGGGTTTTCATCCCAATAAACTTTAAGAACTTTTCCAAGAATTTTTACTTTTATTCCTACTTCCTCATCAACTTCTTTAAGTACCGCTTGCTCTTCTGTCTCTTCGAAATGCATGGCACCTTTAATAAACTCCCAACCTGTTTCCTAATCTTCTCCCCGTCGATCAAACATGAGAATTTTATTTTCTTTAAAAACAATAGCAGTTATAGCGTGTTGCATTCCGTCAATTATTTTGTTATTTTCCATGATTAAATTTTGATTTCAAGAAATAAAAAAGAAAGAAAAGAGAAGCTCCCAATAATTTAGCTAATTAAAGCCAAATCATTGAGGAAAGTGAACTCGAAGGTATTGGGGGAAGGGTTAGATTGTGAGTTCACTAACGAAGCACCGATAACGGTTACGCTTCAGCACCTCCTTCAGCATGAATTCAGCGAATGACTTTTAAGCCTAAATCGCTGATATTTGTGATTTTAGTAGGACTGTCCTCTAATTTTCCAAGTATGTACGGAGAATTAACTCCTGTGATAATTGATATTACTTGGATTCGTCCTTCTAATTCTGGATCAACTCTAGCGCCCCAGATAACTTGAGCTTGTGCATCTAGTTTTTCAATGACTGCTTGACCTACGTCATTGATTTCTCTTAAGGTCATGTCATTTCCTCCGGAAATATGTAGTAAAGCGCCATTTGCTCCTTCGATGTCCACATCTAATAACGGATTTGTCAACGCTTCAACAATCGCTTCTTTACCTCTGTTTCTCGTATTAGATTCACCATATCCTACAACTGCTACTCCACCAGAGTGCATAACTGCTTTTACATCAGCATAGTCTAAATTGACTAAGGATGGTTTGGAAATAGTTTCTGTAATTCCTTTAATCATGGTTGTAACTAATTCATCCGCAACGCCAAAGGCTTGTTCTAATGGTAAATCTCCTGCAATACCTAACAAACGGTCATTTTCAATTACAATTACTGTGTCAGCGTATTTTCTTAATTTATAAAGACCTTCTTCTGCTTTTGATATTCTGGCGCCTTCAATTTTAAATGGCATCGTAACGCTAGCAATAACAATACAATTTTCTTCCTTAGCAATTCGTGCGACTACTGGAATCGAACCTGTACCGGTTCCACCACCCAAACCACATACTACAAAGACCATGTCAGCTTGTTTAAAAAGTTCCTTTAATTCTGAACGACTTTCTTCCGCGGCTTTAGCACCAATTTCAGGATGCCCTCCAGCACCCAAACCTTTAGTTAGGTCCTGTCCAATTAATATCCTTTTATCTGCACTTGAAATTAATAAATGTTGTTTATCTGTGTTTATTGCGACGGTTTCTGCGCCAGCAATTCCTTTTCGATACATTCTCGTAACGATGTTGTTACCGCCGCCTCCGCAGCCCACGACGAGAATTCTCGCATCTTTAACATCAGCAAAATCTTGCTCATGATTATTTTCTATGACATTTCGAATGAATGATTCCATATTATCTCCTCTGATTTATATTTTGTAGGAACATAATGCTTTTTTAATACTGAAAGCAAATACATCTATAGAACTAGATTTAAGCGCCAACTTAAACTGGTTTCATTCGATATTACTTCGAATACTTGAGAATTCAAATACATACAATATGGATTTACTCGATAACAACTTACTCTTAGTTCGCCAAAACTAAGTTTTGTTTATAAAGTTGTTTTGTAGCGTATGTCGCCAAACATAAGTGACTACAAATGAGTTAATTTACAATCCATAATTAGTTATTTCTGAATATATAAAGATTTTCATAACCTCTTTTTCTTATGGAGAAATTCTGCTCCAGTGGAAATGTGGGTTCTGTTCAAAAGAAATAAAGGTTATTCCATAGGAAATAATGTAGATCAAATTCTAAATATTAGTGACAATAAATTAACTTTTTTAATTGTGCGGGTTTAATTAGTTATTATGAAAATTGCAGATATTGAAAAAATGAAAGAAGGCCAAAAAGTTGAGCTTAAGGGCTGGATATACAGACAAAGAGCTTCTAAAAATGTTGCCTTTATTGTTCTAAGAGATTCAACAGGAATAATTCAGATAGTTTATGGAAAAGAAGTTGGAAATAAGATTTTTGAAAAAGCATCCACAATTTTAATTGAAAGTTCTATTAAGATTAAAGGCATAATTAAAAAAGATGCACGTGCTCCTAGCGGATTTGAAATCGAGGGAACTGATTTTGAAATTATTAATAAAGCTGAACGATTTCCAATTACAAAAGATCAAAGTACTGAATTTTTATTAAATATGAGGCATCTATGGATTAGATCCCAAAAATTAACTAATGTTTTTAAAATTAAAGATACTCTATTCTATGCTGCTCGAGACTACTTACGAAAAGATGGCTGGTATGAAACACAGAGTCCTATGATTACTGCTTGTGCAGGGGAGGGTGGTTCTACATTATTTAAAATGGATTACTTTGGACACAAGGCATATTTAGCTCAAACAGGTCAATTATATTCTGAAGCACTCATTTTTGCTCTAGAAAAAGTTTACTGTTTTGCTCCCTCTTTCAGAGCTGAAAAATCTAAGACAAGAAAGCATTTAACTGAATATTGGCATTTAGAGCCAGAAGGTGCTTGGATAACTCATGAACAAAACATGAAAATTCAAGAGGGATTAATTTCTTATATTTGTCAAACGGTTGCAAAAAAGTATCCGAAAGAACTTTTGGCATTGGGCCGGGATCCAAAAGACCTTTTATTAGTTAAACCGCCTTTTAAAAGAATTACGTATGAAGAAGCGATTAAACAATTGCAAAAACGTGGTAGCAAAATAAAATATGGTGAAGATTTTGGAGTCGCAGAAGAAAAATTATTAATGAAAGGAGAAAAAGCGCCCATGTTTGTTGAGCGATGGCCTGCTGAAATGAAGGCGTTTTATATGAAAAGAGACCCAAAAGACAAGAAAATTGTTCTTTGTGATGATTTATTTGCTCCAGAAGGATACGGAGAAATTATTGGAGCTAGCGAAAGAGAAACTGATAATTCTATTCTAATTAAAATGCTAAAGAAAGAAGGTGCAAATTTAGATGATTATAAATGGTATTTGGAACTAAGAAAATTTGGATCAGTTCCGCATTCTGGATTCGGCGTTGGAATGGAAAGAGTTCTTAGTTGGATCTGCAAATTAGATCATATTAGAGACGCGATTCCCTTTCCACGATTAACAAACAGATTTTATCCTTAGAACTATTTATATATTGTAAAGAGAAATTTATAGCATGTACAATCCAAAAGAGAAAATTCTGTCATTGGCTATTGCATTTATTTTAGTTTTCTTTTTTATTTACGGAATAGATGTTTTTTATAGTGCACCAAGCCGAGAAGATTATTGTACTGATAAAATTTATGAACGAATCATAATAAATCAAACAGATTGTGTTCTAATGGGTGGTAAATGGAATACTTATGGCGGGCTTGCCAAACCCCTCCCAATTGAAAACGAAACAAATGGTTGGTGTATTCCTAGTTATAAGTGTGATCAAAATTATAACTTGGCTAGAACGGCTTATTACAGAGTTTTTTTTATTGTAATGATTTTTCTTGGAACTCTTTGTCTTGTAGTGGGTGCAATAATGAAAATAGAAAGTATTGGTGTTGGTATAATGATAAGTGGTTTAATCACAACTATTTATGGTTTTATACGCTCTTGGAAGTTTTTATCTGATTCTGGTAAAGTTATAGCTCTTATACCCCTTATGCTGCTATCCTTAGTGGCCTTATTCTGGATCGGAACAAAAAAACTAAACCCAAAGAAGAAAAAGTAGCACAAGAATCTATTCGTTTGCTAAAACGAACAGTTACTTTTTAGAAAAATAGTCAGCTAATTTCTTTGTTTCAATAGTCTTTTCTTTTCCAGTCCCCAAATCTTTTACTTTTACTTTTTTGTCTTGAATTTCTTTTTCACCTAAAACAATTAAGTACTTAAAATCTTTAGAAACAGCGTATTTAATTTGCTTGCTTAAACTTCTTTTAATCAAAGCCATTGCTGATTTTATATTTGAATTTCTTAATTTTTGAACAAGTGCAATTCCACTTTCTTCTAATTCATTATTTTGAAGGGCTATGAAAACACCTTCATTTTTCAATTTAATTTTTTCCTTTAATATTTCACACAATCTATCAACGCCAAAAGAAAAACCTACTGCATGAGTTTTCAATGAACCATATGTTTCTATTAAATTATCATATCTTCCTCCTCCTGCACAAGAAAGTTCTAATCCCTCTCCTAAAATTTTTAGTTCCATGATAAATCCTGTATAGTAATTCATTCCCCGAATTAAACTCAAATCTATTTTAATTTTATCTTGTATGCCATAGGCTTTTGATAACTTTATAATTCTTTCAACTTCCCAGATTCCTTCGATTCCAATTTCATTCTTAATTCTTTCTTTTAAAGCTGAAATAATAGTTTCATTTTGCCCTATGATTTTAATAAACTCTAAAATCTGTTTGATTTTTTTTAGAGGGATTTTTTTGCTTATTAATTCTTTTTCAACGCCAGATTTACCTATTTTTTCTAATTTGTCTAATGAACGGAAGATATCTTCTTTTCTATCTTCTAATTCTAATTCAGTAATAATCCCATCAGCGATTTTTCTAGAATTAATTTTAATTACGTATTTATTCACTCCTAATTCTTTCATACAATCACATAAAACACCTATTAATTCTGTATCTGCGCTCTGATCAGAAACTCCTAATATATCAACATCTGCTTGTGTAAATTCTCTATAACGGCCTTTTCCAGGTCTATCGTATCGCCATACTTGTCCTATTTGAAATCTTTTATATGGTTTTGGAAGCGTGGGATTGCAAGCAAACATTCTTGCTAAAGGGACAGTAAAATCAAATCGCAAGCCTAGTTCTCTTTTACTTTTATCTTGAAAATAGTAAATTTCGTCTTTAATCGCGGTTCCTCCGCCACCTTTCATAGCTAAAACATCGAAATTTTCAAAAGCAGGAGTTCTAGCTTCCTCGAAACCATATTTTTCAAAACTTTTCCTAATTTTGCTTAAAACCAAAGTCATCAGTTTCATATCTTTTCCTAATAAATCTCTTGTTCCTCGCGGTGTTTGTACTTTCATTTTCGCTCCTTCTTACTATTTGAAATATTATTCTTGTTAGTTAAATAAATGTTCTGTGGTTCAATTAAAACAAAAACTTCACTATTTTCTTTGAGTTTTAGTTTTTTGCGAATAGAACCTGGAATCAAAAGCCGTCCTTTGCGATCCATCTTAGAACTAAAGCTAACTGAGATGAACTGAATCATCTGTGTATCTTTTGATGATGAACGCAACCACTTTTCATTTTGATCAACTTAGAAATAACAAACGAGATATTTAAAGATAGGTGGGATTTAGCATTACAGAAGCTTTACAAAGTCCTTAGGTTTATAAGGGTTTAATTCAAACTAGTTTTTATGGCTGTTGCTGAATTCAAAACAGAACAAGAATTCCGAAGACATTTATCTGCAACAGAGTATGGAAAAAGAATTCTAGATATTTTTGATAAGTATGCAGAAGGACACGAAACAAAATACAATACAGACAACTTGGGCGATTTAGTTGTTCTAGAGGGAGATGATTCTTCATTATCCCTTTCTCTGATGGATGAAGGAAAAAGAGCACAAATTTTATTTGATCTTTATGGTTGTTTAGCAGAACCACATTTTAAATTGTGGGTTAACTTAGAAACTGGGCATGCACGTTACGGTGTAGGCAGAGAAGTTGACCCCGAACTAGACTATGTAACCGGTTTTTTAGACCGTGTTACTCGACTTGGCGGATTAAAAGCTGAGCTTTTAGGATTTGCTTCTGATGAAGACGTATTTTAGTCTATTCATAATGCAATACAGCTTCCTGATTTGTTAGTTTTTATAACAACACACTCTGTAAGCTTTTTTACTTTCTTGCATTACAGAAGCTTTACAAAGTCTTTAGGTTTATAACGTTTTAATCTAATTTATTTTTATGGCTGACGAGCTAATACAACCTAAAACAGAACAAGACTTTCGAGAACAATTGGCTGCAACACCGTATGGAGAAAAAATTATAGATTTTTTTGATAAGTATGCAGAAGGTTATGAAACACGATGGTCTGACGATGAGATTCTATTTGCTCTAGAAAACAATAGAGAGTCATTATCAATGTACTTAATGGGTGATGAGAAACAAGTTCTGCTTTCGTTTTATCTTTTTACGCCTTTAGCCGGTCCGGAGTTAACTATTCAGCTTGATTTAAATACTGGACATACTCTCTATGGTGTAGACGGAAAATTTCCTTCAGATCCAACGCGTTTTTTAGATCACGTTGAAAAAATAGCGGAATTAAAAGATGAGCTTTTAGGATTTGCTTCTGATGAAGACATACTTTAACTTACTCAAAATGTAAAACAGCCTCTTGATTTGTTAGTTTTTTTACAACGGTTCTGAAAGAAACCTCATTAAACGGAATCCGGCCTTTATCTTTTTGAGAAATCATAATCTTTTTCTTTTCACCGTCTTTAGAAAATAATGTATTGACGCCCAGAAGTTTTACTGGGAAAACGAGGCTTTTTACGATCTCTTCAAACTTAGGAGATTTTTCTATAATTCTAATTGATTTTCCTGTTTTTTTAGCTAAAAGTTTGACGATTTTTCCGTTTTTACCAACTACCTTTGCCCCATCACCCTCTTCTGTTAGGATTACAATAGAATCTGAAGTTGGGATGATTTCGTGAATAGTCGCGCTTTTAAGTGAAGGAATTTCTTCACCGAGCCTAAATAATGTTCTTGAAACGTCAATTATGCTTTCTGTGAGTTCTCCTTTTAACAATTTTTGACTGCAACCACTACACAAAAAATCAGATTTTAAACAAACAGAACAAAGCGGTGTTTTCATAATTCTAATTTCGAAACTAAAACATAAATAAATGTTCAATTATGTTTATATTGGAGGAAAAGATGAAAGTAGGAATCATCGGAAAACCCAGTGCAGGAAAATCAACATTATTCAAAGCAATAACTCAAAAAGATGTAGAAATTGCAAATTATCCATTCACGACCATCCAACCAAATCTGGGCGTTGCATTTGTTACTCAGGAATGTCCCTGTAAAGAATTAAATGTAATTTGTTCTCCCCAAAATTCTAAGTGCTTAAACCACATCAGATTAATTCCCATCAATGTTTTAGATGTTGCGGGGTTAGTTCCAGGCGCTTCAGAAGGCAAGGGTTTAGGAAATCAATTTTTAGACACTCTCCGAGAGGCTTCTGTATTAATTCACGTTCTAGATCTAAGTGGAAAAACAGATGAAAAAGGAGAGCAAACAGAAAACCATGATCCTGCTATAGATAAAGAATTTGTTGAACAAGAAATTGACGCATGGTTTTTAAACATTTTTCAAAAGAACTGGAGTGAATATTCAAAAAAAATTCACATGCAACACTTAAAATTAGATGAATTTCTTGCGGAAAAAATGTCTGGATTAGGAATAACAAAAGAGTTAGTTCAAAATGCACTAAGAAATTTAAAATTAGATTCAGATCCGCTAACATGGACTAAAGAAGACTTTCCAAAATTTATTTTACACATGAGAAAAGAATCAAAACCTATGATTTATGCATGTAATAAAATGGATTTAGACGGAGCAAATGAACGATTTGAAGACTTAAAGAAAAAATACCCAAATGATTTGTTTATCCCAACAAGCGCAGAATGTGAATTGGCATTAAAGAATGCTGCAGATCACGGGTTTATTTCTTATATCCCCGGAGCAGACACTTTTGAAATTACTCACGAGTTGAATGAAAAGCAAAAACACGCATTAGGAATAATCAATGATAAAATTTTGAAAAAATATGGGAGTACCGGAATACAAGAGGCATTAAACAGAGCGGTTTTTGATTTATTAGATTATATTGTAGTTTATCCTGTAGAAGATGAAACTCATTACAAAAGCAAAAAAGGCAATATCCTTCCAGACGCAATTTTATTAAAAAACAAATCAACCGCCTTAGATTTAGCTTTCAAAATTCATACAGAAATCGGAGAGAAGTTCGTGAAAGCCATTGATGTTAGAACACATAGAATTATTGCAAAAGATCATGTTCTAAAGAACAGAGATATAATTAAAATTGTTGTCTAAATATCAAAGTGCCTTGTGCTACTGAGAAATGCATTTATGTCAAATTCCTCAAGATTTTCATTTCCAAACACCCATTCGATAGGCCATTTAGCCATATTTACAATTGAAAATAATAATGGTCTGCTCCTATGTTTTCGATATCTCTCACCAATACTTCTAGCAAGTTCAAATACTGTTGGATATTCTGGAGCAGTATATCCTGTGTCCGAGTATTGGCTTTTACCTACTGAGCCCCACCCCTCTTCAGTTCTAAATATTGCATTAACGTGACCTGGACCCCAAAGTACAAGATTTATTAATAATGGTGGATAACCTAATTTAGAAAGAAAATACGCACCAACCAATGCTCCATCCACACACAATGCGTTACCTTCTTTTAATGTTCTTTCAACACTATTTACATAATAATTCCTATCTATTTTACAATAGCGATATTCTAATGTATCTAATACTGATTGTATTTCTTCAGGCGTGCTTAGTTTTAAATCAGGTATCATACTCATCACAGAATATGCTTTAAGATTCTCTTTGAAGCGTGAACTTACCTTCAAGAAAATCTGTTCAGGTTTTTGTAGCTTCTTTATTCTTCCAAGTGAGCTGCGATTATTCGTGCCACATCTTCTTTATTTTCTTCTAAATAGGCCTTTACAGCTTCTCCAACTTCTTTTTTAAAAACCGATTCCATTGCGGCATCCAAGAAATGTTCTCTTTTTTTATACTGTTCTCACGCACTGTCATTACATTCTCGCATACTCTGGTATGGAGATCCAGAACTTACTAGGCTATTTACGTACGTTTCTCTTAACCATATTGAGAGGTGTATAAGTTCTGTATAACTGCGCTCTTCAAGATTCTCTGGTAAAGTACCAACTGGCATATAATTTTCTTTAGAACAACTTAATTTAAACCTAGGTAATGCGCACTACCAGTCCATTATTTATTTAACTCTTGCAAGGTCAGGTTTATTTAATGTGTTTAGAAAGCAAATTATCTTAAATATCTAATGTTTATTTGAAATGAAGTTCCAAAACATCCTCATCTAATAAAATATGATGTCGGCCTTTATTTTGTCCTTCGAATTTTGCACTTTTACCCCAAACGCGTGCATAATTAAAATTCTTTTGGAATTCTTTGTGGATTTTTTCACAAACTTGATCTACTGTTGAACCAATTTTAATGATTAATGGCGCTTTTCGATCTGGTTCTTTTCCAATTCTTTTCATGTATACTCTCATTAATTCTAGATTATTCCATAATTGTTCTACGAATCTATTCAAATTCCAAGATTTATCTGCTGAAATAAACGTCATTTTTGGGAAATCTTTTTTAATTTTTATTAATTCCCCTTTTGAGAGTTCATCAATTTTATTTAGAATTTCTATAAAATGAATATAAACCCGATTCCCTGCTAAAAAATCAATTAAAGTATCTATTGTTATGTTTTCGCGAATTAAAACATCCGCATTTGCTATTCCATATTCTCTAAAGAGTTCCTTTATTGTATCTTCATCTAAATCTAATTTGAGTGGCGTTAATAGATTAATACCTCCAGAAACCTTCTTTTTAAGTCTAATTAGCGGTGGTTGTTGATTTAATCTGATACCAGAGTTATAAAGTTCTTGTTCTAGTTGTTTGACATCTTTTAATCTTTTATAATCTGTTATTAAAACAATCAAATCAGTATTTCTAATAACACTTAAAACTTCTTTACCTCTTCCTTTTCCTTTTGAAGCACCGATAATTAATCCAGGGACATCTAATATCTGTATTTGTGCTCCTTTGTAGTTTAAAACTCCTGGAATGACTTTGAGCGTAGTAAATTCATAATAACCTATTTCTGATTCTGCATTTGTTAATTTATTCAATAAAGTAGACTTGCCTGCAGATGGTGGACCCACTAGAGAAATGCTAGCATCTCCAGATTTTCTTAAACCATATCCTAGACCTTTTTTACCTGAAATTTTAGATTCATGTGATTCTTTTTTATCTTCTAATTTTGCTATATTAGCCTTTAATTTCGCTCTTTCCTTTTCTGTTCCTTTATTTACTGGTGTTTTACTCAATTTCAGTTTTAATTCATCTAGTCTATCTTGAATGCTCATAGTGTATTAAGAGAAACCTTGTGTTTAAATTACTTTAGTTCCGTAGTCTTTTCATGGAACGAAAAATTCAGAGAGTTATTGAAATCTGTGAAAATAATTATGGAAAACCAAAACCATTTAGATTAAGTAACTCATTAGATCTTTTAGTAGAAACAATTCTTTCTCAGAATACCAATGATAAAAATACGTTTAAAGCATTCTCTGCTTTGAAAAAATATTATGTAAATTACGAAGAAGTACTTGCGGCAAATGAAACAAAATTAGCAAAAATAATTTACAGTTCAGGATTTTATAATTTAAAAGCTAAAAGAATTCAAGAGGCTCTTCGAGCAATTAAGGAAGATCGAGGGTCTTTAAATTTAGATTTTTTAAAAAATAAGAGCAAATCTGTCGCGTTTAATTATCTAATTAAACTTCCAGGAATTGGTCCAAAAACCGCTGCCATTGTTCTTACTTTTGGTTTAAATCACGAAAGTATTCCAGTAGATACACATGTTTATAGGGTTTCTCAGAGATTGGGCTTAGTTCCTAAAACTTTTGACAGAACAAAAACTCAGGAATTTTTAGAGAACAACACAAAAAGAGGATTAAAAAATGCGCTACATTATTATTTAATTAAGCACGGAAGAGAAGTATGTCGTGCTAGAAAACCATCTTGTTCTGAGTGTTTTTTAAAAAAAGAATGCAAGCATTTTAAAAATAAATAAGATATTTCAAAAGTAAGTAATAGCATGTTCAGAATTTCTTATTCTGTCTCTTTTTCTAAAGAAAAATTCAAATTGTGCTTTTGGCAATTTTACAGTACCTTCTACTTTTAATATTGGTCTAAATTTATAACTCAAAATTCGTTCTTCACCAGGATTCAGATTTCCGATTTTCCATTCTATTTCTATGCCGCCTTTTTTATTTTTTATTGAAGTTGGCTTGGCCGCCTCAAATTTATTAGATAATTTCACGATTTCTGGAACATGGTCTATAACCCTAACTTTTGTTAGAAGTTCTTTGGTGTTGTTTTTAATATAAATGTAAATGGTATGTTCTCCTTTGGATATACGAGCAACTTTCATGATTTTTGGCACCTGAAACTCATACATCGCAAAGTATCCTGTTCCAAATACAAAAAGCGCAATTAAGAATAAAATCCAATAATTTATTCTGTATTTTACTAAAATTGTTTCACCAGGTTCTAAGTCTTTTATTACCCAATTGTATTTTATTCCGCCACCAATTTTCTCTTTTGAGGCTATTTTCAAATTTGATTTCATTAAATACGATTTTAATCTGTTAATAGATCCACTAACTATCTGAGACTCTTTCTTGACGTTTCCGGTATTTTTAATTTCAATTTTGTATGTATGCCAGAAAAAAAAACTTTTGTCTGATTTGTCAATACTTATGCTTTGTATTGGTGGAATATTAATTCTAATAGACTTTGAACTTTCGATTTCTCCTTCTGTGTTTATCACATTCAAAATAATGTTTTGAACGCCAACTAATTTTTCATCAACTCTTATAGGAATATTAAAATAAAATGTGCTTCCCGGTTTTAACATAGGAATTGAAACAGAATTATTTGTGTTATTTAATGTTCCCATTAAAGAATAACTTCCTATCTCATATGCTGCAACATTTTTTATTTGCCCAGTAAGATTAATTATTTCTCCTGGAACATAACTTGTTTTAGTTGTTCTAAGACCGGAAACTGATAATTTTTCATCTCTTACGACGGTTATGAAAGCTTCTAATTTAAGATAATTCTCTAAATCGCTTTTAGGGTATATGTAAATAAAGAATCCTCTATTGCCTGCTTCTGCATTTTCATCTGGCGTTACATAAATTTTAGTAGTTTTTGTAGTATTTGGTAAAAGATCTAAAGAATAATCTTGTTGATAAAACCAACCAGGTTTCATGCTTTGTGTGTAAATCGTAAATCTATCTGCTGTTGGCATTTCGTTTGTAACTTCTACTCTAAATTCCCCGACCTCTCCAGGGTAAACATTTTGTTTAATTGCATAAATGGTTCCCTTAAATCCTTCTACACATAGGCCAAAGGAAGATAATAAGACAAATAGAATTAATGGAACCAGAATTAATGATTTTCTCATATTCCCCCAAAACAGCATTATTCGGTAATTTTTATAAGTTTATGTGCTGAATGATGTCGTTAATATTGCCGCGAATTATAAGGAACTCACTTCACTTTTTCGTATTTGCGTGAAGGGGGCTTCTGAAGGAATTTCACATAGAGCATTAACCGATTTTGCAGTTATTTGAGTGAAGGTTGCCTTAAGAAGTGCTTGCCGCCTGAGTTAACAGGTAAATGGGCCAACCGAGATTTGAACTCGGGTCTAGAGCTCCCAAAGCTCCAATGCTAGTCCACTACACCATCGGCCCAAACTGCAATAACGTGGGAAATCAAAGATTTTCTTGTTCAGCAAAACGATTATTTCACTTGAGTTTGATTACCATAATCAATTACAATCAATTGACGTTCTATTCATACTTTAATTAATATCCTTTTTATGTGCTTGAGTATTCTCGAAACACATTTTGTTGCGAGCTGACAATGCAGCTCGTTTGCTACACCATCTGCCAAACGCGTTAAAAATCCTTAATTTCAGGAACTTTTTATATGAGATAGTTACTAATATTTAAATATGGCTTTGAAGATATCGTGGAAGAAAGTTCTTCATTATATTTTACCAGCAATAATCAGTCTGATTGTTCTTTTTATTCTCTCTTATTTTTTAAAAGGCAATATGGGTTCAGAAGGAGAGTCTACTGTCGTAATTTATGTGATGGCACTATTTATCGCTGGAGGATATTTCTTTGTTTCTGCTGTTTTGCTTTATTTGATAAAACTATTGCGTGTAATGTTGCCTTCTAAGGTAGATCAAAAAGAAGACCTGGAAAAACAACAGGATCTTTTGAAGAGATTAAAAAAGAATATTGAAAAAAGATATTACTTTAAAAAAGATATTGATGAAGCAACTTTTAGGCACGAACTCCAAGAAATAGCACGAAGAGAAATTGAGATAGAAGAAAAACTAGCTCAAATGGAAGATATACAAAAGGAAGATGAAGAAAAAAAGAACCTAAAAAAGGCAAGCAAAAGAAGATAAAAATGAGTGAATTTAATTCAACTTTCGAAATCGCATGTTCGAGGAGAACCTGTAATGCATTTAAACGAGCAGGAGTTGAGCGTGCAAAAATCGGGCGGATATTAGAATCAGCAAGGTGGGCACCAAGTCCTGGAGCTGTTCAATCTTTGGAATTTATTGTGGTAGAAGATCCAGATGTTAAAGAAAACGTTGCTAAGTTAGTGCCTCTTTCGAAAACAATTAAACAAGCTCCGTTAAATATTGTTGTCTTGGCAAATCTAACTCGAGCGAAATCTCGTTATAATGCTAAAGATGCGCAAAAATATGTATTGCAAGAAAGTGCCGCATGCATTGAAAATATGTTATTAGTCGCTCATGAACAAGGGTTAGGGACGTGTTGGATTGGTGAATTTCAAAGCGCGAAATTAAAAAGTTTATTAAAAATCCCAGAAGATATTATTCCTATCGCTATTATTTCTATAGGTTACCCCCAATTCGTCGAGGAATACAAAAAACCTTTCAAATACAAAATTACAGAAATTACTTTTTGGAATAACTATGGAACACGAGTTTCCCCGGTTTATGATAAATTTGAATGGATGGGTCTAAAAAACTATTCTGAAACAATAAAGAAAAGGTTTTTTAGAAGAAAGTAATTATCGAAGTACTTTTAGATCTGGGGCGGTTGCAAATTCTTTTACTTTTTCATAAACCGCCTGAGAACTTAAAGTCAAAGCATCCTTTAATTCAGGTACAATTAAAGTATTTGCTGCCATGTATGTTGGGTAATATATTTTCCATTTTTCTAGGAATTTGAGGGTGGTTTCTGCTTTTCCTGTAGTGTAGCCTAATTGAGACACTAGTGTATTTAACACTTTTTCTTTAGCCTGATTTTTAATAAAATAATCAAACCACGCAGTAAACCCAAATGCTCGAGGCAAGGATGCTGGTTTAAGGTATTGTGTAGCCATAAAAAGATTCAATTTCTTTTCTGCAGGTAACAGAGGATTTATTTCTTCTATTAAAGAGTCGATATCAGGATAAAAAAGTATAGCGCCTCCATTGGCAATTCCTTCTTGAAAAGGAACATGAATATCATTTAATAAAATAACTTTATTTTCTGGGGTCGTTTTTCCATCTCGCATTTGCATTCCATAACCTATAGTATGACAAGATTCGTGATAAATTACATGAAGTAAATTTGTAGGCGTGCGGGTATTTGAAGTAAGACTTATAGAAACTTTTGACTTGCCAATTGCAATGGGTTCATTATATCCATTTTCTATTGCCGTTACCTCTTCAATTTCTGTTTCGCCTATTTCCTCTTCTGAAAATAAGGACCTTAATTTACTTTTTACTATGGTGTCAACGTTCCTCAAAAACAAGCTGGCCTCTTCTGGAGTCAAAATAATTCTTCTAAATTCTTTAATTAATTCTTCTCCCAAATTCTCCTCTTTACAATCCAATAAATCACAATAAAGCTCTTTTTCTTCGGTAACAATTTCATGCGCCAATTTATTTAATTTAAAAACATCGATTCCGTAAAATCTATACACTAAATCTTCAATAGGTATTTCAGCTTCAAGTTGTTCTAAAGTGGCCAATTGTGCGTCTACTTCCCATGTTCTAAAATCCTGTTTTCCATATGTCTCGTTGCTCTTACTTACAAGTTTTCTTGCATAATCCAATGTTTTTGGTAGAGAAAGTCTTTCTTGCCCCGAATACCTTCCTGTTCTCTGAAAATCTTCATAAAGGTTTTTAACCCATCTAGGCCCATCAATGAGTTTTGGAAAACCAAATTGATCTGAATAGTATTGAGTATGTAAAACAAGTTTAAGAAATTCTTGTTCTGTTACAAGTCGCATGAATAAACTCTATGTACAATATTTAAATTCGTATGTAGTGCTTAAATCTTACAGTTTAAGACGATATTGCGCTGTGCGGGCATTCTAACAGAGAGTTCGGTTTAACCTTGCTTATAAACACGGTAACCAAAATGTCTCACATGAATAATCATTTCAAATATGCAAAAAATATTGAAGGAGTTCTAAAAAACTTCTCAGATTCTAAAGAATTTTCTATTAAAAATAAAATTGCGGTAAAAAAGTTTATCGATGACTGTTCTGCTAGAAATCTTAGCAATTCTCGGCTTATTAAATTAATTATGTGCCTACAAAAAATCCTAAGGCTAACCGAAGAAGATTTTGATCTTCTAGAAGCTAAAAAAGAAGATTTGAAGGACTTGGTACGGAGAATAAACACAGCAAATAAAGAAAATGGAGAACCTATTGCAGAGTCATATAAAATAGACCTGAAAGCCTGTCTTAAGCAGTTCTATAAGATAATGCAACCCACAGAGGATGAAGATTGTCCTTCTAAAGCCAAGTGGATTCCTACGACCTTAAAAAATAATTTGAAAACAATACCCCACCCCCTAACAAAAAATGATGTTGAAAAAATGATTGATGCTGCACAAAATGATAGAATGAGATGTATGATAAAATTATTAGATGAATCGGGCGTTAGAGTTGGAGAATTATTGGGAATGAGAATAAGAGATGTAGAATTTACAGATTCTGGTGTTAAGATTGAGGTTAATGGGAAAACCGGACCAAGAAAAATACTAGTTATTCAGAGTGAACGATATTTGAGAGTTTGGTTGTCACATCACCCATACAAAACTGAAAGAAATGCTCCTTTATGGGTTAAACTTGAGCAAAGATCAAAAAGAGGTGCAGAAGACAATAGAATTGAGTATGGCAGTTTCAGAGTATTATTACAAAGAATTGCTATACGTGCCGATGTTAGAACTTATAAACGAGATGGTAAAATTTTTACAGAAGTTCATCCGCATTTATTTCGACATACGGCCGCATCCAGACTTGCTACAGATCTTTCCGAATCTGTAATGAAAGAATACTTTGGGTGGAAACAAAGTAGCAACATGACTCAAATTTACATACATTTAAATGGGAAACAAGTGGATGCTGAAATTCTTAAGGCCAATGGAATAAAAATAAGTGAAAATAAAGAAGAAATACAAGAATGTCCTAGATGTTTCAGAACAAATAAAAATGCGGAATTCTGTTCAAGATGTGGTATGCCTTTAACTCTTAAGGCTGCCAATCAAAAAGAAGAAATTAAATCCGAAATTCAAAGTATTGTTTCAATTATGATTGAACACGGAATAACTAAAGAAGAACTAAACGAAGTATTATAATTTCCAGTTTAGAAACTTTTGGTATGTTTGTCTTATAGGAAAATATTTTTCGCTCTTTTAATAAATCTTAAACCTTGTTCTATATCCTCTATATCTTCAGCATGAGTATAAAACCCCGCAAAAGTATAATTGTTCATTTTAGCTATTTTTAAGTTCTGCAAATTTATAAGAATTTGTTGGTTAATCGAAAGATTTTTATCATCTATTATTGGAAGGTCATTAAGTATGAGAAATCTAAAGATCCCTTTTCCAAAGTAGTCTAGTAACAAAAGCAAATCTTCGTATCTAAAATTATTTAATCTATTCCTTAGGGCGCTCTTAAGAGTATTTTCTGTATGTTTTATGCGCCCCACATTAAAATGGTCCTTCAATGCGGAAGCACTCAGTATTTTGAGTTCTTTGAGAAGAAAACGGGTCCATTTTTGATAAGTCTTATCTTCTGAATAAATGGATGCCAAATATTTCCGTACTTTTTTCTCGTTTTTGGTATAAAACTCATCTAAAGTATAGAATAAAGAAAGATTAAGTATGCCTTCTATGCTTGGAAGATGCCATTTTTCATTTAGAAATACACGCTTTAGGTCTTCATAATGAAAATAGGAAATATGCCTTGCAAGAGTATTCGTAAAATCTTTTCTAAGAACATCATTGAACTTAGAATCTAAGAGTTTTCTCTCAATAAGTTTCTTGAGAAAATGATCATACAACCCAGCGAAATTAATTTGAACAACTTTGCCTCTTGCATCGGCGCCTAAGGCGGTATTAGCTTTAAGGCCTGTTCGTATTGTAAATATATTCTTATTAAAATCTGTTAAAACATCACGATTCCAACGAGAACTATTATAACTTGTAGATTTTCCATAAATTTTGGTTACCAATACGTCTTTAGTATGTGATTTCTCTAAAACAATAAATATAGAAAGTTTCAAGGCATTTTCTGGAGTCAAGTACTATACACCGCATTTAACAGTTCAACTGTTAAATGAGTTCCAATCTTTATATCTTTTTCTATTGGGACCTTCAGAATTTAAGAAAGTCTAGATTCATAGGTAAATCAAGTTAAAATGATTCAAAAAATTAATCTAGAACTTCAAGAACATGTAAAAAAATTGAAAGAATTAAACCCCTCGGAGGAACTTTATAGAACTCTTTCAAAATTAGAAAAAGATATATTGACCTGTGTTTTGAGAACTACAATGCAGGAGGTGTCTCCTCAATGAATTCTGCATCTTTGTACTATAAAAACAAATTTAAACGTTCTAATGAGAAGAAAAACTATTTCGTTGGTCTCAAGGTTTCTAGAACCGAAAAAGAGATTGTGGAGCATCTTAAAATGCGTTTAGGCTACCATTCTTTATCTGAAACCGTCAGGGAACTCTGTCTTGAAAAAACATTTTCTATGCAAGAGGTAGTTAAATGAAAAAAGAACTTAGTCCAAAAAAACAAATGCTTGAAGCATTTAAAGAACGCGCAATGAATTTGGGCCTCTTTGAAGAATTTAAATCATTTCATTTGGGAAATCGTAGAAGAGAAGATTTATTATCTACAATCGAAAATGAAGAACTCAAGTCAAAGTTTGCAGAACTTCTTGATGATGCGAAAAAACAAGGTTTATATGTGAATATAGAAGAAAAAGCAGAAGAGGATTGGAATCGTAAAAAAACTAAAGTGCATGAAATTACACAAACTATTCTTGAAAATGCAGAATTATTTCATGATCAAAATGGGGATGCGTACATTAGAGTAGAAATTAATAATCATAAAACTTCATTTCCTCTAAGAAGCAATAAATTTATGAATTGGGTTTCAAAATTTTTCTGGGATAATAAAAATGAAACTCTTAGTGGAGAACAAACCAAGATAGCAATAAACATTCTAGAAGCTCATGCAATTTTTGACGGAGAACAAAAAGAGCTCTATAACCGTGTAGCAGAATTTAATGGGGTTTTTTGGTATGATTTAAATGATAAAACTGGGCGTGCTGTAAAACTAACAGAGATGGGGTGGGAAATAATTGAAAATCCTCCAATTCTTTTTTACAGGTATTCTCATCAAAAAGCACAAGTTGAACCATTACGAAGCGGGTCTGTACATGATTTATTTGACTTTTTACACATTGAAGACGAAAAATATAAGCCACTTGTGCTAGCTACGTTAATAAGTACATTAAATCCGAGCATACCACATCCCATTTTGTTGGTTTTTGGCCCTCAGGGAAGTGCTAAAACAACATTTCTTAAATTGTTAAAGTCTCTTATTGATCCTAGTGCTTTGGAAATCCTTTCTTTCCCTAAGGATCAATCCGGATTAATTCAACAACTGGCGCATCATTGGCTTACTTATTTTGACAACATAACCCGTTTAAATCAACAACAAAGTGATACGCTATGTAGAACCGTTACTGGAGAAGGGTTCACCAAAAGAAAGCTTTATACCGATGATGAAGATAAAATTTATCATTTTAGAAGATGTATTGGACTCAATGGAATTAATGTGGCCACACAAAAACCAGATTTCCTAGACCGAAGCATTCTAATTGAGTTGAAAAGACTTCCAAAAAACAAAAGAAAAAAGGAACAAGAATTGATGGAATATTTTAATTCAAAAAAGCCTTATTTATTGGGTGCAATTTTTGATGTATTCTGCAAGGCTATGCAAATCCGCAAAGAAATAAGTATAACGGAATTGCCTAGAATGGCTGATTTTGCAGAATGGGGTGAAGCCATTTCGATTGCGGCAGGTTATAACAAAAACGAATTCATAAATAACTATTTTGAAAATATAGATTCGCAAAACTTGGAATCTTTAGAAAATTCTTTGGTGGGGCAAGTTCTACTAGAATTTTTGTCCGATGGAAGAGAATGGATTGGTACTGCAACTGAGTTGTTAAATGAACTACAAGATCAGGCTGACAATATGAAAGTCAATTCCAAAGCAAAGAATTGGCCAAAAACACCCCAAAATTTAGTTCGTCAGTTAAATGAGTTAGAAGTGAATCTAAAAGATCTGGGGATTGTTTTTGAAAAGACTAGAACAGGAAATAAAAGAATAATTACTCTCTGTTACCCCGAAGTGTAGACCATATTGTCATTGCTGTCATAGGCGTCATTTGTATTAAGAGAAATTATCAAGGATGACGATAATGACGCGGTTCTACCATTCTAGAGAATATAAAACCCAAAGAGTTATGTAATTAATATTGAATACGTACGTAAAATCATGAAAAAGTATTTATTATTTCAATACTATTAATAAATTATGAAATGCCATAATCATCCAAAAAAGGAAGCTATTGGAACTTGTGTTTCTTGTGGCAAAGCTATTTGTGAAGATTGTGCTACCGAAATAAAAGGTAAACTCTATTGCAAAACCTGTATCGCAGAAAAATTAAAAACTACTGAAAAAAATTAAAAAAAGTAAATACCTCTGAAAAAGTAACTGATCCCTCCAAAAGTGCTGGTATAGCCTCTGTTTTATCTTTCTTCATTTCAGGATTAGGTCACATTTACTGTGGCAAGATTATGCAAGGACTTAGTATATTATTTGTTTTTTGGATTGCGGTGTTTTTGGGTGTAGGTGCTAATGAAAACTGTTCATACTATGGTGGTTCTTCATGTGTTTTCAGTACTTTTTTGTGGCTGGGGTCACTAATAATTTGGATTATAGCTCTTTGTGGAGCACGTCGTGCCGCAAACAGATAATTCTACCTTTTTATATATTTAATATGAGTTCCGAATACTCGGACTTTGTCAAAATAATAAAAATACAAGTAAAAGCAGATGCGGACTGTATTGCTTTCTAGAAAAGCTTCTTGGAAAGTTTGGAAGCTAAATGCAGTCATCTACAAGTCTAAACGAGAAAATAGTCCATAATCCGTTCTGGACACATCCTTAATTTGGAGGGAGTGTTAGTTCAGTCATTGGGCTTAGAGTCTAATTCAAATAAGTGAAATCTTGTACCTTCCTTTTCCCATCCAATTTTCTTTCCTGTTTCTTTGTCTTCAAACCATCCACCCGTAACTCTGACTTTTATAGGAACATTTTGAAGAAAATATCTTGCATTCGAAATCGCTTCTTTGATGTCTGCTATAGCCTCTTCAAATGCGTGATGTGTCGAATAATAGGTTAAGTCATGTACCAAAAGATTGCGAATTTCGATTAGTAATTTTATTTTTTTGAGATATTTATTTGCAATAATCTTTGAGTCTTTGCAAAAGTCTCTCTTGCGCCCTAGAGTCCATTTGGATAACTTTAATGCATTCTGTATTGATCCATCTTGAATTTTTTCAGCAATACTGCGAAAGAGTACTCTTTCTACTAACAGAGAAGTAAATACTATTGCGTGAATATACTCTTCTTTTTCTAGAAGATCTTTTATGTAATCCGAATCCAAGTAACGGTCTCTTATGAACTCTTTGGTGTCCGGCATAATTTTAGGTTAGTAACGCAATTTTAAATGCGTTTTATATTGTATCTCTATTGTATCTTTTGGAAGTCTTACACTTATCCTAATGCTTCCAAATTGGGAAATTTACGAAGAATGAATTTGTTTTCGGGTGCCGTGTAAATACCTCTTTGAAGTACTAAATGATTTTTGAGTTAAGAATGACTCTGGCCCATAACTTTTTATCTTTTCGTGACCAAGTAATATTATGATTACACTAATGCTCATATCAATTATTAACATTTTTCTGGGAGTAATGTGTTTAGGCCTGAGCGCAGCCATAGTGTGGGGTGTATGGGAATTGCATAAAGATCAATCAAATACATATTCTGCACATAACACATATATTTAGAATTTTTTCCACATAACTTTAATCAGGTATTCATTGAAGCTCCAAAGCAATACATCTCACATAAGTAGTAATTATTAACAGAAATTAAAAGAAAAAACTAATGAATTTTACTTTCCATTAAGCATTTATGATTTGAAAGCTGTTTTTAAATTATGTTGCATGAAAAAATACTTAAGAAGTATTCGGAGGGAATTGATGATTTTTTAGGTATTCATAACTGCATAAAAATCGCAAACAATATCCCTAAATTTAAAAAGTGGTTAAATTTAAAATATGCCGGAACAACCTATTCAGACTACTTTGAGGGGCATAAATTATTTATAGAGTCTTTATTGCGCACTTTGTTGAGAATTGTTAGCTATA
>JAFCCC010000015.1 GCA_017610385.1 Candidatus Nanohalarchaeota archaeon
GCACAGGAACTGTTTTAAAAGAATTGTACTGTGTGGCTCCGTCCTCGGATAATGGATATTTGGTTAAAACAGAAGAACATGCTTGTGCAAATGGTTGTTCTAATGGTGCTTGTAAAGGGACAGAACCGCAAAAGTGGACTTGTGTAGATTCTGATAATGGAAAGAACTATTGGAAGAATGGGAATGTAAAAATATTGAAACCTGATGGAACGTTAGACAGTACGAAAGAGGATGTTTGTAGTTCTGATGGGGTAACTATGAAAGAATACTATTGTAAATCCGTTAGCTCAGACGATGGATCTAATTTAAGGGCAATACAAGTTCATCAATGTGCAAATGGTTGTTCTAATGGTGCTTGTAAAGGGACAGAACCACAAAAGTGGACTTGTACTGAGACAGATAATGGAAAGGACTACAATGTAAAAGGGACCACAAAGCAGTTTAAACCAGATGGAACTCAAACGTATAGTAATTCAGATTGGTGCACAGGAACTTGTGCAAATGGTTGTTCTAATGGTGCTTGTATTGGAAATGAACCTCAACAATGTGTTGATGAAGATGGTGATGGATATGGTAAAGCAGGTACAACGCAATATTGTGCAAATAAATATGTTGATTGTGATGACACTAATTTCAATATAAGACCATTTTTAGTTGATATTTGTGATACCTTGGATAATGATTGTGACTGTTTGAATAATCCAAAAGACACAAACGGAGATGGGGTATTTTGTGGCCCTGGCGATGAAAATGTTGACGAAGATTGTTCAGGAAGATGTGGAGACGGAAAAGTAGAAGATACAAGAGAAGAATGTGATAAAACAAACTTAAACGGCAAAACGTGTGCAACTTTTGGGTGTACGGGAGGAACTCTGAAGTGCACAAATTATTGTAAATTTGATACTAGTTCTTGCACGGGTTGCGCTGGTGGAGATAAGTGTAATAACGGCGTAAAAGATGCTGGAGAAGAATGTGACGGAAATAAATTTGGGTATATGACTTGTCAATTATATGGCTGTACTGGAGGAAGTTTAACTTGTACAGATACTTGTACAATAGATACGTCTAGCTGTACTGGCTGTGGTGGCGGCTATTGTGGAGATGGTATTAAAAATAATAAAGAAGAATGTGAAGGATCAGACTTTGGAAGTTTAACTTGTGAGACTTATGGCTGTACTGGAGGAAGTTTAACTTGCTCTAATTGTTTTGCAGATAGTAGCACATGTACTGGATGTCCTACACAGTGTACTGATGAGGATAGGGACGGATATGGAGTATATGGGCTTTATGATTGCGATAATTCTGGAATAGATTGTAATGATACAAATGCTAGTATAAATCCGAGTGCCACAGAAATTTGTGGAGATGGCATAGATAATGATTGTGTCGATGGAGATCAAGAATGTGCTGATGATACAACAGAATGTCCTGCAAATGCAATAGAATGTACTACAAAAGAACAAGTAAAAGCATGCACAGATGATTATAAAGAGAATAAAGTTACAAAAGAACATGTAAGTACCTGTTTTAATTCGGTAATTAAAGAGAACAGTTGTCGTGCAGCCTATATTTTTGCGGCAGGGCCAATTACTTCATTTGCTAATGCAATAACTAAAGATGATGTGATGGGTGTGGGAGAGTATTTTTTAGCCAGAGCAAATTATCCGTGGCCACAGAGATATCTTTTACCTGGATTGAGAATGCAGTGGATTGCGATATCCAATTTCTACTTTGGGGGCTGTGATATTTCAAAAATTAAAAATAATATTGCACCAAAAATTAAGGCAAATATGCCGTCTACAGCAAGTTCAAATTCTGTTTTACAGTTTGACGCAGCAGAAAGTTCAGATGAAGATGGAAAAATTTCAGAATATAAATGGACTTTTGGGGATGGTGCATCAGGAGAAGGTAGTTCACCAATACACGTTTATGAAAATGCTGGAGAATATATTGTAACTACTGCAATAAAAGATGACGTTGGGGATGGAGTGATACTTGCAAAAGATATTACCATAGATGGGTCTGCATCAGAAACTGAGCAAGAATATACCTGTTATAATATTAAATCAGGATGGAATGCAATTTATATTAGTTCATCTAAAAATATACCTGTAAATGCGATTGGGAATGGTTGCGAAAACGCTGTAATTTATGGATTAGATGATAATGGCAGATTATCCGCTGCAGTGGATAATTTAAAAAGTGGAAAAGGATATTTTATTAGAACAGATAACAATTGCAAATTAACTTCTGAAATTAAAAAAGTAGATGATTCGCAAATTCAATTAAATAAAAATTGGAATCTAGTAGGAACAACACAAGATTTGTTAGTTTCTAAAATCAAGGAAAGTTGTGGTAGTCCAGTGTCTGTAATGGGAATAAGTGCAGAACACACATTATACACAGAATCAACGAAATTAGAAGCTGGAAAGGGATATTTAGTGAGAGTTCCAGAAACTTGCACAGTTTCTAGATAAAGTTTTATAATTTACAAGTGTAAGATAAATTATATGACAAAAAAAGGTAAAGTTTTTTCTAATTCCTTGTTACTTTTTTCTCTGTCAGCAATTTTAGTTCTTGTTTTAATTGGAGTGATTTTTTCAATTTTAGCACAATCAAATCAAGTTGTTGTTTATGTTTCTCATGATCAAGATTATTCAGAACCAATTTTGCTTGATTTTCAAAAAGAAACAGGCATAAAAATTAAAGCGGTTTATGATACAGAAAGCACTAAAACCACTGGTTTGGTAAATAGACTAATTGAAGAAAAAAACAATCCTCAAGCAGATGTTTTTTGGAATAATGAAGTTTCAAGAACCTTAGTTTTGAAAAATAAAGATATTTTAGAACCATATTGTTCTATTAATGCAGAAGGTATTGACAAGAAATATAAAGACAAGGAGTGTTACTGGACGGGTTTTGCGGCACGAGCAAGGATTTTATTAATTAATACAGATCTGGTTTCTTTAAAAGATGCACCAAAAACTCTAGAAGAATTAACTGATAAAAAATGGCAAAATAAAATTACCTTAGCGAATCCCTTGTTTGGTACAACTGCGTCGCATATGAGCGCTTTATTTGTTGTGTTGGGTAAGGAAAAGGCAGAAACTTTCTTTAAAAAACTTAAAGAAAATGGACTCATAATTTCGGAAAGTAATGGTCGAACGAGGGATGCTGTAGCTAGCGGAACAATTGAAATTGGTTTTACAGACACTGATGATGCAAATGATGCGGTAGTTGATGGCAAAGCAGTTTCAGTAATTTATCCAGATCAAGGAAAAGATCAAATTGGCACATTAATTATTCCAAACTCAGTGATGTTAATTAAGGGCGGAAAAAACAAAGAAAACGCAAAAATACTGATTGATTATTTATTAAGTCCGGAAACTGAACGAAAGTTAGCTTTTAGCAAAGCGGCTCAAATGCCGTTACATATTGGCGTGAAAAAGCCAAAAAATGTTCCAGATGTTTCAAAAATTAAAACAATGAATGTGACTTGGCAAGAAGTAACTGAAATGCTTCCTCTTTCTCAAGAATTCTTAATGAATTTATTTATATCGTAGAAATGAAATTAATTTATGTTCAAAACAATTAAAAAGAATCCTGGCAAGTTTTTTGGTTTTTCTATATTATTAATTGGTTTTTTACTTGCTATTGTACCTTTATTTTACACTCTAATTACGTCTTATGTTCAATCGCAATATTTTACCTTTTTCAATCCGAAACAACTTAGAATTTATTGGTCATTGTTTTCACAATCAAGAATCCTTTTGATTTTTGGGCGAACAATGCTGTTGGGGGTGGGTACAGCCACAATAAGTATTTTAATTGGGGGCTCTTTCGCATTTGTTTTTGAAAGAGTGCAATTTAAATTTGCAAAAATTCTAAGGGGGTTGTGCCTTGTACCAATATTAATTCCACCATACATTATAACTATTTCGTGGATGCAAATGTTTGGCATTACAGGATATATATCAAAATTGCCAATCTACAATCTATTTTCGACTATGAGCATAATGGGGCTCTGTTTATTTCCAATAGTATTTTTAATTGTTTCAGCAGGATTAAAAAGAATAAGTTCAAGGGTAGAAGAATCTGCTAGACTTGTTTCTGGAAAGTTCAGGACTTTTTGGAAAATTACCCTGCCTTTACTTATGCCGTATTTACTTACAGCAAGCTTTTTTGTTTTTGTACTTTCAATTTCAGAATTTGGAGTACCTATGTTGTTGCATCAAAATGTATTTGTTTCAGAGATATTTTATCGGTTCGGAGCGTTTTTTGATCATGAAGCTGCAATTAGTATGACCCTTCCATTACTAATCCTTGTTTTATTTTTAATAGTTATACAATCTAAAATTCTTGGAAAAAAGCCAGTTCAAACAATTAACTCAAATTTTACTCAAAAGAAAATAAAACCTTCAAAAAAAGCAGAATTCAGCATTTACTTTTTTATAC
This sequence comes from Candidatus Nanohalarchaeota archaeon, assembly GCA_017610385.1. Classification (GTDB taxonomy): domain Archaea; phylum Nanohalarchaeota; class Nanosalinia; order Nanosalinales; family JAFCCC01; genus JAFCCC01. Next base: position 4,456 of record JAFCCC010000015.1, read on the forward strand.
TTTTAATTCTCAGTTTTTCGTTTTTGATTCCAATTGCATCATTATTTTATCTTGTAAATTGGGCGGGTTTTACATATGCAATAAGAACTTCACTTACTGCTATCTGGAATAGTTTGTGGATATCAATTGGTGGAGCTAGTTTACTCACTTTCTTTGGATTTTTCGCAGCGTATTTTTTGAGTAGTATTTCTGGAATTAAAAAAAGGGTTTTAGATATTTTAATAATGATTCCCATTATAATTCCAAGTTCTGTTGTAGGAATTTCTTTGATTCGGACATGGAATAACCCATCAACATCATGGATTTATGGTTCCATATTAATTTTGATATTAGTATATTTAACAAGATTCTTGCCTTATGCAATAAAATTGCAGGAATCAAATTTTACACAATTAACTAAAAATTTAGAAGAAAGTGCTCACTTAACAGGTACAAGCTTTTTTAAAATTATTAAGAAAATTTTAATTCCATTATTATTCCCGGGAATTATCGCGACCTGGGCAATTTCATTTATTTTAATTATAAGAGAATTGGGAGCTAGCATTTTAGTTTATCCGCCAGGTTTTGAAACTTTACCAATTAGAATATTTAATTTAGTGCATTATAATGCACCAGAAAGTATTGCAGCGCTTTGTTTACTTTTAATTGTAATTGTTTTAATACCTCTGGCATTTATTTATATCTTATATAAAAATCAAACGAGGAAAAAATGAAATCATCTTACTTGGAAATTCGAAATTTGAAAAAATATTTTGAAAAAATTAAGGCCGTTGATAATGTTTCTTTTAGCATAAATCAAGAGCAAATAGTGGGCTTATTAGGCTCTTCTGGTTGTGGAAAAACAACATTATTAAGAGTAATTGCGGGGTTAGACTTACCAGATTCAGGAACAGTAAAATTAAATGGGCGAATTCTTGAAAGTGAAAAAGTGTCTTTAAGTTGCAACAAACGAGGGGTGGGCTTAGTTTTTCAAGATTTGGCACTTTGGCCACATATGACTGTAGAACAACACATTCAATTTGTTTTGGATTCGAGAAAAACCAAAGAGAACTTTAAAAAATATCTTAAATTGGTAAATTTAGAAGAATGTTCTAATAAATTCCCAGAAGAACTTTCTGGAGGACAACAACAGAGAGTTGCACTTGCAAGAACATTGGCGCAAGATTTAAATCTGTTGTTATTAGATGAACCTTTAGCGAATTTGGATATAATTCTTAAAAAAGAAATTAAAAAGAAACTATTGAATTTAAGGAAGAAATTAAAATTAACAATAATTTATGTTACACACGATATCTCAGAATTAGTTGGTTTGGCGGATAAAATTATAATTATGAATAATGGTAAAGTAATACAACAAGGCTCATTAAATTCTATTAAAAATAATCCTAAAAATAACTTAGTGAGAAATTTAATTTCTATTTAATTTTTTAATTTCTAAAATTAAAAATACAATAATCGAGATTCCGATAACTGAAATTAAAATCCAAAGAAAAATTCTTGAAGAGTGGTTTGGTGTGTAATTTTCTGTAATCTTGGTAGGATTTTTCAAAATTGAAATTGATTTTTGTAATTGATCTATTTCTTGACCAGAATCTCGAACTTGTAAAATTACATTATAACTTCCAGATTTTGGATAACTATATTGGACACTTTTAGAGGGACTCCAGTCGGTTTCATAGTTTCCATCGCCATCAAAATCCCAGCGAGATTCTAAAATCGCTAAATCCTCTCTATCATAAGAATTAGAAGTAAAATAAGCTTTATCATTGTTATAAATTTTTTTAGGAAAAACAGAAAAATTTGCAACTGGGTTTTGATTTTTAGAATATATTCCAATTTCTTTTGAGGTATTAGAAATTTCTCCGTCAGAATCTTTAACTTCTAACTGAATTAAATACTTCCCAGAATCTGAAAAAGATTGTGTAATATTTTTTGTAGTTGTCCATGTAGAAAAGGGATTTGAATTAAACCTCCAGCGATATTTTAAATTAGATTTATCTTCTAAATCAGAACTATTTGAAAAGTCAAAAATGATTTCAGAATCAATAAATCCATAATCTTTAGATTTTATGTGTGCAATTGGTTTGGTATTTGGTGTTTCATCTAAAACATATAAACCTTTCAAAGTTCCAAGAATTATTTCTACTTTATTATCTGAATCAATATCTGCAAAGGTGGGACACACAGATAATTGACTAGGTAATTTGTATTTCCATTCTAATTCAGAATAACTGTAAGAAAAAATTTCCTTGGAATTTAAGGGTGTATAAAAAATCTCTATTTCATTATCGGAATCAATATCTGCGGCAGTTAAACAATTTTTATTACTTGTTGTTACATTAAATTGTTTTAAAATCTCTTGAGTTGCAGAATCTATAATATTAATTTTTGAATTTTGAATATATACAATCTGAGGTTCCGGTGAATTTTTGAAATTTGCAACTAATATTGAATTCTCTGAAAATGCTTGAAAATCAGAGGACTTTGATTCTTGAAAAATTGAATTTCCGTTGGCATTTAAAATATGCAAATTAGAATAAATGTCTTGAAAAATAAGTTTTTGACTGTAAATTAATTGCTGGGGATTCATTGAATATTCTTTTTTGAACTTTGTAACTCCGGTTTCTGCTTCAAGAACAATAATAGATTCAAATCCTGTAAAAATTTCAGGTAAAGAATCAGAATCTATGTCGTCAATTGCGAAGAATTTAGATTCTACATCTGGTCTTTCCCAAAGAACAGCGCCAGTAGAATTTAATAAAAGAGGGTGATTAATTGAAATAAGTATTTCATTGGAATTATTTCCAGAGGCATCAAAAATGACTGGTTGAGATGTAACAAAGTCGTCTAAATAAACCTTCCATTCCAAAGTTCCTTCTGGTGAAATAGAATAAATTTGGCGGCCTGCAGCCACAATAATGTGTTGTTGGTCGAAAGAATCAGTTAAAATGGCTGGTGCATTTTCTATATTGGCCCCCAAAGAAATAGACCATATTTTATTTCCATTTGAATTAAATAAATATAGTGTGTTTTCTGATCCAAATAGCAATTTTGGCTCTTTTGACATAAGATTAACAACTAAAATTGGTGTAGTAACTTCTCTTTCGAAAATGGAATGCCATTTTAAACTAGGTATGTTTATATTTCCAGTAATTGAAACAATTCGAGAATTAGCATTATTTAAATTTGAAGATGGCCAATCATCTGCACTATTTAAACTAACAAAAAGAGTTAGAAGAATTAAAGGTATTATAAAAACTTGTGAAATTCTAGTCATACTTAGTTTATTATGTATTTGCGGAGAATATAAACATAAATTTATCAAACACGGGGATTGTTAAACAATATAAGCACTAAAATACAAAAAAGTATTTAGGATGTTTCGAAAAGGACAATTAAGTACATACTTAAAACCAGTAACGGTTCTTTTAATGACTGTTCTATTAGTTGTTGTGCTTTTTGTGGCTTTACAATTTGGCGCTAATATAAAAACCACAAGAGCTTCTTATGAACTACAGTCTCAGGCTTCAAAGATTAAAGATGACATAGTACGTTGTCTTTCTGTAAATACTAATTACACTAAATCTGAAATAGTAATTAACAGATCCAAATTGAGTGATCTTCAAGATACTTCAAATTATATGGAACCTGATTGTGCTGAAGATTTTCAGTATGGCTGGAACGCCTCAGTAAAATTAGAGTATCTTCCGGGTGTTGCAAGAATTATATCAGAAGAAGATGCAAGTATTATTTTAATATTGGATATTTCTGGTTCTATGGCGTGGACAGGAGATAGTGGACAACCCAAAATTGAAGAAGTAAAGCAAGGCGCTATTAATTTTATAGATCAAGTTTCTGGAGGGGTTAAAGTAGGAATTATTACATTTAATGGAGCCACAAATCTTGTACAATCTCTTACCACAGATAAAACACTATTAAAACAAAAAATAAGAACGATTTCTAATCCGAATGGAGGAACGTGTTTGGGTTGTGGAATCACACGAGCTTTAGATGAGCTTAAAAGAAATGGAAAAGGAAACCTTTACGGCATTTTATTAACTGATGGTTGCCCTTGCCCAGATGTTACTTATCCTGCGGCCATTCAAAAAGCACAGCAAATGGGTGTAAAAATACATACAATCGGTTTTAGTTTAAAGGATACTATAAGTGGCAGATGTACTTGTCGGGTAACAGACGCGATAACGCATTTGGATCGTATTGCATCCGAAACTGGGGGCAAAAGGTTTTTAGCCAAAGATTTAACAACTTTAAAAGAAGTTTACCAAGAAATTTCTACACAAATAGAAAAAGGATATGCACAATATGGACTATCAGAAACTACGTGTTCTCTGGAGCCTCTTATGGGTTACCGAGGAAAAATAGATCTTGCATTTATCATAGATCGTTCAGACAGCATGAATAAACCCGTTATTTGTGATTATATTGAAAATATTGTTTCGGGACTTCGAGAAGTAGGAATTAAAGTAAATTATACAGTGTATGGTATGCCAGATCAACCAATGACTACTCCAGACGCTGCAATTAAATATTTTGCTGTTAGAAGTATGTGGGATCCTTCTTGTATGGACAAGAAAGCAAACTGGACAGATTCGTTTAGCTTTCATTTATGGAGAGATGGTAAACCAGAAGGATGGGGTCCCTCAACGTCGTGGGTACTTGATGATTATGACTGGCAAGAGGACTCTGAAAAAGTGATTGTGATTTTCGGAGACCAGGATCCTACAGGCGGCTGTGATGGAGACTATTATGAAAGTCATTCTGCTACAAGTTTTTCTACTAACAGCAATTTCAAAGTCGAAAATGTGGCGAAATTATGCACTAATTGTATGGACCGGCATGGAGACACATATCCCTTAGAATATTGGAATCCTTGGAAAGGTTATCCTGGAAAAGATAATGCCACTCAAATACCCATGGATAGCGAAGTGGAAATTATGAGCAATATTAGTTCAAAGGCAAATGAAAAAGGGGTGGAGATAACATTTCTTAGAGCTCTGGAATATCAACTAAAAAAGCAATATAAATTCGGTTCTCCGACCGTGAATGATGCAATAGAAGCAATGGAAAATGTTTCTTCGGAGACTGGTGGTTCTGTATACTTTTATACTATGTGGGATTCATTCCTATCAGATTTAAAGGAAAAGTTCTTTTATTACCAATTAAGAGATAGTGTGGAAACCTGCCCAAATGTTCTTTACACGTTTGGGGAAAAGGAAGGATCTTTTGGAAGATCTTTAGATGAGGAAACAACACTTTCTTTTCCAGTATCTGTACTTCAAAATAAAAATCTTATTGTGCCCGGAACACTAACAGTACAAGTAAGGGATGGGGATTTAGAAAGGATTGTAAGTAAAATTAATAAAGTGTATTCTATTGGCAATTCTAAACAAGAAAGTTATTCTTCTGTTTTAGAATTAAATTTAGATAATAGTATTGAAATCAAAGATGCTGTTTTGAAAAAACCGAAAAAAGTAGAATATACTCTTTCAGGTGGGCTCTCAGAAACTGACCCACTTATTGTAGATGAAGATTTGCGTGTTGGTCTGTATGGAGAAGATATATTTCAAGATCAAGATGGCCTTCCAACCACTGCCGCTAATGCGAATTATACTGGAGAACCAATTAAATTTTACGCACGTCAGAATGCTGCTTTACAAATCTTAGCAATGAATTATGAAAGACCTACCTTAGAAATTAGTCCTTTATATCTTCATTGTTGTGGTGATCAAACGCAGAAAATTGGAGATGGTGTTTTTGAAGATGCAGATATAGATTTAGATGCATACAATAATGCTTCAATTGGATATACATTTTTTTACTCATTTCCAACCATTAAAATTGGAGAAACAGAAGAATATT
>JAFCCC010000016.1 GCA_017610385.1 Candidatus Nanohalarchaeota archaeon
TTTACTCAAAACATTTCTCAACATGATTTTTAAATGCTGCCTCAATAACGTATTTTTTGCCGCAAGTAGGACAAATAAATTCCTTTTTCGGTTTTTTCTCGTCTTTTCTCTCTTTTGTTTTTTTAGTTTCCTGTGAACTTCTTAATTTAACAACACCGTATGAAACCGGGTTTTTAATGCTTTTACACAGACTATCTGGCTCACATATTAATAAATCACTATAATAACCCTCTGCAAAACAATTTGGTGGAGCAATGGATTTATTTTGCCTTTTTTGCCAACTTAACTGCGCTCTAATATATCCATCACGCAAAGGTTGTTGATTCTTTTCATTCCATTTAATTACAATATTCTCAATTTCCGCAAAAGAATAATTCGCGCTCCTTAAAAAATTAAGCAAAATAAATAAACCTCTCTTTCGACCATCTTCTAAACCATTCTTTAACAAATTTTTAATACAAGGAGGGAAAAACACTTCTGGAATTTTTCCTTTCAGTACTTCATAAGCTTTTCTTTCACCAGTTTCTTCTATTTCAAGTTTTTTATTAGTTTTAGCATGCCAATCCAACGCCTGAACAACCAAACCTAGAGCTTCCCCTTTTTCATAAGTTTCCAAAAAACCAGTTTCAAAAGTAACATTTTCTGGCTTTGCCATTTCCATTGTGAACTTTTTCAATTGCTCTATTGTTAAAGGAATAGAAACTAACCAAGTTTTTTCGTTTAGTGAATACGGCATTCTAAATAAGTGACGAGAACTCCAATTGTTTTCTGGGTTTGTCACCTTAAACGGAAGCTGCTTGTGACCTTTTTTCCAATCCATTTCAAAGAATTTTTCAGCTTTTTCAGGATCGATGTCATAAAACTTGTCATAAAGACCGTTCTTTTCAATATAATCTCGTAAGTAAGAAACAATTATTCTATGAAGTTGTGGATACCATCGTTCGATTCCCTTTCCATGAATGGTCTCAGGCAATGCATTTCTATGAACAGCTACATGAAAGCCTCGGCTTCCTGAAAACTTAATTGAAATATTTTTAATTCCATGATCTTGCAAAGCTTTCACAAATAATTCTGCGGTAACTTTACCATACTCAATGCCAATATCTGAATCAATATCAATAACCAAATCCCACCCAAGTCTCAAGGAAGATTTGTCTTTCACATTATCAATTAACAAAGGATTCCTCCAAACTTCAACAGAACCATGAAATGATGTTGCTCCATTATTCACCCACAATAAAAAATCCCCTGGAAAATTAACTATACTAGGCCGCTTACCAAAGCCTTCGCCATAACGAGGAACAACTTCACGATGTTTAGAAAGCTCTAAAATCTTTTCAACTAATTTTTCCTGAGAATAAAACTTTTTGATTTCAAAGCGATCCATAAACTCTAATTAGAATTTAAGTTTTAAATTTGATTATGGGTTTTTATAGAAAGCCATCAATAACACATATTCCACCCAAAGCAACTGCAACGTATTTTGATAAATCTAATATAGCTCCTCCTGCAGTCACACCTGTTTGAGCAAGAAGAGACCAACCAACTTCGCGAGATAAATCTTCAAAAAGATTAGAAAAACCATAAGGAGAAACTAAAACACGGGCGACTCCTTTAATTGCCTCTAAACTAGGATCATAGTTTGATTTTCTTGAATCATATGGTTCCCAGTTCATTTTTACTCTCCTTCGATTCTTGGAGCCAAAATAAAGCTTAATTGCAATTTGTCAGGAACTTTGAACTCTAATCTTAATGGAAAATTATTTCCCAAATTTAATCTTACAGTATCACTTAATTTCTCTGCTTTAATCATTTTGTTTAAATAATCTAAAGAAAACATGGATTTGGATGCTTCTCCTTGGATATCAAGAATTTCGTCAGTTCCTTTTTGTAAAATAAACTTGGTTTTTGAAGAATCACCTTCTGCTTCTAATGTAATTTTTTCAGAATCTGCACTGAGAGATAATGCATCACCAACAATAGACGCATCTCCAATACCCCTACTTAAAGATTTTGTCTTGATATCTGCGTAAATCTTAAAAGTTAACTGATCTGTTGCAGGAACATCTTCTTGATCAATTTTTAATAAAGGCAAAGAAAATGTTCTAATTGCTGATCCTTTAAGAGTTATTGTAAACGAATTTTCCTCTAAGCTTAAAAAAACTTGGTCTTGAACACTAGCTCGCCTCAAAATAGAATTTAATCGCTCAATACTTAGTCCAATTTGCTCCTCTTTTTCAAATTCAAAAGATTTAAAGGCCTTTTTAGATAATTTAAAATCAACTAGTGCTACCATTGCAGGATCTGCAGCAATTAGCTCTAATCCACTTTCTTTAACATTAAATAAGCCTTCACTTATTAAATTGGATATTGCTTGGATTGAATCCTTAAGAACAGATATATCTTCTAATTCAGCTTTAAACATGAGTATTCACCTATAATGTTACATTAAATTTTTCTTTAATTTTACTATAGACCTCAAGATTTAAATTATTCATGTTTTGAATAAATTCTGCTTGAATCTCAAAACCTTCTGGTGATGGTAAAATTCTTCCATAAATTCTTAGAAGATCTTTAACATTTATAGAAACTAAATTTTGATTGTCTACGAACACTTCAACAGATTTCGTTCCATCATCTAATATTATAGAATCTTCTTTTTTTTCAATAACTGTTCCTAAAACCCTCGCTCTAATGTCTTCATCAGCATTGATGTCTTTAATATTTTTAGATTTGGCGCTAGTTCTTTTAAATCTGTCCATAATTTTTTTATTTGTTATTAACGTTTAAATCTATGAAACTCCGAGCGCTTGGATAACTGCCAAATCAATTTCGTCCCAGCTTTTTTTAAATTCGTTAATGAATGTCAGATACACATTAAAAATTTCTTACAAATACTAAAAATATGGGGGAAAAAGATTCACGTAAAGTGCCGTTTAATGTTCTTACTTTTGAAGAACTCAGAACCGTTCAAAAACGGGGCCGAAATAATGATTCATTGCAAGAGTTGGGGCCAGAGTTCCTTGATCGTATTGCCAGGTATTTAAAATTAAAAAGATCTTTGGGGGATCGGTTAAGCAGTAAAGAATATGAAAACGCAGTAAGAGTAATCTCAGACATTTTAGAATTAAGAGAACGTAAGTTAATTAGACTAGCCGCGCTCGCAGCAAAAACAAAAATACCAATAAAAAATGTTTCAGATAGTGAAAAAGAATTTTTAAAAAGCTTAAAGATGATTTTTGAAAAACACCATAAATTTGTAGACACGAAAATCGGAATTATTCGTGGTGCAGCCAACGAGCAAGAATTAAAAGAGCTTCAAGAAGAGAAACAACAATCTATTGAACAAAAAACTGAAGTTGAAAAAGATGCTATAAAAAAAGAGAATACGAATGAAACCGCGTCAGAGCTCATTGAAAATCAAATTAAAGAAAATACTGCTATTGAACCTATGAAAATAGAACCACTTTCAAATATACTAATAGAAAACACAGAAGAAGTACGACCTGAAAAAGAAATATTAAAAATCAAAACTACGCCGGTCTTACTAGAAAATAAAGAATCAGAAGAGCTTAATGAGATTCTATCTACAGAACAAAATAAAAAAGAAATAGAAAATAAACAAATTCAACAGACAAAAGAAATTAAAAGTATAGAACAATCAACTTCAAAGGAAATATTAGAAAGTCAAATGCATAAAATAAGAATAAAAAGTGCGGTTCCAAAGTTTTTGGGGGTTAATTTAGAAGTTTATGGTCCATTTAATAGCGGAGATGAAATAAATCTGCCTTTAAAAAATGCTGAAGTTCTGATTAATCAAGGAATTGCTGAGGTTATAAAAAGTCCAGTTTCCAGTGCATAAAAAACAACATTTAAAAAGCTTATTCTTAATTTAGGACTAGATCGAAATGGTAAAATTAGCAAAAGAACAAAATAGATATTGCCCATACTGTAAAAAACACACATTACAGGTATTAAAAGAAGACAGCAAAGGCAAATCAAATGTATTAAACAAACGATTCAGGCATAGACAAGCGAATATTGAAAAAGGATACGGTTCGTTTCCATACGAAGACCCCTCTCATAGATCTAGAGGTAGAAAGAGTCCAACGTCAAAGAAAAGGAATTTTCACTATACTTGTAAAGAATGTGGTAAATCAAATAAACCCAGAGAAGCTATGCGGGCAGGTAAGCTCGAAATTGCGTGATTTTATGAGTAAATTTATTAGAGTTAAATGTAATAAATGCAATAACGAACAAATTTTGTTTGAAAAACTCTCAACAAACGTTGATTGTTTAGTTTGTAATGAAAAACTTGCACAAAGTACTGGTGGTAAAGCCAAAATTTTAGGGACGATTTTAAAATAATTTCTTTGCATTCCAGAGGATTAAATGAAAAAATATAGAGTATATCCAGAAAGAGGGGATTTGGTCGTTGTTAAAATTACAGAGGTTAATCCGCATAGTGTTTTTGTGAAATTAATTGAATATGAACAAGATGGTTTAATCCATATTTCGGAAGTTTCTAGGAGATGGGTTCGTAATATCAGGAAACAGGTCCGAGTTGGAGAAGTTAAAGTAGCTTATGTATTAGGAGTTGATGGACGATCTGTAAATCTTTCATTAAAAAGAGTAAATGAGGGACAAAAAAAATTAACACTAGAAGAATGGAATAAAGAAAAGAAGGCAGAAAAATTCTTAGAAAAACTTTCGAAAGAGATGCAAATTCCAATGGATGAATTATATGAAAATGTGGCATTCCCTTTCCAAAAAGAATTTGGAACTACATTTGATGGTTTTGAAACCGCATTAAAAGAACCAGAAAAGATTAATTCATTACTTGATAAAAAATATTCTCAAAAAGTAATAAACATAGCCAATCAACTTATTACCCTAAAAGAAGTTAAATTAGAATCTAAGGCAATTATTAGAATTCCAACACCCGCCGGAATTACTAAACTCAAAGAAATTTTGACAAGCGAAGAAAAAGTAAAAATTAGTTATATTTCTGCTCCAAGATATAAAATAGAGGTTTTTGCACCAGAGTATAAATCTGGAAAAGAAATAATGAAAACTAAAATAAACGAACTAAAGGAGAAAATTGAAGCAGTTGGCGGATCTTTTTCAATAGAGGAATAAAATGGGAAAGATTAAAAAGTGTGTTAAGTGTAATTTATATACTCTAAAAACAAAATGTGATTTGTGTGGAATCGAGACTCAAAATGTTGTTCCCCCAAAATTTTCTCCAGAAGATAAATATGGAATCTATCGGAGAAAAATGAAAAAGAGGTTAGAATATGTCTGAAAGAACTCAAACAGAAATAATAATTACTAAAAAACCAGATTTAAAAAATCCAATTTTCGTTGAAGGCTTAACAGGAATTGGACATATTGGTAGATCTGCTGTATCTTATTTAATAGATAAGTTAGGAGCAATAAAATTTGGGGAGATTTATTCAAATCATTTTCCACACATTGCAATAGTTAATGATTCTGGTGAAATGGAATTACTAACAAACGAGCTTTATTATTTAAAAAGTAAAGGAAAACAACCAGATATTATATTTTTAACAGGTCATACACAGAGTATAACTCCAGAAGGACATTATGAAGTAGCCTATAAGATTGTAGACCTAATAAGACAATATAATGTAAAAGAACTAATAACTATTGGGGGCTACGGTGTAGGGGACTTAATAGATGATCCATTAGTTTTAGGAATTCCAACTAACAAAAAATTGAAGAGTAAGTATGAAAAATTCGGTGTAATTTTTGAACATAGTGTAGGACAAGTTGTTGGAGCTACTGGTTTGCTTTTAGCAGTTGGTAAAAGATTCGGATTAAATGGTGTGTGCTTGTTGGGTGAAACACCCGGATTCTTACTTTCTGATCCTAAAGCAACAGAAAAGGTATTAAATGTTTTGGAACGTATATTAAATATAAAAATAGATTATACAGATTTGAACAAGAAAATTAAAGAAGCTGAAAAAGTCATTAAAAAAGTTCAAGAATTACAAGGTCAAATTTTGCAAAACCAAAAAGGAGATAAAGACAAAGATACTGGATACATAGGCTAAGTAAAAACCGTTTTAATGGGGAGTCTATTTTAAAATGTGTGGGAGATCAATTATGAATAATTGATATTTCAAGCGCAAGGGTAAAAAATGGAAAAATATACGAGATTTGAAAAATCTAGGATGATTGGTGCACGAGCTTTACAAATTTCAATGGGTGCTCCAGCAGTAATTAAAACAGACGTAATTGAGCCAGTTCAAATTGCAAAACAGGAATTAGAAAAGGGTATACTTCCTATTACAGTTAAAAGACCTGACGTAGGAAAAAGAATCAGCTAAATCTAACTAAGCATTATAAAGCTTTGTATTTATGTAAAAACAGGTGATTAAAATTTTAGTAGAACGAGATGAATATCTTTCAAGAGGAGTTCACATCGGAATGAGAACAAAATCAAAAGATATGAGTCCATTTGTATTTCAAATTAAAAAAAGCAAATTGGCTGTTGTAAACGTGGAAAAAACAGATGAAAGAATTCTAATCGCCGCGAAATTTTTGTCAAATTATGAACCAGAGAACATAGCAGTAGTTTCTAGAAAAGAAAATGGTATAAAACCCATAATAAAAATGCAAGAAATTGCAGGAGTTCGTGCTGTTTCAGGAAGATTTCTTCCGGGTTTATTCACAAATCCAAATGCAAAAGAATTCATAGAACCAAAAATAGTAGTAATTACAGATCCTTCGGAAGATAAACAAGGGGTTAAAGAAGCAATGGCTGCTAAATTACCAATTATTGCAATTTGTGATACGGGAAATTTTACAGATAATATTGATTTAGTAATTCCTGCAAATAATAAAGGCAAAAAAGCACTAGGAATCATTTATTACCTGCTAACCAAATATTACATGTTAAATAAGGGTCTAATCAAATCAGAAAAAGATTTTAAAAGTACGATAGAGGACTTTACTGCAGAGTAATTCAATCGTTGATAATTAATTTATATACAATAAATTCTAATCTTATTTCATGTGGCATTTAAAAAAAATAGTATTTTGTATTGGATTTATTTTTCTATTTATTAGTTCTATTTACGCCACAGATTATATCACTTTAAAGGTTGGCGAAACCCAGAATAGAAAATTGTATATATATAATCCCTCCACTGCAATGACCGACTTATTAGACTTAACATTAAGTTCAACGGGCTCTGTAAACGCATGGATAACTACTACTCAAGGAAATAGAATGAATGTACAGGTTCTTCCGAAAGAAAACAAGAGTATTCCAATTACAATTATCGCAACAGGATGCACACAGAATCCATGTGAAGGAACAGTAGATTTCTTTGCTAATTCATCAATAACTGGAAACTCTGTTTCAAAACAAATAACAGTTTCGATACAATCAAAACAAGCTAGAGGGTTCTTAGGAACTGCTCCAGATCTGAACTGGAGTTATTTAGTACTAATTGCATTAGTTGGTGCAATAATTTCAATTAGTATTCATAAAATATGGAAAAAATAATTTTGTATGACGTTCGTAAAGCTTTTTATGTAAATTAAACAAATTTTATACAGTGATTATATGCCTAAAAGATTAATTTTCTGGTCCATTGTATGTATCTTGCTTTTAACTATTATTTTGATATTTGTAGCTCCAAGAATTGGAAGAAATAAAGGAGGAATACGCATAGATACAAGTAAATGGGACGAGAATTTTGATACTAAACCAATTCCAGAAGATCAGATTCCCATAATAGAAATTGTAAATCAATCCTTTTTAAAAACAGAGTTACAATTAGAAAAAGGTAAGAGAATTAAATTTATTAATAAAGATTCTGAGAATTATACTCTAATGATTCCTTTAATTGGAATAGAAGAACCATTAGATCCTGATTCTGTTTTTGAGCCAACATTTTACAAAGAAGGCGAAATTGAATTCTGGTTAAAAGAACTTGGAGAGAATAAAACGAAGGGGATTGTAAATGTTACGGTTTCAGAAACATCTTAATCCCGTAGGAAAAAATGGTAAAGATAATTTGGAATAGAAAGTCGTATTCTAAGTACTTATTTTTTATAATTTCTGGATTATTCTTTACTTCAGTATTTATCTCGGTGAGTGCGGCAGATTTAACAGTAACAGGAACCACAACCTTAAATGCTGGTTCTTATACGTATGGCACAGTTCATGTTACAAACACAGGAACTTTAATTCTAAAAGGAAATCCATCACGCACGGGCTTTAAAGGTGTTGAAATAACTGCGACCACATTCACAATTGATTCAGGCGGCAAAGTCTCTGCTGATGGAGAAGGTTATGTTGGTGGTGCGAGTTCTACAGACAGTTACTATGGAAAGCCGGGAAGTGGGACTGGAAAAGCTACTGGATATTACTACAGGTATGCCGATTCTGGTGGTGGTGGAGGGTATGGC
>JAFCCC010000009.1 GCA_017610385.1 Candidatus Nanohalarchaeota archaeon
AAAATGAGCTTTTCAGATAAAAGCTCACGGAAACTTGTTAAGTTTCCTAAATCGGAAATTAATGCATTTCCAATTCAAGCAAAATAAGCCTTTTAGTAAAGGCTTAAGCGAAAACCAAAGAAGAGAATTATTTGTTAATTCTCAGGGGGTGTATGATTTGTTATATATCCTCACGAGCACATGTTACCCAGAACAGTTATTGTGTTATGAAGAAAGTAGGCAATCTGTCTAGTTTCATCGAGTAAATCGAGTTGGTATTACAGGCCAGATAGTGAATGGCTTGGTTCGAGACGCTGATGAAGGACGTGACAAGCTGCGATAAGCTTTGGGGAGGCGCATGTAGCCTTCGATCCAAAGATTTCCGAATGGGACTTCCCATCATCAGATGATCCGAAAGGATCGGGAACGCGGTGAATTGAAACATCTTAGTAACCGCAGGAAAAGAAATCAATAGAGATCTCCTTAGTAAAGGCGATCGAAAAGGAGATAGGGCAAACTGAATCCCTTAATGTGAATTAAGGGAGATGTGGTGTGACCTAAGTTAGATTCTCTATAGTTGAGTTGAAGTGAACTGGAAAGTTCTACCTTAGAGGGTGATAGTCCCGTAAATTAAAACTGGTGAGAATTGATTAGGTTCAAGAGTAAACGGGCTTGGCATTGCTCGGAGAATGTGGGGGTCATCAACCTCCAACCCTAAATACGTCTCGAGTCCGATAGCGTATAGTACTGTGAAGGAAAGCTGAAAAGCATCCCTAAAAAGGAGATGAAAAGAGCCTGAATTTATCTGGCTATAGTCTGTTAGTGCCCCGAAGGAATGATAATCTACGAAGGAATTAGTCGAGAGGCTATAGTACGAGTAGAGAGTACCAGGGTTCTAACGTGCGTTTCGAAAAACGCGGCAGGGAGTGTGTTTTTCTGGCAAGGTTAATCTTTGTAAAAGAGAAGTCGTAGCGAAAGCGAATGCTTGCAACTTTGTGAGAAGCAACCTGATAATACGGGTTTAGTCAGCGGAACACGATCCGAAGCCTGTTGATCTAGTCCTGAACAGGGTGAAGCCCATCGAAAGATGGGTGAAGGCCCGAACCGTTGCTGTGGACAAGCGCTCGGATGATTTGGGATTAGCGGTGATATGCCAATCAAAACAGGTAATAGCTGGTTCCTCCCGAAATGGACCAAAGCCCAGCCTGGAGCGAGATTTCTAGCGAGGTAAAGCCACTGATCAGGTGTTACGGCCTTTCACGGGTCGGCATCTTGTCAAACTCAGAATTCGCTAGTATCGTAGACCTCTGGAGTCGGGGGCGTGGGGTAAGCTCGCGTCCCGAGAGGGAAACAACCCGGACTTAGATTAAGGTCCCTAAATACTGGCTAAGTGTAAAGAAAGGTAGTCTTGAGTCTTAGACAGCGGGGAGGTTGGCTTAGAAGCAGCCATCCTTTAAAGAAAGCGTAATAGCTCACCCGTTGAGGCTCGGGGCGCCGTAAATGGACGGGGCTAAAGCCAGTTACCGATATCCAAGTCTTGTAGTATAAACTACAAGAGGTAGGGAGGCGTTCTGCATGGGCGGAAGCACAGGTGTGAATTTGTGTGGACCGTGTAGAAATGAGAATCCTGCCAGTAGTACCAGCCTAGAGTTGTGAGAATCAACTCCGCCGAAAGGGCAAGGGTTCCCCCGCAACGATGATCGACGGGGGGTTAGTCGATCCTAATTCGTACCCTAACAGGAGTACGAAGAATGGGAAATCTGTTAATATTCAGATACCACAATAAGCTCTGTTAATCGTTACATTTCTGGATAATCTAAGTGGAACCATCGTTCCATTTAACCGTATAAATTCGGGGATTATAATGAAGAGATCCGAAGGAAATTGGGAATAGCCTAAGAAATTATCTTGGGTTTAGATGAATCCTGGAATCATGGAAAATTCGATTAAGCCACTTGTTGTGTTCGTACCCAGAACCAGCACTGGTGCCCTGGCTGAAAAGGCTAAGGTGTCTCGAGTAATAATTAGACTTAGGGAATTCAGCAATTTAGCCCCGTATGTTCGCTATAAGGGGTGCCCGAAACCGCTTCGGCGAGTTTTGGGTCGCAGTAACAAGGAGGACACGACTGTTTACTAAAAACGTAGCCGACTGCTAGAGAGAAATCTTGTGTATAGTTGGTGACTCCTGCCCAGTGCCAGTACCTGAACCTTTGTTTCAACAGAGTGAAGGGCTGGTAAACGGCGGCGGTAACTATGACCGTCTTAAGGTAGCGTAATCCCTTGCCAATTAATTGTTGGCCCGCATGAAGGGAGTAACGATGTCCTCAGTGTCCCAAGTCTAAGCTCGGTGAACTTGTCATACAGGTGAAAAGACCTGTGATATCTAGTGGGTAGCGAAGACCCCGTGAATCTTTACTACAGTCTGTGGTTGAGGTACGAGTTTGAATGTAGAGTGTAGACAGGAGACGTCGAAGCGATCTCGTCAGGGATCGTGGAGTCGCTAATGGAACACTGTCCTTTTAAACTTGTACTTCTTACTCGTAAGAAGACATCTGCAGATGGGTAGTTTAGCTGGGGCGGCATCACTCTGAGAAAGCATCAGAGTGGCCCAATGGTCGACTCAAACCGGTCGGAAATCGGTTGTAGAGTGCAAGGGCAAAAGTCGGCCTGACAGGATTATGAACATTAAGTTTTCCTGACACGAAAGTGTGGCCTAGCGAACTCCTGTAATTTTGTTGATGAATTGCAGGAACGACAGAAAAGGTACTCCGGGGGTAACAGGATTGTCTCGGGCGCGAGTCCATATCGACCCCGAGGCTTGTTACTTCGATGTCGGCTCATCGCATCCTGGCTGTGCAGCAGCAGCCAAGGGTGGGGGTGTTCACCCATTAAAGCGGTTCGTGAGCTGGGTTTAGAACGGCGCGAGCCAGTTTGGTCGTTAACTGCTAGATATGTTGGTAGTCTGAGAGGAAGATCCATATAGTACGAAAGGAACTATGGAGCGCAGCCTCTGGTGGATCAGTTGTCCGATAGGGCACGCTGAGTAGCTACGCTGTAAAGGATAAGCACTGAAAGCATCTAAGTGCGAAGCCACCCTCAAAAAGAGACTGCTTAGGCTCTCCTAAAAGAGGAGTTAATAGAGCGGAAGTGTAAGAATCAAGGCAACGAGATTTTCAGCTCACCGCTACTAATAGCCAAAAATATGCCAACTCGAGCTTGTAGAGAAACTAGACAGATTGCCTAAATCTTCAATTTTTCTAAATTTTTCAAACTAATATATAAAAATAGTACATAGTAGTAGTTAGCTTTATATATGTACTAAAAACAATATAAAATTAGTCTGAAGAGGTAGAAGGCAGCAGTTCCTTAGGGAATTAGGAAAGTCCCGCCCCCATTAAATTCGTGCCTCTGGGAGAGAGGGTGGTGAGAACCACGCAACAGTATCAGAAACGTAACTTCACTCAGTATATGCGATGAAATATCGTTTTTTAATCTTAATTGAGAAAAAAATGAAAGAGATCTCTGAGATGAAGATGAAACGGACAGTCCACGTGGAGCAAGCTTTGTGCGCTTAGTAGAATGCCTTAAACAGAAGCGGGCTTACTCACCTCATCAGACCCTTATCTTATATATCTTCTTTTAAATCAATTATCCTGGAATCAATAATTTTTGCTAAGTTTACTATTTCTTCTTTCAAAGAAGTTTTATTATAGTTTACATTAATTATAATTTCGATGATTTTCAAACTACAAGCTTAAATATTTTTTCATCTAAGGAAGATGTATGGCACGAAAGAAACTAACTATGCCTTCTAGCTCAGGAGGTCTTGTAAGATATTATGATGAAGACACAGATGCAATTAGAATTGATCCGAAATGGGTTGTTGGTGCTATTGGATTTTTAGTAATTTTAGAAGTGTTTTTACATCTTTATGGGAATGCGTTCTTAGGCACAATTGTATAGAGATTGAGCTTAACTTTAAAAAGTCACACATTTAATTTCTTTTTAATATTATGGGGCTTCCTTAAAGGAATGTTACCTTTAATACGGAAAATTTATAACGGTTTCCTGATTCGTGAATCTTCATTTACGAGTGAGTTAAATCTATGATTTAACAAAATAGGAAACTCTCTGAATTTTCACAATAATCAAACTTTCATAAGTTTGGGCCTGTAGCTCAGTTGGATAGAGCACCAACTAGGAAAATAACCTAAATGTTTCTTAGGTGTATGCCTTCTACCAGTTAGAAGAACTGATCCGAAAGGAAATGATTGGAAGATAGCTGGGGGTCGAGGGTTCGAGCCCCTCCAGGTCCGATTAAGCCTTTTTAGTAAAAGGCTTAAGCGAAAATAAAACAGCGAGTTACGAGTGTAACTCACTTCAAAAAATAAATGTTGTGAGAGAAGGCGGTATTCCGCTGGAAGCTGCCCTTAATTATTAAGAGATAGGAAGATGCACAAATTTACCGAAGAAGTAGCAAAATTAATTGCAAAAGAAACAAAATTAAATCTGGAAGAGATTTCAAAAAGTCTTGAATTTCCTCCAAATCTGGAAATGGGTGATCTGGCGTTTCCTTGTTTTTCTTTAAGTAAAAAAATGAAGAGGAATCCTATTGAAATTTCTAATGAATTGGCTGGGAAGATTAAATCGTCTGGGTCAATCAAAGAAGTTAAATCAATGGGACCTTATTTAAACTTCTTTATTAAACCAGAAAAATTAGCTGAATCGGTTTTGGAAGAAATTTCTACTCAAAAAAAAGACTATGGCTCTAAGAAAAGTAGTGGTAAAACGATTTTAGTTGAATTTCCAGCGCCAAATACGAATAAGCCACTTCATGTAGGACATGTAAGAAATATGTGCATAGGGGAATCTATTTCAAGAATTTTGGAAACTCAAGGGCATACGGTTTTTAGAGTTAATTTGAATAACGACAGGGGAGTTCATATTTGCAAATCAATGTTATCTTATCAGAAATGGGGTAAGAACACGAGACCAGATAAAAAATCTGATCATTTTGTAGGTGAATTTTATGTTTTATTTGCTAAAAAAGCAAAAGACAGTCCTGGGTTAGAAAAGGAAGCGCAAGAATTATTAAGACTATGGGAAGCCAAAGACGATAAAACAAGAGCTCTTTGGAAAAAAATGAATAAGTGGGCTTTGGATGGTTTTAAAGAAACCTATAAGAATTTTGGAATTAGGTTTGATAAAGAATATTTTGAAAGTGAAATGTATGAGAAAGGAAAAGAGATTGTCAATACGTATCTTAAAAAGGGTGTGTTTCGTAAAGGCACAGCCGGAGAAGTTTTAATTGATCTTGGAAAGGAAATAGGGAAGAAAGTTTTATTAAGGGCTGATGGAACCACGGTTTATATTACGCAAGACTTGTATCTGGCTGAGTTAAAATACAAAGATTATGCTTATGATAAATCAATCTATGTGGTGGGAAGTGAACAAAAGTATCACTTTAAGGTCCTATTTGAGATTCTTAAGAGAATTAAGTTTAAGGGCGCAAAAGGATGTTATCATTTGAGTTATGGAATGGTTAATTTGCCTGAGGGAAAATTAAAATCAAGGGAAGGAACTGTTGTTGATGCAGATGATTTGCTTGAAGAGGTTGCTGAAGCTGCTGAAAAAGAAATTAAAAAAAGGCAGAATGTTTCTGTAAAAGAAGCTAAAGAATTATCTTTAAAAATCGCGCTGAGCGCAATAAAATATTTTATGTTAAAACATTATGCACAAAAGGATTTCATTTTTAGACCAAAAGAATCTATTTCATTTGAAGGGAATACAGGACCATATATTCAGTATTCTTTAGTAAGAGCCAATAAAATTTTAGAAAAAAGTACAGAAAAAATAAGGGATAAAGTTGATTTCTCTTTATTAACGGAAAAAGAGGAAATTAAATTAATTAAAAAATTAAGTTTATTTGGGGAAATTTTAGAAGAAACTAGTAAGAATTACGCTCCGAATATTTTGGCGGAGTATGTTTATTCTTTGGCAAATTTATTTAGTCAATTTTATGAGAAGTGTCCTGTAATTCAAGAAGATAAAAAGAGAGAAAGATCAAGGATATTTTTAATTCAGTGTTTTACACAGGTTTTAGAAAAAGGACTTAATCTATTAGGAATTGATGCTGTTTCTAAAATGTGATTGTGTCCGAGCGCTCGGATATGTGATTTCTTTTACTATGGTTTTAAACTAACAAATCAAGCTTATTCTATTCGTTTCACAGGAAACAGACCCCAAAAGATATAAGGCATCAATCTTAATTTAAGTAATTGTAGTGGATTATACGCTATAATTTAACCATAGTTAAAACATATGGTTAAAGAATGTGACATTATGGGTAAATATGTTCACGCGGGAGTGGGAATCTCCAAAGCTGATGACCCAGCTCAGGCCGGTAAAGAGGCCGTTGAGATGGCTTTGGAAAAAATGAAAAAAGACGGCGGGAAAAAGCCGACCTTTGGAATCTTATTTTGTTCTGGCGGAAAATACGGAAAAAACCGAGAAACTCTTGAAGAACTAGTTTCTGGTGCTCATTCTATTTTTAAAGATGTGCCCTGGGTCGGATGCACTACTTGTGGAGAAATTAGTAATTTAGGGGTCATTGAGCATTCATGTGTAGCGTCTGTAATATCTTCAGATTATCTGCAAGCCGGAATTGGCATAGGAACTAAGGTACATGAAAATCCCGAGAATGCGGGAGAATTAGCTGTTAAAGACGCAATTAAAAATCTTAAAAGGGAAAAAATGATTACTCCATATTTGCGTTATCTTGCGGAGAAGAAAAAATCTTCTGTTGAGCTAATGAAACAGTATTCTTATTTTATGTTCTTGTTCTCTCCAGGACATACGTTTACTTTAAGCGGGATGGAAGACGCGGTACTGCAAGGAGCACATAGAGTAATAGGTCATAATATTCCTATCATTGGTGGTACTGCGGGTGATGATGCTAAAATGATTGGAAATTTTGAATTTGCTAATGGGGTGATATATAATGATGCTGCTATTGGCATGGCAATATCTGTTGGGTTGAAAGTAGGTTTTGCTTTCGGTCATGGATACATCCCAACCAATAAAACTTGTATTGTAACCAAATCTGAGGGATATATTGTTCATGAACTAGATGGCAGACCTGCCGCGGAAGTTTATGCGGAGTTAATTGGAATCAAATTTGAAGAACTTTGGAGCCACAAAACCAATATGATGATGAAGCTGGTTCCTGTTGTTAAAGCAGCAGTAAAGTATTTCTCTGCAAAGATGGATTCTAAGATGATACCTTTTGCTTCGACAGCATATACGAATCCTTTTGGGATTATAGATCTTCATGGCAATATTGCCGTAAGGGTACCTTTAAAAGTTGTGAAAGGTAAAAAACTGCTGTTTGCAGAGAAGATCCCAGAAAATATGGTATTGAATAAACTTAAAATTGATCCAAAAAAAGTAATCAACGCAGAGAGTAATGCTATACAGGATGCACGAAAAGATGCGGGAGCTAAACCAAAGATTATTTTCATTTTTGATTGTTCTTTGCGCAGAATATTTGCATTGGGAGAGAAAAAACTAGATAGAATTATTAAATCTATAAATAAAAAATATCCTGATGCGCACATACTAGGTTTTGGGTCTATGGGAGAGTATACATTCAATCCTAAATCTGAACCGGTAGCTAATTCTGCTACAGTTTCTATAGGAATAATATCAGACGAACTGATAGCTGAAAAAGGCAAAACTCAAACGAAAGATTTATAAATACTTTATAACTATTACAGAGTAGTGATGATGACAGATATAAAATCCGTCTCGAAATCTCAAGAAGATTTAGATGTAGAGATTTCGAGGATTCTAGATGAACGGGGTGGCAATTTGGAGGAAGATAGATTTAATAGATTGGCCTTGGAGCTTTTTAGATCTCAATTTGAAAGTAATAATATCTATAGGCGTTTTTGTTTAGAAGGAAATTTAACTCCAGAGAACGTAAGTGACTGGAGAAGTATTCCCGCGATTCCAACTGCAGCATTTAAACATGCATCCGTATCCTGCTTTCCATCAGAAAAAGCGGTTAAATCATTTACTAGCAGTGGAACGTCAGATTCAGAAAGAAAGGGGACGTATTATCTTGATGAACGTGGAGTAAAAATATATGATAAAGCAGTTATTAGAGGCTATGAAGAATTTATGGTCCCAGATAGAAAAGTAATGCAAATTTTAGCATTATCCCCCTCTCCTGAATTTCTTCCAAATATGTCAATGGCTAATGCGATACAGCTGTGGGTGAATTGCTATGGGAGAGAAAATAGTACATTCTTAATAGGAAAAGATGGATTAAATACAAAGGCATTTATTACTGCACTTAAACAAGCAGAAGAAACAGGAGATCCCGTTAGTATCATTGGAGCCACATTTGGTTTTGTACATTTTCTTGATGCGTGTGCAGCAAGAGATATGAACTTCCAGTTGCCTGAGGGTAGCAGAACAATTGATGGTGGAGGGTATAAGGGAAGAAGTAGAGAAGTTCCGAAAACAGAATTCTTCTCGCAACTCTCAGAGACGTTAGGGATATCTAAGGATCACTGCATTAATCTGTTGGGAATGACGGAGCGAGCATCACAATTTTATGATAATGTTTTAAGAAACGCCTACTTCGGAATAGAAGAACCTAGATACAAGCCAGATAGTCCATGGACTAGAACGGTTGTAGTGGATCCAGAAGATTTTAATAGGATTCTAGAACCTGATAGTCCTATGGAAGGATGGCCAGGTTGCTTCAAGAGTGAAACGGGGCTACTAAGACATTATGATTTAGCAAATGTAAGTACTGTTTTAGGTGTACAAACAGACGATATAGGATATAGTATTAAGACTGCCTATGGAACTGGGTTTGAGATTTTAGGTAGAGCAAATGGTGCCGAAGCCAGAGGATGCTCTTTAGCCATTGAAGAACTTATGGGTGAAGCTAAAAATGGCGGCAGTTAATTTATATTCAGCAGTTTCTGTAGATACAACGGATTTATCTTTTGGAGAAAATGAGAATAAAGTAACTTTTTCGGTTCCAACGTTTACTCCTGAATCTTTGCAAAGTGCAATGACTGAAATTAAAACAAATAGAGCAAGATACTTGCAAGACCGGCCTGTTTCTGAAATTGTTGAAGTCTTGGATCGGGTTAATAGAAAGTGGTTGGATCCCGAGTATAAGTTACGACAACAGGCGATAGAACAGCTTCCTATTACTAGTGGATTCTCAGAAGAAATGATTGCTTTTACGCTAAACGGTATTGCAGGTATGTTTACAGAACAACAAATTTATAATATGATCATAACAGATCTAGGAGATTCAAGAGTTTTAGATACATATATTGATAGAGAAGGCTTAGATGGGAAAATAAGAGCGTATGGTCCTGATATTATTACTAATATTTTTGCGGGGAATGTTCCTGCATTGCCGATAATCAGTTTAACACGGGGATTACTAGTTAAATCAGCGAACCTAGGAAAGGTAGCTTCTGGGGAGCCGCTCTTTGCACACCTATACCTAGAATCCATTGCAGAAGAGGATCCAGAATTAGCAAAAACAATTGCTTTGGGGTATTGGGTAGGAGGAGATGAAGAAATGGAACGATTGGCATTTGATGTTCCAATTGTGGTAGCTTATGGTGGCCCTCAAGCAATTCAACAAATAAGTAAAAAAGTGGGGCCAGAAACTAGATTTGTTCCTTATGGACACAAATTAGGTTTTGGAGTTATTGGAAAAGAAGGATTAACAGGGGAAGATTTATTAGGGTTATCACAACGTGCAGCCTTGGATGCTTCATTATATGATCAGCAAGGGTGTTTGTCTCCCCATATATTTTATGTTGAAGCGGGTGGAGAAGTTTCACCTGAGCAATTTGCAGAGGAATTAGCCAAACAAATGAGTAAGTTGAGTGTAGATCTGCCACGAGGAAATTTATCTATAAAATCTAAGGCAAGTATCGCGTCTATAAGACAAAACTATGAAATGAAATCTCTTTTTGGGGGTGAAGTTAAAGTTTTCACGCCAGAAGAAGGGCTTGATTGGATGGTCATTTATGACGAGAATAACAAATTTGAGCCGTCTTGCACTTACAGGGTAATTAGAGTGAAACCAGTGAAGAGTGTAGATCAGGTATTTGAGCTAATGACTCCTTTTTCAGATTATTTGCAAACTGTTGGGGTTGAACTACCTGACGATCGCTTAGACGCATTTGCACAAGAAATGGGCAAACTAGGTGCAACAAGAATAACGCCTATAGGTAGAATGGGAATGCCTTTAGCGCAAATCCCTCATGATGGCCATTTTGGTTTGTCTGATCTAGTTCGTTGGGCAGTTATAGAAAATGGATCATCTGCTAACTTTTAAATTCTCAGAGATAAAGATAATTAGAGTAAAATAAAAACAGAACACTACTTTGTAAATCTAATTGATCTGCCGGAGATATTGCCATTTACAATTTCGAGGGTGGAGGGAGAATGGAACTCACCAGCAACATTCTAATTATTTTTTAATTTATTTTTTAATCACTCTTTCCAAATCACTCAGATCAAAACAATAAACTTTTTTTCCTTCGAATTCATTAATTTTGCTTTTAAAACTCTTGGCAAAAACCGCATAGATTTCCTTTCTTTCTGTATTGTGCCACAGAACAAACTTTGTTTTGCTTGCCAAATCTCTAATAATTTTTTCAGCAGTTACATTTTCTTTCCATTTGCATTCTCCGAAGAGTATTTCGTTTTTGGATTCGTTTAAAGCCAGGAGATCTATTTCAGCAGTTTTTCTTTCATTATTTTCTCTATAGAATCCCCACCATTTGCCCCACTTAACATATTTCCTTGGCAAAAGAGAGGGTGCTAATTTCTTGCAGACTTGTTCAAATTTTCTGCCAACATATGCATTTGTATCTGCTTTTATTGATTCAATAACTTTTTGTTCGCGCCTTTTATAACCGGATATGTTCTTGTAGAAATATCTGAACCAGAAATTCATAAGAGGGTGTTTTATATAAAATATTTTTTTATGATTTATCAGTGACTCTTCTACCCCAATTAGTTCAAAATAGTGTCTTAGTTCATTCATTTGTCTAGCTATAGCACTTTCTTTTTTACGGAGAAAAGACGCAATCTCGCTTATTTTTGTGTTTCCACAAGCAATTGCGGAAAGTATATCATAATAAACGCCGGAGCGCTTTCCAAACTCCAGTGCGAGAATTTCTTTAACTTCTTCTTCCAAAGTTGCCATTTCAGTAAAGAAGAATTTGTCCATTATTTTCATAAAATCATTTCCTTTCAAATTCTCATCCTCTAAACTTATGTAATATTTCGGAAACCCCCCAAAAATTGCATAAAGTTGAATAACTTCTTCTATATTTCTTATACCCAACTCCCCACACATTTCAAAAACACTTTTAAAAGAAAGCTCTCTTAATAAAAACTTCCTCTTAATTCGACCATATAATGGTTCCTTTCCGCTAGAAAACAGTTTATTCATAAGACCAACTAAGGATCCTGAAAAAATAAGCAGAAGTTCTTTCCTATTTTCATTGAGATCAATGTATTTTTGCAATATTCCATATACTGCTTTATCTAAAAAAGAAAAATTTTGAAACTCGTCAAAGGCCACCACCCCATGAAAACGCTTAAATAAAACTTTAAAGAAATCATCCCAAGTTTCTATCCTTTCCAGCTCTTTTAGAACCCCTTTTTCTTTTAATACGAGTTCATACTCTGCAAGAAGGCTTTCTGTTGATTTGTATTTATTTACAAAAAAATAAAGATTCTTTTCTTTGAGAAATTCTAGAATTAGGCGGGTCTTGCCTATTCTCCTTAACCCGGAAATAGAAACAGTAAAAAGTTTGCTGTGGGCTAGATCTTTTGCTTCTTTTAAGTAATTTAATTCTTCGGTCCGGTTTATAAATTTCATTTATATTCACTTACTGAATAATTCACTAAATGAATATATAAAACTTTCTACTGAGAATCTAGTTTTTAGGCATGAAGAATCATGAGTATATACTCGTAGTTCAACTATCTAAAACTTTTATTATAACAAATCAGTTTTTAAATTCAGAAAACAAAATAATATCGTAAAAAATGAAAACAGAACACTACTTTGTAAATCTAATTGATTTGCCAGAGATATTGCCATTTACTATCTCAGATATTGATGAAGAAAGACTTGAAGCTAATATTACTGTTCAGGAAAAAAGTAGTAAAAAACTATTTGAATTTGTGGATCATTTGGAACGTAAATTTGTTCCTATTCATTATATTGGCCAAGACAATATTGAAGGTAAATTTTATCAAAGATTTTTATTTTCTAGTAACGGCTTTTTAGAAATAATGCAAACGGCTCCAGCGGCGGTAATTGCACACTTTTCAGATAAGAAAGAGGCCCAAAAGTTCTCAAAAGCACTAAAAAACGCTGTTAAAAAATTTGCAATAGATCAAAGAGCTGCTAAATTCTTAATTAAGGATATTGAGGTTCAACAAGATAAAGAAGAAAACTTGACCTATCAAACATGGACAAAACTCAAAAATATTCGTAAAGATGTGGAGTTATAAGAAAATGCATTCACTAGCTAAAAAATTAATGATGGCTCGCAAATTAAGTTTTGGGGCAGATGGAAAAGCAGAACTTTTAGATAATGATGTCTTTTTGATGTATGGTTCTATGTTACTTCAATTACAAGATAAAGCTGGCGAAAAAATTTCATATGAGATTGGAAAAGAAATGGGAACCAGTATGATTCAAGACATTCGAAAAATGGGTTTAAGTGGAACAAAAATGATTGATTTTATTATGGATTTATTAACCATGAAAGGTTTGGGAGAGTTTACTATTGAAAAATTTGATTTGAAAACCAAAAAGGGGGAAGTTTGGGTTAAAAACGGGCTTCTTTTGAGAGAAGCAGAAAAGGTCAATAAAAAAACAGTTAAAAATACTTTCATAGAAGGATTACTATCGGGTGTCTTTTCTAAAAATTATGATCAAGACATAGCTTGCAAAGAAATTGCTCGTGTAATGGATAATTCTAAATTATGTAGGTTTATGTTAAAATTAAATTAACGTACTTTCATAAATTCTTCTTCAGTTTCAAACACTTTTATTCCCTTATTTGTTATATGCATTGGGAATGTTCCTTTCTTTTGATTTGTTCTTCTCATTTTTTTGATTTCAATATTCCTATACAGGCCACTTCCAATAGATAAATAATACATAACAATTACTCCATCTGAAACGAATTCTTCTACACCAAATCGTGAAAGAGATCCTTTATCTTGCTCTGGAATTTCAGCGGTTAGCAATGCAGTGACGTGCGATCTTCTTAGGATTCTAATTAAAGAGTATAATCTTTCTCTTACTTTTGCATCAGTTGAACTATACATACCTAAAACACTAGTAGAATCAAGAACAATCCGGGATGCTTTCATATGGTCTACCATATCTTCGATTCTTGTCTCAAATCCGTGTCCTTCTAACGGGTTCATATACTGTATTGAGAGCTTTTTCTTTTTTTCATAACTCTCAAAATTCCATCCAAATTCTTTTGCGTCAGCTCTAATCTCTTCTGGTTCTTCTTCTAGAGTTAAATAAATACATTTCTCTCCGTTTTTAATCCCTTCTAAAATAAATTGACAACAGAAAATGGTTTTACCTGTACCTGCGCCACCAGTAACTAAGGTAACAGAACCTTTTGGTACCCCTCCGTTCAGTAAACCATCAAGTCCGGGAATACCTGTTTTTAATCTTTCAACCATAGAAATGTATTATGTTTTTCGGTATAAATAATTGAGTATAACTAAAACTCCGAGCGCTCGGATGCTGCAAAATTAAATTCAATTTGCATCATCATAAAAAGTAATGAAATTCTTGGAAAATTACTGAAAAAGTGACTATGTATGTAAAAATCTGCATTCAAAAGAGAATATAAACTTCATATATTTCCCAAAAGTTCTTGTAATGCGCGATATTTTTCAACTTCAACTGGCCAAGCAACTAAAGCTCGATCAATTTTTTTAACATTAATTTTATGTTCTCTAGCTAATTGATCAAAGTGGTATTTTACCTTGGCAATGGTGGATTTGTTTTCAGGGTCAGATTCTGGAAACATTTTTAGAATTCGAGCAACTTCAGAAACATGAGTTGGCCATTTAGCTATAATAACTTCATAAATTCTATCTCTTAAAACTTTTCCTTTCATAAACTTTTTATAACATAGTAAGAATAAATAAGTTTGTTTTACTCAAATTTGCCAGAACGATCATGAGTGATAATGCCCCAATTAACTGTATCTGAGCGAGTAAGTCCTAAATTCTCTCGACCAATCCAGCTCCAATCTATATTGATACAGTACATTACGGGCTGATTCCATATGTAAATACTAATAAGATCTAGGCGATCAGGAACATGATAAAGATAGTGTGCGCGACCCTCATCTAAACTAAGCTGATACCTTGCACCCATTGGCAAATTTACAGTTTTTCTTTCACCGTTATAATCAACTTCTAAAACAGCACCAGAGGTGTGAGTAAATGTAGCAGGTAGCTCATCCAGATTTAATTCATCAGAAAGCCATTCCTTATAAAATGGGAGCTCTCCTGAAACAACACAGACAGAACCGAAAGTTGTTTCTTTTTTTCGTTCTAAAAATTTAATGTGATTAAGAGCGATTCGCTCGAGAGCGGCTACTTTTTTGTTGAGCGCCTTGAAAGATACAACAGGACCATATAATGAAGAATTCGTTGGATAAAGTGATTCGTACAGCTCTCGGAATTCTTTTGTTAACTTTTGAAAATAACCCAAAAGAGAAGGGGGTATTTCGACTTCTGCTTTAAGAGGGGTGGTTGTATATGGAACACCTAAAGAAGACAAAGTCCTTGCGTTATTTGCAACCAATCTTAATCCATATAAATGAACTAGTAAGAATTCTTCTGCCTCATTTCTCCATATAGAATTCGTTACAACGGTAAGAGCGTTTAAAACGCCGTCATAAATGCCTAAAATTGGCTTGGAGGAGTTTAAATCAACCCCCAAAACATTAAATTGATCTTTAAATCCGAAACTATATGGTACAAATAAAGATTGGGCCAATTGTACATCAAAAACTTCTTTATATTTATTTACCATTCTGACTGAAAAATTTAAAGCGTGTAATGCGCTTGAAAAATAATTTTCTAAAGAGATTGTTTTTTTGTCATAAAAGGGCTCACAGAGTTTTGATGCCAAAAGAGCTGCTTCTACTTGAAGTTCCAGGGGAAATTCATCAATTTCTTCGTTTGGGTCTCTGTCCCAGGCATTTCTTAACTCTTGTATTTCAGTAGTACAGGTTGTATAATACTGTAACCAAGGATCATCATACGGAACCTTTTCGCTAGAATCTAAAATGTGTTCAATTAAAGATGGTTCTGACTTTGGATGTTCTTTTTCATCGCAAGAAGACAAAACCAAAGGCAAAAATAAAGCGGAGAAGATAATTAAACCGCTACTAAATCGCGAGAATAATTTTTTTAAATCAAACCTGCTTTGTCGGACTTCTTCATAAATTGTCTGACCAATGTCTTTTGACTTCAGTACATCTTCATCTGACATTAATACTTTTATTTAGGCTAAAGTTCAATATTAAATTAATGAATTTTTTAATCAGGAAGAAGAAAACTGAAAAAGAGAAAAAAATAAAGAAGAGTTTGCTTTATGGCCTATTAGACGTTAGAATTAAAGAAAGGGAACCACATTTTGAAATTGAAACTAAAAAAGAAATTGTTGTTATTCCTACATTTGATAAATTACAGGAGATAGATATACGATATAAGTTAATGGCGCCTTTTGCTAAAGCGCATATTAAGTGGAATTCTAAGAAAAAAGAGGTAATTTATACTGTAGAGGAACCAAAACTGACTCAAACTGAGAAAAAGATTTTTTTAAAAATACGAACTGGTCTAGAAGAAACATTGGAAACTTCTTTGAGTTCTTTGGAAACAAAAGAACAGATAATTGGTTATTTGGAAAACCGAATTTTGGCGATTCTAGAGGAGCTTGGACTAAAAGTAAATGAAAAAGAATACAAAAGAATAATGTATTATGTATACCGAGACTTTGTTGGTCTAAATGAAATAGAACCAATAATGAATGACCCATATATTGAAGATCTTGGCTGTTCAGGAGTTAATATTCCTCTTTTTGTTGTTCATTCTAAATTTGGCAGTATCAAAACAAACATAAATTTTAAGGATGAGAACAAATTACGGGATCGTGTAGTTAAATTAGCTGAGCGTTGTGGAAAATATATTAGTTATGCGGAACCGCTTTTAGATGGTTCTTTACCAGACGGATCACGAGTAAATGCAACGTTTACAAGAGATATAACGTCAAATGGACCAACATTTTCAATAAGAAAATTTAATTCAATTCCTTTTTCAGCTATAGATCTTTTGGATCTTAAAACAGTTGATTTGGATATTTTGGTATATTTGTGGTTCGCAATGGAATACAGAAAATCTATGTTAATTACTGGTGGAACTGCTACAGGGAAAACTTCTTTCTTGAATGTGGTTGTTTCTTTCATTCCTCCTGAAGATAAAATCGTTTCTATAGAAGACACTCGGGAATTAAAATTGCCTCATCAAAATTGGATTCCTTCTGTTGCAAGACCAAGTTACGGTTTTGAAGAACATGGAGAGATTACAATGTTTAAGTTATTAAAAGAAAGCTTTAGGCAAAATCCCGATTATGTAGTCGTAGGAGAGGTAAGAGGGACAGAAGCGTCTGTTTTATTCCAAGGAATGGCCAGCGGACACTGCTGTTTAGGAACTATACACGCATCGTCTCCTAATGCAGTTATTAAACGACTTATTACTCCTCCAATTAATTTATCTCCCGCACTAGTTGAAACTTTAGATATTATCGTAGTTATGACGCAGGCCAAAGAATTAGGAAAAAGTGCGAGAAGAATTGAATCAATTCATGAAATAGAAGCAGTTACATCGAATCAGAATGTAATAACTAATCAGATTTTTTCGTGGACCCCAATAGATGATTCAATTGATTTTAAAGGAATAGAAAATAGCAGAATTTTGGACAAGATTAAGAAGCAGTACGGAATCGGTCAAAGTCAGCTAAAAAAAGAGATTAATATCCGAAAAGAAATTTTAAAGAAGATGAGAAAAGAAAATATTAGAAGTTTTGAGGATGTTTCTCAAATGATCTCTAATTATTATAAAGACAAGGCCAAAGTCCTGTCTGATTTGAAAATTAATAAAACAGAGCCGTATTCAGAGTAAATCTATTCCTTCTCCAAAAATATCAAAGGGAATCCAGTCCAGAGGATGCTTTGTTTGTGACATCTTGATAATTTTTAAAAACCGCTTGCCGTCTTCCTCTTTTAATTTAATGCATCCGTCTGAAACAAAATTTAGCATGTTAATTGTTTTTTTATCATGAACTCCCTCTTCTATAGTCATTACTAAGCAAGAATCCGATGCTTTGCTTTTAGCGCTGACTGTTTGCAAAAATCTGGCAACAGAATCCGCATCAGTATACAATATCATAGAAGAAATTGAATCTATAACAATTCTTTTTTTGACAGGTCCTAAGAAAACTAAGGCATCAGATAAAGTTATATTCATTTGATTTAAATCAGTTAAACCAGTTACAGCGAACTTTGATTTTTCTTCATTTGTTCTCCAAGAATACGCATCTAAGAAAATTAATCGTTTATTTTCATTTGCTTTAAAATTATGAGAAAATTCAATTGCCATTTCTTTTATTTCTCTAGGAGAATGATCTGTTGTAATGTATAAAACAGTTTCTTTTTCTTGAAGTCCTTTATCTACAAATTGATTAATAAAAATTGTTTTACACGTTCCTGGGGCACCAACTAACAAAATAGTTGAGTTTTTTGGAAATCCGCCCTGAAGTAATTTATCTAGTTTGTCGATTCCAGTTTTTATTCTCTTTATTTCCAGCATATTTACCTCTTTATATTATAATCGATAATCTATGTTATATTTTGCAGTAGGGTCTAGGTTAGATTGTGTGTTCTAATCTATATTATATTCTATATTCTAATTTACGTTATATTCTATATTATAGTCTGTATCATATTCTAAATTATGATCTGTACTTTGATTTATGTTATAATATATAGTAAAACTACCATATAACAAAAATAACATATTTATTTTTCCGTTTATAAAGTAAATAAGTTGAGATATAATGAAAAATATTCCCCGCGTTAAAACAGGAATAAAAGGATTAGATGAATTAATGGGTGGTGGAATACCAGAAAAAAGCACTATTTTACTTGCAGGTGGTGCTGGTTGTGGAAAAACAACATTTGCACTGGAATTTTTGTATAAAGGCGCTAAAGAATTTGGAGAGAATGGTCTTTTTATTTCTTTTGAGGAGAGTGTAACCGAATTAAAAAGAAACCTGCCATTTAACTGGGATTTAGATGCATTAATAGAAAACAAAAAACTGCTTATTGTTCGATATGACCCATATCAATATGAGGACATACTAGATTTAATTCGTTCAAATGTGAAAGAAACAAATGCAAAAAGAGTAGTAATTGACTCGATTACTGCTTTAAATTTGTATGTAGAAAACGTGAAAGATGTGCGAAAATTAATTATGGATATTAATGAGCAACTAGGAAAGCTTGAATGTACTTCTTTATTCACTGGCGAGATTAAAAATGATGTACCACAGCAGATTAGTAGGTTTGGTGTAGAAGAATTTATTGCAGACGGGATAATCTTACTTTTATTAAATCCGCGCGGTTCTGAATTAACCAATGCTATTTTAATTAGAAAATTGAGGGGGGCTCTTCATGATAAAAAAATGCATCCTTTCAAAATCGGCGAAGATGGCATAATTGTGTATTCCAAAGAAGAAGCGTTATCAGAATCAAAAGTACACTCATTTTAAATTAAAAACATAAACTTTATGATTGAAAACTCCGAATTAGTCTTTATGATTAAAAAATCTCCTAAAAAGAAGACAAATCCTTTTAAAAAATCAAAAAAGGAGAAATTTAAGATTTTTTGGGGAAGAAAAGGTTATGTGGGTTTATCAAATTCTTTATTTGGGGAGTTTGTGGATAAACATCCGAATCTATTTTCTTCATTAAAGCAGGATTTAATGAAGGGTAATTTTCATACGCTTTCAAGAACCTATTTTTGTGAATTATTATTGACGCCTCTGTTAGTATATTTGGTTTCTTTTTTGCTATTTTTAGTTATTTTCATACTTTCTAAACTACCAATTATGTTCAGAGGCGTTTTATTAATAATGGGACCCTTTGCTTTAGCATTGTTTAGTTTTACCATATTTTTCTTGTATCCATCAATAAGAGTTAAAGCAAGAAAAGCAAGCATAGAAACAAATCTTCCTTTTGCATTAAATCATATGTCTGCGGTTACTGGGTCTGGTATACCTCCTTCTGCGTTATTTACACTTTTAACAAATTTTCAAGAATATGGCGAACTTTCTGCAGAAGCTAGTAGAATTTTAAAAAGAATTAAAATCTTTGGTGAGGACTTGGTAACTGCTTTGAAAACAGTTGCAAAAAAGACACCTTCTGAGGCGTTTATGGAAGTTCTATATGGAATTATATCCACATTAGAGAGCGGTGGCTCTTTGAAAAAGTATTTACAAGAAAAATCTAAAACTGCACTTTTTGATTATAAAATTAGACGTAAAAAACATATTCAGAATTTATCAGTTTATGCGAGTGTTTATACTGCAATTTTGGTGGCTGCACCATTGTTTTTAATAGCAGTATTATCTGTTTTAAATTTGATGGGTGGAAATCTTCTTGGTTTTGAAATTGAAAAAATCATGTATGGTGGAGTTTATTTTTTAATTCCACTGATAAATCTAATATTTTTGATATTTTTATCAACAGTTCAAAAGGAGATGTAATTGATTATGGAATTCATAAAACATCATAAAATTTTGTTGGCATTCTTTGTAGTTTTTGCAATAATGGGAATGACTCTGATTATTTTCAATACCTGGCAATATAATGTCCGAGTGAATACTGTTGAAATTACATATGGAGATCAAACTAAAACTGTGCTTTTAATGAATCAAAAAAATTCAGCGAATATTAAATTTATTACTCAGAATCCAAACAAAATAGATCATTTGATAATTGAAATGCAATGTAGAGAAACTAATGCAACTTTAGTTTCTATGGAATTAAATGGCGTTTTAATTCGCGAAATACAAAATCCTGTCGCAAACCAAGTAGATTCAATAACACTGGAAAAAGGTCTTGTTTTGTTAAATAACGAGCTTGTTCTAAATTCAAATGGTCGCGTTACTCTGCAATATCTTAGAATTAAACAATATTATTATGCGCGGAAAGTTTCATATCTTCTCTTGAATTTATTAGGGGCATTAATCATGGTTGGTCCAATTTTCCTTTGGAGATATTTTGAGTTTCTAAAAAAAGAAGCTTATGAAGATAGATTTCCAGACTTTTTGAGAGATGTTGTTGGCGGTTTAAAGGCGGGTATGTCCCTAACTCAAGCGGTTACAGCAACTAAAAAAATGGATTATGGCAAACTAACACCACACATTAAAAAAATCATTGCTAAGTTGGATTGGGGACTTTCATTTGAAAAAGCTTTAGAAGGCTTTGCAGAGAAAAGTGGCTCTAAAACAATAAAAAGATCAATTCGTGCAATTATTCAAACATACAATTCTGGAGGAAAGATTTCTAATGTACTAAATTCAATTGGAGAAAATTTAAAGGAATTAAGAAAATTAAAAAAAGAACGCCAAACAGAACTTTATGGAGAAGTTTTGACTGGTTATATTGTTTATTTCGCGTTTATTATTGTACTAATTGGATTAATGAGATATTTGGTACCAACATTAAATCTTTCAGGAGATGTTTTCTCACTGCAGCCAGGAGGAGGAACAGCTAAATCATTTATTAGTCTATATCGTGTAATGTTCCGTAATTTAATAGTTATTCAATCTATTTTTTCAGGCTTGGTCATTGGCAAATTAAGTGAAGGCAAATTGACTGCCGGATTTAAACACATGGCCATTTTGTTAATTTTAGGCTATACTGCCGCGGTTCTTTTAATCTAAGGTGCGTTGTCCAGAAATAAAAAAGAAATTGAGCATTTACTTACTTTTATATTCCAGCCACTCCAAATAATTTAAAGTAAGTTAATCGCCTGTCGTGAGTGCCTATGAGAAAGGGATGTATTTTGAAAGAAGTAAGAGTAGTTTTCCTACTTTTCTCTATATTTTTGTTTATCTCTTTATTTTCGCAAAACGTTTTTTCTTCGTCCTATGACTGGTGGAATGGTTCCTGGAACTATAGAATGGACGTAAATGTGTCAACTTCTACGTATTCCCGAGAAAATTCACCGGTAGAATTATATGTCAATTTTACAAATGAATTAAGTTCTTTAACCTCAGAAATGTTTGATAATAATTCTGTGAGGGTAGTGGAATATAATGCGACAGGTAGTGTTCTTTATGAGATTGCTAGTCAATTTGATGAATTGGAAAACTACAATTCTGAGAACGCTGTTGGAACAGTAATTTGGTTATTAAATGGAACAACGGCCGCTAGTGAAACAAGATACTTTCAAATATATTTTGACACTACCAGCGATTCTAAAACAGAAGCAGATTACAATAGTTTTATTAATTATTCATGGAGTGGGGAAGAAGTTTCTGTGAATAATTCTGTATTGGAATTAAAAATTGATACAGATAAAAATGATGTTTCTGGGTTGTATTACGCGAAAAGAAGTTCAAAAGAAATCTTTAATGGTGTGTCCGATACCTATCCAATAGAGTATAGTTCTTACTCAAATGGCTCAAAACTAACATACAATCTAAAAAATAATGCAACAGTTATTTCAGGACCAATCAGATTAACAATCACTCAATCAGGAGATGAAATATTATTTGGTGATGCTTCAATCACGACAGGCGAAGCAAACATAACAAAAAAATATTATATATACAAAGACAATCCGTGGATTAAAATTAAACATACGCTTACAAACAAAGACGCTAGTTCAATTGAAAGGTATAACGCAGACGTTTGGCCATTAACGATAGATGCTGAGCGCGGATTTGGAATAGACTTTATGACGTCTCCACAAGAAGACCCATACTCGTGGAGTTCTGTTTATACAACAGCAGGGGAATTGGGATTGGGAGTAATAAATCTAAATGAAAGCGGAACAAGTAATTTTCAAGCATATGGTTCAGTAACTTTAGGTTTTGTAGGTATTAGATTAAGCGATTCAACAGTCATTCCTTCTGGAGATTCCCTAACAGAAAGTGCGGCGATATTATTTAATAATGAATCAAGTCATACTCCTGTGGAAAATTTAAAAAATAGATTTCAAACACCCTTAACAATAACTAAATCAAATTGTGAAACATACACTGCAACTTCAGAAACACTTACACCTTATGAAATCTATAATTTGAATGATAATCTGAATATTCGAGTGAATATTACGCAAGATACACAAAATTTAGTTAGGTATGTAACTTCTATCTTAGATTTAGGCACAATTAGTGAGTTAGATGATGTATCAGTAATTTTATATGATGATGGCACACATGGGGATGTAAGCAATGGGGATTCGATTTATACAAATGAATATTCATTTTTAGAAACTGGTGCTGTAGGTTCTTGGACTATAACCTCTAACGTATACGATGGTACGTATTTTCTTTTAAATCAAACTCAAAAAAGTATTGAGCTTTCTAATCAATATTATAGTAATTTGTCAATTGTTAATCCTGCAGGACAAATAGAACGAACAATTTATGGAAATATTTCAGTAAGCAATTGTAGAAACGACACAGGAATAACTTCTGTGACAGTTAATTGTTCTTATAATGGAACGCAAGTAACACAGTATTCTGATACAGGACTTGGAAATTACACCTTAAATTTCACAGCACCATCTACTCCTGGAACATATGAATTAAGTTGTATTATGAGCAAATATAACAATTCTGGAACTGATTCTCAATTATTTACTGTTGATAATCCAACTACAAATTTAGAACTTGTATTAACTCCCAATAGTACGATTGTTGAAAATATTACTCAGAGATACGCACAAAATTTTACAATTAATGTTAGTATAAATAATCCAGGACAAAGTACAGCATATTACTCGAATCTTACACTAAGCTTGCCAGAAAATTGGACTGCTTATCCTTCGTATTATTATTGTGGGAATATTACCCAAAGCGGTTCTTGTGATCACTCTTTTAATATTACCGTAGCGAAAGCGTATGTTCCTAATAATTATATGGTTACTGCTGAAATCAGCTGGATTAATTTAAATACGTCAATAAATTCAACTCAAGATAGCTCAACAATTGAAATAGAAAACACTCCTGTTTTAGAGGTATCTGAAACGTCAATTAGCGGAATTGTTCCAGAAGGAAGCAGTGCGTTATTAGACAATTTTACAATTAATTCTACAGGAAATGGTAATTTATCTACAATAAATTTTACATGCCAAGCTGGAACCGCTTGTGACAATTTGACAATTATTTTTTCTCCAACTTCTTTAATTGGTTTGGAACTATCCAATACGTATGAAATTGAGATTAATATTACAGTTCCAGAAGGATTGGATACCGGCAATTATTCAGGCATAATAAATGTTTCTTCTAGTAATGGTGGTTCAGATATATTTAGTGTGAATATCTCTGTTCCAGAAAGTGATGCATGGTCAATATCCTCTCAAACATGTTCTATTAATGCCTTATCTGATTTCATCGGTTCTGTTTGTAATTTAACTCTTTCAAATTTAGGTAATACTCAGGTAAATCTAACATTGAGTCCCGAAGAAGGCAACTATACAAAATTAAATGAAACTTCTATTGTAATAAATGCACAATCTTCTGCGGTTTTAGAAGTTAGTTATAATTCTACAAACGCGGGTGTGGGCACGTATAATTCAACTTATACAATAAATTCTACAGGCACGCCAACTCAAAGAACATTAAATGTGTCTTTAAGCATTGTAGTAGGACCAACTATAACTTCTTTAATTGAATTGGAAAATCAGCAGGGAGATTCAGTAAACTTATTAGCAAATTTGCAGGACTTATCTTTACAAGGCATTAGTACAGTTAATGCAACAATTGTACAACCCAATGGAACTATACAATATGTTAACTTAACAAACATAACTCAAAATAGTGCTGGTGGTTTTTCTAATTGGTCTTATTCATATAATAATACATTACAAAGAGGTCGTTATAATGTAACACTAAATGCTATAGACAATGGCGGCGGACCACGTTCTCTTGTAACTTATTTTATGGTCTATGCATATTTGAACGCTTCATTAAGCACAAATTGGGCACATTATTTTACTGGTGAAACTGCGACAATTAATGCGGGATTAGAAGATTATAATTCAGTTTCTTTGAGCGGAAATGTTAGTATTTTAGTATTATATGATACGAACGTCTTACTGAATGAATCTCATAAAGTAATCAATGGGGTACTTGATGTTGTTCCAACATTTCAAATCGCTTCTGACGGAAATATTGGAAATTATACTTTGAAAGCTATTTCTAAGTATTATGATGCGATATCAGACATTAATGTAACGAAAACAGAGTATTTTTATTTTACAGTACATAAGGCGTTAGAAATGGATCTGGAAACAAGTATTGTATGGTATCCGGAAAACACTATGAGATTTTATATTTTGCTGTATGGGAATGGCAATATAACATCTGAGGTAGATAATACCTCACTTAATTTAAAAGTATATGATCCTGCTGAAAATTTATTTTTTAGTGTTTCTAAAGATAATTTAACTGTTTTTGATCAAACTTCAGATTCTATTCTCTATAAATATGCTTATGCTCTTCCGACGCCAGTTACGACAGGCTTATACTTGGCGAAAATAACAAAAACGCAGGGAGATAGAAATGAAATTGATTTAACTTCATTCAGAGTTTCTTCTGGGGGTCCTTATGATGTAGTTATTGAATCAATAACTTCTGAAGCGCCTCAAGGAGATAATATGAATTT
>JAFCCC010000018.1 GCA_017610385.1 Candidatus Nanohalarchaeota archaeon
TGGAAAGACCGGAATAATAAGAAATGAAGGAGCCTCGAATCAACAAATAAATTCAATAATTCCAGTTGGCAGCATTAATCCAAATTTTATATATTATCAAGTGATATGTCCTTTTTTCCAAAATCAAATTATCAAAAGATCTTCTTCAACAACATTGCCAATATTAAATAAATCTAGATTTTCTAAACTCTTATGTGCAATACCTCCACAAAACGAACAAAGTCGTATTGTAGAAAAAATTGAAGAACTTTTTTCTGACTTAGATAAAGCAACCGAAGATTTAAAAAAAACACAGGAACAGCTAAAAATCTATCGACAAGCAGTTCTCAAAACCGCCTTTGAAGGAAAAATAACAGAAAAATGGCGAAGAAAAAATAAGTTAAAGTTACCAGAAGAAATACTAAAAATTAGACATAACAATATTAAAGAAATCTACAAAATGCCGCTTTCTTGGAAGTGGTTATTTTTAAATGATATTGGATTTGTAGTATCAGGAGGAACTCCTTCTACTAAAGAACCAAAATATTTTAATGGAGAAATTCCATGGATAACCCCCAAAGATTTATCAGGATATAACAAAAAATACATTTCCAAAGGTTCAAGAAATATTTCTAAAAAAGGATTAAAAAAGTCTTCAGCTAAATTATTACCAAAAGGAAGCATTGTTTTTTCCTCTCGGGCACCAATTGGATATACCGCAATTACAGAAAATGAACTTTGTACCAATCAAGGTTTTAAAAATTTGGTATTAAATGATGGAATTAATAGCGAGTATGTTTATTATTATTTAAGAAATAATAAAAATTTAGCAGAACACTATGCAAGTGGCACTACGTTTAAAGAAATATCTGGTTCTAAGTTTGCAATTCTTCCCATACCGTTGTGCAATTTAAAAGAACAGGAACAAGTTGTGAACGAAATTGAATCCCGTCTTTCTGTATGTGATAAATTAGAAGAAACAGTTCAACAGAGTTTAGGAAAGATAAAATATTTACGTCAAAGTATTTTAAAAAAGGCATTTGAAGGGAAATTAGTTCCACAGAATCCGGAAGACGAAGCTGCTGAAAAATTATTAGAAAGGATAAAACAGGAAAAAGAAAAGTTTGAATTAAATAATAAAAAGAGGAAAAAGAGATGAATGCAGATACAATAATATCCCGTGTATGGAGTTTTAGTACTGTACTTCGTGATGATGGTGTTCCCTATGGTGATTATCTTGAACAATTAACCTATCTGATATTTTTAAAAATGTCAGATGAATATTCAAATCCGCCTTATAATCGAGATTTAAAAATACCAGAAAAATATAGCTGGCAGACCCTAGTTGATAAAAAAGGTACAGAGCTTGAGACGCACTATATAAGCTTACTGAAAGATCTAGGGAAAGAATCAGGGTTAATAGGCCAGATATTTGTTAAAGCACAAAATAAGATACAGGATCCGGCAAAGCTTTATAGAATTGTGCATATGATAAATTCTGAAAACTGGGCGATGCTGGGAACAGACGTTAAAGGGACTA
This sequence comes from Candidatus Nanohalarchaeota archaeon, assembly GCA_017610385.1. Taxonomy (GTDB): domain Archaea; phylum Nanohalarchaeota; class Nanosalinia; order Nanosalinales; family JAFCCC01; genus JAFCCC01. Next base: position 1,520 of record JAFCCC010000018.1, read on the forward strand.
TTTACGAAGGATTATTGGAAAAAAATGCTGAGGATGTTAAAAGTGGTGCTGGACAGTACTTCACACCCCGTATACTCATAAAAGCTATGGTAGAATGTATAAAACCCGAACCAAATAAAACAATAGCTGATCCTGCTTGTGGAACAGGCGGTTTTTTTCTCGCTGCATATGACTTTGTTTCTAACCCTAAAAATTATCAGTTAAATCAAGAACAAAAAGAATTTTTAAAATTCAAAACATTCAGAGGATGGGAATTAGTTTCAAATACATACCGGCTTTGTTTAATGAATTTATTTCTACATAATATTGGTGATATGAATAGCGAGCCACCCATAACCAGAAATGACTCCTTAATTGCCGATCCTGGAGGGCGGTTTGATTATATTCTTACCAATCCGCCTTTTGGCAAGAAAAGCAGTATGACCTTTACCAACGAAGAAGGCAAACAGGAAAAAGAAGACTTAGTTTATAACAGACAGGATTTCTGGACGACGACCTCAAACAAGCAATTGAATTTTGTTCAACATGTAAGAACTTTGTTAAAATCTGATGGCAAAGCAGCAGTTGTAGTTCCTGATAATGTGTTGTTTGAAGGTGGCGCTGGTGAAACC
>JAFCCC010000004.1 GCA_017610385.1 Candidatus Nanohalarchaeota archaeon
AGTTCCTGTGCACCAATCTGAATTACTATACGTTTGAGTTCCATCTGGTTTAAACTGCTTTGTGGTCCCTTTTACATTGTAGTCCTTTCCATTATCTGTCTCAGTACAAGTCCATTTAGAGGTACACGGATGCTGATTTACACAATCTGTATCTGAGCAATCTATTTTGCCATCACAATCATCATCTTTATTATTATTACAAAGTTCTGTGGCTGCCGGATTAATGCTTTCATCAGTGTCATCACAATCATCACCAGATATATCACACCCCGAATTTTGACCTTGTTTACCATACCCATCCTCATCTTCATCAACACAGGCTTTTTCACAATATGAACCAGAAGACAAGTAAATACATTTTCCAGGACATTTAAATGTCGTTTCTGCTCTGTTTGGACCATTACAATAATATTCTTTTAATGTTGTTCCATCGATGCACGTATCACATACTTTTCTGCTTTGACCACTACCTTCAACACATCCTGCAGTATAATAATCTTTCCCATTATCTGTTTCTATGCATTTCAAGTTATCATCTACACAAATTCCTCCTTGGCATATCTGTGAGGTAGTACAAGTTCCACAATTCTTTGTTCCACATACCGGATCTAATCCACATTCAACGCCTGTACAATCTGGAGTGCAGCTTTGAGAAATAGTCACAGTAGTGGTTGCGGCGTGACATTGATTAATATCACAACTTCCTAGGCAAGCAAATCCATCTTTATGACATAAAGTATATCTTATCACATATGTTCCAGAATTTGCATATGCATGACTTCCAGAATAAGACCCAGTAGTTGCATGTCCATCTCCCCAATCAATTCGTTTATTGCATTTACAAATCCACGAATCTGAACCAGAACAGGAGATGGTATCTCCTACATTTGCTGTTGAAGGTGTGCAGCTTATGGTTGTTGCATTTACAAAAGAGAAACTAAAAACAAAAACTAGAGTTAAAGATAGACTTAAAATTATGAATTTTTTAGGCATGTTTTTCATATTTATTCTCCTTTTATTATTTAATCATTTCATATTACTTACTGTTTGCAACAGCATACATCAAAATCTCCTTCACAATATTTTTCAATAACACTACCGGTTAAAGGATAATTTGGAGCCATACATTGAGTAAACACAGCACAATTGCTGTTTACTGCTCCAGTAAAACCAGTTTCCTTGCAATAATAATTGCAGTCTTGTTTGATGGGGTTTGGAGTGGAAAAGAGAATTAAAATTACAACAATAATCGCTACAACCACGACGCCAGGAACTAAATATTTAGAATTATTTACTTTCTTTTTAGCTTTTTTCGTTGCCATCAAATTATAATTATATCTTCCCGCATATATAGTTTTTCCTAGAATAAATTTTAAGACGAATAATTGCATTCCGCATTCACTCGAATCAAATACCCTTTAATTTAAATAAATCCTCCTAAGATTACGGAGTACAACAGCAACCAAAAGTTGGATCTGGACTATCCGCACAAATTTCCGCTTGCGTTAGAGGTATATTTGCGCCTACACAAGTTAAAACACTTGCACAATCTTCGCTAGTTGCTCCGCTGTGTCCTTCATCTCGGCAAGCTGCAACGCAACCCGTACTTGGAGGAGTATCTCCTCCGTTATCCGGTATAAATCCCGAAGTCATCGAACAATTTGGATGTTCAAACAAGAGCTCCCACCACGTTGGAACATCTATAACTCTTTCCTCATTTCCAACGGTGATTTTCGCACCTTCTCTTAAATTACAATTGCCTTTATGCATTCTTTCTTTAATGAGTTCTTCCGCTTTTGCTTTACTTTTTCCTGCAGTTATAAGATTTTTACACATAGTTTCTAAGCAAACATAAGGAGTTATTACACGACCTCTTGCAGTGCATACACTTCCCTCTATATTAAAGCAATGAACACCATCTCTACAAAATGAGCTTGCACCGGAACCTCTAATAACTAATTCTGAATAATCTGACTTCTGTAAGATTGCAGCATAATAACAATAATCCCAAATTGCATCTCCTACATTATCTGAAACTGCAGTGGAAATTGCACTACAATATCCCTGACATTTCGCTTCAAATTGTGCTTGTTCAATCGCGTCCTGTCCAATGTCTAATTTACCGCCAAAGAATTGTAAAAATAATGAAATTGTAACAACAGCTACAACCAACAAGATAATAAGAGAAATAATCATAGTAAGCTCTTTTTGGCCCTTCTTCATAAATTTAAAGTTCATATACAATAATACTTATTTGTGATATATATAATTTCTTTAGAACTGTGATATCTTCTCAATAAACGGCATGAAAATTAGAGTGCCGCCCAAAACTAAAATTGTAAAAATGGCCCCAGCAAATAATAAGTATTTGCCAATAGTCATATCTCGATTGATTTCATCAAAACCGTTTTCCGCTCCATTTAAGAAAAATGATAAAATTAAGGTTACCTCTATTAAATAAATTGCAATAATCATCATCGTAACTGTTGGAGGCATAATTTGATCAAATTGTGTTAATTTCGCTAGAGGACCTTGATTAAATGAATCATGAGCGCCAGTAATTCCTGTTGAAACTCCAAATCGCTCCTCTAATCCCTGTAAAGCAACTGAGATTTGGTAAAGCATTTTTAGAATCATAGTTCCAATTGTTGCAGCCATAGCACACATAATGGGTGCTATAAATGCTGCTAGCATTCTCATGCTTCCTAAAATTTCATCTAACAGCATTTTAATTAAATGTTCTATTCTATTATTGTTTTGAATATAATTGTTGATTGTTCTAATATTATTTACCAAAGCCCTATGCCCTTTATTTACCGAATTGATTATAATGCGCATGGTATTTTGAAGTAAAGCAGATGGATAATTCTTAATAGAGCCTTTTTTAGAAAACATAGCGTCATTTAACGTCATTCCCAATTGTTGAATTCTCCGTAAAGTTTCCACGAAGAAATTATGCATAGGCGTTTCTTTTTCTCCTATTTTTTCATACTCTTGAATTACTTCATAAAGAGAACGCTCCATTGGAATATTTTTAGCCAGCGAATTTTCTAACTCAGTTAAACCCAAATCTAAACCTTGCTCAATTTCCTCAATCATTTCTCTGATTTTTTTCCTTTTGTAAGAACGACCAATAAAAAAAGTTACTAAGCCAGCCAAAATCCCCCAAAATATAGTAAACGCTTGGAACATATCTGCGATTAGATTTGCTCCAATATACCTCTGAGCCATAAAAATTTTGAATTCAGCAGTTCCAGAAAAGAATATATACGCGTTAAAAATTTTAAAAAAATGAAATAATCCAGGGATAATTAGAACAAAAGTTATTAGAAAACATACTGGAACCAATGGAAGGAAAATTTCCTTTCCACCCAATTTAATAATTAATTTATCTTTTGGTGGCACATTTGCGACATTAACTAAGGCAGGATGCGCATAAGCCCCAGGTCTCTTAGCGATTTGCCTGTGAATTACAAAAAATAAAAGAGAAGGCATTATAAAAATGTATCCGACTGCAATGTAAATTGGATTTATGGCATCATGCAGAAAAATACTGACTAATGGAAACATAATCAAACCCATTATTGGCAGAACAATTCCCATCATATGTATAAGAGTAACAGGACCTTTCAAATTCTGTGCATACCTCTGCATATTGTTGTAAGTAGATTCTATAATGTACTCTTGCGCTTTTTTAACCATATATCGTCGTTCATCACCCACTCTTGAAACAGAATTAATCAAATATTCTAACGCCTTAACAAAGTCATTACTCCATTCTCTCCAAAGTTGCGTATAATGACCTAGAGCAACTTTTATATTGGTGTAGTGACCCATTTCTAGATCCCATAATAATTTAGAAAGATCTGTTGATAGAGGCCCTGTGGTGTAACGGGCTGACGTTCTTATGGCCCCTTCTAAGCTAGGATTCATGTCTAAATACATTGCCATATATAAAATAACCCTTAAAGCAGCATCTGAACCCTGAATCCTTGTAACTTCTGCTTTAAATCCAGGATAAGATAACATATAGTATGTCCAAAATAACGGAACCAACCAAATCATAAATCTCAAAGGAGATGGAAAAATCACAGTTAAAAATAACCACACAATAGTCAGTAAACCCACGGTAATAAGAAATGTTCCTCCAATTTCTTTAGGAGTAAGATTTAGCCTAGCAACGCGAATGTGCTCTTCAAATTTCTCATCAGTTTTTTTGCCCAAGCTAACTTTAGCGAACTTAGAAAAATAATGGCACATTTTTTCGTAGAAAAGACGCCGCTCTTTGGATTTTTCTGCTTTTAAATATCTCTGATACTCTAAACTAATATACCGGTTCCTTTTTTCCTCTTCGGAAACTGGTTTAGAACGTTTTTTAAAAAACATTACAATAGACAATTGACGAAATTTTTTTAAATATCTTTACTAAAGAACTTTATAGGAAAGATGACCACAACAAAACCAGATTCAAAATTTAAAGGTAATACGCCAAAAATAGACTATTTTGAGCAATCAGAGTATTATTTTGATCGCAATGAAAAACGAATCCGTCTAAATCTTCAAGGAAGTAGTTATGCTGCTTCAATTGAGGATTTCGGCGAAGTTATGAGTAAAGTTATTACTTACCTTAGAAAAATAAGGGAAGCGCGATCATTTGTTCTTGCTAAGGATAGAGAATATGAATATACGGTTTACCAAACACATTTATTAAAGGAAATTGCAGAAGTTCTCGAATTTATCAAAAGAAAAAAATTAACAAATCCCTCTCAGTTAGAAATACCAAGTTGTGGAAAACATACTGCCGAAAGAGTTGCTTTTATGCAAGATTTTGTAATTAACAAATTGCAAACAGACCCTCTTGGTGCATATGTTCGACTAAAAAGATATATTGAAGAAATGACTGTTATTGAAAACAAAGAGAGAGGGATATCTAATCGTTGTTATCAAAAATATATTTCAACAGTTTTAGAGCCTATCAGAATAGAATTAGAAAAAACAGATTTAATTCAAAAAGTAAAAGATCAGCTTCCTGGACATCATATTGGAAATAGAGACATCTATAGACAGATTTTTCATCCAACAATTCGGCCAAATTTTATGTTGACTAGATATCAGGCATCGCTTCCTGAAAATGGAAATGAAATTGATCATTACATGATTCCTGTAGTAAATGCAGAAGTTCGGATTTTCAAAGTTTTAGGAGATATTAGACTACATTATCATATTACTCCGCCAGAATTTAATTTAAACGAAGAAGAATATGCTATTTTAGATACTGCCCGAAGATATATGTCTGAACATGAACCAACAGAATCTGAGTTTGCAGATCCAGAAAGAACAAGGGAAGTTTTCTTTAATATTGGAAAAGACATGCTTTTGGATATTTTGGCTAGTATGGAACTGGAGTTAAGTGAAGAAAAAGTTGAACAATTAGCCACTATTTTAACAAGATATACTGCTGGTTTAGGAATCTTAGAGGTTCTTTTAGCAGACCCAAACTTACAAGATATTTATGTTAATTCTCCTGTAGGGAACATTCCAATTTATACTATTCACGGGAAATATGGAGACTGCGTAACCAATCTTATTCCTACTTCCGATGATGCTGAATCCTGGGCTACACGATTCAGAATGAGCTCTGGAAGGCCATTAGATGAGGCTAATCCTGTGTTAGATACAGAGACAGAAGTGCCAGGCGGGCGGGCCAGAGTAGCAATTATATCTAAAAATTTAAGTCCAGAAGGTCTAGCCTTCGCATTTCGACGTCATAGAGAAAAGCCATGGACCTTTCCGTTGTTTATTGAACAAAATATGTTAACTCCATTGGCTTCTGGGTTACTAAGCTTCATAATCGACGGCGCAAGGACAATGCTCATTGCAGGAACTAGATCTGCTGGAAAATGTGTTGAGGGTAACACCTTAATTCAACTTTCTGATGGCAACATCAAAAAAATTAAGGATTTGATTGGGGTAGAAAAACTCAAAATAGATGATGGAAAATTATATGAGCCAAGAGACCCGTCTTACGTTCAAAGTTTAAGTGAAATGACCAATAGCTCACAAAAGATTCAACATGTATGGAAAAGAGAATCCCCTGAAAAAATGATTAAATTAAGGACAAAAACCGGTAAAGAGATAGTTACTACTCCAGAACACCCGTACTTTATCTATAATGGCGCGCTAAAGAATAAAAGAGCTGATGAATTAAAGACTGGAGAGTTGATTGCAACACCAAGGAGAATTAAAACCAATGCAATAGATGTAAAAATCGAGTTAGACCACAATAATCATTTATTCACAGAAACAAAAAGTTACTATCTTGTAAAAGGTCGTACCAACGCCCATCAGGTTAAATTCCCCAAAAAAGTAACACCGGAACTTTCCGAATTTATTGGTCTCATCTGTGGAGATGGACACTTAGATTTACACAAATTAGAATTCCATAATTGTTGCCCAGAATTAAGAAAAAGATATATTTCATTACTTGAGATGTTCGATCTTCCTTACAGAGTTTTCAAAAGTAAAACTACTTATGTAGTACAGGTCACATCTAGAGTATTAAATAGAATTTTAAATGATGTTTTCGAAATTCCATTTGGAAAAAAAGCAGATAAGATTATTATTCCACAAAAAATCTTACGATCTAATAACACTGTTTTGGCAGCATTTATTAGAGGATATTTTGACACAGATGGTTTTGTACATAAAAATAAGCGAGAAATTGAAATCACTAGTGCAAGTGAGGCCATAATTGAACAATTAAGGATGGCTCTTTTAAGATTCGGAATCATTTCTACAACGAATAGAAAACGGGTTAGAGGATCAACTTATTTTAGATTACTAATATATGGAGCTTTTATTGAACCATTTGCAAAAGAAATTGGATTTTCTCAACCTGACAAAGAAAAAAGATTAAGACGATTATTATCTGAAAAACACATGAATAATACCAATATTGATGTAATACCTCAGGGAAACGAAATCTTGCGGACTTTAAGAAAAGTTTTGAGAGTGAGTCCATTAGATTTGCGAGGGGCTGGAAAAGATTGTTGGGCATATGAAACTAATCAGTACAGAGTAACACGAAGATGGTTTAAAAAGATCATTGAATTTTATAGAAAAAGGTATGATTATTTAATTGAGAGTAAAGAACAGATTGAACTTCTTCGAAAATTTATTGAATTTGATTGTGATACATATTTATCTAAAGTGGATTATTTAAGAAAACTTCTTGGAATATCCTATGTAACTCTTTCTGCCGATTTGAATATTTCTGATTCTGGACTTAAAAAAATACTTCAAAAGAACAAGGTAAGTGATATAGAAAAATTATGGGAAATCCATAAGTTAAAGCAAACTTTTAGCGTTCACCAAAAATCCTTATCCAATTTAAACGAGGTTGCACCAATCATTAAAAATACACCAATTTTTGTTGACGCCGGATTAATTTCTTACGCAAAACTTTCAAGAGATTTAAAAATACCAGAAACTACGTTGAAGTCCTATTGTTATGGAGGAATCACAGTTTCAGAAGAAAAAGCAAAACTTATTGAACATAAATTGACTTCAGTTAAAAATAAAGTAGTAGAACAAATAGAAAAATCAGAGAGTATCTTGCAAGAATTAAATTCATATGATTTTATTGCACACTGTGTTTCTTTTGGAACACTATTGCAAAAATTTAGAGAAGATCTTCACATCACAAATCAGGAATTTGCTTCAGAAGACTTCTCGGTTTCTACAGTTTCTAATTTCTTTGCCGGTAGATATAAACCCTCCTACATGGTTTTAAAATCTCTTATTGGGACAATATTAAAAATTTATGATGATTCTACCTCTTTAAAGGTACAAACTAGGTTAAGCGTATTTGAAAAATTAGCAAATTCAGATATTTTTTGGGACGAAGTCTCTTCCGTGGAATTTATTAACAAGAGTGATGACTTTGTTTATGATTTGACAATTGAGAATACGCACAATTTTGTTGCAAATGGACTTTTTGCACATAATACTTCTCTTCTAAGCGCCTGTTTAACCGAGCTGATGAAGAAATACCGGATCTGCACAGTAGAAGACTCAGTGACCGGAGATTCTAAATTGATGTATCGCATTAATAACCAATTTAAAAGAACGACTATAGGTGAACTCATTGACCCCCTCGTTGACCCAGAGAACAAAATAGCCACAGACAATTTAGAAATACTAACAGACCTTCCTGAAAAAATAGAGGTTTATAGTATAGATGAATTCGGAAAACTTCACCTCTCACCAGTTTCTGCTGTTTCAAGGCACAAAGTTAAGAAAAAAATCTATGAAATTGAAACTAGAACTGGACGCAAAATTAAAGTAACAGAAGACCACTCATTATTCTCTTTGAATAATTCTGCGCAAATTTGCCCAATACCCACCAAACAACTTAAAGCAGGGAATTACATTGCAACACCTCGTACCTTAAAATTATCTCAAAAAAATTTAGATTTTCTCAACTTGGCAGACTACACAGAGAAACTTAATGGATACTTTGTTTCTAAAAATATAAGCAAATATATACAGGAAAACAGAAAAAAAGTTTTAAAATTAGCTAAAAAATATAATTATTCAGATTCAACTGTGGGAAGTTGGGTACGCAACGGAATTTTGCCTTCCCCAATCTTTAAAGAACTTGATTTAAAAGAGAACCTGCCTCTTACATCTTTAAAATATAAAGAAGGCGGTCATTCCAGGGAAATAAACTGTAAAATAGGTCTTACTGAAGAACTACTTTCTTTTATGGGTATGTGGCTAGCAGATGGCTGTTATGATCAAAGAAGCATAATACTTTCTATTGCTGATAAAGAAGCAGTTGATATCATCACAAAAATTAGCAAATTATTTGGATGCGCTCTAAAAAAGCATTCGGATGGTTTTTCATACATGTTCAATAGCAAAACTGTAAAAGAAGTTATGATTTCTGTTCTGGGCCTAACTGGAAACTCTCATACTAAAAGAATTCCGAATCTAATATATAATTTATCAGAAAAACAAATTGGCGCATTTTTAAAAGGTTTATTTAGTGGTGACGGATATACTGCAAAATATGAAGTAGGTATATCTCTTATTAATGCTAAATTAATCTCAGACGTTCAAACATTGCTTCTGGGGTTTGGAATTATTTCTCGCGTCAGGCTTGCGTCAGGTAAGGGCACATCTTCCTATAATACTTCACACAATATGATTAGTCTGCGCATTAGCGGAATAAAATTCTTAGAGGAATTTAGAAAAAAAGTAAATTTTGTTCAGAACCACAGAAAAGAGTTCCTAGAAAAACTCTGTAATAAAAATATAACTCACGACAATACAGATATTATTCCTATTTCTTTAGATTTTAAAAAGAGGCTTTCAGTTATTTGCCCCTCATTTAGTACCTACGATTACATCACAAGAGAAAATAATCTTGGCAGAGAAAAACTAGCTAGCTTAATAGAGGAAATCCCTGCCGGAGACACAGAACTGCTTTTGACTTCCAAGGATTTAGCAGAATCTGATGTATTTTGGGATCAAATAAAAAGCATCAAAGAAATCGAACACGATGGCAGTTACGTATACGATCTCTCTGTTCCTCAAAACGAATCTTTTGTATGTGAAAATATTTTAGCTCACAACACGCTAGAGATTCCAGTTTCTTCGTTGCGTGATTTGGGATATAATGTTGAACGAATGAAATCTCGTTCTGTAATTACCCAAGTTGAAAGCGAACTTTCAGCAGATGATGCAATTAGAACTGCTTTAAGATTAGGTGATTCTGTTCTAATTATTGGAGAGGTAAGGAGTTTAGAAGCTAAGTCTCTTTATGAGGCAATGCGAATTGGTGCTCTAGCAAATTTTGTGGCAGGAACAATTCACGGAGACTCAGCGTATGGTGTTTTTGATCGTGTTGTAAATGATCTAGGTGTTCCCCCAACCTCTTTTAAAGCAACAGATATTGTTGTTGTAGCAAATACTCTTAGATCTCCGGATGGGCTACATACCTTTAGGAGAGTAACCAATATTGTTGAAGTAAGAAAAGAATGGACTGAAGACCCCTTAAAAGAACACGCTTTTGTTGATTTAATGATTTATGACTCTCAAAAAGATGAATTAGTTCCAACAGACACATTATTAAACGGTGAAAGTTTCGTTTTGAACAGTATTGCGAATAATATTAGAGAATGGAAAAATGATTGGACGGCGATTTGGAATAACATATTACTAAGAGCCAAAATTAAAGAGACTCTTGTTAAATATTCTAGGGACTTTAAAAAACCAGAAATTTTAGAAGCAGAATTTACAGTTAAATCAAATGAGAAATTCCATGAACTTAGTGAGTTTGTTAAGCAAGACCAAGGAATTATGAATTCTAAAAAAATATTTTCCTTATGGTTAAACTGGGTAAAAAAAGAGCTTAAACTACAAAATATAAAGGCAAATGACTTCTTATTATAGGTATGGATCATAAGCTTGATGAAGCATGGTGGGATAAAGAACGAAAAAAGTTACAAAGACGCTTTAATGGATCTGAATTTTTACACGGAGAAGAAAGATTTCGCTCAAAAGACTATTTGAAATTTATAGAAAGCTCCAAACCAGAAAAAGAGAATCTTTATGTTAAATTATGTCATTCTTTTCAAAAATTTCAAATTAAGCCAGATAAAGCAACTAATGTTAAACTTACAAACGCGATTAACTTGCTGGAATGGGACATTACTCCAGGTCAGTGTATGACAACTGGAATATTTCTTGCTATTGTTTTAGCAATTCCTAGTTTTTTAGTATTCTTATTTAAAATTTCACTTATTCTTAAATTGGCAGCATTTTCAATTCCGCTTATTGCATTGTATGTTGGAATGACTTATCCTCATATAAAAGCATTAGAAAAAATTGTAAAAGGTTCTGAAGATCTAATTTTTTGCATACTATATATGATAATATACACGTATTCTTCTCCAAATCTAGAAGGTGCTGTTATCTTTGCAGCCACAAATTTAGAAGGTCCGATTTCAAAGGATTTAAAAAAAGTTTTGTGGAATGTTGAAGTTGGAAATCAAATAAATGTTGATCGCTCTCTTTCAGATTATATTGCTCGCTGGGAGCCATATAATCGGGATTTTCTTGAATCAGTCCAATTAATCAAAGGTGCGATGAGAGAGCCTTCAGATCAAAAAAGAAATGAAATGTTGCATGCTTCATCTGAAACGATTTTACAAGGCACCAAAGAAAAAATGAAACATTATTCTCAAGACTTAAAAATGCCTGTTACAATTTTAAATGGTTTCGGTATATTACTTCCTGTTTTAGGTATGATTGCTTTACCCTTGGCATCTATTTTTTTAGAATCAACGATTAAACTTTCGCATCTAATTTTATTTTATGATATAGTTTTACCTTTGATTCTTTATACTGTAATGATCCGTGTTTTAATTAAAAGACCACCAACAACCAGCGTTCAACCCCTAAATCAACGAGCTCTCCCACCAAAAGGCAAATTTACTATTAAACTCGGTAAAAAACACATAAAAATTCCCGCATTAGTTCCTGCAATTTTAATTTTTGTCGCACTTGCCACCCCCGGATTAATTAGTTTAATACAAAATCCCATGCTTCAAGAACCATCTATTGCAAATATGAGCAGAAGTCTATTCATTGTGTTGGGTTTGGGTTTGGGCATTGGTACCTACTTTTTTATAGGCTATAAACAGAGATATGAAAAACAAAAACAGCTTGAAATCATAGAAGCTCAATTTCCAGTTGCGTTATTTGAACTTGGACACAGGTTAGCTGATGGAAAACCAATTGAAGCTGCTCTGGATTCTGCAGCATATGCCATGAAAAATCTATCTATTTCTGGATTTTTCAGAATAATCTCAAATAATATTAAAAGAGTTAACATGGTTTTTAGAGATTCTATATTTGACAAAGAACTTGGCGCCATTAGAAAATATCCTTCAAAGTTAATAGAAACTGTTATGAAGGCAATTGTAGATGCTGCCCGGAGAGGTACCAAGGTTGTAAGTGGCACAATGCTTACTATTGCCTCATATCTTCAAAATTTACATAACACTCAAGAAGAGATTTCTGATTTAATGGAAGAAAGTACAACCACTATGAAATTCGTTGGTTTTATGCTTGCACCAGTAATTGCAGGAGTTGCAGTCTCCATGACTCAAATTATGATCAATGCACTAACGATTTTAAAAGAGAAGTTTGCAGATGTCGGAGAAATTGGAGCAGGTGGCGCAGATACGGGCATGGGTACAAATTTATTATCTGGATTTATAAAATTAGAATCAATGATTCCCCCACACATATTGCAATTAGTTATTGGAATTTACATAATTGAGATTTTACTGATTATTGGTTTATTTTATACTAGAGTAAAACAAGGAGAAAATAAAACCGTAGAAAGAATGAACATGGGCAAATTATTATTAATTGGATCAATAGTTTATGTAATTACCACGTTACTAATTTCTGCAATCTTTGGGGGAATATTAAAAACAATTATTTAAGGTAAATTTGAGGTAAGGATGGTATCAAAAGCAGCTATTTTTGGAATTGGAGCAGTATTATTATTAGCAGTTTTTGCTTCCACTTTTGCATCTTTAGTAGATACAAATCTAGGAGATGCGATAAATTCCGTTGTACGTATTTTAAGATATAGAAAAATGGATATAACTTCTCCAGAACAACTAGAGCAATTAATGCTTTGCTTGCAACAACGCGCTATAAATTGTGATACAGTCAATGCAAAAGGTTATTGGAAGTTGCTTAAAAATACACCTTTTGAAGGCTGCCCATGTGGGGATGATTTTATGGCGGGGACTGATGTTATTGTTAATTTCAAATTTAATGATACTGAAGAATATACAATAAACGATGGTTTCGCAGCTTTTGGAGAAGTAAAACCAGTTCCATTAAAATGTAATGTACGAATTACAGATAATTGGTTAAATAAGATCAAAGGATTTCTTATGGGACAATCCAAATATTATCTTTTATTTTATAATCCAAACGACGAACAACTCACTACAACCATAGTTAATAATACAGAAGGCGTTGTTGTGGTAAATACAAGATGGACACTAAGCAATGATATTAATGAATTCTTTGGCTTGTCTGAAACAGACAGATTAGTTCAAGGATGTATCGCAATAAAAAAACAATAACTTTGTTAATTTGCAAAAAAAAGCATCAATTTACTTGCCCAGAACACATTGCAAAAGAACATATTATTTAATAAAAAACCCAATTTATGAAAAGACATCAATTCATAAGAACCTATTGATTCACAAGGACAGATTCACAAGGACATATTGATTCACAAAAACATACTAATTTACAAAAAACTATTAAATCATAAAAACTAGGACGAACATAAAATAATTATGCGAAAAGGATTAGGTAATTGGGTTGCTGCTTTAATCACAATCTTATTGGCCATTGCGATTATTTTTGCAATGTATGTAGTTGGCGTAGGAACTGTTACTAAAATTGCAAGATCACTTTTCGGACAATCTTAATCAAAATGAAAGAAGCAGTTTACATTATTGGTTGGGCAATATTGGCAATATTAGCTGGAGCACTTATTTTTGGTATTGTTGCAGGCAAAATTTTACCAGAAGTACCCGGATTTGTTTGTGATTTTGTATCTAGTATTGGATTAAAAAATCTAAATTTGGCTGGGTGTGCATAGGGTGTATTATGGCAGCTGAAATTTCAACTAAAACAGTTTTTCTTATCTCTGCAGTTATAATAGTCGCAGTAGTTATTGGTTTGGGAGTTTGGATCTACTCTGATCGAATTGAGCCAATTTTGGGAGGCGTTATGAAGAATATGGGTGTTTATCAAATAACCATTAAAAATGAAGAACAATTTAGAGGTCTTTTACAATGTTTAGCTGCTGCACATTATCATTTTGGAAAGAATTCACAAGACAAATTAACTCAAATAAATTTTAAAGATTTAGATAGCACCGAAATGCAGGGATGTACAATAACTGGAAAAGTTCCCCAAAAAGTGCATGTCAAATTCAAGATAGATAATTCAGACGGATATATTATTTTAGCAAGTGGAGATTTAATGCCGCCAGAATATAAAGCCTATGGACATGACCCCTTAGGAAGCATATATGTATCAGATTTGAACATCGAAAAAGGTGACTCCCAGTCTATGTTTAATAGCAAAATTTTTCCTTTTGTAGAATATCGTGGAATTGATTGCACACCCATAAGAGCGCTGTCTCTAGGCTCTGATGTTGGTTGGGCAGTTATTGTTCAAAACGGTATTGTTGAAAAGAATTCTACTGATACAGTATATTGTAAAGGTGCTATTCACAATAAACTAAACTTAGCTTCTTTCAGAATTTACGACGGAACTGAAGCAGATTTAACAATTTATCACGATAGGAATATAGATAGAAACTGGATTTTTGGGATTCTTCCTAGAATTCCTGATTTGAAATTAGATGATGTTCTCATTATCACAATGAAAATAGAAGAATCTGGAATTAAAAAAGAAAAATAATCAATATAAAACACAAGCAGAACCCTGAAATTACTTTAATAAAAAGTGTTTCATAAGTCGTATGAACGAGAATTAAGGCAATAAAAATGATTCACAGGATTCTTCTAGCATTAGATTCACTCCAGGAATGTGACGCATCCACCCAAAAACAGGATCTTTATTATACCAAGGTATAACTTGAAAAATACCATCTCCCGGATCTGCATATATGTGACCATCTACTATTTTATATAGTCTATCTTCTCCAATAGATATTGTTGCTCGATTTGTAATTCCGTCTAGGGTGGTAATTGTCATATGATATGGAATTCGTACAGAGCACCTATTTAATATTTCTTGTTCAGAACAAGTATTTTCTCCACGACGTCTTTCATGGGAATCACGAGTTAATCTATATTCTATTACTGTGTTTGTTTTTTGAGCTACTTTCATAGTATACTTTCCCGAACTTGTTTTTATTTCAAAACTATCTGGAGCTTTTTTTAAAACCTCATCAAAGGTTGAAGTTGTATACAGATCGTAAAGTTCATGACTTATTCCGTTTACTCTAGCGAACTGTAACTTGTCCTTTGTAGTCATATTCGGATCTAAGGGCAAAGAATATCCCTCAAAAACTCTGTCAAATTGTCCATTCCCATCTAAATCTGATAATTGTGTTACATGTGATTCTAGCTGATCTTTTTTTGTTAAGATGTCTTCCATAAAGGTTGTGGCATTATAAACAATTCCTGTTTCTGGATTTTGTATATACCAGAGATCAACAAGCATATTTGGCATTAGGCGAGAAGAAGGTAGATCTGTTAGATGCATAAATGATTCAGAAGCCCTTATTGAATATTGATCTGTAATTCCTAGATGTAGTACTTGCCCAATTGTATTTTCTAATATTTCTATAGGTGATGGACGAGCTTTGTCATAGTATATGTCAAGCAGTGCTCCATTACCTGCTGAAATATAAGATCTTCCATCAGCACGAACCCAAAGAGATTCTGGTCCAAGATTTAGATTAAAAAACATTTTATAAGGTGTTGTAGATAACTCCCGAAGATCATTTCGAAGCTCATTTGGAACAAAACCGCCTTCTCTTAATATTTTTTTGTAAATTTGTTCTGCACGAGAATCAACCGTGATGTTTGTATTATTTTCTGAACTTGCGCCAGCTCTAGTAGTTTCAGTTTTACCACCCGCATGAATAATGATTGTAGTGGAATCTTCTGTTGACTTTTCTATTGGATTTTCTATATCAGAATTTGATGCAACCGAACTGCCTTGTTCAGAGGTAACCGGCCTTGTATTTTTATTAACCGGTTTGGTACATCCAAAAAGACCGCCTCCAGAAAGAAGAGCCAAAATAGTTGCTATACTCGCACCTTTTCGAACGCGATCCCAAATCTCATGACTTTTTGTCTCGTCTGGCAACGAACCATTTTTTAAAGAAAGGCCCACTTTCTCTATCATTTTAATCTAGTACTTATAGATAGTGGTGACACTATATATAACTTTCCATAATTCTTATTGTTTTGATAAGCATAGTTATTTTAACAAAAAAAACGAACTTTATGATGATGAGAACACAAAAGGGAATAGAATCTATTGCAACTTTAATTCCTTGGTTGCTTTTAGCCGTGATTTTTATTGCACTAGTTATTTTCTTTGTTACAAACCGATTTGAATCAATTAAGGAGTTAATTGCAAGGATCTTTCCAACACCCGTATGATCTAAACAAAATGCCTAAGGAGAAGAATTTAAATGAAAGGAGAAATAAGTAGCTTAATAAAAGCATTAGTTGTTCTTGCTTTAGTGATAGGGATAGTTTCTTTGATAGCCTTCGGTTCCAAAGCCATAATTGCTGCAATTAAGGGGAACTCTGCGGAGCTTATTAGTACAGTAAATGACACATTTGTAGATGAAAATATGGCAAAGCAGTGCAAATTAGCGTTTCAACAGTGTTGTGCACTTGCAGAAGGAGATCGTGCTACAAGAACAGATCTTTGTATGAGTGTTTTAGGAAATACTTTATATGATATGGGAGATGGAGATCCAGTGGCCTGTATAAAATATTTTGAGGGAATATGTTAATTCACAAAACGATAATTCATAGAAAAGGCAATTCTGTGGAGAAATTAATTTTATATGCTATTAGCGGAATCTTGTCTGGTTTGTTGATACTTGTACTTTATAATTTAACAATCAATGGAATTACCACATCTCAAATCAATTCAGATTTAGGTATAGCCAAAATAATTCAAAAGGATTTAAGAGATCTTTGCGCCCCCATTTCTTCTAATTTGAAATTTAATCCCGAAGAAGGATTAGCTCCGTTAGTTACTGAAAAAGTTAGATTTTCGAATAGCTTAACTGAATTAAAACTTCTAAATGATCCAGAAGGTCCTCATTTTAATCTTACTTGGAAGAATCAGCAGGCAAGACTTAGTTTAGAGGGTTGTGATTTCTTTGATGGTATTATCCTTATTTCGCCAACGCACAGAGAAAAAATTATTGGCGGCGTAAAATATGCTATATACAGAAATGCGTATTATAATGAAACTGACCAAAAAGCATATGTAACTGTAACTTTTGAGGAGGTATAGAATAATGAAAAGGAAAGGGGTAGAAACATTTAATGCGGTTCTATACACCACTTTTTTTATTACGTTTGCATTATTTCTTTTATTTATTTTTCTTCAGGTTGGTGTAAAAGAAAAAGGCGTTGTTTTGGGTTCTTTAAATTCTGAACACGCCAATCGAATTTCTAATGCCATTAATTTAATTCAAACCTATGAACAAGGAACAGTTCATATAGAACTGCCTGGAAAATACATTGTAAAACTTAGTTCTAAACGTACTACGCTGGGGCGCCTATATTACGTAGAAGTAGCTTATAAAAGTGAAAATAATATCGCAAATAGTAAAGGGTTTAAAATAAAAAAAGATACAAAGGTGTTTCCCATAATGAGTCAAGGTAACTTAGTAAGTTCAACTCATATTGACGTTTTTGGTGTCGTTTCTACTAAAAAAAACCCCACGAATAAAATTTGTATAGTTAAAATCAATGATAAATTATACATTTTTGATGAGGAAAACCCAACATATACTTTACCTAACGAGGTGAATCAAGTAGAATGCGCTCTAAATTACTAATCACACATACAAACACACATAGAAAAGGAGATTTTGAAAAGATTATCGTTTTTATTTTTCTAATTGTTGTAGGAGTGACCATTATGGGCTTTGCAGCACTAGACTTTATTCATTTCAAAGTAGACGTTCAAACTTCTGGTCAAGAAGAATACAATCGATTTGCTTTAACTGAAAAAATACTAAATGCACCGGGTTGTACTATTTCAAGAGGAACTTTCTTAAAAAGTAAATTATTATCTCAGGACCCAGAAACCTGTCAATTTATTGATTGCCCTATAGATACTACAATTGACTGGGCGTATTCTGCACTGTCCAACGACTTTGAACTCCCAATTTGTGAAGTAACAACTAGCAGCGACCAAACTGTAAAATATAAATTTAAAATTTCAGAAGCGATTCCTATTTTAGTTTATGATAAAGCCTCTGGCGTATATTCTAGTGCGTATTTGCTTATTTATGGACCAGAAGGAATTTATTCTTCATCATATTCGTCTGGTAGATCTGCACCAGGAACTTTAGAGGTTTCAGAAAAAGAAAAGTATAAATCAAAAATAAATGTAGATTATATGTATGATTTTGATTGTGACGCTCCGCAGGGATTAGAACCACGAGCAAAATGCGTCATTGATCAGGTTATTGGGAGTATAGAAGCTAATACGGGTGGTAGATGCAATCCTTGCGAATTAAAATCTGAAGTTTATGCAGGTACAGATAAAAAAGAAACAGAAACGGTTAAAGAAGATGTAGGTGGTATTTGGAGTACCTGGGAAAAATGGACTGCAGATAATTTTGTTTCAACCGTTGTTTGGGCAGGAGAAGATACAAACATTGGAATAAAATGGAATTATGTGACTGGAAAAACAGGGTCCGGGTATTTTACGAGAAATTTCAGAAAACCTTATTTAAAAATAATTTATCGAGTTATTTGCCCACCCGGCATGGTTGCAGAGCAAATTGATGATAAGTATCAATGTAAGGGATTAGAACCCGCAGAAGAAGAAAAATCAGAGGTACCAGAAGATGCATAATCACAAAGGAATGGAAGCATTTTTAGCAGTTCCTATTGGACTAGCCTTTATTATTATTATCGCTTTTGGGCTAAAAGCAGTTGGTAATGTAACCCTAATTCAATCTCACATTCTAGTTGAACAGACCTTTGCATTTGAAAGTTCATTTGGAACATTGGTTAATCAGGTGAATCAATTATTGAGTATTAAGAATCCTGATAATTTTCCTGGAGAATTACGTCTACCAAATAAAAAAATTGACAAGCTTTCTTATTGGCTTGCATTTTATGCTCATGCAAATAAAACCAATTCAAATATTAAATATAATGTTACAGATCCAAATTCAGCTGAAATTTCTTTGGAAGACGCAAATGTCTCAATTACTGCACAACTAAACGAAACTGCCCATGCAATTCTATCAACCGATATATTTTATTCCTTACTATTCGCAGATATTGTTGTTAATCAGATTCCAGACAGAAAAATACAGACGTTTGGTAGAGCAATACTTCCAATACCAATTCCTGGTGATGAAATAAAATATTTCAAATTTGGAAGAGAAGAAACAAATTATAATTTAGTGTTATCTCAAAAGGAGCGTGATTAAGTGAATTATAAACTTTCGAAAGGTATGGGTGAAGGAGTTATTATTGTTATTATTCTTTTGGGAAGTTTAATCAGTCTAGTTTTAGGAATTAGCGCTCAAATGTGGACGGTCCACAACAAGGTCGCAAGAATAGAAGATTTTTCTGCAATGGTCCAAACGCATGCAATAGCAAATCATTTAGAAGAACATTATATTAATCAAAGTCTAGTTTACGCTAGCTGGGAGTCTTCTTATCAGCTAGGGAAGATTGGAGGAACTTCAGCAGAATGGAAAGAAGGAAAGCTTCCTAAAATTGATGAAATTTCTTGGAATTTGGCTCAGAATATTACACATTCAAAATATTTTAGCAGTTTTGAAAGCAAAGAATGTATTGTAAATTTTAAAGATGAGTATCAATTTGAAGATATTAATTTCAGCAAGGAAAATTCTTTTGAATTCTTCGCAAATAAGACTCCAATTGAGGTTAGTTGCTCTAAAAATAGTGCCACCGCAAAGTATTATTTAAATGCCTCTCGTTTGATAACAAGCAGTGGAAACAGATATTTTCATTTATATGATTTATGTTATAATTTATCTAATTGGACAGATTTCTTCGCAGATCAAATCGAAGATCCAAGTGGCAATTATTATGGCATATTCGCGCTTCCAGTGGAGGGCATGTCAGATAGTTTAAAAAATACATTTACTCCCGAATGTTCCCATGAAATAACTGATTCTCCAGGATCAGTCATTGAAGCGGCTTCTTTCTTGGTTGCTCAGTTGATTGCTGAAATCGGATATCGAGGCGAAGTTTACGATGCCTATAAAAAAAGTAAAGACCTCGCAACCCTTCCAGATGGTGTAGAAATAGATTTAGAAAATGAAGCAAAATTAAGATGGCCAAGTTTAAGTCATGAAATTCTAAGTTTATTATTTCCACAGTTGATGGGAAAATTAGGTGATTTACGAGCTAATATTCAAACATTAATAGATGGTATAGAAACTCAAATTGACGCTACTTTAGCTGACTTTCAAAATTCTGGAATTATAGATATTGCTCATGATTTATCTACTTATTTGAAAGATTCATTAACGACTGTAGAAAATATTCAAAAAATGGTCGATGACGCAAAAACAACTGCAGACAATATTCTTAATTCATTTGATTTTGTAGATTCAGCAGCAAAAACTGTTACGGATGTTGGTAACGATGTTGTTGATACAGTAGGTTCTATTACCTATAGTGATTTCATGGACGGTTTAAAGATGGATATATCTACAAAAATAACTGATTTTGAACAACAAACTGTAAATAAAATTACGAATCCAATTGAGGACCTACTAGATAAAGCGAATATTGATTACGGAAGAAGAGCTTCTGCGTCTAGTCTTAGTGATTTTGCAGATGATACAGTCTCGCCTGTTTCCGAAGAATCACTAACTAAAGATGAATTAAAAAAACAAATTAATGATATAATTGATTCAACGGATTTAACTGATCTTACAGTGGATTTTACAGACTCTATTAAAGATGAAGCTCATAAAAAAGTAACTGCTTTTGTTGATGAAAATATTAAAGAAAAAATTAACGACGCAATTGAAAAAACTATTTCTGACTTAAATGAAACATTAAGAAAGGAGATTAAAGAACAGTTCAAAGAACAATTTACAACAATAATAAGAGATAATTTAGAAGAACCAATTAAAGAACAAGTACGAAGTGTTATTCAAGATTCTATTCGAGGTTCAATAGACAGTTTATTAAATGATATTTCTGAGCAAATTGACCAGCAAATTGACCAGTATCTTGATGATATGTTAGGAATAAATTCCGAGTCTGGAGAAATTGATTATACTAGTTTAGTAGGTACAATTAGTGAAAATTGTGCTTTGCCCGACGATTTCTCTTTATTAGATAGCCTAAAAGACGAAGTTGAAAAGGTTATTAAAGAACAACTTCAAGAAAGCTTGTCTGGTGTCGTTGACCAATTAAAATCAGAAATAAAAGACGCAACTGAAAATACAATATTAACTGCTTTGGATGACACAATTGATTCTATTACAAGCGAATTAGAAACTGAAATTTTGTCTATTTTAAATGAACAAACAGATGCGATAGTAGATTATTTTGTAAATGCGTTAGACGGACCAATATCTGATTCTATAAATCAACTTTTAGATAATTTAGAAGAGCAAATTAGTCTTAAAACAGATAATTTCATTAATTCCGCCGTAGATCAAGTAAATCCAATCGCAGAAGAATTTGATAGCAAAGTCAGCAACATCAAAAATATTGTGAAAAACGCTGCAGATTTGGCTATTGATTTAACTTATGAAAATGCAGCAGCAACTGAAACAGGATATTTTAAAATTAAAAATGCCGCTAGTTTTGGCGCAAGATTAAAAGAGGTAACTCCCATTAATAGACGGATTAAGACCAATATCATTACCTCTATTGAGACTTCAATTCACACAGAGATATTTGAACCAGTTTTAGTTGTTGTAAATGCCTTTGAACCAATTGATGAAGAAAAAGTTAATAATTTACAACAAAATCTTCTTGACGTAGCAGATACTGTGATGGAAGCTTCTGAAATTTTAAATGATGCTTCTGAAATAAAAGCTAAAATTGATTTGCAATTGGATCAAGTTCATTCTAATATTCAAACCACCCTAAATAATTTAGATAGTCAAATAGAAAGTACAATAAGTACACTTGATTTAATTGAACCATTCATAAATCAATTAAAATACATTAAAACAATTGTTGTAGCAAATATTGATAAGCTTAGCAATGTTCTAAGTGGAAACACTCCTTTTGTTTTTCATTTTCCACCAGAATCCAAAAAAATGATTTTAGACGTAACTGTTCCAATTCCGACACCGGCTGGCATGGTTTACATACGAGCAGTTATTACAAGGGTTAAAATAGATCCCGAATCCGCTAAATACGACATACGCGCCACAGACAACAAATTTGTTCTTCCAGTAAGCGACGGATACAAAAATTTAGAGTTCGTTTGTCCTTATAAACAAGTATTTGAAGGAACCTTAGAGCAACCTCTGCCAGAATCTTGATCATTTTATTTTAAATAGTATCCACGTCCCTTACTAAACACTTACTTGACCATTATTTTAACTAGTATCCCTTAATCTTACTAAACACTTATCCATTTTATTTTAATTATTCTCCTTTAAAGTAAGATTTACTATAAGATTATCTTTATAATCTAAGATACGCAATTGTATATTATGTACTCTAAGAAGGGAATGAGCACCATGGCTTTTTTAATTGTGGGTATTGTTCTAGCGGTAATTGTTGCATTATTAATTACTCTGCAAGTAAGAGCAAGTAACTCTAGTGTTGATGGACTATATTCAAAAGCAAAGCAACAGTGGATTAATTTTTTTGGAGATAGTACACAGAACTCACATGATTCAAATGGAGATAACGGCGCTTCAACACATTTAGAATGTATAAATGAAATTTGTGTTGAAAAAGAAGGTAAAGGAACTGATAGCTCATCCTGTTCAACCGTTGGGGAAAGTTGCACTTTGGGTGCGTTGACTGCAGCATTTACTGTCAGTCCAAATAATCCGACAACTCAGGATACTCCCCAGTTCAATGCTGAAAACTCACAAGGAGATATAACTCTTTATGAATGGGATTTTGGAGACGGATCTGACAAAAAGGCAGTTACCAACAAAAAAATAAATCATGCGTATAATGTTCCCGGGATATTTACAGTTAAACTAGTAGTCCATGACGATGTAGGGAATTTAGATGAGATTGCACTTAAAGTAACTATTATTGCGGTTAGCAATAACGAAGTACCTCCTTTAGCCGCATTCACTGTTTCTGCAGAATATCCAGGACCAGGGCAACCAGTTCAATTTACAGATGGCAGTAGCGATTCTAATGGCGTGATTGATATTGAAACACGAACTTGGGATTTCGGAGATGGACAAACTTCTTTACTTACAGATCCAGAACATACATATTATGAATTAGGAGAGAAGGAAGTATCATTAACGGTTGTTGATAGGGCAGGAGAACAGAATGTAGCTCAAAAAATCCTCATGGTAAAAGAATATCCTATTGCTGATTTTAGGATTATACCAAATCCCGATACAAATGAACTCAGAGTTGGAGATAGTATTACTTTTAATGGAGAAAATAGCCAAGACCCAACAGAGCCCACCAAGGCAATTTCTAAATGGGAATGGAATATTAGTGCTCGTAGCAGTTACTCAGGTTCCATAGACGATGTTATTCTTCAGGGCAGCTATGTTTCACACGTGTTTACAGAAGAAGGAACCTATTCAATTGCTCTGACTGTTACATCAGCCGATGGAAACAGAACAAATACGCTTATAAAAGAAATTGAAATATTACCAAAATTAATAATAGAACCAAGTGTAACTCACATTTATCGATACGTTGAAGGTACAATAGACAAATCAACTAAAATAAGAATAAAAATTAAAAATGAAGATGAAACTGCACTTAATATTTACGCTTCTATTAAAATTATGGATGATACAGAATGTGATAGTGATAGCCCCTCCATCATCATGCCTTCTTCACTACTAATTCAACCAGGAGATACAACTGACTTTTTAGACTTCAAAAACCTGTGTTATTGGCCACTCAATAAAGAAACTCACATACAAATTACAACTGGTCAAGAAGGTAGTTCAACTATGTGGTACACTTGTGTGACCTGCAAGGCAAATACTGCGCAATGTGGTCCTATAATTCCCGGACGGTGTTAATGGTACTAAAGTATATTTGCTAAAGCAAATTAAGAACTTAAATTACGAAATCAAATGAGAAAAATTAAAAGTAACAAATCAAATTATTAAATTAACTTAGAAAACCAAATTATAAAATTATATGAAAGTGGAAAGTGAAATATCATGAAAAGAAAAGGATTTAACACAATTATGACCACCATAATTGTCGTAGCGGCAGTAATGATAGCAGTAGTGATTAGTTTGGTCGCTTTTTCAGCACCTGTAAAAGACCTAGGTAACAGAACCCTAAGCACGATTAAAGATGTTTTTGATAATATCTTTTCCATAGGTCCTGGTGGAGCAACAACCCACGCGGCACTATTTGATACTGCAAGTTTGCCTTCGGGAGGAGTTAGAGATACTGCGAAAGCCTCTAATAAGGCCCTAACCGCTCTTTCAGATGTGACTGAGCCATTAGAGGATCTAGTGTCAGATGCTGGAAATGGCGTCACCGCAGCAGCAATCAAGGCTGCCGTAGATTCAGAAATAGACATATCCTACGATATAGTTAATTACAACCCTCCACCAATCTATGACAATAAAATTTTCTATTCTGGATTTGAAGTAAGCCCAGACATAACAGATTGGGATTTGCAATTTAAAGAAAATCTTCTTGTTATGACGTTAAATTTCGTTGTTGGAGGTCAAGCTAAGCAAGCAGAAGGCTCTGTGGAAATTCCATTAGTTAATCAGGACTTAGAATTAGAATATGATATAGGTAGTTTAGTAACTCCAATTGGAACTGCAGAAGCATCTCTGGAATTTAGTGGAAAAATTCAAGCAGGAACGCATGGATTTCCATTACAGGGTGGAAAAACCTATAATTTAGGTGCGCATGCAGAGTTCGTTGGACGTAATAGTGATAATCTCACAATTACTGTCAACGTTCACACAACTGACGAGGGTTTAGAAGCATCAGCTTCTGGCGATGCCGTATTGCAAATAATTGTTTTCGCTGAAGAAGCATAATGCACTTGTGGTGGTTAAATGAAAAAAGGATTGCAAATAATTACAGCTTTAGTTATCGTTATGGCGATTTTACTAGCAGGAGGCATAGCATATACTTCGGTAGCACAGGTCTGGAATAAAATAACAGAAGAGGGCACAAAAGCAAATCCTTTTGCAGATGTAATAAATCTTCTTATGGGTAAAAAAGCGTTTTCAGTAAGAGTAGATGATACACAATATACTATTCACAAAATAGATGTTGTTGGAGCTTCTGGAACGGTTTTAAAATCTATTGAAGATTCAAACGTGATTGAATTTCCTATTAAGCCCGGCAAGAAATATTCTATTAATTTTTACGTTGAAGATCCCATTGGAAATAAACTAACAATTCAAAGCCAATCCTTTTCTACTAGAGAAGACAAAGGTAAAACCATTTTATTGTCTGGAAGTTTTAACGGAGATGTATTTGTATTTTCCAAAGCCAAAGTTTACTTGAATGGATTAAAAAGTGTTGGAGGTACACCCATAAAATTCCCCAAAATTATGGAATACTCTCCAGAACCATCTGACGCAAGTGTGGATTGCAGTACCCAAACAAATTTTAAAACACAGATAGTGAACACAGGACTTATTTGTCCTGCATGGGATAAAGGAGCAGATAAGGTCGGTTTTTGTGCCCTTGGCAGAATAGATGCAGGTTTTTGTCTTCCAAGAATTTATCAGACCACGAGGCTGTCTGGAGGAATTATGTTAAATTTGAGTAACAAGGTATATGTATGTGAACAAGGACTACCTAGAGCAAGTGATAAAGATAATGATATTCCTCAAGAATTTAAAGAGCTTTGTGGAGTTTCCCCCTCTTCTGGAGATGTTATTATGGTTGTAACTGAAGAAATAAGTCCACAACTTATTTTTACATCCGCGGAAAATACAAGAATTCCTCTTTCAATTGCAATTAACACATATTCACGTATTTTCATTAATGAAAAATCAACAAGAGGATTAGAAAGCTGCTTAGACCCAAACAGAAAAAGCATCCTATCTTCTTATAAAAGAGGAGATTGTAAAATCAATTTTTATTATTACAAAGTGTGTCCTCCAGGATATTCTTATGATAGAAGTACTACTGACGGTGGTTGTATTAAATTAGAAGCAGTCAATTAACGAATATATTTATATGGGGTAATTCCATAATAATATACAAAGGGGTTTAGTAGATGATAAAACGAAAAGGAATGACCATGGCAATTCAAATTGTCATAGTAATTATTGTTTTAGTTGTTCTAGCGCTTCTAGTTATCGGAATTACAAGAGGTCAAATATTTGGCGGTTTGGGATTCCTTCAAACTAAAGGAGATCAACAAGATTGTTTGTCTAGTAGGGATATTTATTGTCAAACAGAACCTACGGGTTGTTGGGCTTCTTCAGAAGAAAAAATTCAAAAATCCATTGAAGACGAAGGTAGATTTTGTCATACAATCTTAGGTAAAAAATTAGAGAATTCTTATTATTCTTGTCAATATAGGGAATATATTGATGAATCAGCTTACTCCATTATTGAAGGCATAAATACCACAGAAGAATACTATACAGCAGCTCGATCTGAAAGTGAGGGTGGCACTTATCGAGGTTATTTAAAGGATATTTGCAGAGGATTTAAGAAATATTGGGATTCCGATAAGCTTAATTGCACAAAAAGCAAAGCAGAACAATCTCCCGAAGATATAATTGATCTTACATTTTTAAACGCCTTGGATTGCAAATCTCTTAATTAAGTGATAATATGAAAAGAAAAGGAATGACTATGACGATGCAGCTGTTGATTACAGCAATTGTATTAATTGTAACTGCTTTAACTGTATTATTAATTGTAAATAGCAAATTAGTTAGCGGTCCACAAAGAGTAGATGAAGTAGGCAATCGGAATATTTGTATTGCGAATAAAAATACATATTGTCAGCAGAATCCAAGTGCTTGTTGGAACGCAAGCGAGGCTATTGTAAAAGAAATTTCTTGTGCTGAAAGGTTAGGTAAATCTGAAAAAGGAACATTATTCAATTGTAAAGAACGCACATATTATACAAGTGAAGAATATGATAGTATTCTAGCAGGAATATTAGAGGTTTCTTGCGGCGCAGAAGAAATGTAAAAGTAAAAGAAACAGTGTGCGTTTAAAAAGACCGTGTAAGTTTAAAATAAATACCGTAAGCTTAAAAGAAACTACCCAATCCTTTTTGTGAGCTTTTTTTTAATTCAATTAATTTATTTAATGTTGACGCAATTCTATTTAGTGAAAAATCATGTTGCTCATTTAAAAATTCTCTGAGTTTTTCTGGATTCGGATCCTTAAATTCAAAATCAACTTTTTTAACTGGCGGATTCTTAAAAAATTTTAGAATCTTATCTGGATCATTTTCGCATTCCCATTTAACTTTTGGGTCATCGAGAACAGAATCAAACGTTTCATGTTTTTTAACGATTTCCAATGCCTTTTTAGGACCAACTCCTTTTATTCCTTCTGGATTAAAATCTGTGCCAATTAATATCGCAATCCAAATTAGCTTCTCATGAGAAATACCAAGATGCTCTAATACTTTACTGGTTTCAATAATTTCTGGATTTATTTTGATATAAGCATCCTTTCTCGGAATCTTTCTTTTTCCACTGATACTTAAATTTTTGATGAATCTTTTGCAATTAAACAAAATAGAATCATAGTCTTGAGATGCAACTGCCCAGACTTGCCCGCTTTGATTCATAAATGCAGCTTGCGCTTCTCCTTCGCTTTCTGCCTGTATATACGGAACACCCATATATTCTAAAAGTTTTTTAGATTCAGTTACTATGTCTTTTGTTACTTTAGTTGCCTGCATAGCTTTTTGATAAGCTTCCTTTGTTTTTCCTTCTGATTTTAATCTTTCCCATTCCTTAAATGCTTCTTCTCTCCTTTTCTTACGCGCGGCATTTTCTGTAGCCTTTAAATCTGGCGATTTTCCATCAAAAACGTAAATTGGTTTTATTCCATATTCCATGAATTTTACAGTTCTATAAAATAATCCAGACAAATGCGATGTAATGTTTCCATGAGAATCTTTTAGAGGAGTACCATCAAATTGCCTAATTATAGACAAAAACTGATATAGTGTATTCATTCCATCAACTGCTATTTTCTTGTCTAAAAGTTTTTCAAAAGAAATTTTCTCAGTTGAAATTAAAGCAGATAAATCGACACCCATATTTTAACAAGGGTATTTGAATTATAAAGTAATTTGCCTAAAGTTTATTTTAAATAGAAAAAAATACTTATATTATACATGGTTAAAGAGATTCTGACGAAAGGAAAGCCCGAGTGGAAAGAAACAATTATCAGTACAGATGTTGACCGCCTTTTAAAATATTTGACAGAAAAGGGTTCTGCTAATACTAAAAGAATATCCAAGGATCTTGGAATTCCAGAACAAACAATTTTAGGCTGGGCAAAGGCACTTACTTCTAGTAAGCTAATTGAAAAGGAATATTCTACAAAAGGAGTAATCTTAAAAGTAGGAAGTAAAAACCAAAAGATTACTCAAAAGAAAATTGCTGAAGTGCACAAGGAGATTGGAAGAAAAATTAAAAGAGTAAGAAGCAACGTACAAGGAGAGTCTCAGACAATAACCGAAGTAAAAAAAGAACTTGAAAAATTAGGGATTCTTTTAGAAAAAGATCGAAAAGAAAGTTACTATTTAGAAAAAAGAATTTTTTCTTTAAAGGACACTCAGATTAAATTAAAAAAAGAATTACTAAAAGATATTCTTTCTGAACGAGAAATTGAGACTGAAATTTCTTCTGTCTTAAATAATGTTCATAAAACCCTTTCTAATTTGAAAGAAGCCGAAGGAGCTTTTAAAAAATTTGTAGGCGCCAAAAAAGAATTAGATGAAGATATTAATACACTAAAACAGCTTAGACAGTATGATACGAATATAGACTTGATGCTTAAAACAAGCAAAAAAGTAAGCGTTAAAGAACAAAGAACCAATTTAATTTTTAGAAAAGCTATGAGTTCTTTAAAGAAACTATTAAGAAAGTAAAACTAAAAAAATACTATATAAGTAAAACTGGAAAACTGCCAAGGAAATAAAAATGAAAGAATATATGGAAGAATATATTGTAGATTCAGACGGCGTTCCCGCCAGAATAAGAATTATTGATGGAACAGATTATGTACCTCATTATGAAGTAGACCGTCCAATTATTAATGAAGCAACTGAAGCAATTTTAGAGGAAATCAAAAGTGGTTTAGTACGAGAAGTTACAATTTCTATTAAAGAATATGTTGATTCAAAAGAATTAGAAGGTGTTAAAGAAAAATTTATAGCAAAAGCAAATGAATTAATTAAATCAGTTCTTCCTCGTGTTGGAGAAGCCCAACGAAAGGTACTAATTGGAAATTTAATTCATGAGATGCTTGGTTTGGGAGATTTAGAAATTTTACTAAATGATGATAAATTAGAAGAAATTGTAATTAATAGTTCAAAAGAACCAGTCTGGGTTTATCATAAAAAATTAGGCTGGTTAAAAACAAATATTATACCAAAAAGTGAAAGTGAAACTTATAATTATTCTTCAATTATTGGTAGGAGAGTTGGTCGCCAAATTTCAAATTTAAATCCCTTATTAGATGCACACTTGCCGTCGGGGGATAGAACAAACGCGACAATATTTCCAATTTCAACCAAAGGAAACACATTAACTATCAGAAAATTTGCAAGATCTCCATGGACTATTACTGATTTTATTGAAAATCATACAATATCTGCAGATATTGCCGCATTGATTTGGTTGTGTATGCAATATGAATTGAATGTCCTAATATCTGGAGGTACGGGATCTGGCAAATGTGTTTCAGGAGACACACAAGTTTTATTATCAAATGGAGAACTTAAACGTATCAAGGATGTAGTTGATGAGAACCTAAGTTCTAATTGTGTACCTAGCGATGATGGTTGGTATTCAAAACAGACCTCAGTTTCATTATTTTCAATGAATTCTAATTTAAAACTAAATGAAAGAAGTTGCTCGCAAATTTGGAAAAGAGAGGCCCCCGAATATTTGTTTGAACTTACCTTTCAGAGTGGCAAAAAAATCAAAGTTACTCCAGAACACCCGTTCTTTGTTAATGATGCAGGAGATATACGAAAAATCTGTGCAGAAGATCTTACAACCGGCCAAAGAGCCGCTACAACTAGAAAGATTAATATAAAAGGCGAAGTCTATTCTTTAGAAGAGAAATTGAGCAATCTAAGTTTCTTCAGGCAAAAAGAAAAAGATTATGTGCTTTTGTGCTCACCGAAAGGACTGCCTGTAAAATTCCCTACCAAATTATCCCCTGAACTGGCTAAATTTATTGCGTATTTATTAGGAGATGGACATTTGAGTAAAGATGGTTCTCAATTAGCATTTCATAATACCAATCATCGCCTTTTAAATGAGTTTCAAAATCTTGGTGAAAAGCTATTTGATATAAACTTCCACCACAAGAAACCTAAAAATCGTGTTGAATGTATTCGTTGTTATTCCAAAACCTTATGCGAGACCATTTCTCAAGTATTTTGTATTCCCAAAGGTGTAAAATCACACAGGATTTTAGTACCAAAAGAAATTTTAGGAGGCACAGAAGAAATCATCTGTGGATTTGTAAAGGCACTAATGGATTGTGAGGGGTCAGTTAGTCTCAATAAAGATGAGATAGAATTTGGTTCTAAAAGTTCAGAGATTGTTAACCAGTTGCAATATCTTCTAAATAGAATAGGCATTATTTCTCGAGTGAAGTTTGGTAAGAACAACAGAAATAGACTATTTATTTCTTCAAGAGATGTTAGAATATTTACTAAGAAGATTGGTTTTACACACCCCCTTAAAAAAGATAAGTTAGAACAGCTTCTGACCAAAAAATTAAATCCCAACTTTGATCTACTTCCCTGTCAATCCCTTCTGAAAAAAGTTTGTAATAATTTTTCATTATACGACAAAGAAGTAGCATTAGGATCTAAACTAAGTCGAAGGAGTATTTCTCGGTACTTAGATGGATCGAGAATGCCTTCCCCCGCAAATTTACAAAGAATATATAATTTTCTAACTCATAAAAATGACCAAATAAAGCAGGAATTAGAAAGATTCTCATTAGTCGAAGGGTTAATTAAAAAAATACCGGAAAAAGAAGCATTATTACATTGCACTAAAATTCTTGATCTAACTCATTTAAACACTAATGATATTCTTTTCAAGAGCGGATTAAGTAATTCGATTTATTGGCAATGGAAACAAGAGG
This sequence comes from Candidatus Nanohalarchaeota archaeon, assembly GCA_017610385.1. Taxonomy (GTDB): domain Archaea; phylum Nanohalarchaeota; class Nanosalinia; order Nanosalinales; family JAFCCC01; genus JAFCCC01. The sequence goes on from JAFCCC010000004.1 coordinate 31,329, forward strand.
TTACACCATATACAAAAAATTTAGTTAAATTTGGAAACTGCGTTGTAGACTCATTTGAAAATTTTGAAAAGAATGTGATGAATGCTGAAACTCTAGAAGATTTTACCAACTGCGGAATCTATAAAAAAGAGATTGCAGAATATGCAGAACTGCCACTAAACCAGGTTTATAAAAAAAGCAAAATCAACAAACCTTTAAATCATTTGCAGTTGGATGCTGTAAAACTTCAAGAATCTGTTCTTTTAGAGGAAGTTAGAGCTGAGGCTAAAAAACTCAAAGAAATTCTGAGCAGTTGGGATAAAAAAGATTACCAAGCAATTTTTAGTGAAATTGTTCGTCTAAGAAATTTATTGAGGTTGTACCCTGAAAAAACAAAAAAGGATTTGGGTTATAGTATTCCTCAAAGCACCGAGTCTGTTGTTCAGTATTCTAAAGAAAAGCTTACGGGGATTTCTAATTATCTTCGCGAGACTCTAGAGCAAATGCACGCAAATGGAACGAAATTACTTCGAAATTTGGAAAATTTGGTTAAAAGCGATGTTCTTTGGGACAAAATTGTTACCATTAAACAGATAAAATCTACTGAAAAGTGGGTTTATGATTTAACTGTTCCAGATACACACAATTTTGTTGCTAATGGTATAATTGCACATAATACGTCTTTATTGAATGTTCTAATGCCATTTATACCCGCAAATCAAAGAATTGTTTCAATAGAAGATACTAGAGAAATTCAGCTTCCAAATTTTTTACATTGGGTTCCTTTAACAACTAGACAACAAAATCCAGAAGGCAAAGGAAAAGTTTCAATGTTAGATCTTTTAGTTAATTCTTTAAGAATGAGACCAGATAGAATAATTGTTGGAGAAATACGAAGAAAGAGGCAGGCAGAGGTTTTATTTGAAGCTATGCACACAGGACATTCTGTTTATTCTACCCTCCATGCAGATACTGCACAACAAACGATTAGGCGATTAATAAATCCTCCAATTGATGTTCCAGTATCTATGATTTCGGCAATAGATTTAAATGTTGTAATGTTTCGAGATAGACGAAGAAACTTTCGAAGAGTTATGGAGGTAGCCGAAGTTATTCCAGAGTTTCAGGGAGCTAATTCCGAAGCCAATGCTAATATAATTTATCGCTGGCATCCCAAATCAGATGTAATACGAAAAGAAGGCAGAAGCATTAGAGTAAATAGTCAATTAGAATTGCATGCTGGGCTAAGTCAAGAAGAAATACGAGCCGACATCGCAGAAAAAGTCAAAATTCTAAATTGGATGGTCAAAGAAAATATTAGAGATATTGAAGAAGTAGGCAAACTTATTGCAGAATATTACAAAGATAAAACTGTCGTATTAAATTTGATTAGTAAACCATACCACTTAAAATCTACCAAGGTTCAAGTAATCAAACCAAAACGTGTGAATTCAAAAACAATAAGAAAAGCCAAAAAATAAATAGGTGATTTTGATGAAGAAAAAATCCCAAAATTACCAAATTTTCTTACCTTTAGCACAAAAATTGAAAGTTTTATTTCCAACTTTAAATCGTGAAATTATTCAAGCAAAATTGAAAGATGATCCTGTTGTTTTATTGGCCAAGGCAATTTATAGCGCACTTATACGATCCATAATAATCTCTTTACCTCTTATCGTGACTGGTATTTTAATTTCAATTAAACTTCTTTGGTTTGGTCTAGCTGCTTTTCCATTAGTTTTATTATTCAGTTTTTTTACTGGCGCAAAAACCCCGCAAAGAAAAGCTATAAAACGAGTTAGATTATTAGAGCGAGATTTACCATATGCTTTACGGCACATTTTAATTGAGGTTAAGTCTGGAATACCTCTTTTTCAAGCCATGGTTTCTGTTTCAGAGGGATATGGTGAATCTTCCAGAGAATTTGAACAAATTGTGAAAGAAATTCATTCGGGAATACCCGAAGTTCAGGCCCTAGAGAATGCAATTTTTCGAAATCCTTCTTTAGAATTTAGAAGATCTCTTTGGCAAATTATTAATTCTTTGGAATCAGGAGCCAATGTTTCTTCTACATTAGAATCTTTAGTTGATTCTATAGTAAATAATCAGGTTTTAAGTGTCCAAAAATACGGAAAAGAATTAAATCCATATACTTTAATTTATATGCTGGCGGCAGTAATCTTACCATCTTTGGGAGTTACATTTTTAATGATTTTATCTACCTTTACAGGAATAAAAACCTCAGACACCCTGTTTTATGGAATTCTTGTATTTTTAATTTTATTCCAATACTTTTTCATTAATTTCATTAGAAGTAAAAGACCATTAATAAAAGTTTAGGAGTTACCATGCAAAAAGAAACATTATTTAATTTATTACCAAAAAAATACAGAACGCTGTTGGAGAGCGAGGCACAATTCGCGCATATTCGTAATTATATTCCGATTTCACTGAATGTCATAACAATAATTTCAGCGATCTCTAGTTTGTTGGCGCTTTTTTTACATGTTTCTTTGATTTTAAAATTAGTTATTCTGTTAGGTGGAATCTCGTTAGCATTCATAATGCCTTACATGATTTTTACACTGACTGCAGAAAAGCGTAAAACAGAAACAGAGCAAGTTCTTCCTGATGCTTTGTTGCTTATGAGCGCAAACATTAAATCTGGTTTAACAGTAGATAAAGCATTTTTATTAAGTGCAAGAGACGAATTTGGTCCTTTGGGTCTTGAAATCAAAGCAGTTGCAATGGAAATTTTTGGGGGCAAACCAATCAGCGAAGCTTTACTACGTCTAAAGAAAAAAACTAACTCTAAAATTCTAGGGGAAATCGTAGCACTGATTGCAGATGGGATAAAATCTGGCGGAGAACTTTCCAAACTATTAGAAAGTGCCGCTCGAGATATTAGAAAAACAATGTTATTAAAAAAAGAGATTGCTGCAAATGTAAGAACTTATATTATTTTTATTACGATGGCGGCCTTAGTTGGATCCCCATTGCTTTTCGCAATTTCTACATATTTAACGTCAACTACCGCCCAAATTTGGGGGTCAACAGCGATAGATTTTAGTACAGTATCTGCTGGGGGTTTTTTTAGTTTTCAAAAACCCCACTTTAATCCAGAGTTCTTTAGAATTTTTTCTATATTAGCTATAATTATTACTAATTTATCTGCATCCTTCATAATTTCTGAAATAAAATACGGAACAATAAAGAAAGGATTCAAAAATGCACCAATTTATGTGCTATTATCTTTAGCAATATTTTTTATTGTAAGGTTTATAATTTCTAGAGCTCTCTCAACCCTAATTTAATTATTAAGGTGTTTCAGAAGCAATTTATATATACTTCTTTAACCAATTTTTAATAAAATACAAATTGTCGAGTTGACTAAAATGATAAAAAACGTTTTTAACCAAAAATCAAAGAGAAAGGGGCAAAGCGCTATAGAATACCTAACAACATATGGCTGGGCAATATTGGCTATTGTTATTGCAGGAGCAGTTATTATCGCTTTTATGCAGGGCCGATGTCCAAAGACTCAAACATTGACTCCACAAGACATTCAACTTACAAGCTGGGTTTATACGGCAACAGACGCAATTGATGTCAGATTCACTAACTTAGCTTCAGATAGAATTACTGTTCAAGGTATTTTCTTAGATACCAATGGAGATGGGACCTACGATGATTTCGGTACCAATTACTCAGATTCCTTGAATGTCGGAGATTCTTTGACTAAATCTTTAAGTTCAATTGGAACAACCAGCGGTTGTAACAAAATAAGCATAAAGATTCAGTATTTGTTAACAGGTATGAATAATCCCGCTAACGCAACTGGAACTTTACAAGGAAAAGCTCCTTAAGAAGGTTTAACCCCTTCTTATATTTTTTATTTTATTTTGATTTGTTCTAAACAACAAATCAGATTCTACCTATTATGGTTAATTCAATAATCAATAAATTAGATTTTAACTGCTACAATTAATTTCATAATCAATAAGTCGAATTCAAAGCGTATTGCAGGTAACCTCCTTCATTCATCAAGTCAAATTCTAATCACTATTAAATTTTTGATTAATAGGTTAAAGAAGAAATATTCCACAAATCTATGTGTATTTGATCTAATTTGAACCAAGACTCGACATTAGAAACACCCATTATCCTATGTGTTGTTCCATACGCGGAATCATTCCAATAAACAAAATCTAAAGCACTACTTGATTTTTGTAAGTCTACTGGAAGTTCTAAAATATTTATAAAATGACCTATCCCTTCATGAGACCCAACTAATTTATTTTCAAACCGATCAAAAAAATTAGGGCCATCTGATGTATAAAAATAACAGTTTTCTATGAGTTCATTATAAATGTTATTTATCCAGACATTATTTCCTACTAGAACCACCGTTAAATTAGCTTTTAATGTGTTATCTAATACAAAAACACCCGAAATCGCGTTACTGAGAACCAATCCTTTGTTACACGGATTAGAAACATTAAAACTTGTTTGAGAGACAACGCCCAGGTAATCCTCCAAATAGCCTAGTTCAAAATCAGAATAACTGCAGATATCCTTTACAAAGGCAATTTTAGTTTCTCTATTCGTAGTTGTACTAACGGGTTCATTATTCAAAAATAATGCCGCCGTGCCAGAAGTCCAATTAGAACTTGAATATTTATTAGAATTGCCAGTTCCACTTTGTTTGGCTCTAAAAGAATAAGAACATTGCGTATATGCAGAAGTCCTTTTTCCTTCTGTTCTTAAAAAAAACAAAGGATCTTCAATTTCAGATATATTTATTAAGGAATTTATTGATTCAAGGGGATTAAAAGAGGATTTAGATCGCGGGTCTGATAGATTTATGCTATTTAAATAGTTTAAAGAAATATATGGAAATATTGAAGAATTTGCTATAAGTCTAATTAGAGTAATGTCTAATGAATATCCTGATATTTGCGCCAGGGTTTGAATTTTTTCTTTCCAGTCTTGTATGGAAGAATCTTCCATTATCGTAGATTGAGAGCCATTTAATGTGCCCTCTTGTATTAATTCAATTAAATCTGTTTTTGGTTCTGACAAAGCAGAGCCAGAACTTACAACCGCATTTGAAAGTGCAACTGCTGCTCGTTTTGTAGAGATATCATAAGCACGAATCATATCTTGTTCAATACTTTTTAAAAAATAATCTGTTTCATCTGTTCTAATTTTTTGACCGCGTCCACGATATGTTCTTAAATTTAGCGGAAGAACTATTAAAATAATTAACATAGAAATTACAAATAAAACAAAAAATGTATACACAAATCCCTTTCTCACCCCCACACCTCCAATCTTATTTCTGCAGGGCCCCACATCCACGGAATTTTTCCAATTGCAATACTGTCTGTTTTAATATTTGATGAACTTAGTTTTACATCAATTATGCTATTATTATCTGTATCTAAAGAGGATATAAGTCTTTGAACCGCATCATCCAAGGAATCATTGTTTGGATCCCAGATATCCTCGTAGTTGCCCACCTGAATTGTAAAATTGCCAAGTTCAGATTCAAATATTCGCGTGCTTCCTTCTGCCCGTTCAAATGCATTTCCATATGGAACATAACCTTTAATCAATAATGTGTAAATTACCTTATCATCTGGAGACCCGCCTTGTGTTGTGTCCTTTTCCGTGGCCGTATCTACTTGAATTTCGTTTTCCCCAGAAACAAGAGTATTTACTGGAATTTGAATTACAAAAGGATCCCCCAAAATTTGATAATTCTCTCCAAAGTCCCACAATTTGTATGTATAATTGTATTCTTGCGTTGTTTGATTTTTAACTAATATTCTATCTGTCCAAAAATTAGAAGAATAAGACGTAACCATAAGTTCTTTTACCTCTGTATTATTTGGAAGAGTAAATGAAAAATTCTTAGGCGATTCAATTATGCCCCCAAATTTTTCGGTTTCCTGTGTCAATGAAATTTCACCGAAGCCCGAAGAACTATACGAAGTATAATTGAATTTAAGATACGAATCTGAATATAATACATTGTTTGTTGAGAAATTACCAGAAAATTCAATTGTCTGCGCAGAATAACTCGCATCTTTTATGCTTGTACCAATATTTTGATAAATTTCAGCTAATTGTTCCACATTTGAGGCATTATAGTACATAGAATCGTTGCACGCCATTGCTTTTAACGTAGTTTCATCTGCGTCCGCACCAAATCCTATTGTATATACTGAAATATTTTGATCACATGCTGCCTGTGCTGCCAAAATAGCATCTTGTTTTGAATTTCCACTTCCTTGTTCAGCGCAGGCTTTATTGGCTTCTCCATCACTCATAAGCACAATGCCTCTAAATTTGGTTTCATCGCTTTGTTCTTTTAACATTTCTATAGCTTTATTAACTCCACAACAAGTGCAAGTGCCCCACCAGGTTTCAGTAGAATCTACTGCTGCCTGAAGTGTTAAATTGTTCTCTGTTAAATTCACTGTTCGAGCAATGCTGTCTGAAAATGGAATTACACAACCAGGATTATATGAATTCCATCCACAAGAATTTGGATACTCACAAACATAACAGTAATACCAACTCCACATTTGAGCACAGCCGCCATAATCATTTGTATAATCTACCATACCCATTTGATTTCCAGAATTATTCAAAATGCTATTAACAAATATTTTTCCAGCAGCTTTTGCGACATCAATTTTCTTTTCACAACCAGTTACGCCCCATCTTTGACCTCGTAAATGATCAGAATCATCATACCAATCAGTGCATTGTTGAGATCCTGTTTGTCCGTTTGTGCACCATTCCATACTTCCGGATACGTCTGTAACCAAAATTACATCCGCGCCTATTCTTTCAATTGACGAAGAAATATTCTTAAATCCAACTCTTATAGGAATAGTATTGCCGCTTAAAACATTAATTGAAATATTGTCTTGAGTTAAATTTCCTATGATTTGATCATTATTTAAATAAATAGTCTCATTAACTCCAGACGCATTTTTTTCAAAGATGGTTGCATTACCTATTGACATAAAAGTAGTATAATTTGATTTATAGTGCAAATATGCTTCAATTGAATTTAAGGTTCCTGGTACATAAAACGAAGAAAATAAATTAATTACCCCTTTAATTCCAGGCAATTTAGCATACTTGATTTTATACGATGTTTCTTCCAAACTAATATTTTGAGTGGAATTATACTTAATTTTAATTAAACCGCCGCCAATGTATGCTGGAAAGTTTTCAAATTTAAATTCAATTAAATTCTGATCAGAAAAGTAATTGCAATAATCTGGATTAAATGTTTCATTACAAATTAGAAAATCACTAGAAGATAAATTACCTTCTATAGGAATAAAGGCTCCTGCAAAATTGTTATTAATATAAACTTTAAAGGGGTTCGACGCATCAAGTTCTATTTGTGCCTCAAAAACATTATTCATATTTTCTAGACTTAAATTCTGTGTTATATTTCCATCGCCCACGTAACCACCAAAATATCCAAACTTTGTGTCCATCTTATTTACTTCTGTTAAAGAAACCTTTGCAACATAGCCAGTTCTGGGAACTGACCGTTTTACTCCAGAAATTAAGCGTCTTGCTACAGTAATCTTACTTTCATTATCTACTTCTGAACTAGTATATATTACAGTTTGTCCGTCTTCGTCTGAAATAAGTACGCGATAATTCGTGTTTGAAGGCATTAGTTGTTCCAAATAGAGTTGAGTTAGGTTTTGTGCTAAAGTAGCATTTCCAGCAGCCCACAAAATTGCCAGCGAATCTATAATAGATAAATTTAGATCATTTTCAGTTAATACAGAATTATTGATAAAACAATCAGTCTGTGATTTTGTAAATGCCTCTGAAATTTTTTGATACGTCATTAATTGCAAAGCATCTTCTCCAAGCGAGTTCAGTTCTGTGTATTTATTTATTTCTTTTTCTATTGGATTGCTGGTTAATTCAAAGTTAGTTAATAAAATCATAATTCCTATAACAAATGCCAGTGCAATCATCGCATCAAATGAGAAATAGAATCCCTTTGATTTTATTTCGAATTTCCTAGTTTTTATTTCCACAGGTATAATTTTAATACACCTCTTTCTAGTTTATTAGAATCATTTAACAAAATTATTCTGCTTTGAGCTAAAACCATGCTCGAATTTATGTTCCATAAACTTCCTAGAACAAATGAGTTATTTGTGGTAGTAATATTCAATAGAAGATTATAATCTCTAATTCTCAGTTTATCTTTTATTTGAGTTATATTCATTGAAAGAAGTTGATTTAATTTAGATAACTGAAGAATATGATCTTTTGAGGATAAACCAATAATTCTAACATTTTCTTCTGTCCAATTTTCTGGATAACCTGGTGTTCTAATCATTAAATCCGTTATTTGAAATAATCTTTCTTTCATCAAATTTTGTTCGCTAAAATAGGAACTTTTGTCATATGTTCTATTCCAAAGGTAAAAGCATATCGTGACTAAAAACATGAAAATAATAAGGCTAATTACAACGTCCAAAGAAAAAACCTGAGCTTTTTTAGTTCGCATAAATCATTCCTCTTGTATTTCTAAGTATATTTGAACCAGGATTAAGTGATCCAGACAGATTGGCTATGGTATATCCTATTGAATAACGGTTATCATAATAAACATAGATCAACGTGAAATTATCACTAGTCTCGTAAGATACATTATACTCATAAACTGAAATTTTATATGGCAGTTCAAACTCTTTTGTAAAGTTTTCCCCATGTGTAAGCGCCAAGTTTACTTCATAACCAATGTATTCTGCAAGCATTTTGGCTTCTAAGTCAGTATTGTACTTTATAGCATTCATTTGTTTGTGTAGTAATGCACTATAAAAACCCGCAAAGATTAATAGGGTCAAAGAAACCATTATTATAAATTCCAATGAAACCTGCCCTTTCTTAGCCTGAAATCTTAACATAATTTTCCACCGCCCTAACAATAATCTTGTGCGTTCCCGGAGTTATTGGAATACTTCCGGTTACATTAAAATCAACAATTTCATAAACAGGTATTAGTCCTTTATGCGAGTTCAAATTAATTGAAATTTCTCTTCCATTAATTGTTGTGGCATTAATTCCTGCCGGAAAAGTTACTTGAATTGACGTTCTAGCGGGTTCTCCTTGAGAATAAACAAGCTCTACAGCTTCTCGAATTGCACTTAACGCGTTTTTTGCTATTGCCGATCTCGAAACCAAAGTTAAATCCACTGATGAATTCTGAGTACTGAAGATAATTGGAGCTGCTAAAAGTAACGCAAACGCTATAATTACTAAGTATTCTAAAGCAATTTGTCCTTTTATTTTATTTCCTAAAAAAGAGATCATACACATAATTTATCTTTAATTGTTTAAATGTCTAAATTCATACAGAGTTATGTGTTTTTTAAGAGCACAAATTTAAACTTAATTATAAAACCTACTTTTATGGAAATTTTAATTCCCTCTACGTTTGGTAGCGAAGAGCGTGATCCTAAATTAATTGCATTTAAAATAGGTCAAATTGCACGTATTTGTGGCATCTTTGGAGTAAAAAAAATCATAATCTATAGAGATATTGATGAAAAAGTTAATACGAAACTGACTTCTGTACGCATTGAAAAATTTTTAAAATATCTTGAATGTCCACCATATCTAAGAAAATTATTAATACCATACGATAAAGAATTAAAAGAAGCAAATGTTCTTTCACCATTACAAATACCCGCTCACGGCTACTCTGAAAAATATAGAGAGGGACTGGTTCTTAAAAATCAAAATCCCTCCATTGTAGAAGCAGGATTTAAAAACCCCGTGGAAATTAACCAAAATCTAAAAAAAGGTTCAAGAGTAACTCTAGAAAAAACAGACTCGGGATTTAAACTAGCAGAAAAAATACACGGTTTCTGGACATTTGAAATTGAAAATCTGGATTTAGACCTCAAAACAGTTTTAGAAGAAAAGAAAAAAGAAAATAAAATTATTATTGGAACTTCCAAAGTCGGGGAAAAAATTTCAAAAGTAAAATCACAGATAAAAAAATTGAATTTTGAAAATATAGTTATTGTTTTTGGTTGTGCCTGGAGAGGAATTCAAGAAATACTAAAGAATTGTAATGTATCTGAAAGCGAATTAAAAACGTATTTTGATTTTATAATTAATACAATCCCAAATCAACACACTAAGACTGTTCGTACAGAAGAGGCACTCAGTATAACCTTGGGACTTTTTAATTCTTGGGAATAAGAAAGATTAAAGAAGCTCCATTCGTTCAACTTCTACTGATTGAACTCCATCAATCGCTCTGATTTTGTCCAGATTTTCATCTAGTATTCCTTCTATGTCTTGCAGTTCCATTGCAACTTTTATTGCCTTTAATCCAAAAGCAATATCCTCCAGACCAAAATCCTTTGCATCAACAGTTTCTTTAATTTTATTTTGAAGTTGGTCCAAATCTACATCAACACTTTCTGGCATAACTTTTAAGATTAATGCTACATTTCCCATAAGAATCACATTTATGGACCTACAAATCCACAGTTAGAGCAAGTATAATTATTTTTTAGTTTTTTACAATGCGCACATCTAGCAATTATTTCTTTGCCACAGTTTGGGCAAGGAAAAATAGAAAAAGTTTCTCCAGATGCCAAATTTGCACCACACGTTGAACATTCTGTAATTTTCATAATAATAACCTATATTTTGTTAGTTTATTTATCTTTTGAATTTTACTGTATTCTATATACAGCTTTATATGATTAACTAGAAGTTCATTATTTTGACGAAATACATGAAAAGCTACTTATAATGTACTTCGTAATGGCCTAATCCCATACAAAATTTGCTGCTCCTGTGGTCTAGCTGGATATGATATGACCCTGCGGAGGTCAAGATCTCGGGTTCGAATCCCGACAGGAGCGTAAAATGAAAATAAAAAACACTACAAAAGAAATTGAATTGGAACACATTAAATTATGCAGAAGTTTTGGCAGTTTAATGAAGGGACTTATGTTTAAAAAAGAAGGAAAAGCGCTTTTAGACTTTAAGAGAGAAGGTTTTTATGGTATTTGGATGCTTTTTATGCGATTTTCAATTGATATGGCCTTTCTGGATAAAAATAAAGAAATTATAGACCTTAAACGAAATGTACAACCAATTAGTATAAATCCAAAAACGTGGAAAACATTTTACCCCAAAAAACGTGCAAGATATGTATTAGAAGTTGAACACGGAAGATTAGATCAATTTACTATTGGGGATCATTTAGATTTTTAATGGGTCGGGAGAGGTCCTTATCTTTTTAGGTAAGGGTTCGATAGAGAAGTAATCTTAACGAAGTTTGTAAGGAAATAACTTTCTTTTTTTATGATTTTGGATGTTCGTGACCCAATTTTTTTCTATTTTCCAAGTATTTTTTATGTTCTTCTTGTTCGTTTAAAAAAGCATTAAGATCCAATTTATAGTTCTCAATCATTATGGATACGTGCGAACCTCCCAGAAAATGAGGTAAGATTACATAAGTAGCTCCTCTAGAATATAATTCAATTGCATCATTTACTGTATCTGAAACCACCAGAATAATCGAATCTGAGTTTATTTCTCTAACTTTATCTATTATTAGAAAATTTGTTTCTAAATCAGGAATGGTGGATACAATTAGCTTCATCTGTGCCAAATTTAATTCATTTAAGAATTCTTCGTCATCTGCGTCTCCATATCTGCATGCTATTCCTTCTTTGCATAGATTCTGAATGATTTCGGGATTATAATCCACAACGAGGAAATTCTTTTTTAATTTTTTGAACGCCTCTAGAATGTCATATCCTATTCTATTATATCCAAATAAAATCAATTCCTGATTTCCTACCCATTCTTTAGTATCTTTCATTCTTTCTCTTTCAAAAACAGATATATATTGAGATACATGTTTGTATATCTTATCAGAGTAGGTTATTAGATACGTAGAACCTGAAATAGTGATTAAACCCACAATAGTAACTAAAGAGAGAATTTCTGCATTTAAGTGACCCAATGATAGCCCCAATGAAACAAGGATTAAAGAAAATTCACTTATTTGCGCTACGGTAAGTCCTGCTTGGAATCCAACCTTTTTCTTATATCCTAAGGCGCCCATTAAAATCATCACAATTAGCGGATTTCCTACCAGTATGAACAATGAAAAAATTAGAGCAGGAACAATTAATTGAGAAATATTTCCAAAAACCATTTGAGAGCCTAAAAGAATAAAAAACAAAATAATAAAGAAATCCCGTAAAGGCCTCATTCTAGAGCTAATTTCATAGTGATACGGAGACATAGAAAGGGCAATCCCGGCAATTAATGCTCCAATTTCCATTGAAAATCCTAGATAATAAAATAGTGCCGCCAGACCTAAGCCCCAACCAATTGAAAATAAGAATAAATATTCTTGAGATTTTGCGAAAAAACTAGACAATTTTGGAAGACCGAAAATGCTTATTAGAATAAACGCCACAATCGATAAAACCGCCAAAACAATGGACCATACGGAAATACTCATTAGGCTTGTTCTATTTGAAACTGAAGAAACAATCATTAAAAGGACAATGACAAAAATGTCCTGAACCAATAAAAATCCTATTGAAATTTTTCCATATAGTTTTTCTAAATCTTTCTTATCCGATAGCAACTTCATAATGATGATCGTGCTGCTAAAAGTTAGCGCTATCGCAATATATGCTGAGACAAGTGCAGAGAATCCTAATAATAAACTTATAAGAAAACCAATCAATGATGTAAAAATGATTTGACCTAAACCTGTAATGATGGAAACTTTTCCTACTTCTTTTATCACCTTAGGACTTAGGCTTAGGCCAACCACAAAAAGAAGAAAGGCCACCCCAATACGAGAAAAAAGAGTTATTGTTTCTGTAGAATGAACAAGATCAAGAAGATAAGGACTAACCAATATGCCCGTCAAAATGTAACCAATGATGAGGGGTTGTTTTAATAATCTCATTACCCCTGCGATTAGAACCGTTATTACAATTATTAGACTTAATTCTAGAAAGATTTCCATATTCTAACTCCTCTGCAAAAACTTAATTACACTGCTAGGGGTTACAACACCAACAACTTTTTCTTTTTCATTTAGTACTGGAATATATGAGAACCCTTCTTTGTGGATTAATTCTATCACCTCTTTTAAAGAGTCCGAAAACTTTACAGTGGATCTGTGTTCATTAACTAGCTCTTTAGCAGATTTATACAAAAATTTACGAGTATATGCAACACCTAATTTTTGAGTAATCGAATCATTTAATTGTTCCAAAAAAAGATTAATTAAAACCTTAACGTCGATTTCTCCCACGAATTTTTTATCGTTTGTAACCACAATACAAACTTCAGTATCTTCTCTCTTCAATTTCCTCATAATTTTTTTTGCGCTATCATCCGTTTTGAGTAATACTGGTTTAATCATTACATCTTTCGCAGTTTTACCTATGTGATAACCGTCCATCTCAAGTAAATTTGATAATTCTTCTGCTTGATTCTCTCTTAATTTCTTAATTTTGACATTTTCCATCTAGAATCCCTTATGGGAAAATATGACCAAGAGTCCTTTTAAATGTTTCCATATTTCTCAATTAAGCAACTATGCAATATGAAATATTATTTCATACGAAAACAAAACCAACATAAAAGCGAAATTATTTTTTCATTAATTTTACAACGCTATCATAAATCTTGAAAAATTGTTTTAATTCTTTAAATTTTAAGAAGTAATATTTTTCAGGATGCTCTCTTTCAAAATTTAAAAAACCCAAATCATACAACAATTTAAGATGTTTTGATGCGGAAGACTCTGTTATGTTTAATTGTTCCGCAACTTCATGAACTGAAACCCTTTGTTTCTTATACAGAATATGAAATATGTCTCGTCTTATCTTAGATCTTATTGCTCTGGCCAATTTTTCATCTGGCATATTATATAATAGGGTGTTAGGGTTTTAATTAATTACTTTTTATTCTTCCCCCAGATTGCATAGACCCTCCATGATAGATTCGTATGTGATTCGGTTTGGGTCCGAAAAATTATTGTCTCAAACGTACGGGATTCGTATAGGGGTGTATTTGGGTCTGGGGAGAATCGAACTCCCGACCTTTGCCTTGTAAGGGCAACGTCATAACCCCTAGACCACAGACCCAAAATTTCTGAAAGTTTCACTGACTGACAAATCAAAGAGCGTTCATTTCTGTTTAATTTAAATTAGGCCCTTCACAGCCACACGAAACACAATACACTATAATTCCTTTTTCAAAAAAGTTTTTAAATGTGTGTTGTTGATAATTGACTTTTTGAAAGGTTTGTATGTTGTTAAGTTAGTTGTTTGTATTCTATTTAGTTATATTATACGTGACTTTATCAGATTATTTTTGTGAAGGTTGCCTCACAGAGTGAGTGCAGCCTAAAGCGTTAACCGATTTCGCGGTTACTTTTGTGAAGGTTGCCTCACAGAGTGAGTGCAGCCTAAAGCGTTGATTAACTTGACCGGAAAATATAATTTAATGTTAAGTTAGCCCAATCACGTTAATCAATTAACCGATTTCGCGGTTATCCGAGCGCTCGGAGTTAAAAATAAAAATACTCAATCCAAAGTAAAAAAATGAATATTAAAGAACAAATCAAAGTTCTAAAAGAAAAAGATCCAATTTTAGGAGAAGTAATAGATCAAATTGGCATAATTACCATACCTCACAAAGAGGAAAATACGTTTATTGCGCTGTCAAACACAATAATTTATCAACAATTAGCAGGAAATGCCGCCAAATCCATTTATGGACGATTTAAAGCACTTTGTAATAATGAAATAGCCCCAAAAAAAGTGCAGAGTTTATCTCTCGAAGAATTAAGAACTGCGGGTCTCTCTGAGCGAAAAGCTTTATATCTGAAGGACCTCGCAAGGAACTTTATTAAAGGTATGATTCTTCCTGAAAACTTTAGTAAATTAAGTAATGAAAAAATTATGGAAAAACTAATGGCTGTAAAAGGAATTGGTCCATGGACTGTAGAAATGTTTTTAATATTTAACCTAAATCGGCCAGATGTTTTTTCAGCCAAAGATTTGGGATTGCATAAGGGAATTTGTAAATTATACAATAAAAAGTATCCTTTAACAGAAAAAGAATTAAATGAAATCGCAGAAAAATGGAGTCCGCATAGAACTCTAGCTTCTTTATATTTATGGAAAATTAAAGACCGCGTGAATTTTGAGCCAATGTTTATTGATTAAATTTGTTTTCCAGTAATCGCATCAATAACTATCTTTTGAGTTGCGTAATATGGGTAATAAATTATATCTGCTCCATCTATTTCCCCTTTAATTACTTTTTTGGCCCGAGAAACCGCGTTATTTCTTGAATAGTCTATTTCTAATACTTTAGCATTCTGAGCGTCTACTTTTCCTATATTTGCAAATGGATTTTCTTTACCAGAATAAAATGTTTTTTCACCATCCAGAAATCTCTTAACAAATTTTTGAGAAACCAGATGATCTAGCATTGCTGAAAGATCACTAAAACTTATTGATAACTTTTCAATTAATTCATTTTTTGTTCTAGGTTTTAAACTAACTATATTCAATAATTCAAGTTCTCCACCACTTAAATTCGGACTTCTAAATTTAAGTTCGCCATTTTTTCCATCTAACACCAATTTTAAATTTCCAGAAGTTATGACCCAAAGCGGATAATATACTTCTTTCATGGATTCTCTAAGTTTTTTTTCAAAATAATCTTTCGAATACTTTGGAGAAAATATTTTCAACATTTTAGTAGATTCTGTCATTACTTTCATTTCTCCACCATGTTTAGTTTTCCTGACTCGTATTTCAGTCATAATTGGATAGTCTTTTCCTAAAACCAAGCCCACACCAGACGGAAGTCCACGTATAGCTCCCTTAACGCTTTTTGTAACTCCCTCAAAGGATTTAGAAATAGCGTTTAAATCGCTTGGATTGGTAACCCTTAAAATAACTTGTGTATTGCACTGGGATAAAATATTATTATCTATTCTAGCAGGTCTTTGAGAAACAACAATTAATCCTAGACCGAATTTTCTTCCTTCTGATGCAATAGACATTAATGTGTTAGAACTTGCCGCCTTTCCAATATTCCTCTCAGGAATAAAATTGTGTGCTTCCTCAATTAACATTAAAAAAGGACTAACTTCCCCTCTTTTTCTTAAATAAAATAGATTTTTAGAAAGTAAATGCACAATAATTTCTTGGGTTTTTGGTGCAACACCCTTCAAGTTAATTAATGTTGCTTGCCCAGGTTTTATTAAATTTTTGAGTTCTGTGGGATTTTTAGAAAATAGACTGCTTTTTCTAAGTAATTCTAGTAAATTAATCAAACCCCACTTTGCTTTGGATTCTGACGCCGTACAAAAAGAGAGTATATCATCCAAAGAATAGTTTTTACCTTCTAACTCTCTCAAAATTGTATATAAAATACCTAATTGAGAATTAGTTAATTTAGATGGTAAAACATCCATAATATCTTGTGCTTTCAAATTCATTTCTGAGAAAGTTAATAATTGTGCTTCACTATTCACACTGGATTCCCCAGTAAATTCAACAACTTTGTAACTTTTTGGAGTTACTTCAAATTTTTCCTGTTGTTCCTTAGTAATTTTATTTTTGGTTCCTAAACTATGATATTCTCCATGTGGATCTATTATTAATACTGGATAATTTTTGTCTAATAGTTCTTCACATACGACCCCAGCAAGATAACTATTATGAGAAACAATTCCTCCTCGCCCAGCTATAAAAGTATGGGTGTCGTCTACAGTGAGATCATAAACATACCCATCATCACTAGTTTTTTCATTAATTTCTGTAATTTGATCCCAAAATATATCCGAATCAGCCAACAAACTTATTTTTTTAGAAGGCAAAACTTCTTTCAGTTTTTTAACAGCCTCTCGAGACGGAAATCTGTTTTCTAACTCATATCTACTAATAATCATATCACTCATTCCAATTCTCTTACTTAACTCCATTTGAGATAAACCATTTTCTTTTCGGGTTCGAAGAATTTCTGGCCCAAGATGGGGTATAATATCTACATTTGTATTTCCTTTTGTGTTGTTAACATAAGATTTTAGTTTTTCTTGTTTTCGTTTTATAGAAAATCCAATACGGTCTGAAAATTTACAAAGATTTCCAGCGCCACTAATTGAGACTTCATAATACCAATTACCAGAATGATTTGAATTAGTTGCTTTTTTAAATGACTTCCTCAGCCTTGCGACAATCTTAAAGTTTAATAGCAAATACATGATCTTATTGGCTATATCTTTGCTTGCACTGGATAGTGTAACCGCACAATTTTCCATACAGCCTTCACAATCATAAAAAGTTCTTAAAAATGATTTCTTACAGTTTATATCTGACTTTAAAATGCAATCCGGAATATTTTTCTCCCGAGATTTATGACTTACCTCATATCCAATGCATTCCAAAAATAATTTTAAAGATTTAGAATCAATATATCGTGCACAATCTGAGAACTTGCCGGTTTTTAATCCAAAAAGCTTCATTCCAAGATTTGAGAATCTTCGTAATAGTTTTTCATCATAATTAGTAAAAATGATTCTGAAACTAGTTTTATCTACTTCAGCTCCCTCTGCAATACTCAATGCAAGAAATTCTGCTAAATCGGGACTCATCGCAGTGGGATATGAAATGGCCTTACTAAATTTTGAATGTATTAATATACAACCTCGTGAAGAATTAAGGGGCGAATCGTCCTCGTAGATCCAATTATCAATAGTCTTTCTTTTTTCAGGAATACCCAAAATATTACAAATTCTTTGTGCCCCAAAACCTTCTTCTCTTAATCGCATAACTTTTGTATACGTCTTTTTTGCTTCTTTTCTTAAGTCGTTGATCTGATTACTTTGTTCTAAAACAGATTCGGGAATCTTCAAATCATTTTTACTGTTTACCAAGGTTTTTCTTGGAATTGCAATATAGTCCCCTTTCTTTAGAACACGAGACTCCTTAAATTGAACTTCGTCTTGAATTGTAAGCAAAGGATGTTCTTCAGAAACCTCTATTTTTCTCCCAGAGGCAGTTCTAAGTTCTAATATTTTATCGCATTTTTTCCTGTATGCAAAACTTGCTGGAGATGTTTTTAGTTTTAAATTTTTATCTATAGATTGCACGAAAACATTTTCAAGTGATATTAATTTTTCTTCTTCAGAATTTTTAATCACATTATTTTCACTGTCTTTAAAAATAGCTCTTATTGTCTTTAATGATCCATCATCCAATAAAATTTCAGTGTTCCCACTTACACATTTTCCCGAGCCAGTCTGAGCAAGAATTGCGACGTGTTTGTAAAATGATTCAGGATCTAGATGAATTTTAACATGCGTATTAGATTCTAACTTTCCAATATATAGTCCACGTTCATCTAAACCCAGAGTTTCTGAAATTAATTCTTGCGATGCAGAGTAAATCATAGAATTTGGTTTAATTGCAGATTTTGGTCTTCTCAATAATCCTTTTTCTCTGTAACCAATAATAGAAGTTTGCGCTTCTGTTTTACCATCTTCATATTTTTTAACTTCTTGAACTTGTGCCAAAATCCATTGTTCTTGTTTTTTAACTGCCACAAAATCAAATTTTTTAATTTCTGTATACGCTCTAAACTTAAATTCCGAGGTAGATACGGTACCTTCAATCTCTCCAATTAACATATGCATATCTTGAGTGTTAAACTCTTTAAACTTAACTCAAGAGTACTCGACGTTTAATTGTATTTAATAGATAGCGTTTAGTTTATATTCCTAAAAGTTTAATAAAATAAAATGTTCAGTTACATTTCATTTGGTTTCTTTTCAATTGTGATCGCTTTATTTGGATCTTCTATAGCCGCTTATTTTGACGTTAAAACTACAGATGTTCCAGATTTTATTGCTATTTATATGGCAATTGCCGGAGTTACAATAAATGCAATTCAAAGTTATTTAACAGGAAATAACACGTACATTATTGGTTCATTGATTGTGGGTGGCATTTTTACTGCGATAGGTGCTTTGAAATATTATACCCGGTTGTGGGGTGGTGCTGATTTTCTTTTGTTTGGTGCTATAGGGTTTTTAATTCCACGTATGCCAAGCACATTCGTCACTGTTTCTGCACCTTGGCCATATCCTGTCACACTGGTATTCAATATCATGATTATTGGTGCAATATATTCTATAATTTATTCAGTATTGTTAGCAATTAGAACAAAGGGATATTGGAAATTATTTTTGAATAATTTTAGAAAATCCAGAAAAACACTAATTCTCGGTTTAATATTGTATTTTGGTTTGGTTTTCATTTTATCTGGAGCAACGTCTATTATTACTTCAATTCCTTTTACATTTATTTTTATAGGTTTTTTGCAAAAATTTATTTTATATTTTATTGCTTTAATTTTCTTGACTGTTTTTTTGCAAACAATTCAATTTGATATTTTAAATAAAAAGATTAGAACTACCCATTTAAAAGAAGGTGATGTTCTATCTGAAAAAGTAATATTAAGAAAAAAAATAATTCCCGCAAATAAAATTATTGGACTTACCAAAGAGCAAGTTAAACAAATTAAACAAGAGAAGCGATTTATTAAAATCACTCAAGGCGTACCATATATTCCGATATTTCCAATAGCCATTATAGTCACTTTCTTTTTCGGAGATATAATTTATATATTACTTCCAATTGCTGGAGTTTATTAGATGGATTTATTAGATTATACTCTTCAGTAGTTTATGGGAATTAATTTAGGATATTTATTCAATTACATTATTTATTGAATTAGAATTATATCCTTTATTTAATTCGAATTATACTATTTATTAAATTCTCCTATTTATTAGATTCTATTTTATTAGTTATTAGATTAGATTTTATTATTTATTAGATTATATTTTATTATTTATTGGATTATGATCTTATGTAAATTCGATCAGTTATTAAATTTTGAATATTAATTTATACTATTTATTAAATTACAATCATTAACTTGTGCTATTTTTAACCTATAACCTTTATTGAATTATAGTAGTTCTATTTGTGTTTAAAGAAATAATATTTTTCTCAATATGATTTACTAATCCCTTCATATCATCCCTTAAAGTATAAATGTGAGATTCATTTTTCAAAAGAGCATCTTTTAAATTATTAATTTTAGAGGTTATTTCATGAATCTCATTATCTAAAACTTTAACTTCTTCTAAATTTAATTGATTTTCCAAGTTTTTTTGCCTGTCCTCAATTAATTGAATTTTTTCCAAAAGTTCAAAAGGAACTTCTAATTTTGAAACTTCTGGTTTTTTTAATTTAGAAATACTCTTTCTTAAATCTGATTCTACAAGATTCTGCGCATGAGCTAACTGTGTTACTCTATGTTCTAATGTTTTTAATTGTGAGTCCATATTTTCTGATTTTTCAGAGATATATGTTCTATGTTCTTTGATTCCTCCATGAATGTTTTTAAAGTTTCCTTTTACTTCTGAAAATTCCCTCCGAATTTGTGATTCAAATTGCTTAAACCTAGACATTAAATCATCTTCAAACAGGCCCAAATCCGCCCTTAAATCCTTTCTAATATTTTTTGGTTGATCTGTTATAGGATATTTTGCATCAACTCGTTTATCTAATAAATTTAATTTGTGCTGAATCTCTCGTATTTTATTTTTTAAAATTCCAGTTCTAGAATACAGCTCATCTATTTCCTTAATATCCTCTGTCGGCAAAGTCTTTAGTGTCCTGGACAAATATTCCACATTTTCTTTTAATTTGGAGGTAACTTCAACTTCTTTGTTGAGTTTATTTATCTTTTTACCAAAGGATTCAAGTTCTGAATAAAGAAAATTCAATTTTTTATGAACATTATTGTTTTCATAATCTTCCTGAATTTTTTCCAAAACCTTAATTTGATTTTCAAATTCTGAAGACTTTAGAAATTCTATTCTTTCTAATGGATCTAGTACAATTCCCTGTCCCTTCTTTACAGTTTTATTGCTATTAGTCTTTACAATATTAGTACGCCCCTTCTTTACAGTTTTATTACGATTACTCTTTACAAGATTATTACTTTTCTTCTTTACAAGATTATTACTTTTCTTCTTTACACGCGTATTACTACCACTCTTTTTTACTTTTTCTTTAACCATACGTTAAACTTATTAAAAATAAGATATAAAATTTCCCTTTATGTGGTGAAAATATGAATATTTACATAGAAACCTATGGATGCACCAAGAATAAAGCAGATTCAGAGATAATGACAAATATACTTCTAAAAGAACACAAAATAACCTCTTTTGAATCTGCGGAATTAGTAATCTTGAATAGTTGCGCAGTGAAATTAACCACAGAAAATAAAATTTTGTACAGAATAACAAAAATAATAGAAACAAATAAGAAATTAATTGTGGCCGGTTGTATGGCGAATACAGAAAAAGACAAAATACTTCGAATTGATAAAAATATTTCATTAATTTCTCCACAAGCAATTCACAGAATTGCAGAATTAGTTGCAATCGTAAAAAAAGGAGAGCGAGCTGAATTTTTAGAGGATACCAAAGAAGACAAACTAAAATATCATAAATCTAGAAAACAATTGATTGAAATAATTCCTATTGCAGAAGGTTGTTTAAACGCCTGTAGCTTTTGTCTGACCAAACTCGCGAGAAAAGATTTATTTTCATACCCAAAAGAAGAAATTCTTAAAATTATCAAAAAAGCAGTTTCTATCGGTGTTAAAGAATTTTGGCTCTGCGGAGAAGATACTGGTTGTTATGGCTTTGATAGAGGATATACTTTAGCAGATCTTCTCTATCAGATTTCTGAAATAGATGGAAAGTTTAAGGTACGAATTGGAATGATGAATCCCAGCAACGCACTTAAAATTTTAGATGAGTTAGTAGATTCTTTTGAGTCAGATAAAATTTACAAATTTATTCACATTCCAGTTCAATCTGGATCAGATAAAGTCCTTAAAGACATGTTAAGACAAAACACAGTTAAGGATTTTTTAACAGTAGTTCACGCATTTAGAAGAAAATATCCAAGAATTAGTATTGCAACTGATATCATCGCCGCATTTCCCACAGAAACACAAAAAGATTTTCAAAAAACCAAGAAACTTTTAAAAAAAGTTAAGCCAGATATAACAAATTTGTCGCGGTACAGCCCCAGACCAAATACTCTTGCAAAAAAACTTTATTCTGAAATTAATTCCAAAATTGTAAAAGCACGTACAAGAGAACTTACCAAATTAATAAATACAATTTCATTCAAACAAAACAAAAAATGGATTGGGTGGACTGGCGAGGTTTTAATTTCAGAGCGCGGTAGAAAAGGATTTCTACAAGGACGGAATTATGCATATAAACCAATAATTGTTAAACAGGCTATGCTTGGTAATACAGTTACTGTAAAAATAAAAGCAGCATACAGAAGTCATTTATTAGCAAATATGTAATTTATATATCTTATTAAATTCAATTTCTATTTATGTTGCGCAAGGGTATTTCACCAGTAATTGCTATTGTACTAATTTTAATGATGACTGTTTCACTTGCTGGACTGGCATACGTTTGGATTAATCGTATGATGAAAAATAACATGAAAAATACAGATAGCACGTTGGAGACCAAATTAGAAATTTTAGGACTGGATTGTACAGTGAATAATATAATTAATTTAACTGTGCAAAATATTGGCAAAAGAAAAATCAATGCAGGAACCACGTATATTTATTTTAGGGATGTTTCTAAAGATCGTGTTATGGGTCGACTCGAGGTTGATTGGAGCGCTCAGGATTTTGTAAATCCAGATGGTTTTTCAATAATTCCAAATCTCGACATCTCTTCAGTTGTTAATTGGACAAAAGGAGATTATTATGAATTGCGATTCGAATTCCCAACCACGAATTATAAAATAGAGAAAACATGCACAGTTCAATAAATTTGTTGTAGAAAATTCTGATTTAAACTCAATTGCAAACGGATTCTGCTTTGAATTCAATTACGATTTAGTTCTAATTTGAACCTGATTATAATTCAAACCCACTTATACTTTAAAAGGAAGCCCTAATTTAACTTAAATATATTCTTAACTAAATTAGGAACATGTATTCCTATAGTATTCAAAGGGCTCTGGAAAAGAATAAAATAGAGATAGGCGATAGAATTTTAATAAAGAAGGCCAAAATCTCTTACGAAGGTATCTTAATGCCCCGCTCTGAAATAGGCAACCCCAATGCGTTAGTAATTAAAATAGACAGCGGATATAATGTCGGACTTTTGTATGATAAAAACACGAAACTTAAAAAAAGTCATCAAAAGTCTTCAAGAGCTTTGAAAGAAGAAAACGAAATCGAACTTGGTAAAATACGTAAAGAATTATTAAACATTACCTTTGATTCAAAAAAAGATCCGATTTCACTTATTTCTGTTGGCGGGACCATCTCTTCTCGTGTAGACTATAAAACGGGCGGTGTGACTGGGATAATGAATCCAAAAGAGTTTTTACATAATGTTCCAGAATTGCAGGACATAGTTAACATAAAAACTATTAAACGACCGTTTAATAAGATGAGTGAGGATATGAATCCAAAAGACTGGCAAATAATTGCTAAAGTCTGTGAAAAAGAACTAAATAAAGATATTAAAGGAGTTATAATTACCCATGGAACAGATTTTTTGCATTACACAAGCGCTGCACTTTCTTTTATGCTAAAGAATTTAGGAAAACCCGTTGTTTTGATGGGCGCACAGAGGTCCCCTGATCGCGGTAGTAGTGACACTGGATTTAACTTAATTTGTTCTTCTTATGCTGCTATTTCAGATATAGCAGAAGTTGGAATCTGTATGCATGGAACAACAAATGATGATTATTGTTTGTTTAATCGAGGTACTCGAGTTAGAAAGATGCATTCAAGTAGAAGAGATGCATTCCGCCCGATTAATGATTTGCCTCTAGCGAAAATATTTCCAAATGGTAAAATAGAGCCCATTAATAAATTTCACACCAGAACAAACTCTAAAGTCAAAGCAGATACGAAATTCGAGCCAAAAGTAGCAATATTAAAGGCATATCCCGGCTCTGATCCAGAACTTATTGATTTTTATGTGGAGAACGGATACAAAGGACTAATTATAGAGGCTGGTGCATTAGGTCATGTTCCCACCAATTCTGAAATATCTTGGATTCCACATCTAAAAAAAGCCATCAAATCCGGAGTTTTTGTTGGTACAACGACCCAATGTTTATACGGCAGAGTTAACTCAGATGTTTATAGTAATCTTAGAATACTCTATCATGATATAAACGCAGTTCCTTTAGAGGATATGTTAACTGAGACCGCATATGTAAAATTAGGTCATGTTTTGGGACACACCCAAAATTTAGAAGAAATAAAAAAAGATATGCTAACGAATTATGCAGGAGAAATTTCAAAAAGATCATTAAGAGAAACATTTCTTTACTAATGTGTAAAAATAGAAATTAAATGATAAATAGAAATTAAATGATAACTAGAAATCAAATGATAAATAAAAATCAAACATATTGAGATGTAAAAATGAAACAGAAATTCAGATGTGGTTTAGAAATACACCAGCAGCTAAATACCAAAGAAAAATTGTTTTGTAGTTGTTTAAATTCTGTTGAAAATATTCAACCGTATTCTAAATTAGAACGATTTTTAAGACCTGTGACATCTGAGCTCGGTGAGAAAGATCCAACCGCTTTATTCGAATTTCTAAAAAAGAACAAATTCATTTACAACCTGTATCACAACAGCACATGTCTTGTTGAATTAGATGCAGAGCCACCCCATCGTTTAAATGAAGAAGCACTTAGAATTGTTCTAGAAGCCGCATTATTAATGAATTGTCATATTCCCGATGAAATACAATTTATGCGTAAAATGGTTCTAGATGGTTCAAATACTGCTGGTTTCCAGAGAACCTCTATTGTCGGCATGGATGGCTATATTGAAACTTCTGAAGGAAAAGTAAGAATCAAAGATATAGAATTAGAAGAAGAGGCCGCTGCACTAAATCAAAGACAAAATAAATCAGTTATATATGATTTAGATAGATTAGGCATACCTTTAATTGAAGTTGGAACTGAAACGGATATAAAAAGCATTGAACACGCGAAAGAAGTAGCACTTAAGATTGGAATGCTTTTAAGAAGTACTGGAAAGGTTAAACGAGGTTTAGGGACCATTCGGCAGGACGTTAATATTTCAATTGATGGGGGATCTAGAGTCGAAATAAAAGGATTTCAGGACGTTAAAAACATAGATAGTTTAATTAAGTTAGAAATCACGAGACAGCGTTCTTTGATCCAAATTAAAAAAGAATTGAACAAAAGAGGAGTAAAAACATTCAAACTAGAACAAATGGATAGTTCTAATTTATTTTTAAAAAGTGAAAATAAATTAATAAGATCAATTTTAAAGGAAAATGGAGTAGTACTTTCTGTAAAACTGCCAAAGTTTGCGGGTTTAATGAAAAAAATTATTTCTGATGAAAAGACCTTAGCAAAAGAATTAGTGGATTATGTTAAGATTTATGGACTAAAAGGAATAATTCATTCTGATGAAAATCTTAAAAAATATGAGATAGAAACTGACTTTGAAAGATTAGCAAATAAACTCAAAAAAGAAAAAGAAGATGTTGTTCTTATTGTTGCTGGGCACAAAGATCAAGTAAAAAAAGCAATGATGGCCCTCTGTAAACGAATTGAATTTCTTCCAATCGGCGTCCCAGAAGAAACAAGAGCTGCTGATTTAAATTATACCACACATTATTCTAGACCATTGCCTGGGAAATCTCGAATGTACCCAGAAACAGATATTCCCCCCAAAGAAATTTCAAAAGCACTTTTATCTAAAATCAAAAAAGAATTGCCGCAAACCTTAGAGGAAAAAGAAAAAAAATACTCTAAATTAATTGGAAAGGAAATGGCATCACAATTAGTTGATTCTTATCATTTCGTCATATTTGAAAAAATAATTTCTGAGTCCAAATTTGATAAGAAAATTATTGCTAATATTTTTACAAATGTACTTAACAGTCTAGATAAACGTGGTTTTCTAACTGCCAAACTAACAAAAAAACACTTTTTAGATATTATTAAATTATTAGAAAGTAGAAAAATTGCGACTAATTCAACTTCACTAATCTTATCTAAATTATGTTTAAAGCCAGAACTTTCTGTTAGTGACGTTATAAAACAAAATAACTTAGCTAAATTAACTGACAAGGAACTTAAAGAATTAATTAAAGTTACTATTTTTCAAAATAAGAAAGACCTTGCCGGAAAAGAATATCACGCAGAAAAAATACTTATGCAAATTTTAATGCGAAAAATTGGTGGTCGTGCCGAAGGATCAAAAATATCTGAATTCTTAAAAAAAGAACTTAAAAATAATTAATTAAGAAGTAGTTATTGATGTTTCTTCATCAATTAAATTTGGACAATCGGGAGTTGTGATTGTTATTTTATCTGGCAAACTTGAAATAGAGGTTATTGTTATGGTTTTTATATCTGCGGATTGTAATGTTCCTGAGTTCTCATTTCCTTCCTGAACTCCAGACCGATATACATAAACATTTACGTCTGTTAAATCTATTGCACCAGTATTTGCTATAGAAACTAGCATTCGATCATTTGTATCATCCCACACGGCATCATAAATCGCAATCCCCGCATAAGAACAAGAAATAACCTGATTAGATCTATTACCCACATTTTCAGTTTGTTCTTTTGTAAATGTCGTTAACCAAGCAGTTAATATTGCTGCTACAGCCATTGTAAATGCTATAAGAAGTACTGCAGCAATTAAAGGAGATACACCCTTTTGTTTATTCATGATTCGCCTCATATTATAAGTTACGAAAGTTTGTATATAAAACTATCTACTCTTTAATCTTGTCCTTAAGGAACTCTATTTCGTCTGTAAGAACTTTCTGGTTCTTTTCTAGCAATTCTACGGAATGAAGGATCTCATTTGTCAGTTTTTCAAAATTCTGACGCTGTACTACTTCCTTACCCAAAAGTTTTTCATACTTTTCCTTATCATTGCTTTGCACAGTCTCTAAATTACATTCTAATTCATTTAGCTTACTAAACATATCTTTTTCAAATTTTTCCAAGTTTTTTTTAACGAACTTAAGTTCCCGTCTTCTTCTTTTTTTAAATAAAAATGTCATTACATCCCCATCTTTTCAAGAAGCATTTCAATTAATTCTGCGTTCTTTTGTTTAGTATCTTCAAAAGCATTTTTTAGTTTATTTATTTCTCCTTTACCTGCTTTTGTAATTTCCAAATCCCTTAACTTATCTTTGTATTTATGCAATTCATATTTCTTTAGTTCTTTAAGTGTCTCACGCAATTCTTTTTCTATCTCGTTTAATTCAGAGATATTATCTTTAACTTTTTCTTGATCACTTTCAATGGAAAATACCTTAACCATTAATTGTTCTAGTTTATTGTTCATCTCTAATAGTTGTAAATTCCGTTTTTCGAATGCCTCTTGAGTATCTTTTAAGACTTGTTCTGTATGTTTTTCTTGTTCTTGTACTGTTGGTAACTCACGGGTTCTTTCATCAACATCTTTAATATTAATCTTAATTTTAGAACAATCTGCCTTGGTGCTTTGTAATTCGTGTTTGAAATCCTTTAAAAGGTCTTTGATAGCAAGAACTTGTGCTGCGGTTTTTCCATTTTCAGTTAGTTTATTCCAGATTAATTCATAAGATTGCTTTAATCTATCAAATGCAGGAGTCATAACAAAATCTGTTTCAATTCTATTTTTTAACTCATCAAATTCTTCTCTAAACTTCTTGGCCCACAATAAGCTCATTTGTAATTCTTCTTCTTTTTTATCTAGTGTAGAAATTGAACCCATCATTTTTTTCTGAGTTTCTATTATTTCAAAGACTTTCCCAGAAACTCCTTCTAAATCTTCTCTTTGTTTTTTCGATAGTTGATATTGTTCTTCTAGCTCTGCACTGTATTTTTCAATCTTTCTATCTAATTCATAAACTTCTGCCTTTGAAAAATCTTGATTTTCTTCTAATTTAATTATTCTCTGAACGAATTCAACATTTAATTTACTCTCTAAATTATGCAGAGTCTCTGTCAAAACAGCTATTTTTCGCATAGTTTCAGCTTCTGTTGTTTCTGATGTTCTAAATTCCTCATTGACTTTTTGTTTAAAGTCATCTGTACTTTTAACTAATTCCCAGATTTCTGAACGAAGTTCTTCTGATTCTTTGACATTTTTGTCTATTTTAGAAGTATATAAAACCCCTTTTTCTTCTAATTTCTTTTCAAAGTTCTGCCCAATTATTTCTATCTTCTGATTAATTGTTTGCTGTAAATTACCCATTAATTCTTTAAGATGACTTACATGTTCATTTCCCTGTGTTCATTTCCCTGTTTTACAGAAGTATCAAATGTTTCAATATGTTCTGATAAAGACTGAATTTTATTTCCTATTTTTATTAAATCAGTCTGTTTAGCTGCTTCAGTATCTAAATTTAATGCCTCAATTTCTCCCAACCGTTCATTTAACTCTGTCACGGTTTCCGCAAGTTTATTTGTTTCTATTTTTGAAATCCTATCAGTAATCCCGCTTACTTCTTCTTGTATTTGACCTAATTTCTTATCTGTATTTTAGTCAGTGTTTTAGTTTCCAAAGTAATAATTCTTTCTTTTAATTCCCTATTTTTTTCATTTACTTTATCAAAATCCTTATCTACTAGCGATAAATTCCTATTCAATTGCTCACTTAAATTAAACGTAATTCTCTTTTCTAAATCACTCAATTTTGATTCGATAGGACTTAGTTTTGAAATTCGATTTTTCAGAGATTCAATTTCTTTCTGTCTCCTGTTATCCTTAGTTTTTATACTTTCAATACTACTGGTCACCCGTTCTTTTAACTCCGTTAGATGTTTTTCAATATCTTCCATTTTAAATCCCCATTTTATCAAGCATAGATTCAACTACTTCAGCATTCTTACGAAGTGCTCTTTCTAAAAATAGGTTGAGCTCCTTTAAATCTTGCATGTTTGCCTTTGATTCATTAACTTGTTTGATTTCAAATTCAAATTTCTTACCCAAACTAGAATTATAATCTTTTAGTGCCACCAACCCATCTTTTAACTCTTGTTGACTTTGTTCTAATAAGAATAATTTCCCAGCCAAATTATTTATTTTGGTGTCTATTTGAACATCAATTAAACCTTTCTTTGTAAGTTCAGACTTATAATTTTCTAAAACCCGATTAAATCCTTTTTCTGAATCATTTAGTTCTTCCATTTTTCGTTCAACAGATTTAAATTGCCTTATATTTTCCTTAATCTTAGAATATTCTTTTTCAAAGTCCCCTAGTCTTGTAGATAATATTTTTAAAGAACTTTCAATTGGTTTCTGCCGTTCCCCGATTTCTTTAGTTTCATCTAGTCTTTCTTTGAATTCTTTTAGTTTTCTGGTAATCTTTCCAACATCTTCTTTGGTAATCACATCTGAAATTTTCTCATTTAGCAAATTAGTTTGATTTTCAACAGATTTAATAGTCTTATACATAATTTCCTTGTTTAAACGCTCTAAAATAGCATTAATGTTTTCTATTCTTGATTTATTTGCTCGTTCTAATTCCAAATATGCTCTCTCAGAAATACTTCCTGTTTCAAAATCCTCCCGCGCTTTCTTCAATAGTTTCAGAATATTTCTTTTTTCACCTTCTAATTCTTCTGGACCTTCCATACTTCTAGAAAGAATCTCCATTTTTTCTTCTACTTTGCGGTCCAAATCATTGCTTTTTTCTTCTAATGCTTGCTCTAAATTTGTGATTTTTTTGGAAATACCTTTAGTTAATTTACTAATTTCCAGTTTAATTTCATCAAAAGACCCAGATAGTTCTTTCTTTTGAGATTCGTTTTGCAATTTATATTTTTCCAAACTTTTTAAGGATTCTTCTAATTCTTTTAATTTTTCAGAAATTTCTTTGGGTAATTCTTTAATTCCAATATTTTTAACTTCCTGCACCAATTGATTTTTAAATTTGTCTAAATCTGTTTTTTTGATGACATCTTCATTAAATTTTAAGTTTAATCCATCTTGTTGTTTTACTAATTCTTGAGTTAATTCATCTACTTTTTCTATGGTACTTAGGTTTTTAGTTAAATCTGCGGTTTTATTATTCACTTCCATAAAAATGCTCTCTATTTTAGCGGCAATTCTTTCATTGTATCTTTTTGTGTGCTCAATCGAATCTATATCTTCTTTAATCTTATTTGATAACTCTACTAAATTTTCTAAACTTTTTATTTTTTCAAAAGAACCCCTAATTGACTTTAATTCATTATCAACGCTTCCAAATACTTTTTCATTTCTTTCTATTTTTGCAAAAGATTTATCCACCTCTAAATTTAATTTTTCAATTTTCATTGCAAATTTTTCTGGGGAAACCTCTTCCATAATTTCTTTAAATTTATCTATATTGAGTTCAATTTCTCTTTGAGATTTTTCACGATCCAAAATCATTCTTCTTAAATCTCCAATCTCTTCAGAAACTCTATTTAATCTTTCATTTACCTGAGGTCTAAAGCTATCAACTAGTTCTAACTTTCCCCCCAGCTTCTCTATTTCTATAACAAGTTTTTCTACTTGAGAATCCTCGGTTTTTAAGAAAGGAGTTTGTTTTACTGGTTCTATTTTGGTTACCTTAAATTTATTCCAGCAAGAATCACAAACACTACCTTTTTCGTCTTTCAAATCTTTTCCACAAATAATACATTTTCTCATTTACTTGTTCCCACCTTCTTTTTTAATGAAGTCAAATATTCTTGGCACATTTTGTACATCCCTTTATCATATTTTTCTTTTACTAATGCCAATTCAAGTTCTAAATCACGTAATCCCTTTTTCTGAGACAGTTTTTTAAGTGCAATTTCTATATTTTTTATTTGGTCTTTAAGTTCTGCAGGGCTTTTTTTGATTTTTTGTGATGCTTTATTTTTTAAATGCGCTTTGACACCTTTTAAATGTTCTATATTTAATTTTCTTTTTCTTACAATAAATTTCTTTCTCCCAAAACTCAAATAAAATATCAAAAGACCTATTGCGATTATCGCTACAGAAACACCATATTTTAAAATCTTAGACCAAAGCTCTTTATTTTCCTTAGCTTTTAGAAGTAAATCTCTTTCCTTTGCCATAAACTCTGCAGTATGATTTGAGTTCATGAGTACTCCCTCTATTTCTTCCAATGAAATTCTAATAGATTCCAAAGAAGTATATGCTGTATCGTAGTCTTCATCTGCATAGCTTTTTTTCGCGTCATCTAATTTAGTTCCCATTTCAAAAATCGATACTTTAATTTCATCAGAAGTTTCATTTAATAGTGATTTTAATACTTGTAATCTGCCTTCATAATACTCAATTAAACTTTTAATCTGATTTGGGACCTGACTAACTCTTATTGTAATTTGTTTAGAATAATTTTCACTTTCCATCCCCATTAAAAGAGGATAATATCCAATTTTACTTCCAGATTTCACTGTTATAGTAACTGACTCTGCTGTTTGCGCATTCAGAAGAATCGTTTTTTGTTTTGGTTCAATAGCTAAATCACTAGCCAAATTTAAGAGATATGCTCTTTCAATTCTATCTTGATTTAAAATCGTCAATTTAATAAAGTACGTAGAATTAGGGAGCATAATAATCTCTGATGGTGCGCTTATTATTACTTCTGCATTTGTTAAGCCAACAAAAAGAAAAAATAAAGTCAAAAAAGCCGCCAATATAGCAAGTTTATTCATTATATCTTCTCCCCATAATTCTTTAGACTTTCTCTCAAACTTTCCATGTAGATTTCAGTCATTCTAAATGCCCCTGTTTTTAATTTATCTAATGCAAGTTTATACTCTAATTCAATATCTGTAACGTCCGTTCCCTTCTCTTTAATTCTCTCAATAGCCAATTCAACTTTCTTTAATTCTTCTCCGAATTTCTTGTATGTTGAAAGTTCTTGCTCAGTAATTTTGTGTGGTTCGTGCAATAGCGGTCTAAATTTAATGAAATATGGCCTTCCTTTATTGTACTTTGGGTTCTGTAACATGCCTACACCCACTTCTTCTTTTGTGACTCTCTTAGCGTAATCTTCTCCGTATTTGTCTTTTACACGACCAATATCTTCCAAAGCCTTTGTATGCATCTGAATTTCTGTTAATACATTACCTCTTAATGCTTCTTTGAAATCTGCTAAAACCTGAGAAATCATAATTAGACCAATACCCCACTTTCTAAATTCTCTTGCAGCTTTTTCTAATGCAATATAACCGCCTTTTCCACCATATCTTTCTAATAATCTATGAACCTCATCAAATACAATAAACATTTTTAGTTCAGTAGATTCTTCCCAAGGTTCCTTAAATATTGTACTTACAATAGAGCTTACTGCTTGATCATATTGCCCTGGCTTTAATTTATTTAATGTAAATATCGTAATCTCACCAGGATTCATATATTTCTTAAAGTCAATATGCAAATCTGGATCAGTTACTTCGTAAATCATTCCTTTAAATGGTCTGGAATCACTTTCTTTCATTCCAAATTCTTTATATAGTTTCAATAGATTTGGGTCTTTTACTCTTTTAACAAACCCAGTCCATTGTGCTGTTGGATCAAACACAATGATTGGAATATTTTTATTTAATAATTCTTCTACCATGACCATCGCAGATACGGATTTGCCACTTCCTGTGGCCCCCGCAGTTATCATATGTGTACTTAAATCGGCGGAATTAAATGTGGCTTTTGTATTTGTTTCTGCTATTTTTCCCAAATACAAATCTCCTGATGGAAGTGTTTTGAAAGACATTGGGAAAATATACTTTGATTTAGACAATTTCCATTTTAAGTAATATCTCCTGCCGTAAAATGCACCCAACCCTCCCAAAATAACACCTAATATAGAAATAGCAATTATTATTCTTATAGGTGTCCAGAAGGGTTTAATTACTTCAAATATGTCTGCAGATGAAGCGGTTTTATTCTCATAGGTTGCTGTTGTTTCTATGAAATATCTACCCAAGTCAATATTTGTTAATGGTACTGATCTAACAAAGGATAATGAGGTTTCCAAAGCTAATTCTTCCTCTTGTTGCAATAAAACCTTTTCACTGTCAATTGATTTTATATTATAGGTTAAATGCACATCAAACTTCTTCTTAAATCCTAAATTATAGATGGAAGTATGGAACTTTAAAGAACTATTTGAGGTTACGTATTTTGTTAGAGTCTCTACTTTAATATCTAATAGTGCTTCTTGTTCTGGAGTTACAAACAAGGTTACTGGAATTGTTTGTGAACTTGTCCCAACTGTTATTTTTATTTCTCCTGTATAAATTCCAGGCTGTGTTGTTGGTAATGTAAACACTTTTACTTTAAGATCTTCTGTTGTGCCACCCTTCATTGTAAATACATCTTTTTCAAGTACGATATATTCCCATACAGAACCACTTACTTCTAATTTTGTTTCTTGAGTTGTTTCTTGATTATTTGTAATCCAAAGAGAATACATCTTACTATCTCCTGGGCTCAAAGTAGCTTCTATCAAATCTGTTTTAACTGAAAAAGAGGGTACTGCCGCTTGTTCTTTATTTAATTTATCTAATTCATCTTGTAATTGACTTAATGAAACTCCTCCTCCTCCGCTACCTCCAGAATAGCTAGTAGTGCTTCCACAAGAGCCACAGTCTTCTGAACAAGATGTGCAGGTTTCATATTGTGCGTCACATACACCATCTCCACAAACAACCATTTCTGCTACTGCATAAGCAGAGAAAGAAGTTAATCCAGTGACTGTAATAGTTTCTGAATTTACATCAGGCGTTCCGCCAACACAAACCCAAGTAGAATTGCAGCTTCTTGAATTAAAACTCCAATCTGAGCATTTATACACTCTTAGAGAATCAACATTAGTATAACTTGTTCCTGAGAAATTCAATTGTAATGATACTCTACTTAAATTAAAGGCATTTTGAACTGATAGTACTCTCTGAGTGCTTTTTGTACTGGTTACCCCTACGAATCTTAAAGGCACATCATCAAATTGTATGGGGTCAAGTGTATTTTCTGTAATTGGAACATCATACAGTGTAATCCAATGATCAAATGTTCTTATTTTCAGATCGTATGTTGCATTGTATATTGAAGAGTTATAATATCCAGTTCCGTTTGTAGTTAAATTAAATTGATTATAATTTCCTTCTAAACTTTTATTTACTCTATATAATTCATAAGTAACATCTACGGTACTGTTTTGAGAATCCAAGAAATTTCCAGACAAAGTTATCTTATTGAAGAATACTTCAAACCAACCAGTATAATTATCATAGTTTCCAGTTGTATCATTAAAGCCTAGACTATAATCATAACTGCCCAGTTCTGTGAGATTGTATAATAACACACTCCACGTAGTATTTGTTAAATTGCTTGTAACATTTGTTAAGGTATACTTTGTTACAGTTCCATTAGGATATGTCAAATTCAAGAAAACTTGACTAACATTCACATTATCTGAAATATTTGCATAAATGGTATTGTTTTGACCGTAGATTATGTCTGGAATAGTAACATGTTCTAAAATTGGTGCAGAAATATCTCTATAGGTTATCGCATTACTTTCTATGTCTGTACGTTCAGCACCTACTGTAGCATATGTTGCTTGTAATGTAATATCATATGTTTGTGCATCTGTGTTGTTTGGCGCCGTACAATTTAAATCCCAAAGTTCTATTGTGTTGTCGTAATTATAGCTTACGTTTTCACAAGCATTAGAACCAATAGCTGCTGTCCAAGTTATATTTTCATCTAAAGATTCGCCGGCCCAGGTTGCGTTTGCCGTTAAATTAATTAACTCCCCAGAACTAACATTTGTTAGTGGAGCAGTACTGTTTGGAGTCAATATATCCAGTCCAAATTCAGTTACTTTCATGGAAATAGACGTATTTGACTGAATCGGATTTGCAGTTAAATTTGAAATGGAAATTACTGCAGAATAATTCCCACCCAAAACCGGAGCAGTATAATTAATTTTAATTACTTCTGTATTTGTTGCATTAATTACAAAATTAGAGGTATTTGCTGTAAGGTAATTAGATAGATTTCCAGAAATACTTAAGGAAAAATTAATTGGAACATTACCTATATTTGTGACATTAATTGTTCCTGCATCATCCTGATTTCCTGTACCGGTTATAATATTAGTAAAGTTACTCGGAGTTCTAGTCCAATTCAAATCTCGTGGTATAATAATATATGCAGGAATGCTGTCGTAATGTCTTATATCTCCTGTAGAATTTTGTGTTGTTATATTTAACCAAAGCGTGTAATTTCCAGGACT
Organism: Candidatus Nanohalarchaeota archaeon; assembly: GCA_017610385.1. Lineage (GTDB taxonomy): Archaea > Nanohalarchaeota > Nanosalinia > Nanosalinales > JAFCCC01 > JAFCCC01. Next base: position 66,813 of record JAFCCC010000004.1, read on the forward strand.
ATAACCATACGGAACACCAACATTCATTTGAATTAGTTTTAATTCTGAAATACTTAGGTTGAATAAGCTCTCATTGAAAGCTACACTAAATACATTACATAAATCAGAAGAGGCATTACATGTTAAATTGCTGTTATATAATTGATCATTCCCCGTTGAATTAATCAACAGATTTAGTGCTCCACTGTTATTATGCCAAATGTTTGTGGTCATTGAATTATTAATTATGTCTACAACTGGATTTGATTGCACCACAACAAGCACCCCATCGCTTGTAGCACTTGCAACTTGATTTGGATTTGTCCATTTTCCACTTGCATTTATCCAATAATTTCCAGGACTGGTTCCTGCCGGAACTAATATGGAGGTTATATTGCTGTATATTTGTTGTTCTGTTATGTTTCCATATGTCAAATTACTTGGGGTCGCATTCCATCCTGTTGGAGTTGTTAAGGTTATATTTGACCAGTATCCTCCGCCCAATCCAGTATTATTCAAAGTCAGATTTAATGCAAAGTATTCTCCACTGCTTTGAGTAATTTCTGTAATGATAATGGTGCTTGAATTTGAAACAATACTCAAACTCGTTGTTGCAATTGCAGTAAATGTTTCCCCTGAACTGCTATTTATTAAAGAACTCATAGTGTCATTTGCCCACAATTTTACAGTATGTTCTCCCACCACAATTGGAGTATAATTATACTGGTAAGTTCCATTTAGAGAATCTCCAGCAATTCTCGTGGTAGTGTAATTCATTTGAGTTGAGTTTGGAAGAGTTAATTCAACCCACACTGTATTTGTTTCAATATTGTCTGAGACCTGACCTTCCAAAATAACAGTTTCATAGTTCATATCAACTGAACTCTCACTTACACCAAAGCTTTCCATTTTTGGTGCAATATCCTGTACAGTTACATTAATTACTGTTGCAAGAGATGAAGCAGTTCCGGTAATAGAACTATTTGCAAAAGATATACTTCCATAATAATAACCTACGTTGCTCGCGTCAAAGCTAATGTTAAATACAGCTGTGCTATTTCTTAGAACATATATGTTTGTTGGCCAACCTGTTCCTAAATAATGTGTCATGGTGCCTAAAGAAGAAATATTTCCTGTTCTAGAAACCGTGTAATTTACAGCCTCATTTCCAGTATTATTTATTGTTATATTCCAGTTTACAGTAGTTGCATATGCAATTAATTGATTAAACGCACTTGGAGTAATATTCCAAGAATAATCAGAAGGCACATTCACATTAATTGTAAAATTATCATGACAATTTGTTTCAGGTGTGCATGTTGATCCTGTAGCATTTGCTGTAAGATTTACTACATAATCCCCAGAATTATAATATTCTGGAACAGTTATGGTCACACCAACCCATCTGCTAGAAGCTTTGGCCAAATCATTTACACTTGGACCAAAATTAGAATACTCTATTGACCAATTTTGAGGTAACTGCTCTATAAATTCAATGTCTGATGCAAAATCATTCCCCTTTGATACCAGCCACAATGTGGTTTCATTACTGCTTCCATGATTAATCTTTATTGAAGATTCGCTTTCATTGATTTCCAAGATTGGATTGCTTTCAACATAAACCTGAGTTCTATTTTCCTTGTACCCTACACTTAAATCTGGGTTTTGCCATGTGAAATTGCTCCAGATGCTATGTGTTTCTTGAGCACTGGCCTCATAGGTCATATTAACTTCAAAAGAATATACACAAGTTTGTCCCAAGCTTAGATTAGAGCAATTTTCAAATGTAGAATTTATCACAAATCCAGAATCATAAGATATTGTCAAATTAACATATCTCATTAGGCCCAAGCCAGTGTTATTTAGTGTAACATTAAAGCTTAAAGTGTCGTTTTGTACTATACTGATATTTGACGCGGTTACACTAAGAGGATATTGAACATTTGTTGAATTTAATGTTCCTATTACTGAAAAGCTTCCTGCATTTGTGCTGTTTACATTTCCAGAAGTGTCTGTTGCAAACAGAAGTACGTTATGAGTCCAACCAGTTATTGGTGTATAAGTCACTTGATAAGTTCCATTTCTGTTATTTCCAGAAATCAAACTCATTGTTTCATTATGTTGAGTTGAATTATGTAGAGTAATCTGCGCCAAAACACCAGAAATATTCAAATTATCACTTATGTTTGCACTAATATTCAAGGAATCGTACTGCGCTTCTAAAAGTGTTTTGCTGATATTTGTTCCTTCAAAGACCGCAGGAATATTATCCTCAACATTCATGTTTAATGTTGTATTTCTCTGTGGCGGATATGCTGTTGAATTTGAAATGGAAATCACTTGCTGATACAAGTCATAATTCTGGTGCAATGGAATTGTATAATTTATTGTTAGATTTTCTTCACTATTATTTTCAACATAAATGTATGCTGGAATTTCCAAAAGTGATGAAGCATTTCCAGAATTACTAATTGAGTAATTCAAATCAATGGCTCCTGTATTATTAATTAGAATTCTTATCTCGTTATTAGTGTTTGTATAATATGTAGAGCTATTAGTTTCTGGAGTCCTGTTCCATGTTTTATCTGTTAATGTAATTATAGTATTATTTGTCAAAGTTGAAATTGTTCCATTTGGATTTTCATAATTCACAGTATAATTTATAGTATAATTTCCAGCAGGTGTTGCATTTAGCGCAGTTATTTCAATTGCTTTTGTACATGTTGACCCAGAAACTCCTGATTCTTCTATCTTTCCGCAGTTTATTGATGTTTCATTTGCACTAATGTTCGTTGGTGTGCTTATTGTTAGATTTGTGGCATATGCCCCACCAAGCCCAGTATTATTAAACGTCAAAATTGCAATAAAACTTTCATTATTATTATAAGTTACACTAGAAAGTTCTATTGTAGTCACATTTGTTTTAAATGTGGCATTAGTGTACCCAACAACTGTAAAGTAGTTTATTTCAGATGTGTTAGTTTCTTTAGAGGTGTCTCTCGCGTATATATATACATTTTGATAACCCAGGGTTGTAAAGCTTAAATTATACTGGTAAGTTCCGTTTTTGCTGTTCCCAGAAACCAGATCCATTAGAGCTGCTCCAACAGTATTACCTAATAATTGAACAATTTCTATTTCAATATTGTCAGAAACATTCGACTGGAAGATTAATTCTTCTTTATTCTGATCAACAATTCCTTGGGTAGATGGCGCGATTATTGAAAAGTCTTCTATTATCGGCTTTTGATTATCTTCTACAATTATTGTTTCATTTGCTTCTGTTAAAGAAACATTATAATATAGTGTTTGATTATTGGATATTATGCTGCGTATTAAGAAAACTGCTTCTAAATTATTATCAGAATCACTATCTAATACATATAATGAAGTTAGATTTACCGGAGTCCAAGATATTTTTGCCCATCCAGTTGAATTAGTGTAACTCGTTCCTATTTCTGTGTTATTATAATAGAACACCACAGGATAGTTTTCTATCGGGTTTGAGCTATTTGAATCAACAACCGCACAACTTACATTTAATACATTTGTTTGATTATGAATTGGAATGTTCGGAGAAATCGTAATATTTTCAACCCGGCTCCAACCAGAAATTTCCAAGTCAATTAATGCAGTATTATTATCATAATAAGTTCTGTTGCTGGTTGCGTTTATTGTGAAGAGAGATTCACCATAGCTTGCAGGGATTGTCCAGTTTATTTGTTCATTAGTGTTGCCTGTTGCCAATACGGTTCCAGTAGAATTTACAATTGTTATGGATGCTGCCACGTCATTATTATTCTCATCAATTGCAGTAGTATTAAATGTAACTACTTCTGTTTTATGATATATTGACTCATTCGCAGGACTTACAATAGTTGTAGACAATATTCCTTTTGCTACTACCCAACTTGCTGAATCTATTGACGGATTTCTTGCAGGATGTGACGCATTCGCATAAACTGAATAATTCCCAGGCACAATCGTATCTGAGATATTATATGTTATATTACACCAGCCAGTTGAATTTGTTAAGCAGGTTCCAATTGTAACATTATTATGATCTCTTAATTGTACTGTTGCCCCTTCTTGATCACCCAATAACGCTCTTGTGACTTGCATTTCAAAGTAAGCGGAATTTGGACTAAATGAATCATTTCTATAAAATGTTTGATTTGTTACTAAAATTGTGCTTACAGTTAATTCATCTTTTAGTTCAATTAATTCAGAAGTTTCAGCTAATGAACTATTATAATATGATGTGGAATTATCAGTTATATTTGCTTTAATTTCATACCATCCAGCATTTTCTTCAGTGGTGTTCCAACTATAATACGCAGTGCCATCACTTTCTGTATAATTAATTCCCAATAATGTGTTATTTTTCCAGAATGAAACAGGATAACTTGCAATATTATTTGAATTATTTGCGTCAATTACTTTTACACTTATTTGAATCTGACTTCCAACCAAATCCCAATTTGCTCCTACGGAATCTATGTCAAATTCACTTACATTGCTCCACCCATAAAATATTACTTCAACCAAATCAGAGCTTGAATCATAATAACTTCCGCTTACATTTGCTGTTAAATTCATTGATCCTAAAGTATGATTATTACTTACAACCCAATATGTGTCTTCTCCTGTAGCAACGGTTCCTCCTGTCGAATTATGCCACGTTACAGTAAAGGAATCAATTGCCGGTGTTCCAGTTAAATCACTTACAGTTGAAGTCAAACTTAAGTTTTCTGTTCTGTGAACAATTTGGCTTGCACTTGGCGTATTAATTGTAATTGTTAACGTATCATTCAAAATTGTGCTTGTACTATCTAATATTATATTTCCATCGTAGAAGCTCGAGGTCAAATTCTCAATTCTCACAGTCAAATTATATAATCCCAATGAAACAGATCCATTTGCAACCCAACTCACATTACAATTTCCAGTTGAATTTGTTGTGCTATTTCCTATATTTGTATTGTTCGCATAGAATGCGCACTCATAACCGGAAATTCCTGTTCCAGTCAAAGAATCAACTACTGTTGCATTCAAAGTCAAATTATTCATTCTATAAAGTGTGCTTGATGCCTCTTGGTCAAGCGAAACATTTGCTTTACCCCAAATTACAATGCTTGTTTCATTAACAGCAGAATTATAATTAGTTAAATTACTTGAAACATTTAGGATATAGCTTCCCAAAGCTTTATCATTCGGAATTAACCAGGTTCCATCTTCTGTATTATTAATTTCAGATGCATTCAAATACCAGAACGTGCTTGCCCCACTGTCAGAACAATCATAGGAAACTGTTGAATTCAACTCGATTGTTTCTGATTTGTAGAACTTCTGATTTTCAGCTGGCAAATTAATTACTGTTCCCAAAGTACCAAGAACAGTTACATCATGTTCTGAACCATTAATTAAATCATACTTTGAATCATTTGTTCCTATGATCCAGTGTTGGGCCCCGACTGCAAAACTGCAAGTTGGATCAAATGTCATGTTTACATAACCATTATTTGAAGTCCAGTTTTGCTCATATACTGTGTAAGTACTTCCGTCTGTTGTAACCCACAATGAAACATTTACTCCGCTTTCAATCAATGTGCTTCTGTCAGTATCATTCAATTGTACTTTAAATGTGGCCACGTTTGTTCCAGTTCTATTAACTTGCGAGTTGTTCCCAGCCACGTAACTTATACTCACATTGTCTCTTAAAACCACTACTGAACTTGGATTATATTCATTAATACCGCTGTGGCCGTCACTTGCATTAAACTTAAACCACTGAGTTCCAATATCACTTGAGTTTCTGTTCCAGCCAGGATTGATTACAAAAGCAATTGCAGTATTGACGCAGCCTCCCGTACAATCTTGATTTGTTGAATTAATTAATTCCCAATTTCCTGTTCTATTATACCATAATGAGATATTAACTGTGTCAGGATTTGGATCAGTTAAGTTAATATTATAAGTCCAAGTTTCTCCCCAACCACCATCTTCGTCATAAGAATAATCAGAATCACTCAAAACAGGGCTTGTTGTATTTACTGTAAATTTATCACTAAATTCTTGTGAATTATCATTGTAATTTGTTTTGGAGCTGTTAATTCTAACAGAGTAAGTTCCATAAGTTTGATCATCTGGAATGGTCCATGTACAATTATAATATCCAATAGTACTTCCTGTTTCATTATTAATTAAACAACTTGAACTAATATCTTCCCAGTTTCCAGAAGTTTCTTTTACTTCAAGTGTTTGAACCACATTTTCAACCAAGTTTGAATTGTCTTCTGTAACATTCCACCCAAATATAATTGAATCTGTTCCACTTCTGTACGTTTCTACATCAGGAATAATCAGATTAGATGTTAAATTACCTAAAACAGTTAATGTATAATTTTCAGTTTCATTATCTGTATAATAAGCTCCTGTATAGTTTGTTTTCCACTTCTTTTCCCCCACCAAAAAGTTATTTTCAGGATTCCAGAATATTGTTGCGTTTCCATCAGAATCAGTTAGGTTGTATCCTATCAAACCCCATTCATCTGTTTCAAACAGCCAGAAGGAAACATTTTCTCCTTCAACAAAAACAATCCTATCTGTATCATTAAATCTTACACCTAATTCAACTGTTTCAGAGCCAATTCTATTAACATTTGAGTTATTTCCTGCTTTGTAGATCAAACTGGAATTATCTTTTTCAACTGTTACATTATATATAGAGGTATTTGCCCAGTCGTGAAGTGGAGTTCCATCGGCACCGCTTAAGTCAGTATATTCAAACAAATAATTTCTGATTCCAATGTCGTTTTCATTAAACGGAGTAATATACCATGAAAAGTTCCCTGAGCTCCAAACCTTCTTTGTTTCATTCTTTTCCCACCCAGAACTTCTATTAATCCATAAAGTGACATTAAACCAGTTAGTGTTTATGTCAAAACCGCTGACTGTGAAATTAAATGGCTCTCCCCAACCACCCGAACTTGGAACAACATTTTCCTCAGACAAAACAGGAGCGTCATTTGAAACAGTGACATTCAAAATAATATCCTTGTAACAGTCATTTTCATTATCACAAATGCTGTCTGAAGCGTTAACTCTGATGGTTCCCCAGTAGCTATAATCTACCGAAGCAAATGACTGCGGATGAACGTTAATCTGAACATTCTGATAGGAACACCCACTTAAATTAAAATTATTTGGACTAAAGAGTACTGTGAAGTAATTAGTCAAGCATAGTGATCCTCCACCAGGATTGGTTGTTCCTCCGCTTCCTACTACACATTGAATTGTCATATTCGTTAAAATACCATTCCCAGTTGAATTAACAGTCAAATTAGCAACATTGCTTGTAATCTCTTGTGAAGCATTGCCTGACAAGCTGCTTTCTGTCAAGTTAAGTATTTTCTTATCAGCAACTGTGATGTTTATTGAAGTTTCATTTGTTCCGATGCTGTTATTTGAATTAAGCCACTGTGCTGTTGCATTTAGTATATAACTTCCTGGAGGAGTGCAGCTTGAAATTGAAACTGTGCTTTCATTTGAATAAATTGTGCTTTCTGTGATATTCCAGTACTCTAAAGTAGATGGAGTAGCGGTCCATGCAGACCAATTCTCATTTCCTTGCGGCAATTCCCAGGTTGTATTTGCCCAGTAAGCTCCTGAGTTCCCAGTGTTGTTCAAAGTAATATTAAACACAGTAGAATTTGTAGTGTATTGTGTTATTCCTGTAATTGTAACGGCACTTATGTTTGAAAGTACACTTAGATTTGTTTTTGGAACTGCAGTAAACTGATACTGAGCAGTATGATTTTCATTGGAAGTTGTATCATTTGCATAAATAGTAATATTGTGCGCGCCTTCGATTACTGGAGTATAATTATACTGGAAAGTACTACCAGAGACAAGAGTTAATGTTCTGTTAACTTGCGTTGAATTTGGCATACCAATTACAGCCCATACAACAAACTCATTAGCTGCATCAACATTGTCGCTTACATCTGTTTGAATTACAACGTGCTCATAATTCATGTCTAGGCTGGTTGGAGAAACCGAAGTTGAGCTGAACGTAGGTTCAATATTATCCAAAGTAAATGAAATAACATCTGTTGCATTCCAGTTTCCAGAAGAATCATTTAGATAAATTCTCCAGTGTACAATTGAACCAGAACTTAATCCTTCAGTATCAATACTAAAGTTGCTCCAGGATTCATTTGAACTGAAAGTTAAATTAGAACTTGTTTCTGAGCTATTGCTCCATGATCCTGTTTTATTTACACTTAAAATAGCCCAGCTTAAGTTAACATTATCTGTCCAGTAAGTGCTTACATTAACCAAGTCTCCGACAGCAGGCATATTTGTATTTTGGCTCTGAGCATACCAATACGGTTTTGTATTGTCTTCAATTGTCAGGGTTATTGTCACATTATGTTGTTCTGGATTATAATTTAATCCTGCAGTATTATTTGTAATTGAAACGATTGTTTCATAAATTCCAGTAGTTTGATGCAATGAAATCGAGTAATTTATTAATATATTTGCTGAAGTTTGTTTGCTTAATGTTGGAGTTGTATCTGAAATAGCAATTAAACTGCTTCCATTTCCTGATTTAGTGATAGTAAATACTTCTTCTACGTTTCCGGTATTGTTAATTGTAATATTAAACAGATCTCCACTAGTATCTTGAGCTAAAGTAGAACTATTTGTTTCAGGACTTCTGGTCCAAGAGCTATTTGTCAGAACTTCAACATTTAATGTAATATTCTGCCAGCATTGTTCTATAGGAGAGCAAACAGAATCTGTTGCATTAGCCCTTACAATTCCAGAATAATTTCCTGGATCTAATCCTGTGGTAGTATTAACACTTATTTGAACTGATTGAGTGCTTCCATCTTCCAAACTTGTTATATTGTCAGGAGTAAAGTCTACTGTAAAATTCGTAGTCTGAGTACAAACTTCCCCTGAAATGCAACTGTAAGTTGTATTATATAGATAATCATTTCCTGTTGAATTAACTGTGAAATTAGAGCTGTTTAATTTTCCATGTTCAATTGTAATATTAACTTCAGATTCATCCAGATCTAGAATAGGATTGCTGCCTAGTATCACAACAGTAACATTTAAGACCCCTCCGTCCGCATTTGAGGAATTTGGTTGTGTCCAGTTTCCGGCGAAATTCAAAGTATAAGTTCCAGGATCTGTTGCACTTGGGATAGTTATTTCAAAGGATGTTGAACAGTTAGTTCCTATTCCAATTGCTCCGCATTCATAATTTGTTTCATTTATTAACCAGCCAGAAGGCATTGCAGAAGCATTACTTATGTTTGCACTGTACATTCTTCCATTTCCTGTATTATTTAAAGTCATATTTGTAATGAAACTGAATCCAGTAGTTTGATTAATCAGATTATAAGTCAAACTTTCATTTCCCAACAAAATCCCTGTAGTGGTATGATTTTCCAAGTAGAACTCTTTATGATTGCTGATGGTGCCTCCAGAATAATATGAGCTATCATCACTGCTTGAATTAATTTTAATATCATAATAACCCAAAGTTTTTCCAGAGCTGTTAAATGTACAGTTATATTTACCATAGTATCCTTTACTGCTCATGTCATTTGCAGGGCTCGGATTACAAGAACTTACAATTCCCGTTGAATTATCAATTGCCCAGAAATACACATTCAAATTAGAGTATTGTATAGTCGGATCGCAGTATGTGCTTGCATTGCCTTTAAAGGTAATTTGTTGTCCCTCAAACCGATAATCATTTGCATAACTGCTTTCAACAGAGTCTATATCAAAGATACTATGAATTATTTGCCCGTAAATTCTATATGATTGGTCACTCTGGTTTGTTTCCTTGTATATGGCATTTGTTTTTAATTCTGCTTTCCATTTCTGGTTTGCAGTCCAGTATGAGCAATCAGGAGTCAAGGCAGTAAGGCAGGCTCCTGTTGAATCTGTTGTGTTGGAGAGATCAATAACATAATCGCCACCGGTCTGTGTGAACCAAATTCCACAATCAAATCCAGAACTTATGTTTTCATTTCTATCTGAATCATACATTCTTACTTGGAATGTATGGGTATCTGATTCATTCCTTACAAGTATCGGATTTCCTCCGCCTTCTAAAACAGTAAATGAAATATCATCTTTTATTACAGTAACATTTTCTGCTGCTGCTTCATCTGTTCCTAATTCGCCGTCACTTGCATTAAACTTAAACCATTGAGTTCCAAGATCAGTTGAGTTTCTGCTCCAGCCAGGATCAATAACCAAGCTAATTAATTGATCAGAACATCCACCAGAACAATCAACATTTGTTGTATTAATCGCTTCCCAGCTCCCTGTTCTGTTATACCACAAAGTTAGATTGATTGTGTCGTGTCCAGTGTAACTTACATTTACAGAATAGTTCCAGGCTTCACCCCAACCACCATCTCCTTCATAACTGTGAATTGAAGTGCTTAGTGAAGGTGCAACATTGTTTATAGTTAGATAATAACTTACACCAGAATTATTTGCGCTAAAGTTGGCGTTTCCACTCAAATTCGCCTTAATTTCATAAATTTCATTTTCATAGTTTCCCAAATACGTTTCATTCCAGACCAAATTATTAGAGTTATTCCAAAGAGTTAAGGTTCCTGTCAAATTCGTCCAAATGTTCACATTAAGTCCGTTGATAGAATAACTTTCCCAGGCAGTTAAATTAGCAGTTTCATTTTCATAATATTCTTTGTTTGCTTGAGTTCCATTTAGTGCCAAGTAAACTATTGGATCTGCTTTATTTACAACATATTGTAAAGTAGAAGTTTCATTCCAATTATTAGCAGAATCGTTTGCATACCACGTAAAGTTATATCCGCTTACATTCGCAACCAAATCAGTTAAGGTAATATAATACACATTTCCATTATTTTGAATTGCAGGAGTTG
>JAFCCC010000010.1 GCA_017610385.1 Candidatus Nanohalarchaeota archaeon
CTTTTGTGCAAAAAGCTTATTCGCTTAGGCCTTTACTAAAAAGGCTTAGTGAGTTACACTCGTAACTCGCTGTTTGCTTGAGCTTTGTAAAAGCTCAAATGGACTCGTCGGGATTCGAACCCGAGGCCTTTCGCTTGCAAAGCGAACGATCTACCAGACTGATCTACGAGCCCGAACTGCTGTCAGTTCGATCAACAGAGCGCGTTATAAATAACGCACTACTCTCGTAGTCTGGTTTACTTTGTACGGTTATGTTATAGATGCTTTATTAAAAGTATAATGGAGGTGATCCAGCCGCAGGTTCCCCTACGGCTACCTTGTTATGACTTAACCCTCCTTACCAGGCTCAGATTCGTTTTTTACAAGTAAAAGCCTCATCTGAACCCAATTCGGATGATTTGACAGGCGGTGTGTACAAAAAGCATTGACGTATTCACCGCTGTATAATGAACAGCGATTACTACCGATTTCGGCTTCATGAGGGTGAGTTGCAACCCTCAATCCGAATTGAGATTGGGTTTTGAGGTTTAGCTCTTCCTTTCGGAGTCGCATCCCATTGTCCCAACCATTGTAGGCCGCGTGTATACCGGAGCGTTCGGGCCATACTGATCTACCGTTGCCCGCTCCTTCCTCTGATTTAGCACCAGCGGTCCCACATGAGTGCATACTTCCCAGAGGAAATATTAGCAACATGTGGCACGGGTCTCGTTCGTTGCCTCACTTAAGAGGACAGCTCACGCCACGAACTGACGGCGACCATGCAACACCTCTCAGCTCATCAGGTAAAGTCTTCAGCTTGACCATCATTTTGCTGTCGGCCCCGGAAGGATTTGCTGCGTTGAGTCTAATTAAACCGCAGCCTCCACCGGTTGTAGTGCTTTCCCGTCAATTCCTTTAAGTTTCAGCCTTGCGACCGTACTCCCCAGGCGGCCCGCTTAACAGTTTCCCTTCGGTACTGAATATCCTCGAAGGATATCCAACACCAAGCGGGCATCGTTTACGGCCAGGACTACGCGGGTATCTAATCCGCTTTGCTCCCCTGGCTTTCGTCCCTCACCGTCGGATCCGTCCTAGTCAGGCGCTTTCGCCACCGGTGGTCCTTCTAGGATCTCTGGATTTTACTCCTACCCCAGAAGTACCCCTGACTTCGTCCAGTCCCAAGTTTTGTAGTATCCTATGCCCTTCTGATAGTTAAGCTACCAGATTTCACACAGGACTTTCAAAACCGGCTACGGGCGCTTTAAGCCCAATAAACGTGGTCACCACTCGAGGCGCCGCTATTACCGCGGCGGCTGGCAGCGGTCTTGCCCACCTCTTATTCATCAAGCTCCTTTCACTTGATAAAAGCTTGCCGCTTGTAGGCGACAAGCACTTGGAGTTCCCCCATCACACTTGCGTGCATTGTGAAGGTTTCGCGCCTGCTGCATCCCGTAGGACCTGGATTGTTGTCTCAGAATCCATCTGGGGGCTCTGCCTCTCAGCACCCCTATCGATTACTGGCTTGGTGAGCAATTACCTCACCAACAACCTAATCGACCGCGGACTCATCCTACAGCGCCGAAGCTTTGAACTAGAACGCATTCCAGCCTTTCTAATTTATAAAGTATTATTCTCACTTTCGCGAGGTTATTCTTTACTGTAGGGCAGATTATCCACGTGTTACTCAGCTTTTCGCCTTCCCGAAGGAAAGACTTGCATGGCTTAATCGAACTCCAATAGCAGTGACCTCCGGCAGGATCAACCGGAATTAATGACAGGTGTACATTTCATTACACAATCAATAAAGTTTCACCACATAACCATACATCTAACCTCTAAAAGCAGAGGCTATCATATCTCGATTCCTTATTGTAAGGAATCCTATTTTGAAAATTGTAGTACGCCTATGCGCTTATGAATCTACTCATAAGCATAAACTGCGTATACATCAGAACTTGTGGTCCTTCATCAGGTTAAATATATAACCCATACATTTCTAAATAGTTCTACAAACTCAAGCTTAAATACTTTTTGTCCACTTAATTGATAAATTACAGAACCATTATTAACTCTTCTCTATAATTATTTAAAAATGACCCAATGGCTTCATTATTTACATGGAATTCATATTAAAGGAGAACTAAAAGAATTGTACCTTAATTTAGCTATTAGAAACTTTGCACTTTCTTTAATCGCAGTTTTTATACCAATTTATCTTTTAAATTTAGGTTATTTACTTAATCAAGTTATATTATATCAATTAGTTTATTTCGCAGTTGCTGGTATATTTGCAATACCTACTGCTTTTTTGTCCTCAAAATATGGCTTTAAACATATCGTAGTTATTTCAATTCCATTAATGTTACTGCAAATGGTTTTATTATTTTCTTTAGAATACTCTAAGGTTCCACTTTATTTAATTGCATTTTTAGGAGGACTATCAATGATCTTCTATTGGCTGCCTTTAAATGCTGATTTTGCTAAAAATTCAGATAAAAAACATAGAGGTAAACAAGCTGGATTTTTAAATGCAGTTTCTAGTGCATCCCACTTATTGGGACCGTTAATTGGTGCTTTACTCTTAAAATTTTTCAGTTTTCACTTATTATTTTTTATCGTTTTACTTTTAATGATCATTTCAACAGTTCCTTTATTTTGGACTTTAGATATCCGAGAAAAATCTGATCTAAGATTCAAAGTTATCTTTTCTAAGAGGCATTTTAAGTATTTAATTAAATTTATTGGACAGGGAATGTATTATGTAGGAGAGGGGTTTATTTGGCCTCTATTTCTTTTCCTGTTTGTTTATGATACATTAAATGTAGGTATTGCTACTACATTAAAGGGAGGCGGTGCTATTGTTTTCGCATTAATTCTCGGAAAATTAAGTGATTTGAAAGGGCGAAAATCTTTGATAAAAATCGGAGCCGTTCTTTATTCTCTGCTTTGGATTTTCAGGCAATTTTTTCAGGGACCCATCCATGTTTTTATTTTCTCATTTTTAGGAGGACTCTTATTAACTATGACAAATATTCCGTTTTTTGCTAAGGTCTCTGATGAAGCAAATAAAGAAGACATTTTAGAATTTATGACTTTTAGAGAAATCGCATTATCTATCGGGCGCCTGATTTTATTAACAATTTTGGTTTTGGTATCTTATAAATTCGCCATGGGTTTTTCGTTAGCTGCACTAGGTCATTTGCCTTTTATCTTGTGGTAGTTGTTCTTTAATATAAGTATTGCTGTGAAGGTTGCTTCGGAGAAGCCGAATGCAGCCTAAAGTGCTGCCTGATTTCACAGGCAAATGGACTGACCGGGAATCGAACCCGGAGTCTCTGCCAATTTCTAATTGTGAAGTCTTCTATGAAAGACCACTAACCCATTCATTGAATTTGCAGTTATGCGAAGGCAGCGTCATTCCGTTAGACCACCAGCCCATATTTTGTTTTTATTTTGAGAGTATAAATTATATTTTCTATCAGAGTCATTTAAATAGAGTACTTATTTAATAAACTATTAATTCTAATGTATTTCTAATATGTCAAAAAAAATAATAGATGCTCGTTCTAAAACCGGTATAAAAGGACTAGATAAAATGTTATTTGGAGGCATACCTTCTGGAAATTTAGTTATGTTAACGGGTTGTCCCGGAACTGGAAAAACTATTTTGGCGTTATCTTTCTTATTACAAGGTGCAAAAGAAGGAATAAAGAGCTTATATATTTCCTTGAATGAGCCTGTACAAAATATACGCAAACATGCCTTAATGGTGGGTTTAGATTTAGAAGAATATGAAAAAAAAGGATTACTTCTAATCAAAGGCTCAACGCATTTAGAGGTTACAGATCCAATTGGAGATATTGCGCATCATGTAAGCAATTTTGGTGCTCAAAGATTAGTGATTGATCCAATTAATGTATTAGGTGCTTATATAGGAAGTGCTCAAAAATTAAGAAAGAAAATTTTAGATTTGAATGAAACACTTTCTATGCACAATTGTACAACACTTACTATTTCTGAAATACGAGAAGGAAGTCAACACATTTCCGCTTATGGAATAGAAGAATTTGTTTGTGATGGAATTATTATTATATACTACTTAAAAAAAGCAGACACGTATGAAAGAGCAATATGTGTTAGAAAAATGAGAGGATCTCAACATTCTAAAGAAATACGTCCCATGACTATTTCTCAAGGGGGGATTAAAGTATTCCCAACAGAAGAAATTCTTGGATCTGGAATATAAAATCAAGCTAATTCTACAGCTTTTTAAGAAAAATAAAGGGTGAATGCCGGGATTCGGACCCGGGACAGGCGGGCCACAGCCACCCAGTTTAACCAACTAGCCTACATCCACCATAAACTACAGTTAACTTAACCCATCGAGACAACATTCCAGTGGAAGTCACCTACAGAGTTAAGTAATCTAAACTTTCTTTACTTTATTCTATTTAACGAAGATTTTTAAAGTTAAGTGGGTAAAGGCACAATCTTTGTTCATAGTGTTCCTTAAAGCAGCTTAGCTAATTTGTACTAACTTTTAGATTTTCCCGTTAGTCAAACGAATATAACAAGGATTAAACAGAAAACGCCTCAGCCCGCCATTTTCCTAAATTCGCCTTTGACAACTTCGTTAAATTCTTGTGTTAATCATTTCATTTAGTATTATTGTAAAATCAAGAGAAAAGGAGTGCAGGGGATGAGATTTGAACTCACGAACTCCTATGAGACTGGGTCCTAAACCCAGCGCCGTTGACCACTTGGCTACCCCTGCAACTGATGTATTAATTAGTACGCCAAAACCTTGTAAACAATTCACTTAAAATGTTTTTAGTAGAAAGATTTAAAATACATATTGATACTTCTTAAGTTTTACGTCTGGTTCTTATACAATATTACTTTTTTAGATTTAGGAAAGCAGAGAACGCTCTGAATGCCTGATAAATATCCGCTTTTGAGGAAATTTCGTACGGAGAGTGCATTCCTAAAACCGAAATTCCGGTGTCAATCACGTTCATACCTCTATGAGCCAAGTAAGCCGCAATAGTTCCTCCACCACCAAAATCAACTTTTCCTAATTCTCCAGCTTGCCAAGGAACTTTATTCTGATTATAAAGCGTTCTAATTTTACTTACATATTCTGCATGAGCGTCATTCGCATTATATTTTCCACCAGATCCCGTATACTTCGTTAAGCAAAGCCCATGACCTAATCTTGTAGAATTTTTAGGATCATGCACGTCAGGATAAGTTGGATTAAATGCTCCATCTACATCCGCAGACAAAACCTCAGATTTTCTAAATACTTCAGAAAGTGTAGAATATTTTACTTCACAGCCTTCTAAATCAAGTAGTTTAGAAACAAAATTTTCTAAAAATAAAGATTGTGCGCCAGTACTACTTTCACTACCAATTTCTTCTTTATCAAAGAAGCAGGTTAAAACAGTATAAGTTGGATTAGCTGTTAAAAGTGCTTTAAAGGAAATAAACACATGAGAACGGTCGTCTTGGCCATAGCCACCAATCATACTTCTATCTAAACCTACATCTCTTGGTTCTAACGCAGGAACTAATTCTAGTTCTGCACTTACTAAATCTTCTTCTTTAATTCCATATTGTTCATTCAGAATTTTCAGAATGTTTAATTTTACTTTTTCTTCAATTTTTTCGTCTTCAAAAGGAATATTTCCAATTAAAACATTTAATTCCTCTCCTTCAACTACTTTGTAACCTTTTCTATTTGCTTGATCTTTGCCTAAGTGTGGTAAAAGATCTGAAATTACAAACACAGGATCCTCTTTTTTACTTCCAATAGAAATATCAATCTTCTTTTCATCGTTTGTAAATACAACTCCTTTTAGTTCTAGAGGCACATTAACCCACTGATATTTCTTAATTCCCCCATAATAGTGGGTTTTCAATAATCCTATTCCCTGGTCTTCATATAAGGGATTTGGTTTGAGGTCAATTCTAGGAGAATCTAAGTGGGACCCAATAATCTTTAAACCATCGGACGGCTTTTTTTTACCTAGTATTCCAAGAACAACCAGTTTCTTATTAAATACAGAATAAACTTTCAAACCCTCTTTGTATTTTCTAACAACATCAATATCTTTGAAACCTTCTTTTCTGGCATTTTTAACTAAAAATTCCGCAACATCTCTTTCTGTTTTACACTCAGAAAGAAAATCTTTGTAGTCTTTTGAAAATAAAATAATTTCTTGTTTCTTTCCAAATTCCCAAGCGCTTTTATCTATCTTAGATAGTTTTTTTTGTAAAAGTTGTCCTTTTGTTTTAGTTTCTTTTGCCATACAACAGTATAGTTCTGTCTCTTAAATATAGTTTTCGGAAAACTTTTTTCAAAATAAATAGATGCCCCGTCCGGGATTCGAACCCGGGTCGCCGGCTGTCTTTTCAGAATCATACCTTTCTAATCGAAAGGCCGGAATGAATTGCCCAACATCCCTCTTAAATCACTTCCTGAAAAGAGGAACTGATGTTTGGCCAGGCTACACTAACGGGGCAACTGAATTGTCAGTTGACACCAACAGCGAGTTAACCAATTGTTAACTCACCTCAATACTTTCTAATTTTCGCTTAAGCCTTTTATTAAAAAGGCTTACTTGATAACCATTCTATCATAGATTATTTAAATGTAATTGTGATTCAAGATTTAGAAATATGTTGCTTAATTTCTTCTAAGTCTTTTTCAGTTAATTCATAAGCAGTTCCACTAAAGAATCCCTCTTCTATATAAGAATCTCCAAATTCTACTCTTGCTGGTTCAGTTAGTCTTATTTGGACTAGGACACTATATGCATCAGCCATAGAGTCATAACTTCCAATCTCTATTGCAATCTCAGAGTAATCATCGCCCAAAATGCCCAATAAGCCATAAGGTCCTTCAATTTCATCTGGCCAAATATCATCTTTCAGTCTTTCTTGAATATATTTTGCAAGTGCTTCTGGATCCATATTACTCACTATTTACTAGTAGTAGTATTTATTTATAAATACATATATTCTTTAGAATATATATGCATGGGCCAGTCGGGATTTGAACCCGAGTCTACACCAGTTTGTGCGCGGAAGTGTATTTGTTTATTTCGCTTAAGCCTTTACTAAAAGGCTTATTTTGCTTGAATTGGAAATATGTTGATTTCCGATTTAGGAAACTTAACAAGTTTCCGTGAGCTTTTATCTGAAAAGCTCATTTTATTTTCGCTTAAGCCTTTTACTGAAAAGGCTTAGTGGTAACGTACTTTTGCTTAAGATTTTTGCACGTTTACTTTTGTGCAAAAAGCTTATTTTGCTTAAGCTTTTATTTAAAAAGCTTATGTGCAAAAAGGCGCTCCCCAAGGTGCAATGCTAGTCCGGACTACACCACCGGCCCATTAGTTAATTTATTCATCAAATCAATTATTGATTTTAAATATGAATCATGTTTGTGAAAGTTATATAGTATTTTAAGTAATTTTAATTTATGCGAAAACACTTAAAAAAAATAAGAAAATCCATAATTACAAAAGAAGAATTAATCGCCGACATAATATTTTTAGCGATCTCTGCGTTTGTTTCATTCCTTTTCATCTTTCTATTTGATATTCATCACAGTTTTTATGAGTGGCCAATGACTTTGAAGTTTATTTTCAAAACACAGGCACCATATATGTTATTCACACCTATTGGCACGATTGTTGGGTTTATTCTAATAAAATTGCTCTTGCTTGGATTGAAAGAAGAGGAAAAGCTCTAATGTGCTTATTTCAATCTGAAAAACCTTATTTGATTGTAAACAGCATATTGCAATATAAAAGATTTAAGCTTTCTTATGTTTAGAAATGTCTTCTAGCAAATCAACTTGGCTTAGAAATGCAGTTCTACAACAATAGCTTTTTATTCCAAGAATATCTAATGCTTCTTTAGCCGTTTTACCTTGTGATAGATAGTCTTTATATGGCTGCCATTTGTCTCCTATTACTCTCCCACACGTTATACATCTTACTGGAATTATCATTTTGACCTCTGAGCTGCAGTCAGCTCAATTTCATTTTGGCTTAAGCCTTTTATTAAAAAGGCTTAGTGAGTTACACTCGTAACTCGCTGTTAAATTTTGGCTTAAGCCTTTTATTAAAAAGGCTTAGTGAGTTACACTCGTAACTCGCTGTTAAATTTTGGCTTAAGCCTTTTATTAAAAAGGCTTACCTATATGATTTCTGTCTCTTATGCCTTGGCCCTTTAGAACTTTGACTTGGTTTATGTACCTCTGTTCTTCTTGAATCCTCTACCAATAAGTTCCGATCATAAGCCAAAAATTTATTTTTCAAATTTTCATCTTTTGTATATTCTAAAAGTGCTCGTGCAATAGCTAATCTAACTGCTTCTGCCTGACCCATTTGTCCGCCACCAGTCACATTAGCACGAATATCCACGTTAGTGATGCCAGATAACCTTAGTGGTTCTAAAATCATTAATTGCAAGTAATGTGGCCAGTTTTCTAAAGATTCCTTATTAATGCTAATTTTTCCAGTTCCTTCCTTTACTGTCACCCGTGCTTTCGCAGTTTTTCGTTTTCCAACACTAAATACTACCATTATAACGTCACCTTTGATCCCAAATGTTTTGAAATTTCACCTAATTTAACATAACGTCCTTTCCTTAATTTATGTTCAATATTAAAACTATCTATTTTTTCATTCAAATATTGTTCAGGAATAGATCTAAAAACTTTTAATTGACTTAAGCATTTTCTTCCTCGTCTGTTTTTTGGCAACATTCCACGCACACATCTCTTCATAATTCGTTCAGGCGCTCTCGGAAAAAAAGGTCCGGTATGTCTCTGACCTCTATCAAATTTCTTTTTGTATTCTG
Source organism: Candidatus Nanohalarchaeota archaeon (assembly GCA_017610385.1). GTDB lineage: Archaea > Nanohalarchaeota > Nanosalinia > Nanosalinales > JAFCCC01 > JAFCCC01. The sequence continues at coordinate 8,851 of JAFCCC010000010.1, forward strand.
TTTGCAACTGAACTTTTTCACCAGAAACAATTGATTCTTGTGCATTAAGAACTATGATTTCAGTGCCTTTCTGCAGTTCTTTAGCTAATTCACTTGAAAATCGTCCTAGTATTTGATTTTTCGCATCTAATATCATTTTAAAATCCTCAAACCACTTCCTTTTGGATTCTTCTTTATAATCTCCTCAAAATTCATAAAAGCACCATTTTTACTAATTTTCATTTTTGCAGATTGAGATGCTCCAAAAGCTACAACAATAACCTTTTTATCTAATTCTCCAAAGCCCAAAACCTTTCCCGGAATAATAACTGTTTCTCCTTCTTTAGCAAATTTATTAATTTTAGAAAGATTAACTGAGGCCTTATTTGGTCCAGATTTAGCCAAGGTTTCCGCTACTTTAATCCAAACACTAGCATTTTCTTTTCTTCCTTGCTTCTCTAATTTTAATAGTGTTTCTTTTAAAACACTGTTTGTTGACCTTGTTTTAATCATTGTTAATTTCTCTTCAGGTACTTTTTTAAATCTTTGCGGGGGATGAGATTCGAACTCACGAAAGCACTAAGCTACAGGATATCTCATCATAGCATTACACTCAATACTTAAGTATTAACTTAAGTCCTGCCCCGTTGGCCGCTTGGGTACCCCCGCAAGTTGCTATTATATGAAAATCAAAGATTTTCTTAAATTACGAAATCCTGTCACAAGCATTATTTTATAACCTAATTCATTTTTAAGCTTTTTATGTTGTCTTGAAACTCTGAAACATCCCCTTGTAGTATTTTTAGTGCTTCTAATACGATTTCTTTTGGTTTTAATCCAGATACACTTTCAACTGTAAATATAAATCGATCTGGTCTATCCTTTACTGTAATTTCTCCATCAGATAATTCTTGGCATCTTAGACACAAAGAGCAATTCTCTATTCTTTTTACCTCTAATTTTCCATTTTTCACTTCAAAAACATTGTTTGGACAACCCGCCAAAATTTCATCCACATTTTTGACATGACCTATTTTGATTTCTGGATAATATTGATAGGCTACAACCGCAGATTGCCATTTTATATGTTCTGTTCCTTTACCTAATCTTGCCTTTGCTTCTAAATCTACCTCTTGATCTTTGAATAATGAAATTACAAGTAAATCTGGATTTACTGGGTTAATGCCTTTTGGAGTTTTAATATCTTTCGCTTTAACTTCCATAGGTCCTTTTGCTTTCAAACTCATTTCGATTTCATCATCTTCTTTTAAGTTTTTTAGATCAAATGTCCAAGGAATTAAACCTAATCGATGCGCCAAAGATTCATCAAACAGTCCTGAGCCATTTTTAATAAATGTTACGTCATCAATTGCCAATGTAGAGATCCTTGACAACATAGTTCTTCTTAATGAGTTTACAAAAGCAGGATTTGTCCCGTCAATTTCAAATCTCAAAAAATTCTTTTCTGTTTCCAAAATTTTAATATTCATAATTACACCCTTCTACCACGCCTACCGCCCTTTTTTCTCATATGATCATGAGGGACCGGCGTAATATCTTCTATTTTGCCCAACTTTAAACCAGATCTTGCAAGAGCTCTTATAGCTGGTTGCGCACCTTGACCTGGTTGTTTTTGTTTAATTCCTCCAGGAGCTCTTACTTTTACATGAACGCCTTTTAATCCTTTTTCAAGCGCTTCTGCAGAAGCTTTCTTAGCAGCCAACATTGCCGGAAAAGGACTTCCTTGTAATCTATCTTTATCAGTCATAATGCCACCAGAACACCTTGAGATGGTTTCCGCGCCAGTAATATCTGTAATATGAACAATAGTATTATTAAAACTAGAATAAATGTGTGCAATTCCCCATTTTTCTTCAATCATTTTGTTTCACCTAAATTTTCTTAAGCGCATCTTCTTCAGACCGTTTTACAATATAACTTGGTACATCTACTTTGTTATTTTCTACATAAATGTGACCATGAATTATTAATTGTCGTGCTTCTTTGATTGACTGTGCAAGACCCTTCTTAAATGTTAATGTTTGTAATCGTCTATTTAATAGACTATAAATTTCTAAGTCTAAAACATCATCTAATGCAGATTTCTCTTCAATTAAACCTAACATATTTAATTTTTTCAAAAATTCATTCCCTTGACGTTCTTCTATAGTTGCAGTTAATCGTCTCGCCTCTCTTCTAAATCTTCTTAATTTTGTCTGCACTTTCCAAAGTTCTCTTTTGCTTTTTAGGCCATAGTCGCTCATTAATTTTCTCTCTTCAATAAGCCTTTCTTTTTGCCATGCCTTTACTGGTGAGTCGTATGTTCTTTTTAAATGTCTCATTTTTCATCACATTTTCGGTTTAGAAGTTTTAGGTTTTGTCTTAGAAACTCCAATTTTTCCACCTTTTCTAAAGCTAGTTTTGGTTCTTTGTCCTCTTACGGGTAAACCCCAACCGTGTCTCAAACCCTTATAGCTCTTTATTTTTCTCATCTTTCTAATATCAAATTTTTGAGTAAATTCTCTTTCTGCTTCTGTTAAATGTTTATTGTCTCCTGAATGCGGATCTTTCCTTCTATTATATATCCATGCCGGAATGCCATTCTTCTCTGGATTTTTAACAACCGCTTCAATTGCTTTAATGTCGTCTTCTTTTAAAGTTCCTATTTTTGTTTCTGATGAGAATTTTGTTTTAGAAATGACTGCATTTGCAAAGGAATGTCCGATTCCTGTTACTCTTTTTAGTCCTTCTATCAACGATTTTGTTCCATATACATCTCTACTCATAATTCTTACAATCTCTTCAAAATCTTCATTTTTTTGAACTTGTTTTTGCTCAACCATTTCTACCTCAATCTTAAATTTAATGTAACGTTTTTAAACTTAACTGCAACTGCCGTCAGTTGAATCAACACATAAAACCCCCATGAGTTTTTCTGACCTACAAATTATTTTTGTAAGTTATAAATTCATTCGCAAGCACAACAGGTTAAAAACGACTCATTTTGCTTAAATCTAATCCTTTTAGCCCGTCCAGGATTTTCGTTGAATGTGTCAGTCATTAAAAGTATGGTAAGGAGACTTCACTAAATGAATGTCGCCTTTATTGATCGAACTGACAGCAGTTCGAATTCGAACCTGGGTCCCGAGATCCAGAGTCTCGGATGATTTGCCGAATTTTTCAATTCTTTGGCCACTACACTAACGGGCTGTCTTATAAAAACCTCTTTCTAAGGTATTTATTGATATCGTCTTTACACTAATTTATTTATTACAAATAAAAACAAGAAAAAGAGTAAAGCATAATAGGTAATAAACATGTTTGGATTTAGTAAAGGCAAAATAGACTTTATACTGAGTAACTATAATTATTCTCCTGGACAGGAAATAATAGGAACTTTGTTAATTACGACCAAAAAACCACTTGAAGGAAAAGAATTAACCATACGATTAATTGGACAAGAGCGACTTATTCGTCATATGGGAACTACAACAAACGTTCAATATATTACTGTTTTTGACTTTAAACAGCCATTAGACGGCTCGAAACAATATTATAATAGCGGAGCTCCTTTAGAATATAGATTTAATATAAAAATTCCATCTAATGTATTAGAAGAACAAGCACCAAAAGGAACTTTAGGAAACATTGTTAAAGCCGCCCAAGCGTTTCAAGGACGATCAAGAAGAATAAAGTGGTTTTTAGAGGGGAACTTGTCTGTTAAGGGTATTGACATAAAGAAAAAGGTTCAAGTAAATATTAGTTAATGCACACAAAAACGCATTTTGGCCTACACCGTTTGCGTTTACTTTTGCAAAAAAAAGCTTAGTGGTAACGTACTTTTGCTTAAGATTTTTGCACGTTTACTTTTGTGCAAAAAGCTTATTTGCAAAAAAAGGCTATGCGGAAGCGTATTTTTCCCTAGGGTTTTTTTGCGTTTACTTTTGCAAAAAAAGGCTACGCTGAGAGCAGGATTTGAACCTGCGCTCCCTTACGAGAACCGGTTAAGTTGGCGCAAATTATTATATGGGATTGTATTTTTCCCACAGGTAAGCGCTTTCAAGACCGGCGCATTAGACCACTCTGCCATCTCAGCATAAAAATGAATTTCATCAGAAACCTTTTAAAACTGATCCAAGGATTTTTGTTTTCTTTCGAAATCAAAATTGTATTTTTTCCTTAATTCAGAATGATCTCCATTATTTTGTTTCTCCTTGAAAAGTGGTTCACCATAAACTCCATCATAACCTGGTTTAACTTTAATTTTACCCTCTCTATTTTTCATAATTAATTCCGCGAACTTTTCTCCTAGAAGTTCAGAAATTTCTTCTTTTGGCGCATTTAAAAGAACATTAAATTCTGTTCCAAACTTAGCAATTAATTGATTGAAAATACCCCAAACTCTTTGAGAATATAATTGTTTAACGCCATAGTGTAGACTAATTATTTCAGATAAAGGAATCAAATCGATAAATTCTTTAGCATTCTGAGATTTTTCTCCTAACGGTCGATCCGCTAATTGATTAACTCGATAAAGAACACCAATAGTTAAGGGTTTTCCACATTTGGGGCAAATACCATTGTATTTTTTAGTTTCTTCTGGTGAGAAAGAAATATTACAGTTTCTGTGTCCGTCAAAGTGATATTTCCCATAACTGGGATCTGTTTCAATTGTTTTTACCAAACCTTTTCCTGTTCTTATGGCGTTTAAAATTGCATCATATTTTAATTCTGTATCAAAAACAGTTGCTTCTCTTCCAATTCTCCACGGCCAGAAACTGTGCGCATCAGAAAATGAAACTAAATTAAATTTATCTAATGCCTTTAGTCTCCAATTTAGTGGGGGATCTGAACTTAATCCGGTTTCAACGGCGTGAATGTATTTTGTTTTCTCTTTAAAGCACTCTTCTATTGAATCAAAACCGCTTTTAGATCCTAAGACTCCAAACCAAGGAGTCCAGATATGTGCGGGAATTATTTCAATTTTCGAACTAATCTCTTTCATCATATCTACTAATTCAATAGCTGAAAATCCGAAAATCGGTCGTCCGTCATAATCTAATCGCCCTCTTTTCCTTAACGTAGCTATAATTTGATCTACAACAGATAGTTTTGGAGCCAAAAGAACAAAATGAATTCTTCTTCCTTTTCCATCTTGAGTATACATCAAAGAAAGCTCAGTAGAGAGAATAAATGAAAAACCGGTTTTAGTTTTTAAAATTCCATCCTCTGTCTCTGTTAACTTTTCTTTAATCTCTTTATTCCACAAAGGGTGTTGAAAATCTCCTGTGCCGAGCAATGTTATCCCTTTAATTCTAGCGTATTTTTCCAAATTTTCAATGGAAGTTTGTTTGCTACACGCTCTGGAATATTTGCTATGTATGTGAAAATCAGAAATTATTTCCATACACTCATTTCCACATCTTAGGATATAAATCCTTCTCCATAAAAACTCTTTCGAGTTTTACGGCAGTACCTGCTTCTTTTAAAATTTCTTCAGAATTCATTAGGCTTTTTCCCAACGCAATTAATTCTCCTTTTAAACTCAGAATTGCAATCAAGTCATTTTTTTCAATTTTATCTGTTAATTTTGAAATCCCAGAACTGCCTACTGATGCGCCATAACAAATCGAATTCACCGCAGAATCTTTTACATACACTTTTCCTAAAGATTTAACTCCTTCTTCTACGGGTCTGAGCAGATCATTAAGCTTATTCTTTTTATCTTCTTTCCAGAATACATATTCATCAACCAGATCTTGCAAAAAAACCAAGTCTGATTCATTAAAAAGCCCTGCCTTAGTTCTTCTTAAATCAATCATTACTCCTTTTGAATTTAGTGCTCGTGCAAACTGTTTACAGAACACCCGGACATAGAACCCTTTTTCGCATCCAATTCTAAAGAGGATTTCATTTTCTTGAACTTCTAAGATTTCTAAGTAATATATTTTTCTAGTTCTCTCAATCCGTTTAACTGCGGCCATTTCTGGTGGCGTCTGTTTTATTTTTCCAATCATTTTTTCAGCTACTTTTTTAGCAGCGTTTAAAGAAGGATTACTACTTACTTTAAGCACGCCTACATATTCCTTATTTGCTAATTTTAGAGCCTGAATTATTTTGGTACCCTTTCCTAACGCAATTGGTAAAACCCCCGTAACATGTGGGTCTAATGTTCCAGAATGTCCGGTTTTTTTCAAATTAAAAATTTGTTTAACCCAATATGAAACCTGATGTGATGTTGGACCATAAGGTTTATCAATTAAAACAATGGAATTATTAAGTTTTTCTTCAATTGTTCTTTTTTCCGGTGTTTTGCCATATTTGGAATCTGTTTTACTTTCTTCTTTCACTATGATTTTAAATTTGATTTCTTCTTCTGGAAGCATAATTTCCATTTCTCGCTTAGGCTTAAATAAAAATCTCAAAACAGAGCATATCTATATAAATTTTGTTGCTGTTTGTCTTAAAATGAATTCAGAAATTAATCCAGATTGGTTCATAGAAGTTCAGGCTGGAAACGGTAGACCTCTCAGAGTAGTAGATGTAAGTTATATTGTATCAGAGGAATTTGTAGATAATACTTCTAATTTCATATATGCAGTAGTTCCAGGCAATCCTGAGCGCGGAGACGCATTTGTTATGAGGCATTACGATCCTCGCAAGGTCATTTCCGCTAATACTGCGAAATATATTGAAAATATAGCTAGATTTGGGCACGCATATGCTGGAGCCACCCCAAAATTTAAGGAGATATTAGAAAATTTAAGAATTCGTTTAAATCATAAAGATTATGATAGTCTGGATAGCTGGTTAAAAGATCCTACAGCTGATCCCACATTCTGATTTATGCTACTTTCAAAAGCTTTCTGAATAGGTATGTGAATGGAATTCCAATTATAAAATAATACCCAAACCATTCAATACTTCTCTCTACGAATGGCAAACTAAAAGGGAGATTAATAAAAACTAGTGAGGGTCTTACTTTAACACTATTACCATCTTTTGAGAACGCGATACTTTTAATTTGCCACTGAGTATCTTCAATTTGGATATAGCCTCGATTTCCTACCACACCATACCCCGAAACATTTATTATTCCTGTTGTTTGATTTAGACTTAATGGCACATTAAGATCCATATAATTTAATTCACCTACAAAAGTTCCATTAATTTGTTCAAAAGGAATTTCTGGATTAAATGTGGTGCGAACCCAGGGAAAAATTAAAAATACCAGAATCATAGAAATAACCATAGGTTTCAGACTCATTCGCAATAATTTATTATTATATTCCATGCTTTTTTTCATGTACTCATTCATTTTTTTGACGTTATTTTCTTTCTTTGCAACATCAACCTTTTTTCGTAATTCTTTGATATTCCCTTTTAATTCTTTGGATTTTTTTTGATCCATTAAAAATTTATAAACCAACGCCAAAAGAAGCGACCAGAGTACATTGATAATCAAAATCGTTAGAAGAGCACCAGTAGTTCTATTTCCAATCTGCATTATTGGCAAGAATATATTTCCTAAAATCACATACAAAAAACTCATTTCTATTTCTCTAAATTTGCCACGTAGCTTTAAAAAGATTCATTTGAGAACCTAATGGTAATAATTCCGTTCTAACTATTTTAAAGATTTGTAAAGAACTTTCGTAATGTAGGATTCATATCTTCCATATGTTTTTTGGCTAATTCCTCATAAAGCTGAAATATGATCATAACTGCTAAAAGTATACCTGTTCCACTTCCTATGGCATTAGTCCAATTAGCAAAGGCAGCTAAAAATCCAATGGATGCACCACCCAATATAGTTAAAGCTAAAACATATCTCTTTAGTATTTTTACCATCACTCTTTTATCTTTTCTAAAACCGGGAATCCTCATTCCGCTATTGTGTATTTGATCTGCTAAAGTCTCTGGATCCTGTCCACTTGTTTTCATCCAAAATATTGAAAATACAGTAGCACCCAGTACATAAATTACTGTGTATGTAAAAACTCTAAGAATTTCTGAACCAATAACTGTTCCTGTAAATATATGTAATAAAAAGTCTCGTGGAGCTGTTAAATAATACATCAAAGTATTTGACGTAGGTGCACCCGATGCCAGATCCCCAACTATATGGAAATTACCTATGACTAAATCTTTTCCTTTAGATGCTAACATTCTAAAGACTAATTGAATATTGGCAATTAGTGCAGAAATCAAAATAACCGGTAATACGCTGGTATATAGGAATTTTAAAGGCCATTTTCTTCCAAAACCACGCACATTCCCAAAAGTTAATGGAATTTCAACTCTCATTGCTTGTGCATATACTGCGATTAAAAATACAATAACTGTCATAAGTAATGGAATTAAAATGAAAAATTGTGGATTCCCAACAGCAAATCCACGAATAAATTCTGGAATAATTCCTACTAAACCCTCTCCTTCTGCTAGTCTAATCGGACTTAATATTCTTACCAATAGGCTTTTACTTACTCCTGCGACAATGAACAGGCTTATACCCGATCCAAAGCCCCATTTACTTACAATTTCATCCATAAATATAATGGCCAAGCCACCCAATGCAACTTGAATAACAACTAAAAAGAAAAATCCAGGAGTGTTCTGAACAGGAACTATCGCGCCCATAGACACAAATGCGATTGATTCAAAGATAACAAACAAAAACGATAAAAGCTTTTGAAGTCCTTGAAATTTTTTCCGATTTTCAGGATTATTCATATCCCACGGAATAATTTTAGATCCAACTAATAATTGTAAAATAATAGATGCAGTAACAATCGGACCAATACCTAATGTAATCAAAGAACCAATTGCGGCGCCCAAAATAACCTGATATGTTTGAAAGAATTGAAGTGTGGTGGTGCTCATTCCAAAAACTGGAATTTGCCCCAACACAAAATAAAGTAAAAGTACAAGACCAGTCCAAATTAATTTTTGTTTAAAGCTAAGTCTATTTACTGGCTTTTTTACTCCTGGGAGTATATGTGACAGGCTCGCTAAAAATGACACTTTAATCAGAGCTCACGAATTTAGAACCCGCCTCCGTAATTTTGATTTTCGCGTTTTTAGAAAATTTCTTAGCGCGAATTTCAATTTTATGAGTTAATCTTCCATTTCCCAGAACTTTTTCGTAATTTGCTTTACTAGCATAGAAAATATAATTATCTTTTACTTTTTCTGCAAAACCTTTTTTAACAAATATATCAATTTCTCTGTCAAGTTTTGATAAAGTAATTGCTCCAGGACCTTTGTTTTTGATTCTAATTTTAATTTTTTCTTCTTTTAATAATAAGAATTTTTTATGCTGTGCTTTTTTACCCATACCCGCTCGACCTCTACCTCCTCTATTTCCAGCACCACGTGGTCTAGCAGAATCCCCATGTCCATGAGTTCTATTGTCATTTTTCTTCTTCCTGTGTCTTAATACCATTATATCACCTAAAGCATTTTCTTTAATAATTTATTAATTTCTTTTCCATGAAATCCCAGTTCTCCTCCCTGATTAAATCCCTTTTTAATGCCTTTATATCCTTTTGATGGTGCCTTTAACCTAAAAGGAACTTTCAATCCCTTTTTCTTAAGAGCAGCAATAGAAGTTTTTCCATCAAACAAATCTCTAACAAGTGATTCAATATTTTTGTAGTCTAAATCCGTCAAAGCATCTTTGAGTTTTTTTGGTCCAACATATGCTTTTTTTTCTAATATTGCTGTAAAATCATCTTTACTAATTATTCCATATGCAATATAATCTTTCACCGCGTTTAACATTCCCAAATAATTTGAATTCTCCGGATAAACCATACAACCATTATTTTTTGTTAAATTTAAATTTGTAAATGTTGTTCTGGCTGATTTTTCTGTTCCAACAGATCCTCTAATTTTAATTGCTAAATACATTATAATGCACCCTCTTTCATACCAGTCATAGCGATTTGTTTTTCCATTACTTTTACTTTATTTAATTTTTTTAGACCGTCGAATGTCGCTTTAATTAGATTTTCTCGGCTATTTGTTGATCCACGAGTTTTCATCCAAAGATCTTTTATTCCTGCTAATTTAATCATTTTTTTAGCTTCATCATTGACACACAATCCAATTCCTTTGGGTGCTGGTAATAATATTGCAATAGAAGCACCACAACGTCCTTCTACTTGAAATGGAATCGAATGTGATGTTTTACATCCGCATTCCCATGACCCACAACCTCGTCTAATTGAGATTATGTTTACTTTTGCTTTGTTAAGCGCCTTACCAATAGCTTCTCTCGTGTCTGTAGCACCCCCTTCTCCTATCCCAATATATCCGTTATTATTTCCAACTACGACCATAGCTCTTGTAGTAAATCGTCTACCAGACCTATGCATTCTCGCAGTTTTTTTAGAAATAATTCTCTTTTTACCACCACCTTTTCCAGGTGTGCCACCAATTAATATAATTTGTTCTTCTAAATCTGGCAAAAGATAATCTACTATTTGTGGTTCTTTAATTACATATGCGTTTTCTAAAATATAGGAAAGATCCTTAATTTCACCACTTTTTACTTTTAAACCCAAAACAGTCTTAGGTTTCCAACTCGAAAATCTCTCTTCAAAGGTTTGTTTAACTACTTCCCGTCTTTGACCTCTCCTTCTTCTTCTAATCATTTATCTTTGCCTCTATTTGTTTTTTAGTTTTTTCAAATATTTTTGAAATTTTTTCGCTATCTGATTTTACTTTAGAAAAATTAGTTTTAGAGCTTTTTGCAAAATTTTCAATATGTAGCCCTTTGATTCTTTCTTCTGATGGGAAGATTCCTTTTCCGTATGGCAATTCTAACCCCGCATCTATTAATCCTTTAATCGTAGCAAAAATTCGTGTTCCTTTCTGATTGGTTTGCATTCCCACGTCAACAATTGCATGTTTTATTTTAACTTTTTTTGCTTTTAATCCACAAAGATAACCAGTTAAATATGCTGCAGGAATGTTTCCTTTACTTGCGTTCCAACCAAACTTTTTTAAATCTCTTGAACTCGCTGCAGCCAAAATTTCGTCTCCTTTTATATTATATTTAATAAGCTGAACGTTAATTCCATTTACACTTCTTCTAATTACTACTCGTGTTCTTTCAGATACGAGAAGATGTTCTCGAAGTTTATAATTTGTTTTCCTTTCTCGTTGTCTTCTAAATTTTAAAACATATTTTGAATTCATTCTTGTTTCACCTTTTTCTCAATATAAACATCCATATGCTTTTTATTTCTAAAAAATCCACCAGACGACATAGAATACAAGTGTCTATAGTCATCTATGTTAATTTTTTCTTCTGTTTTTAGTCTCTTCAAATGCCTTCTCAGTGCTCTAATTTTAGTAATCCACAAAGTTTTAGAGTTTTTACGGGCGTTTTTAGTGCCTTTTCTATTTCCTTGACCAGTTCTATATCCCTTTTTCTTTTGAATTTTAATTTTTTTTGCTCGTGCGTTAGATGTTCCAATAATTCGTCTCTTTTTAATTACTCCTGATTCTATTAAATTTCGAATATCTTGTTTCGTTAATGCATTATTTACTCTCTCTAAATAGTCTGGATTAATCCACACTCTATTTTTTCCTACCTTCAAAATTTTTGATGCAACTACTTTTTGAGTTCTTAAATTCATTTTTAATCCTCTTAATTATTATTTAAAATCACTTCTTTTCCTTCATCTAAGACTAAATATTCATTGAATTTTGCATTACATACTGGGCATTTTTTATAATCCCCCTTCTTTTCTCCAAAAGCTCCGCAAAAGGGACATTTCCTATTTAAATGTTGTAAATATGCCGTATCAATCATTTTTATCACTTTTTTTAATCTCTTTTTCTTCCTTTACTCCTTTTAAACCTTCTTTCTTGACTTTATTTTCTGATTCTTTTTTACTGGATTTTAATTCACTTGATTTTTCTATCTTTTCAACTTTCTTTTCCGCTTTCAATTTCGCTCTTTTTACTTTCCTTTTTAATGCCTTTTTCTTCGATAATTTTCTTTTTTTCAACTCTTTTTGGATTTAATATTCTAATATTCATTTTTTCAGCTTCTGTCTCTATATCCTTCCTCTTTTTTAATCCAGTTTTGGAAGAAACTCTAACTACCACTGAATCATCTAGTTTTCTTAATTCAGTAATATTACAAATTAAAACCTCGGGTTTTCCAGACGGATGCAAATTTCGAGTAGATTTTGGAGATCTATATCCAGATCGTGGATAGTTGCCAGCACCCCGTATTTTTCTTTTAAGTTTACTTTGTAATCCCTTTGGTTTTCTCCATTTCATACCTAATCTTTTAAATCTGTGTGCATCTTGTCTCAAAAATTTAATTTTACTCATCAGACCACCCCACAGGATAAATTCCATCTTGAAACTTTCTTGGATCTCTTCTGCCTTTATAACACGCCTTTTCTAATTTTCCTGCTGTCTGAGATACAAATTCTTTGCTCATTCCCCGAATTACGATTTCGTTACCATTTACCTTCATTGTAACCCCATCGCTCATGTTAATTTTTCGTGCTTTTCTCTCCCCTAAAAAATTCTGAATTTGAATTTCATTACCTTGCACCTTAACAGACATTGGAAAATGTGCAAAAACACATTCCATTTTAAATACAAATTCTTTTTGAACTCCTTGAATCATATTTTTAATTAAAGCAGTAATTGTTCCTAAAACTGCGAGATCTGTTCTCTTTGCGCTACTGCACTCCAGCTTAATTTTTTTCTCGTTTGAGTTGTACTTTATTGAAATACCACTATACTCAAATCGTTTTTTTAATTCTCCAAGGGTACTTCGTATAATAATAAAAGGTAATTCAATTTGGACATCTACGCCCTCTGGAACAATAAGTTCTTTTCGCATTTTAATCTCTAATACACATATGCCAATAATGCGCCTCCTATGCCCTTTTCATGAGCTTCATAATGTGAAATTACTCCTTGAGACGTGGACAAAATTAAAATACCAACACCTTTGGCCGGTAAATATCTTTTTTCCCACTTTAAGAATTCTTTATTTTTAATGTAAAATCTTGGTTTAATAATATTACAAGTATTAATTTCTTTATTGATCTGAACTATAAATTGATCAGCCCCAGAATTTTTAATAAATTCAAATTCGCCTATATAATTCTCTTTTTGCATTACTTTTAAAACATCTTTAATTAGATTAGAGGCAGGACTAACTATAACCTCTTTTTTACCTACTCTTCTTGCATTTTTAATCGCACTTAATGCGTCTGCTAATGTATCTTGTTGCATTATCTCACCTATGAATATTTCTCGAAACCGAGATCCTCTGCAATTTCTCTGAAGCACTGCCTACAGTAATACAGATTATATTTTCTGATTATTCCTCGTCCGACTCTTCCGCATCTTCTGCACTTTCTTTTGCCTCTTCCGTAGCCTCTATTTTTTGGCATACTATGTTTCTTAAATCTCTTTTTCTTGTTCTTTTTATTCTCAATTTGTTTTAAAATTTCCTTATAGCTCAAATCTGTCACCTTTTTCTACTTTTTCAACAGTAACATTGAAATTATTTCTTATATATTCAATTGCCTCCTCAGGAGTAATTTTATGCGTTTTACCAATTTTTCTGGGATTTCTTTTTAATTTAATTGAAAACCCAGGCCTTTTTAATGTCACACAAACATCAAACCCTAAAATCCCGATCTTTGGATCATATTTCATTCCAGGAACATTCAAATATTCTTCAATACCAAATGAAAAATTTCCCTGTGTATCAAAGCTTTTAATATCAATAATCTGCTTGGCCTCAAACATTTTCCGTAAAAATTCAATTGCCTTTTTACCCCTCATCGTTGCTTTAACACCAATATTTAGTCCTGGTCGAATACCAAAAGTTCTTGCGGTTCTATTTGCCTTCGTTTTAACAGGTTTAACCCCAGTAATTCTTTCAATTAAGGTATACGCTTTTTCTAATTCTTCACCCGTACTTTTTAAACCCATATTAACCGTTATTTTACTTACACCAATGGTTCTCATTATATTTTCACTCATAATGTCAACTCCTCTTTTTCTTTACCAATTACATAAACATAGTCTTTTATGGTGTAAAATTCTTCGTCTCCTTTTAATTGAACCTGATTTCCATCGATATTTATAATTTTACTGATTTTTCCTCTATGATTTCCTTTGAATACAATTGCCAAATTACCTTTTTCAAATAATAATTCTTTTTTGATTTCTTGTTCTGGTATGCTAATTACCAAGGAAGTAAAAGGACGGTATTTCTTGTCAGATAAAATATTTCTTCCATCATGCAAATTTATTTGGTATTTTCCATTTTTCATAGTTCTTACGCCAGTTACCCTGGCGATTTTTAGTTTAGATTCTTTATTACTAATTTCTTTTAAGGTAAGACCTTTTTTATCTACAGATACGCGATAATTAAGTTTTATAGATGGCATACTTATGACATCCATCAAACCTACACAATATGTATCTTTTCTAACCTTGCCATCAACAAAAACTTCTTTACCATTCAAAATTTTCTTAACTTCTTTTCTTGTATCTGCTAATTTTAAAACATCTCGAATAATTATAGAAAGTGCTAATCCATTTTCCTGTTTATGCGGACCTTTTGGCACTACTGTAAACTTCTTGGCCTTTCTTAGTATGGGATAGTGTCTTGGTGCAGATATTCTTTTAATTTGCATTTTTATTCGCCTCTTTTTCTTCCTTTACTCCTTTTAAACCTTCTTTCTTGACTTTATTTTCTGATTCTTTTTTACTGGATTTTAATTCACTTGATTTTTCTATCTTTTCAACTTTCTTTTCCGCTAGCTTCTTTATTTCCTGTTTTTTCAATTTCGCTCTTTTTACTTTCCTTTTTAATCTCCTTTGTTTCTGTTTTAGTTTCTTTTTTTGGTTCTTTATTCTTTCTCTCCTTTTTCAAAGATTCTTTAATTTTTTGAGATAGTTTAGACTTCTTAAATCTTTTATCATCTTCCATATGTAATGCGGTTACCACGACATTAGAGGGATCAACAGCGACTTTAACTTCAGAACTGTCTCTTTTTTTGGAGACAATTCCATTAATATATATCTTATATTTCATTCGATCAACTTCAATAATTTCTCCTGAAATTCCTTTATGGTCTCCTCGTAATACTTTCACATAATCTTTTGTTCTTAGAGGAACGGCTCTTGAACCTAATTTTTTCCTTAAATCTTTTGAAAGCGTTGCGCTTAATAACTCGTTTCTAATGTGTTTTGGAGCATTTAGCCTGTATTTTCTTTGTTTTCTTCTATTTTTAGAGCTTATCCAGCTTTTACTCCACGCTTTCATTAATATACCACCCTTGAAATTTTGCCTATGGATATAAATCGTTCTACTGCTTCTTTTGCAATAGGTCCCTTAATCTTAGATCCCTTTGGTGTATTTTCCTCAGTTATCATAATTGCAGCATTATCTTCAAATTTAACTCTCATACCATCTGCCCTCTGGAATTCTTTTTTTTGCCTTACAATAACCGCCATATGAACATCTCCCTTTAATTTTTCAAGACCTTTTGTCACTCTCACAATAATTTTATCCCCAATTCCCGCGCTTAAAAGCCTTCTTCTAACTCCTTTTTTAACTTTAATACCTATGATCTGAAATTCTTTAGCGCCAGAGTTATCAATACATAAAATCTTAGATCCAATGGTCAGCCCCTTGGTCATTTTAATTCCAATTGATTTCATGATAATCACAATTTCCTCAATATAACAAATTTAACTGTTTTGGCAATAGGTCTGCATTCTGCAATTTCTACTTTATCTCCCTCTTTTACGGTAATGCATTCTGGAATGTGTGCTGCAACCCGCGATGTTCTTCTTTCGTATCTTTCATACTTTGGTATTTTTTGTAAGTGTGGCCAAGATACAATCGCTGTCTTATCCATTTTTGCAGAGGTTACTTTACCTACAAACTTCCTCCCACGAGTACTTAGTGTTCCGTGGAACGGACAGTTTTTATCATTACATTTAATTTTGGTTTCTTTCTCTGTCATTTTAATCTGTTACATATTGCCATTTTTTAGGCAATCTTTTTTTTAATCTTTCCTCAGGTCTACCAAAAATTAATTGGCCAGAGACCTGGACTTTAT
Source organism: Candidatus Nanohalarchaeota archaeon (assembly GCA_017610385.1). Classification (GTDB taxonomy): domain Archaea; phylum Nanohalarchaeota; class Nanosalinia; order Nanosalinales; family JAFCCC01; genus JAFCCC01. The sequence goes on from JAFCCC010000010.1 coordinate 24,957, forward strand.
CTTTATTTTGTAATGTAAATCGAAATTCACATTGTTTTTTTGGAACTCTAATTTCTCTTTTATTCTGCTCTATTATTAACATGTTTCGTGTTTCGTCAATTACCGTCCCTACAAGCCCTTTTATGTTCGGGTCTGTACTTTCCACAATCTCAACTGGAAGTCCAATTAATTCATGGCGCGGCAAGTTTTCCGCAGTTCTCATGGTTCCTTTATTTTATTTTTATTTGGTTTTCCGCAAGTCCGAGTTTAACCAGCGCCGCTTTAACAGTTCTTTTATGGTTTCCCTGCAATTCTATTACTCCATTTTTTGCAGTTCCGCCACATGCAACCTTGGATTTCAACTGAGACGCTAATTCTTTTAATTCCGCATCTTTCATGTCGAAACCACTAATCACAGTCACTTCTTTTCCATATCTTCTTTTAACAACGCTGACCTCTATTTTTTGTGCTTCCCGTTCAATTACGTTACATACACAAATATCTTCCGGTAAACCACATTTAGGACAAATCATTAATCCTTCTTAACCTCCTTTTTCTGATTTAGGAATGTATTGATTCTTGCTATGGTTCTCTTAATCTCTTTTAATTTTCCTGGATTTTCAGGCATACCACCAACCTTAAGCTTTCCTCTTTCCTTTGATAATTCTAATTTTAATTCTTTTTTCTTTGTTTCAAGGTCTTTAGCACCCATTATTTTTATTTTAGTCATTTTGAGTATTGCCATTTTCTCACTATCCGGAAACTCCAGTATTCAAAGTATCTAACAAAGTCTTTCTAGCTTTGCCCCTATTCTCCTGTTTTATTAGTTCTTTACACATACTTACAAATTCTTTTCTGGTCAATTCAGTTTTCTTTTCCTTTAAAAACGATTTAATTTCTTTAATCTTTTTAGTTAATATCTCTTCAGGAATTTTGACTGTATTCTCTTTCTTATTTTTTTCTTCTGTTTTTTTGGACTCTTTACTTTTCCCCTCTATTTCTTTCTCTTCAGTATCTTTTTTTATTCCTTTTTCTTCTTCGGTTTTTTTCAATTCCAATGTCTTTTTCGCTTGTATTTGTTCTAATTGATTTTTTTCGAATCTCTTTCTATAATAATATTCTGGAAGTTCTGTCATAATTCTTACTGTTACTCCAATAGTTCCTGGTTTAGTAACTGCAGTCGCCTTCGCAATTTCTACATATTCTTTTGCAGAGCCACCGCATCGTTTAACGCATCCAGATTTTATTTTTACTGTCCTTTTTCTTTCTCCTGATAATTTCCCGCTAATTTCAACCTGTGCACCAATCGCACCAGCACTCATTATTCTTTTTAAATAAGTACTTGCTACTCTTTTTGCATTGCCCCCTTTTTCTAACCAGCCGGCAATGTTCTTTGTGACTACTTTTGCATCTAAATCTACTTTTATAACCTCTTCTGCTTCAACTACTGGATTTTCAATATTAAAATTGTTCTTCAAAGCCTCTATTAATTTATTAATCTTTTCTCCACCACGACCAATAACTATACCCGGTTTTTGAGCTCTAATAATGATTCTTGTGCTCGTTGGAGTTTTATAAATAAAGATTTTACTGTAATTAGCTCGATCTAATTGTTTTTCCAAAAACTCTTCTAATCGTGCGTGTTCAATCCCTTTTTTTACGAAATCTTTTTCAATCATTTTTCCTTTACCTTAATTTTAATATGCGTCATTTTAGGCAATCGTCCAGCATTTCTTTTTGGTGTTCTAAATTGCCTTCCCGTATTTACGATAGTTTCTGCAATATACAGTTTTTCACTTAGACCTGCATATTTTGCATTTTCTATTGCGCTTTTTATTAATTTTAAAAATTCTCCAGCAGCTTTAACAGGATATCGTCCCAATTGTCCCCCAGTTCTATGTCCCGCATTGCTTTTGAATCGTTTAATTGGAACATATTGTTCTTTTTTGACAACTCCTTGTAACTGAACAATTGCTTTTTCCGTGGATTTTCCCTTGATAAATCTCGCAATTTCTACAGAATACTTTCTAGAGATTCTTAAATTCCTTCCGATTGCAATCGCGGAGTTATCTTCTTTTATCATTTTTCACCTGACCTTCTGAAAGATCAATCCTCACGTAAAACTCTTACGAGTTTTCCTATGTTGTGAACAAAGTTCACAAGTACAGCCAGTTGCAAGCAACTCACCGCCAAGCATTTGAGCCCATAGACTAAAACACCGTATTTGGTCAAACTTCGTTAAGTTTGCTCTTCTCATAATTTTGCTTATTTTAATGGTACAAATTTCGAGGATCTTGTAGCACCTAGACCCGGAGCAGAGTGTAAAGTTCTTCTTCTACTCATAGCAAATTCACCTAAATAGTGACCAACCATCAGCGCTTTAATTTCCACATTCATAAATTCTTTTCCATTGAATATTCCAACTACTTTACCAATCATTTCTGGGATAATAATCATGTCTCTAACATGTGTTTTGGCAGATCCTTTTTTTCTTAGTTTAAGCAACAATCTTTTTTGTTGATCAGTTAAACCTCTTTTTAAAGACCGTCTTATTCTTGAAGGCATTAATTCTGCAAATTCATCCAAGTTCATATTTTTTAATTGCTCTTCTGTTTTACCGTAAATTTTTAGTTCTTCTGCCATTTATTTTACCTCTTTTTCCTCCCAGTTCTTCGAGAAGCAATAGTACCAACTTTCTGACCTGGTGGTGAACTTCTTTTAACGTTCTTAGGTCTTCCAGGACTAGTACTTCCTCCAAATGGATGATCTCTAGCATTCATTGCACCTGCAGAGGTCTTTGAATGCTTTTTACCATGTGCTTTTAATATTAATTTTCTTCTTCCAGCTTTATAATACGGCTTTTCTAATCTGCCGCCTCCACCCACTTTTCCAATTGTCGCTTTACATTTAGAGTTTAAGTCAACGAATTTTTTGGAAGGTAGTTTTACTTTAACCTTATCTCCTTGTGAGACTAATAATGCATAAGTACCTGATGCTCTGACAAATCTTCCACCATCTCCTGGCACACGTTCAATATTATAAATTGGCGTTCCTTCTGGTATATCTACTAATTTTAAAACATTCCCTATTTTTAATTCCTTTGAATTATGAATAGAGATTTTATCTCCGACCATTAGTTGTTCTGGTGCAATTATATTCAATGCACTACCATCTTCTAGTTTTAAGTGTGCTAGCGGCGCAGTTCTGCCTGGATCTCTTATTAAATCCATTACCTCACCACTAATACTTCTTTTAGGATAGTATACTGGACCTTTTGCTCTATGTACTGGAGCTCTCCATGTTGGTCTTCCAGTTCCTTTTCTTTGTGCCCTAATTCTTACCATTTTTCACCTATAACATACCTAATTTAGTTGCAATATCTAATGCTTCGTAATCGGCAGTCAATTTGACATATGCCTTTTTTGTTCCTTTTCTTGTGATTTGCGTATTAATGTTTTGTATTTTAACATTAAACATTTCTTCGACAGTTTTTTTAATCTGTTGTTTCGTGGCTTTTAAATTTACTATGAAAACTAAGGTATTTTGTTCATCCACCAACCCCACACTTTTTTCAGTCAGGTGCGGATATTCTACAATGTTTTCATTTACTTTTTTAGCCATTTTAATCACATAAATAATTTATTTTCTTTTAATGATTTGATTGCATTTTCAGTCCAGATTACTAATCTTCCTGGTTGTGTCCCTGGAGCCAATAATTCTGCATTTAAATCTTTGACGTTAACTACTTGAACTCCTGCAATATTCTTGCAAGAGTTTATAATTCCTTGATCTTTTCCGATAGAAACTAATGGCCCAATCTTTCTTTTATACGGCCGATTTCTCATTTTTCCTTTACCGCATCTAATTTTTTTCCTGCTGGCCCTCTCTAATTCTATTTTTAATCCCAGATTATTCAAAACATCCATTACTTCTTTAGTTTTCTTTAAGGACTCAAATTTATTGTCTAAAACCAATGGCACATTTGTTTTTTCAATATTATGTCTTTTATTCACCAAATCTAAATTTACGGATGCGGAAATTGCGCTTCTAATAGCTTTTCTTCTTTCTTTTGTATTAATTTCTTCTCTCCAGTTCTTTTCCGCTTTCGGTGGATGACTTCTTCTGCCTCCTACAGTATTTGGTGCAACTGCACCAACCCAACCAAATCTCGTCCCTCGTCTACTTAATATTTTTCGTGGAGTTCGAGAAATACCAAAACCATAAGAGCCTCTATATGATTTTCTTCTTTTTGATAATTTAGCACTCTGTTTCATTCCTGCTTCTGGGTCACTACCGTACGCTTGTCTTTTGTGAGACTGAATTGCTAATACAGCTCTTTTAATTAAATCTTCTCGTACAGACTCATTAAATTGTTCTGGAAGTTCTATTTCACCAGTTTCTTTCCCAGTTAAATCTAATATTTTAGCTTTCATTTTTTACCTCATTTTAGGATATATGTAATTTCTGGAGCTTTCGCGGGTGTTATCTTTCTAATCGCAGGCCTAAATAAAATTAACCTTTTAGTAGCTCCCGGTACCGACCCTTTAATTAATACATAGTCTGATTTAATTAACCCATAATTTTTAAAACCGCTCTTCGGTGTAATTTTTTCTGTATCATTTTCAATTAATAATAAATTTTTGTTATATTCTGTTCTTCTTGTATATCCCATTTGACCCATCATTGGAATTCTCCAGTCAGTATAATGCGGATGCCATGGGCCGATATTTCCTGCTTTTCTTTTGGTTTTTTCACTTTTTGGATGCAATACCTTTACTCCGTGTCTTTTTACTGGACCTTGTGTTCCCTTACCCTTTGTAACTGAAATTACGTCTAAAAAATCTCCTTTTGAGAATACATCAGAAATCCTTAATTCTTTGCCAAAGTAATGCTTAGCTAATTCTATTTTTTCATCAAGGGAGCCGTATAACGGTATTTCAAAAACCTCTGGTTTCTTTTTTGACAAACCAGATTTTTTAGGTTGTGTATGAACTAATAATCTCAAATCAATTATTTTTTCAATATCTTTTAAAAGGGTCTCTAATTTGCCATTGCTTTTTTTTGGCGTAGAAAACTTTCTTTTCAAGTCTTTAGATAAATTCTCAACATATATTTCCCTTATCGCGTTTTGAGCAACACCGTCTGTTCCATAAGTTCTTACCCCATAAACCATTAACGGAGGACATTCTAAAATGGTTACAGCTTCTACTTGTTCTCCTTTACCTTTCTTTTTGAGAATTCTACTCATTCCGACTTTATAACCCGCGAAACCAAGAATTTGTTTATCTTTAAAAATCGCATCGACTACGTTCAACGTGGGATAAATCCGTTTTGCCCGTTTCATAGGCTTAAATTGCAATGATCCTCTTCTAGGATGATGAAATTTTGATGACATTTTTATCTTGTAGCTATAGCTTTTTGTAGTCTAAAATACTACTTTTAGTTTTTCCGGAGGCCCTCGAACAAAAGTCTGATTATTCTAAGCAACTTAAGTTTAAGTTATGTGTGGCACGGAGTCTTAGAACCTAAGACTAATCTATAACTTACAAGAAACATTTATAAAGGAATCGTCAATCTACGCAGAAATGGGTTTTTCAGTAGATAAAAATATCAGATACAATTTTTCTTCTTTGATTTCTACCCTTTGGATCACGAGATAAATTCCAACTAATGGACCATTTTTTGCAACCTTAATGGACGCTGACTTTATTTTTGAAAGATATTTCTTTGGAACTTCTAACCACAAATGTTAATTCAAAGAGTAAGATATAAGTTTCATCATGAGGTCTACGGGGTGTTTGAGGCTCCACAGCCTTTAAATTTCTAGGTTGTTTTAAGTTATTTATCACCACACTAAATTTTACAGTGTGTATTTGTTCTATTTTTGTTTTTAGTGGATTAGTGATGCGGATGTTTTATAGTTTAATTTGTTTTAACAGTTTTTTTATTTGATAAATATCCATAATTTAATTTATCTTTATTCAAATAAACATTTTTCGTTCAAACCTTTATTTAACCTGTAATTTAATTATGCAATATGAAGCGAGTGAAACTTGCAATTAAAACCGGCTTTGGTTTTGGGATAACTTCCGCAGTTATAACCACTTTAGGTTTAATGATTGGTCTGAATGCTGGAACAAATTCTAAATTAGTGGTTATTGGAGGTATTTTAACAATAGCTATTGCAGACGCATTTTCAGATGCTTTAGGAATTCATATTTCAGAAGAATCTGACAAGAAGAATACAGAAAAACAAGTTTGGGCCGCAACTTTATCAGCGTTCATTTCAAAATTACTTTTTGCCTTAACTTTCTTAATTCCTTTATTACTCACAAACCTTACAACCGCGATTTTTATCAATATTGGATGGGGCCTTTTACTTTTAGGAGTTTTTTCTTATTTAATGGCTAAGACAAGAGCTGAAAATCCGTTTAAAGTAGTAGGAGAACATTTATCAATTGCATTCTTAGTCATTATAATAACTCATTATTTTGGTCTGTGGATTGCTACTTTGTTTGCCTAAGCGCCAAAATCCAAAATCAAATTGGATTTTTCCTGAGCTTTCATTTTTTTGATACACTCTTTATGAGCATGACCTTCTTCGGTTTCTACTGTGCTTTCGCGGTCAATGAAAGAATCGTAAATTAAATTACCACAAATAAAGCATCTTCCTAGAGAAATTAAATTATTTGTCATTCTTAATCACAATATACTATTTGTGATTCTTTTTTATAAGCAAACTCGTACACGAATATTTAGTTGAAAATATGGAGATTCCTTTACCGAAATATATAAAAAAGACTAAACTGTTAAGTTATAAATCCCAGAACTCGGATATATACGGTAGTTTATAAAGCTCCGACTATACGGACTGTTCTATGCATATAAACACATGTTCATACTTTTAACTCTCTCATTTCATTTTTCTTTTTACTCTTTTTTGAGCTAATTCCATTGCAGCAACTCTCGGGCAAATTTTATTTTTTTTAGCCAAGTTCAAAACCGCTTTTGTATTTTTGGTGATTTTTTCTTCAACCATTTTAAACATTTGTTCTGGTTTTCCACCAATATACTCTACATAAGATGAAATTACTCCTCCCGCATTTGCTACAAAATCTGGAATAACTAAAACACCTTTTTTGTGCAATTTTTGCTCAGTCTCTAGATCCATTGGTATATTAGAACCCTCTACAATTAATTTCGCTTTTATTTTTTTTACATCTTTCTTTGAAATCAGATCTGGAATCGCCGCAGTAACTAAAACGTCACACTTAACTGAAATGATTTTTTTATTGGAAAGAACAATTGCTTTCGGATATTTTATTACAGTTCTTTGTTCTTTCTTCACTTTTGCAAGTGTTTCAAAATTCAAGCCATCTTTTTTATAGACCACGCCTTTTGAGTCTGAAACAGCAACAAGTTTACATCCTTTTTCACTTAAAAATTTGGCCACAAACCAACCAACATTTCCGAAACCTTCAATTGCGACGCGCATTTTTTTAGGATCTAATCCTAAATGTTTCATCGCAATTAACGCGGAATGATATACTCCAAATCCTGTGCTTCCTACTTCATGAGGAATACCGCCCATTTTTTTGGGTTTGCCAGTACATGCTTTTTTTGATCCATTGGCTTTAGAAAACCACTCCATTTCCTGTTCAGCGATATTCATGTCCGGTGCCGAAACATATAATTTAGGAACAACAATCTTCAAAGCTCTTGAAAAGGATTCCACTATCTCTTTTTTCTTCTTCAAATTAAAAGTATGTGAATCAGCAATAATTCCGGATTTAGCTCCTCCAAAGGGCAAATCCGCCAGAGCACACTTCCACGTCATGGCCCGCGCCAATCTAGAAACTTCCTCAATAGAAACTGTAGGAGTCATTCTTATACCTCCTTTTCCAGGACCTCGTTTTGTGTTATCAATTACAACAAAACCGCGCATGCCAACTTTGGGGTCATACACTTCAATTATTTTTTCTGGACCAAATTCATCAAAATTCACCATAAAATCCCCTTCAGACTATAATTATTTTTATCACTATATATTATCACTATTTTGATTTATTACTTTCTTGTATTTGCTTGAGTGCTACCCTTTAATAGAAATCAGTGGCTTAACACGAGCCACTTTTAAGGCGATACCGGAATTATGCATAACATCAACAACATCAGTCGCATCTTTGTAGGCGCCAGGTGCCTCTTCTGAAATCCCCGAGAAACTATGACCCCGAATTATAATTCCTTTCTTTTCCAAATCTTTTAAAAGATCTTCTGCTCTCCATGTTTTTTTAGCTTGCATTCTAGACATGTTTCTTCCTGCACCATGAATCGCAGATCCAAAAGTGTCATCCATTCCTTTTTGAGTACCATGCAAAATGTATGAACAAGTACCCATAGTTCCTCCAACTAAAACTGGTTGACCGATTTTTCTATACTCTCTAGGTACTTCTTTTCTTCCAGGACCAAACGCCCGAGTAGCACCTTTTCTTAAAACTAACAGTTCCTTATTCTTTCCATTTATAGAATGTTTTTCTAATTTTGCAGTATTATGCCCAACTTCATAAAATGTTTCAATTTCAGTTTCATCAATTCCAAAAACTCTAGAAGTTGTTTCTCTTGCTAAATGAGCTAAAACTTGTCTATTTGCAAAAGCACAATTAGTACCGCAATTAACCGCACTAAAATATTTTTGTCCTTCTTCGCTTTGAATGGGTGCACAAACCAATTCCCTTTCTCTAATTGGAATTTTATATTTCAAACTTGCTTCATGAAGTTCTTTCAAGTAATCTGTTCCTATCTGATGTCCTAAGGCTCGTGAGCCACAATGTAATGAAATTAAAATCTGACCTTTTTCTAACCCATAAATCCTAGCAGCGTCTTCATCAAATATTTCGTCAACGTATTGAATTTCTAGGTAATGATTTCCAGAACCCAGCGTTCCAATTTGCTTGAATTGTCGTCTTTTAGCTAAATCACTTACAACTCCAGGATCTGAATTTTTCACTTTTCCATTATTTTCTATAAAATTCAAATCCCCTTTGATTCCATATCCCCTTTCAATAGAATATTCTGCACCTTTTACTAAAACCTCATCAATCTGATCTTTAGTTAACCTTATTTTTCCAGTAGAGCCCAATCCCGCAGGAATAGTTCTAAATAATTCTTCTGCAAAACTCTTTTTTTTCTTTTCCACGTCTTCCTTTTTTAATGTAGTTCTAAGAGTTCTGACGCCGCAATTTATGTCAAACCCAACGCCTGCAACGCTTATAACTCCTTTTTCAATATCAAATGCACCTACACCCCCAATCGGAAAACCATACCCAGGATGAACGTCACTCATCGCCATAGCTGCTTTTTGAATTCCAGGCAAACACGCCACATTAGCAATTTGTTTTAATGCATTCCATTCTTTACCTGCTTTAAGATCGTCTACTAAATGAGCTATGATTCCTTTATTTCCATAAATTCTTCCTGGAACCAACATATCCTCCATTTTTGGGATTTCATATACATATTCTGAAATTTTTTTTACAGTAATTTCCCCCACAATATCACCTATATATCCAATACACATCGCACATAATATTTAGTATCTCTTTTTTTAACTCTTAACCCAGAATAAGTTGCAGCTTTTACTTCAGTTTTAATTCCATGTTTGTTCTGATCTAATTTTTCTCCATATGCTTTGCCTAATAATTCCAAATGACCCCGACTATTCATTATAGTAATTTCAAACTTTGAAAATAACATGTTTTCAATGCCCGCTTTTCCCAACAATTCATTTAAAAATTCCACGAAAAGCGTTTCAATATCTCTAGCAGAACAGAATAATTTTACAGGAACTTTCGACTTAACAGTGTTTATTTCACACATTACATTAAACATTGCTTTAGCGCCCTCTGTGAATGCTTCCTCTAAAGATATACCAATTCCTTCTATTCCAATATCTGCTTCATGTTCTAAATATCTGTACATTATTATTACATTATTTTCCGAGGTTCAGATTTATATTTCTTTATTTCCATTGATTTTTAAAATGAACAAAAATGATGAAATTATATTGGTTGTGAGTCGTGAGAACTTATTTCAAGAAGGACTTTTTGAAGGATATAGACTTGCAACAGATCTCGATTATGAATCTCGCATTCTAAGGTTTTTAGAATATAAAAGAAGAGGAAATATGGAAGGAAATGCAGAATATAAACAACCAATTCCATATATGCTGTTGATAAATAGGGTATTGAGAAAAGTTTTTGCGTATAAACGAGCTGAAAATGAAAGATATGTTGAGAAAAGATTAAAGGGGATGTGGTCTTTGGGTGTGGGTGGTCATATACAAAAAGGTGATGAATCTGATGGATCTCCGATTTGGGGTGGGCTTTTTAGAGAATTACAAGAAGAAATTAGTACCCCCCTCAAAGGAACTCCTTATGTATTAGGTTATATAAATTCTGAAGGAAATGCGGTAGGCAAAGATCATTTTGGAATATTGTATATTGTTGAAACCGATTCTATAGAGGTTTATCCAAAGGGGTCCGAAATAGCAGAAGGTCGTTTAATGAGTTTGGAAGAACTAACACAGATTTTAACTTCTTCAGATTGTATTCTAGAGGAGTGGTCAGAGATTGCATTAGAACCCCTAAAAATTACTTTAAGAAATTCAGAGATTGTTCAACAGGAATAAACTCTCATAGATTATATGCCCTAAAGTTCTTTAAATGAAAGATATTTAAATCAATTTTACCTTAATTTTTGTTGGGTAAACATGACTGTTTCCGGTTATTTAAAATGTAGGCATTGTGGTTCTGTTTTCGAGAGAGATTGTACAGATCCAGAAGTTACATTTTTATTAAGATTAGATAAATGTAGTAATTGTGGTAAAAGGTCGATTTACGGTTATTTTTCTGGTAGACAGGATCCTAAATTTTGGGAAAAACATCCCTCAAAATTATGGCAACTTCTTTAATTTTTAGTTTAGAAAGCATAAAATTCTTGCATTGTAGAATGTGAAAAATTCTTCAATTTAAAGAATAAAAATTATTTGCTTTATACAATACATACCTATTTTATAGAATACAAATATGTTTTATAAAATAAAATACAAAATCACGCTTATAATTCCCATAATCCAGCAATAATACGAGAATAAATGAAATTTTCCTTCTTTAATTACGGTAATTAGATATTTTAATGCGAAATACCCGACTGCTCCTGCACAGAATGCACCAATAATCATAGGGAACCAGTTAGAGCTATGCATCTGCGGTAATTCTAAAAGTGCAGCACCTAAAATTGCAGGAATTGAAAGTAAGAATGAGAATTTTATTGCCTCTTCTTTGTTAATTTTTAGTAGTAAAGAAGAACTTATTGTTGAGCCGCTTCTAGAAACTCCTGGAATAACTGCTATTGCCTGCGCTACTCCAATCAATATTGAATGCCACCATTTCAGTTCCTTTTTACCGACCCATTTCTCTGAAATAAAGAGGAACGTTCCCGTAAACAATAGAGCAAGACCAACGGCCAATAAATTATAAAATAACTGTGTTATGAACGTTCTCAAAAAGAATCCAACTAATGCAATTGGAACAGATCCAAGTAGGATAAATATAGCAAGTTTTCCATATTTACTTTTAAAATTCAGAGTGAAAATCGCTTTTAAAATTTCCAAAATATCTTTCCAGAATACAATAAAGATTACAGACAAAGTCGCCAAATGTAAAATAACATCAAAAGTGACAGTTCCTTGTAATTTAAATAAATTTTGAATTATAGCTAAGTGACCAGAACTAGAAACAGGTAACCATTCTGTAATTCCCTGAACAATTCCTAAAATAATCGCATGCCAAACCTGCAACATAAATTTAATTTCGTTTTAGACTTAAAGAAGATTTGCAAGTTTTTTAATATCTCTATTTGCAACGCGTGTATAACTTTGGGTCGTTTTAACTTTTTATTGGCCACACAAGCACATAGCTTCGACTTAAATATAAAAAATTCACTTTAACATCCAAAAATACGGTTAACTGTATAATTGCTGCATAGAATGGTTGTTAGACGAAATTGATTTCTGGCGTTTATATCTTTTTATATATATTTTTTCTGTGTCCAATTAAAGTTATTTCAATTCTTTTAGAATTATTATCACTATCTGCAATCGCCCTATAATCACCAATTCTTACTTTATAATCATTTCTATCAGTTAATCTCTCAAAAAAATGATGTGGATTTTCCTTGGTCGATATACTTTTAGCTCATATGCGTTTAGCTAAGCTCTTTTCAGCTTTTTCTAGAAAATCTAACGCTTCAGGATCAAAAATTACTTTGAACATTTAAAAGCCTAGCCTCTTTCTTGCTTCTTCCTCAGTTACAAAATTACCATCTTTTATTCTTTTTCTAGCTTTTTCAATAGATTCAATTGCTTCTTTACTTAATTCAGGTTGAGTCTTAGCTTTTTTTGCAATATATATCATTTTTTTAATTAATTCATCATAACTTTCATTTTTATATTCTCTAAACTGGTCTAACTGGTGTTTAGTATTTCCATGAACTTTAATTGTTGTAGCTTCCATAAATCTCACCGTATACTTTAGTATATTTAAGTATATATAAATCTTTCTATTTTTTACGCCAGAAATCAACTCTCTCGCTCCGTTCGAGCCACATTGTATTCTCGCTCCATTTTTATGCTATGCTAAAAATTCCGCTCGGGTCGTTTAACAGCAATTTAACGGCCCGCTCGTTGCACTTCACACACCCAAATTCTTAACCTACTACAACACCCTATCCTGCACGAGCTGTGGTATGCCTCATCTCGATGTCGCACCCTACAAGAACTTCGTTAAATTGCAACGTTATATCTAATTGTGAGTGCTATTGGTTTGACTGCCAAAGGTGTTTTGTGAAATATAGATCTATTTAGTTTTAATATTAATTTTCTGTCTTGGCATTAAGCAATTTCGTTAGTGCAGCTTGAGCTGCAGTAATTAATGGATAAATTGTTGGCGCTGCAGTCAAAAGAGGATGCGTTGCAATTTGTAAAATGTCAAAATTGTAAATTGTCGTCTCTTTTTGGATTGCTAATGCAAGTATATTTATCATTTCACCAGCACTCTGTGGACCCTTAATTAGACCACCCAATAATAATCCGGATTTTTTAGAAAAAATAAGTTTAACTTTAATCTTATGGGTATTCGGTAATGTGCCTGGATGGTGGTTCATTGCCTCACTTTCTCCTATTACTATGTCAAATCCTTCTGATTTAGCTTTTTGTTCATTCAAACCTGCAATACCCGTCATTACTCCAGAAACTTCTGTTGAAAAAACAGCCAAAGTTCCACTATTTTTGATTAAATTCTCTTTTCGATACAGATTAGCAGCCGCAATTCTTGCTTCATGGCACGCAGTTGATGCAAGCATTACTGGAACATATTTTTTAGTTAATAAACTTTTGGTTTCCGCACAATCTCCTATTGCAAAAACATCTTTAAAACTCGTTTCCATGTATTTATTAACTTTAATTGCGCCATATTCTCCAATTTTAATTCCTGCATCTATTGCTAAATACACATTTGGTCTTGCACCTATGGAAAAGATAACCAAATCCGCTGGAATTTTCTTATTTTTTAATTTTACAAATTCTACGGAATCTTTTCCTAAAATTTCTTGTACTTCTGCACCAGGGTAAATTTTTACACCTTTTTCTTTTAATTTTTCTTCAATGTCAATCGCAAATTCTTTGTCAAAAGTTTTTATTAAACAATGCCGCGATCTTTCCACAATTGAAATATTCAATTTTTTAATACTACTTAATTCTTCTGCAAATTCAATACCTATAAATCCACCACCAATAATTACAATATTTTTTGACTTCAATACCGCCTCTCGAAACGTTTTTAAATACTCAAAATCTTTTTTGATATGCCAAACGCCTTTTTTATTTATGCCTTTAATAGAAAGCAAAATGGATTTAGAACCAGTAGCTAAAATTAATTTATCATAACTTATGTGTTTTTCATTTGCCAAAGTCACGTTTTTTTCAGCAGGATTAATTGAAGTTACCCGTACAACTGAAATTTCAACTTTGTTTAGCCTAAGAGTCTTATCTGACAACAAATCTTTTTCAACAGAATCTAACCGATTAAAGATATAGGGAATGCCACATGGAATTACCTCTTTCTCTTTCTCTCGAAGTAACATAATTTTCTTTTTGGGGTTATTTTTTCTAGCAGTGACTGCTGCTACAATTCCTGCAGGACCCCCACCAACAATTAAAATATCTGTCTTATGTATCTGCATGACTTTATATTTTCTCAGAGCGCTTAAGTAATTTTCTTTTTTATGAAAAATACTGATAATTTAAAAATCGCTCTTTTTTGTTTTAAGCTTAATAATTCTCTTAGATTTTTATCTAGTCAAAATATTCAACTGGTTTGGGTCTGGGGAGAATCGAACTCCCGATCTTTGCCGTTCTCAACAACTGTTTGTGAGGGCAACATCATAACCCCTAGACCACAGACCCAACTGATAGGCACTCAACACCTCCTTAAGGTATTTGTTGACGCAGTTATAAATCATATTCTCGAAGTATTTATTAAAATGACTGAAAAAATTAAACTTCCAATAGGGTTTAAAGAAAAATACGAAAAATTAACAAATTGGGCAGAATTTGGCAAGTTCTTTTATCCAGTTGAAAAATCAATTCGAGTTAATACCTTAAAAATCTCTGTTTCAGAATTAAGAAAAAGATTAGAAAAAAAATTCAAAGTAATTCAGATTCCGTGGTGTCCCGAAGGCTTTTGGATTTCTTCGAGATACAAGAATGAAATTCATTTAGGTTCTTTAGAAGAGTCTGAGCAGGGTTTATTTTATATTCAAGAAGCAGCAAGCATGATTCCTCCTTTAGTTTTAAATCCGAAGCCAAAAGAAAAAATTCTGGATATGTGTGCTTCTCCTGGAAGTAAGACAACCCAAATCGCACAGTATATGCAAAATAAAGGAACATTAATTGCAAATGACATAAGAAAAGACAGAATTGCAATCTTAGAAAGAAATCTAAAAAGAACAGGATCTATTGCCGTAGTAACAATGCAACCTGGTCAGCAATTTAAAGATGTTAAATTTGATAAAATTTTAGTTGATGCACCTTGTTCTGGAACTGGAACAATAAGAAACACTTTGAATTTCAAAGATTGGAACCCAGAAACCTTTGAACGACTCTCATTTGAACAAAAAAGTTTACTTCATAGTGCATATAATATATTGAAAAAAGGCGGCCTTTTAGTTTATTCTACTTGCTCCATGGAACCTGAAGAAAACGAGCTTGTTGTTGATTGGTTATTAAAAAGACATAAAAAAACAAATTTAGAAGAAATCACGATCAATCTAAAACGTAGCAAACCGATTCTAACATACAACAAACAAAAATTAGACACGAGAATTAAAAAAACACTTAGAATTTGGCCCCAAGATAACAATACCAGCGGTTTCTTTGTTGCCAAAATCAGAAAATTATAATCTTTCTAATTTAGACTCTAATTCAGATAGTGATTGAATTGAATTTTCATTATCCCAATATTTCATCTTACGATCTACTAAAATACTCTTAAATCCAAATTCTTCCGCAGCTTGTACATCATTTTCCAAATTGTCACCCACCAGGACAATTTCATCTTTCTGCAATCCTGTTTTTTTAAGCACCAACTCAAAGAAATCAAAATTCGGCTTTAACAGGCCAACATCACATGACTTAATAACAACATCAAAAAGAGCACTTACATTATATTTTTTATTAAGAATCTCAAAACTTTTGCCAGTAGTATTTGTTAATAACACCAACTTAAATTTTGATCTTAATTTCTCTAATGTTTCCAAGACTTCAGGAAATGCCATTTTATTTGACTCATTAAGTCTTTTCAAAGTGAATCCCAAGCGATCCTTTAAGTCTTCATTCGGATTAATGCCTACATCATTAAGTAAGTTTCTTGTAGGTTCTTCAAAATCTGAAAAATTTTCAGTCATAAAATGCTTTTCAAATAATCTAGAAAAACGAGGATTGTGCATTGAGAATCCTATTTCATTAGCAAAGCTCTCAAAAGGATGGCTCTGTGCAGAGTGATAAAACAATGTATTCCAACAATCAAATACTATGGCTTTCAATGGCACACTTAACCTATATGTTATAAAATATATAAAGAAAGAGTATATACTTTTTATTAGATAACAACGGTTAAAAAAACGACTTTCTAGTAGTAATATATGTTAGAACTAGATTCTTGTGTTTATACGAATCATACGCCTATTCCTGGGCAAGAACTTGTAAAAGATATATTATTTCCAACAAGATTTCCTTTAATTGGCTGGATTCCCCGCGCTTTGCTTTCATATCAAGGTTACTCGCTTCTAGGAATAAATACAAAAGAACTTACTCAATATTTAGATAAACACAAAGATCAGGCAGTAATCTGGGTAGAAAACAGACATTATCCAAATCCGGTTAGAGTTCCGTCCGATTATGAAGATCGTGTTTTACTTGGTTTAGAAGATCCAGAAGATGGGATGATTTATGTTGGAACAAAGACGCTTCCAGAAGGTTCTGACATTTATGATAGAATCGTAAACTGTTGCTCTGAAAGGGGTTTATGGATGGCACCACCTTCTTTGTTACTGGATATAACGAATTTATCTTCAAAAGAGATTCGGCGAGGTAGAATTCTTTATTCTTTACTAAAAGAAGGTTATGACGCAATTCCAGGAGATTCTCATAATAATCTTCCGGTTATGGGAGGATCAGGCGCAATTCAGTATTATTCAAATATTCATTGCAGTTATTGTGAAACTAATTTACATGATATACGAGACTTTTTAGATGCGCCCGAACGTGTGAAAACAGTATTTCGTTTAGAGGATCCTTGTTTAACAAGCGCGGCAGAATTATTCTGGCAAACCTTATGGAATAAATTAGAAGAAACATTTCCAAAACGCGCACAAAAACATCTGACATATATCGAAAACAAACAATTCCGTTTTTCAGAAACCTCATTGAGAAAAAAACAAAATCCAAATTTATTATACAGCGCCCTTTCGGTTTTTAGAAGAAACCCATATACTTTACTTCTTCCAACACTTTATGCGTGGTATAAACTTTACCCAGTGATTCTTTCAGAGGAGGCTTTGCATAGTTATGAAAATCTAATGAATTTTCGAATGGATCGTTTATTGCATTTTTTTGTAGGAAGTGCTTCTGAAGCATTTTATCATACATTAGGTTCTACAAGAGATTGGTCTAGTAGAGATACTTTTTTGGCTTCTGCGATAGGTACAACTAGCGCAGCTATTTCTAAAGAACTTTGGGACGTAGTTTTACGAAGTAATCTTTTTGACCCAGTAGATGTCTTATCAACCATGGCCGGATTTTTAACTAATCTGGGTTATAGAGAAATAAAAAGCGGATTTAGAAACTTCGGTGAACATAAGAAATCACGTTGATCGATATAAAAAGGCTTCTTCTTTTGTTTTTTCGCTTAAGCCTTTTACTGAAAAGGCTTAGTGAGTTACCCTCGTAACTCGCTGTTTACTTTTCGCTTAAGCCTTTATTAAAAGGCTTAGTGAGTTACCCTCGTAACTCGCTGTTTACTTTTCGCTTAAGCCTTTATT
>JAFCCC010000011.1 GCA_017610385.1 Candidatus Nanohalarchaeota archaeon
CGAGCATTTGGAGCTAGCTTACTTATAATAAATTTTTTGGGTTTGTATTTCATTCCAATAATGTGCCGCCGCATCATTGAACCTAAAATAGCTTTTTTAATTTGTTCTATATTATGTCGGTTTTTGGTCATACCTATCACGTATCAAGTTTGATCCATTGAAAGACTCAATATCGATAATTATTTATACTTATTTTACCTTTATACTATTGCAATAAATTGAATATAGAGTGATAAATATGTATGTTCTAAACCCGCGCCTTAGAAAAGTAATGGACTTTTTACTAGATAACGCTCCTTTAGATTTCTCAAAAACCGAAATTGCAGAGTATTCCAAAATTGGTAGAGCAACTTTAAATCGAATGTGGGAACAAATAGAAAACTTGGGATTAGTTATTCCAACAAGAAAATATGGTGGCACGCAATTGTTCAAATTAAATATCAAATCTGAATTAGTTAATAAAATTGCCGAGATTATGGATAGGATAGAACAATCAGAAGAAAAGTCCGAAGAAGAAACAAAACAAAAAGAAATTGAGATTGATATGTAACCTTCGCAAATGAGATTTAACTATTACATTTTCTTTATCGTATAGGATGAAACTAAATCTAGATCTGTAAAGTAACTTCAAAAACAGGAGTAATCGCTTCAAAAACAGAAGAAGTGGTATTTGGATGAAACTTTTTTCAGAGTTAATTATAATTTAATACGATTTTATTCTTAAACGAACGCCTACTAAAACCTTATAAAATAGCAATAGAAATGATATATCTGGTTGTTTGGTTAAAGACATAACCAGATGGCTTGGCTATAATAACTATGAATACTATGACCTGTAAAAAGTACCTGACCAGAAATCCATAACAATACCGCTCTCGGGCTTAAGATTATAAGCTATAGCGTAAATGAGGAATAACTTAAACGATAGACTGAGTTTAAAGGGACTTTAAGAGCTAGTTCTGACTGAGATTTTGGTATGTGCTTTTCTAATCGCTTTGATTTGTTAACTGCTCTAAGCATTTTTTTATTTTTGGGACCGCTAACTCCGTTTCTTTTTCTCCTTTTGTAATTGTTTCTCGTCCATTAGCAAATTTAGTCCAATTTATTTTTCTAACTTTGGGAGTGATCAGAATGTCTGTGTTTTGCAGAGAATATTTTGCTAAATTGTATCGTAAAATATTCATAGCATTATTGGCAATTGTGTAAACCCCCAAATTTCCATTGTTAACTTTAATTTCTGGTTCATCCTGAAAAGAATACGTATCTAAATTTACAGATATAACTAGATCTGAACCCATTTTTCTGACGGTGTTATCAGGCACTGGATCGGATAAGCCTCCATCAACCAATAATTTATTTTTCCATTTACAGGGTTTAAAAGCTAAGGGAATAGATGAGCTAGCTCTTATAGCCTTTGCTAAGCTTCCTTCTGTGATTTCTACTTTTTGTCCTGTAAGAATATCGGTTGCTATGATTGTAAGAGGAATTTTAAGGTCTTTAAATTCTTTCCGGCCTGTTTGGTCCAAAATAAACTTTTCGATTTTTTTGCCACCCACTAGACCACCTGAAAAAATAGTGGGTTCAATTAAAAGCGAAAGAATGCGTCGCCAGTCAGTTTCCATTGCTACGTTCTCAACCCAACTAATATTTTTTGTTAAAGCATATAATCCACCAACCATGGCTCCTATACTACACCCGGCGATAAAATCAATGGGAATGTTATTCTTTTCTAAGACTTTGATTACTCCTATATGGGCCAAACCTTTTGGTCCACCCGAACCTAGGGCCAAACCAACTTTAGGATGTCTAATTTTTTTATTCATTTTATTCCACACTCAACTAACTATTTACTATATTATATCTTATTTTTTATTTTGGATGAGTTACATTTTTATGGGTATTCAAGAGGCAATATTGTATCGGGAATAACATGTATCTGATTTTAGTGGTTTATAAAATGAGTTAAAAGCGTGCAATTTATGCGTTTTTATAACCTAATTTCACATACTTTTATTCTTAAAGTAAAGCTCAGTTTTTCCTGAATGAAACTTGTTTTAAGAATAGAAAACTATTTATATTTGTTTAACAGATGTTAAACAATATGAGTCAGATAATTGCATTTAGAGTGGATAAAGAAGAAGCAGACGATATTCAAATTCTTGCCGAAAGTAATGGCTACAAAGATAAATCTAAATTTATGAGAGATATTGTTAGAAAGGAATGGGACAAGTGGGTTAGAAAACAGAAGAAATACTTTAAGGAACATCCAGAGGATTATGTGCCTCTTTCTACAATAAAGGAAGACTTGAATAAACGAAGTGGTTGAGTAATGTTTAAAGTTTTTGTCAAGAGAAACGCAAGAAACTATCTCGCATCACTTTCAAAAAAAGAACACCAACAGTGTTACGATGCTCTTGTAAAATTAGGAGAAAACCCATTTAGGAAAAGATCTGGCTGTGATATTAAGAAAAAGGGCGGAGAAGAAGAGGGTTACAGATTAAGAGTTGGTAAACATAGGTTCAATTATTGGGTTGGCAAAAGTCGATTAGTTGTTACGGTTGAAGAAGGATTTCAAAGAGAAAGAGGTTACAGGTAAGTTTTAACTACCCATTTCACATACATTTATTCTTAAAACAAATACCACCCCCCCAAAACCTTATAAAAACTTTAAGAATATAGAAATTCAATTTTTATTTATGGTTAAGACTGCACATCATAAAAGAAATTTATTGCTTCTTTTTTCCGTGGCGTTGTTATTCTTTTTAGTCATACCTGCAATTAATATGCTTCCTTTACATATGTAGTGCGCATCCCCAAGAGATTTAAGGTTCAAATCCAATTGTTTATTTTCAAAAGGTCATAATTCCGTAAATACTGCATTCACAAGGTATTTGTAGTATACCCCTCGGGTACTTATTATATGTGTTGACAATTGTGGGGGCGTAATGTTTATGACTGGTGATAAAGATGGTTATTTATGTGGGTATAAATGGGTTTGGTAGAATCGGTCGACAGTTTTTTAGGACCTATTCAGAGGACCCGAGGTTTAAAATTGTTGGAATAAATGATTTAATGACGCCTGAGATGGCGGCGCACCTTTTGAAATATGATAGTACATTTGGAATCGATCAAAGAGCCATTCGTTATAAAGAAAAGGGTGTTGATATAGATTCAAGAGGTAGTCTTTTTAGAGCAAATTATATTTTTGTTAATGATGATATCTATCCCTATACAAGATCTAAAGAACCAGAAAATATTCCTTGGGCTACACTTCCCCAAGTGGTGCTTGAATCTACAGGCGTTTTCAGAACCCGTGAAGATTTAGAAAGACATTTGAAAACAGGAGTGGAAAAAGTATTACTTTCTGCACCAGCCAAAACAAAAGGTGATGTAGATTTATATGTAGTTTACGGAGTAAATGATGATTTAATTTTGCCTGAGCATAAACTAATTTCAAATTCTTCATGTACAAGTAATGCGCTTGCACCAGTTGCTTCAGTGCTTGATGATGCATTTGGCATAGTTTCAGGTTATATGCTTACTGTACATGGGTATACAAAAGATCAAAATCTTCAAGATGCACCACACAAAGACTTAAGAAGAGCACGAGCAGCAGCAATCAATATTATCCCAACCACCACAGGTGCTGCAGAAGCTGTGGGTTATGTTCTTCCAAATTTACAAGGAAAACTTACTGGTCTTGCCGATAGAGTTTCTGTAGCTGATGGTTCTATTGTTCATTTAGTGGCCAATTTTAAAGAACCAGTATCAATTAAAAAAATTAATGAAGCAATCAGATATGCTTCAGAACATGAATTGCTTGGTGTTTTAGAATATTCTGAAGCGCCCCTTGTTTCAAGTGACATAATTGGTAATTCCCATTCTAGTATTTTTGATTCAAACCTCACAAGAGTCCTTGAATCTGATGAAAGAACCGCTTTTGTAAGTGCTTGGTATGATAACGAAGGTGCCTTTGCAAGACGATGTGGAGATGTAATAGCAGCTCTTTATTCTAACGTAAAATAATCGTATTTTCTAAAGGTTTTTAATGTCTGCGATCATTAAATTACTAAAGTGATTATTTTGATCAAAAATAATTTTTCTCTAGCAAAAAAAATTGAAATTGAGCGAAGAAATGTTAAAAATGCTAGATTAAATGTTAATCAAGATTTAGAAGTTAAGGTAATTGTTCCTGAGCATTATAGTGAAAGAAACATTTCGAAAATTATAGAGAACAATTCTGTATGGATAAATACTAAATTAAGAAAATTTTCCAAAATCGCAAAATACAAAATTCCACTAAAAGAAAATGAAATTTTACTTTTTGGCCAACCGAAAATATTAGATAAAGAAAATCCAGAAGAATGGCAAAAGAAATTCGCTAGAGTTTATTTGATTGAACGAGCACAGCAATTGGCTGAAAAGAATAATCTGAAATTTAATAGAATCTTTATTCGTTCACAAAGAACTCGGTGGGGTAGTTGCTCGTCTAAAAGAAATATTTCTCTAAATTGGCGTTTAATTAAGACACCAAAAGAAGTTATTGATTATGTTATACTCCATGAATTAACTCACCTAAAAGAAATGAACCATAGCAAAGACTTTTGGAATAATCTCGAATCTAAAATCCCAAATTATAAGGAGTTAAGACTTTGGTTAAAAAGACATGGCCCTTTGTTATTCTAAATATTTAGTTTGAATATTATGAACGTTTATTATCTGTCTTCTAAAAGTTTGGTTTACATTCTAAAAATTTAATCTGCCTTTAAAAGTTTATATTTACGGGAATTAAATTTAATTTATGGCACAACACACATTTCTAGTTGGAGAAAAGAAAAAAATTAGTTTGGGTGGATTACGATTCACGACGGTTGTTTATTGTGGTATGCCAAGTGCAAATAGTTTTTCTATAATGTACAAAGAAAAACATGTTTATCAAGGATATGCAATGAATTTATTTTATCCTACAAATATTGAAAGAATCTCCATAAAAAATACGCAATTTCAGGTAATTAGTGTTACATCAAAAGAACTTGTTTTGGAAATATACTAGATACTACTTATTAGAAAATTAGTTCGTACCAAACAACTGATTATTCGTTCAACACACCGTAAATAGTTGTTATACTCAATTTTCAAAAATCTTAAAAAATAGAATGAGGTTTTCAGATTAATCCTTTCAATATTATTTATAAGATATTTTTACAATGGTTTTCAATATTCTTTAGTTGCATAAAAGAAACATTTATAATAAGTCCATCTTCATATGCTTATTGTGAAGACCAACCACAAAATTTTATTCCAAAACTCCAATAATATGCACCAAATTAAAGATAATTCTATTGATTTAATGATAACTTCTCCACCATATCCTATGATTCAAATGTGGGATGAAATGTTTTCAAAACAAAATCCAAAAATCAAAGAAGCATTAGAAAATAATAATGGCGATTTGGCTTTCGAATTAATGAATCAAGAATTAGATAAAGTTTGGAATGAAGTTTATAGGGTTTTGAGAGATGGAGGAATAGCTTGTATAAATATAGGGGATGCCACAAGAACAATTGATAAAAATTTTCAATTATTTTCAAATAGTTCTAGAATAATAACTCATTGTTTAAAACTTGGCTTTTCTTGTTTACCTAAAATTTTATGGAAAAAAACAACTAATGCACCAAATAAATTTATGGGTAGCGGAATGTTACCTCCTGGGGCTTATGTTACATTAGAACACGAATACATACTTATTTTACGAAAAGGCGGGAAAAGAGAATTTAAGACAATTAAAGAGAAAGAAAACAGACAAGAAAGCAGTTATTTCTGGGAAGAAAGAAATAGGTGGTTTAGTGATATTTGGGAAGGTTTAAACGGAGTTCTTCAAAAATTAGAAGATAAAAATATCAGACAAAGAAGTGCCGCATATCCTTTTGAATTAGCTTATAGATTAATTAATATGTTTTCTGTAAAAGGAGATACAATATTAGATCCATATTTTGGAACAGGTACGACAATGCTTGCTGCAATAAATAGCGGAAGAAATTCCATCGGTATTGAAATAGATTCATTTTTCGAGAACACAATTAAAGATCGGACGAAAAAAGTTATAGAAGATTCTAACAAATATATATCTAATAGAATTAAAGAACATTTAGAATTTGTTAAAGATAGAGAAGAAAAAAAAGGACCTTTAAAATATACAAACAAAAATTATGGTTTTAAAGTTGTGACCAGACAAGAATTAGGCATATTAATTAATCCCTTGATTGCAATAAAAAATATTTCTTCAAATGAATTTGAAGTGGAATATTCAGAAGAAGTAACAAAAGAAAAAATATCTTAAGAGGCCTATAGACCATCTATAATACTTTCCAGTGTTACGTTATCTTCTGTAATAGAGAAGAATGCAATTTCAAAGAAAATTGGAATTGAAAGGTTTTTGCCTTTTTTGATTGATGAGGCAAAATTTGATAGTGTTTACTCGAACTTTCCCACTACTTCTTAGTTTCTTTACTCATAACCCGAATTAGTTTTGGTTCATTTATTATTTTAGCAAAGTTGATTTTTTGCCCGAGAGTAAACAAAATTTTATTCACTGTTTGGGTTACGAGCATTTCTCCCAGACAAATTTTGCAATGCTTCTGTAACCTTTATTTCGTCTATAACTTCAAAATCTGATGATAATTCTTTGCTTAGAGGTTTCAGAGTGGCATTTAAATTGCATTTAATCGAGTTCTCTTCCAAACATATGGTTCCCCGAATGTGTGCTTGTTGAATTAATGCCGCACCTTCATCGTCCGGAGAAGCATATGAATGATCCCATCTGTTTTCTAGTTTTATATAATATCCTGGCAAGTCTATTTGTGCTGTTCTGATTTCCCTTAATTGTTCAATCACAGGCAAAAATTCATCTGCTTTAAAATAATAGCGTGCGTCTTCGTTACGTCCGTCATTATTGCCCCTAATTTCATAACCTGAAAGTACTTCAAACATTCCAAGTTCTGGCCGCAATGCGATTGATGTGTACTCAGTAGCTGGAAACCCATCAATACTGGTATTTCTTCTACCTGTGTGATTAACTTCATCTAAGAACTCTTGTATTTTATTTGATAAATCTAACATTTAAACCAATATACATAATATACCTCTTTAAACCTTATAAATATTTTGGTTATTGTTCTCTTAGAAGTAATTACACACCTATTTAGTTTGGTTTCAAAGGGATATGCGTTCTATTTGGTATTTATTAAATAATTCTCATGAATAAACTCATTAATCTCTTTTAAAATTGAATTTAAATCAAATCCTACTTTTTCAGAATGTTCTTTTAATGTTAAATAATCCAAATCCCACGAATCTATTTTGAACTTATCGAGAATTTTTCTTGATTTTCTATATTTTTTTAATATTGAATAAATTTTCCAGTTCTTATCAATTTTATCAATAGATTCATACTTTGGGTCATTAAAGAAAATCAATTGTTCTCCTTTAAAATTCTTGTTTCTGAACAAAACGATTCTAGATGGGCTATGTTCATTTATTATTTCATACGATGGAAGAAGTTCATTTAATTTTTCAGCAAATGCCTGTACATTTTTATGAAAAGGCATATTCTCTTTTTTTAATCTCTGCCTGGAGAAGCCCAAAAACATATAAGCTTTTATTTCAATAAAATTGCTCTGTGTTTCTTCAAATAATTCTGCATATTCTTCTAATAAATTTTCAGAATCATTTAGCCCTTTTATTTGAGTAAAGCGAAGTACTGTTCTTGTGTTTAAATTTTTTAGTAGATTTAATGTTTCCTTTAATCTTTTCCATCCATCTGAATTTGCTGGGCGAGCAATCTCTTTATACAATTTCTCATTAGGAGCATTAACAGAAACATAAAGCTGAACCGGAAGTAAATCTTTTTCATTTAATTCCTTTAATTTTTTAGGTTCCTGCCCATTTGTTACAACGAAAATAGAGCGCGTTTCTTTGTTGTTCTTTAAAATAGAAATTAATTCATCAATTTTGTCATAAAGTAATGGTTCTCCTGCTAAGCTTATGGCCCAATGATTTGGAAATAATTCGTATGCATCTTTAAACTTTTCTTTATCAACTTTTTCATGACCCCCAAATCCGCTTAGCAAATTTTTTCTTCCTTCAATTAGCCCAAGAATCATTTCTTGTGGGTCCATTGCTTCTGATTCTTTTGAAGACATAAACTCCATCGGTCTCCAACAATAAATACAATTATGATTGCAACATAAAATATCTGGACCCATTTCCATGCATCGATTTGTATCAATTCCATAAAATTTTCTTTTATAACAAGAACCCTCATTAATTAAATGTTTTTTAGTCCAAGAACATATTTCAACTGCGGAACTGCCACAAATTCTATATTGCATATTCAGTAATTTGCTTTTAATTTCCAAGGGAATTGTCATACATTTAAATTGAGAGAAAAATATTTATGTTATATGCGAAAAAAAGAAGGAATTCTTTATGATCTCTCAAATTTTTTAGAATCTGGCAAAAAAGAGATTAAAGTACCCAACACAGGTCCCCAATTAAATTGCGGTGCTCAAATACTAAGTGACCTCTGGCATTTTAGATACCCTTTAAAATACTTTCCAAAACATCTAAAACTCATAATAAAAATACCAATTTTTCATTTGCTGAAATTTATACCTCCCAGTAGCCTTAAAAATTCAATTTATCGGATCTTTGGCGTGAAAATCGCTAGAGGTGTCATAATTACTTTTAATGTGTATTTAGATGTGTTTTTCCCAGAATTAATTACTATTGAAGATGGCGCGATTATCGGAGAATATACTAAAATATTTACTCATGAAGCGTTAATAAATCATATAAAATTTGGTAAAGTTCATATAGGTAAAAAAGTTGTTGTTGGATTAAATTCTGTTGTTCGTTGTGGTACAATAATTAGTGATGGCTCTGTTGTTGCTATGAATTCTTTAGTAAACAAAGATGTTCCTGAAATGGAAGTTGTTGGTGGAGTTCCTATACGGCGAATTAAGAAGTTGAAGAAGATTTTATAATCGCTAGTTTTATAAACATTATATTATAAGTCTCTTTTTAGGTGTTAAAATGAAAGTAAATGAACTGCAAGATAAGGGTTCTATTGATGAAATTACCCTAAAAATTACAGAAAAACAACAGCCTCGATCCATGAGAGGAGAAACATTACATGTTTGTAATTTAACAGGTGAAGATGAAACAGGATCTGTTGTAATTGCGTTATGGAACGACGACATTGATAAGGTTAATGTCGGTAACAAAATAACCATCAAAGAAGGATGGGCAAGAGTTTTCAATAACGAAATGCAAGTATCTCGAGGAAAAAACGGAATTTTAGAGGTTGTTACAGAATAACATCTCTCTTATTTTTCTTTTAATTTGTTTCTTTATGGATTAAATAATTCCATAGAAATAAAAATCCAATTAAGATTATGGGTAAGGATAAAAGCAGGAAACTTAGCATATTTTCAAAGGTCGAATAGAAAAAAGTCCAAATTATTCCTAAAATAATAAATATTGTGCCGCCAACTAGCTCAAATTTCCATGAAATTACAAGAATTATGAATAAAATCGCAGTTGGAATTAAATGAATGAAAAAGGCACCACCAAAAACCTGTTCCTCAAACGCGAATAATCCCGTAAATAGTATGAATAAAATACAGAAAATTCTTGGAACCCAATAAATCATTTTAAAAGATTTTTCTTTCATAATATCTTTTTAGAAATAATACTTGAAATAAGTTCGCTTAAAGTGTTTATGCGAGTCTTAGTGATCTTACTCAACTTAAGACCACAAACACTAAGACTTTAGAATACTAAAGTAATTATGCCTTACTGACATTAACCGCTTTAGGTCCTCTTTCTCCTTGTTCAACGTCGAAAGTTACAGAATCTTCATCTGTAATTCTGACATCAGGATTTAAACCAGTCATATGTACAAAGTAATCTTTGCCATCTTCTCCTGAAATAAATCCGAAGCCTTTTCCTGCGTTGAAAAACTTTACAGTTCCTTTCATTTTTACTCCTCCTTATTATTTTTATGCCTTGCCAAAGGCTATTCCTTGATTTTGGCGATGCTCCTACCGGGACTCGAACCCGGGTCTACGGCTTTCCCTCACTTTTCAATGACGAGAGGCCGCAATGCTTAACCACTACACCATAGGAGCAGCTGAGTTGTCAGCTAGCACCAATAGCGAGTTACGAGCATAACTCACCTTATTTACTCTTTTGTAAAGGTGACTTCCGAAGGGATGTCGCCTAAAGCATTGATTAACTTGACCGGAAAATATAATTTAATGTTAAGTTAGCCCAATCCCGTTACTCAATTAACCGATTTCCCAGTTAATTTTGCTTGAGCTTTTACTAAAAAGCTCACGCGTTAACCGATTTTGCGGTTATCCTATGTAGTTATAGGAATTATCTTTCTTTTTTGTAGCTTCCTGCTTTTTCTTTTTTGGAAGTTTTATTTCTCCAAACTGTTTTTCATAGTTTTTAATATTCTCTGTTAGCAAATTAGAAAAAACCTTGACAGTTTTGGGATCTAAAGTAATAACTTCATGATCTATTATAATGGTTTCTTGTGTATCATTTCCTACTTGATCTATTCTTGGAGATGCTTGTTTGAAGTCCAAAATAAATTTAATGGGACTATGAATAATTGCAACCGCATCTGCAAAAAATGCGCCTTTATTATGTATACTTTGAATATTTCTCTGTTTTGCCATTTTAATAATATATTATTCTTTTAGTAAGGTATTTAAAGCTGAAAGTAATATACACCACAAGCTTTATATACTACTACTATAAAGGTATTTTCTTATGATACCCACAAAATTTGATTTTTCAGAAATTGATCCAGGACACTATGTATTAGATCCAACTACACGCAAAATTCAGCACGCAGATTTGAACTTTGCAAAAATCTTAGATGCAAAAACTGTAGAGGCTCTTTTAGGCACCATTCTTAAAGTAAATCCTGATTTTGACTGGGAAAATTTCATTTCGGGGTTAAAAATAGGGGAAATAGAACCTTATGGTATTCCGTATATTTCTATGACTGGATGTGAAACTAATGTTTTTGGTAATGTTACACTTACTAAAGATAATCAACTTATTGGTACTGCATACCCCCACAATAAAGAAGCTAAAAGGATGGCTCAGGCTTATTTAGATCCTCTTACAGGATTACATAATAGAACCTTTCTGGATGAAGAGGTTCTTCGTATTTACAATCTAAGTCAGAGAAATAAGCATCCTATGCATTTTATTATGTTTGATTTAAATTATCTTAAGGAAATTAATGATACTTTCGGTCATGTAGAGGGAGATAACGCTCTCAAAGCGTTTGCAGACATTTTGAAGCACAGTTTCAGAGAAACAGATTTTATAATAAGATATGGCGGAGACGAATTTTTAATTGTTTTGCCAGAAACAGATGGAACTGCAATAGATGGTGAATCTATTTTAGATATTTTGTTAAAAAGGTATAATCACGCAATTTCAGAATATAATAGAACATCTGATTTAAACTATTCTTTAGACGCAAGTTATGGAAGCAGTGTTTATGTTCCTGACACGGAAATTACTTTTAAAGAGTTAATTGCGTTTGCAGATCAAAAGATGTATAGTATGAAAAGAGCTAAAAAAAATAGAGGATAATAAAATGCCTGAAACTAAAGTCTATACACTTCCTGGAAAGCCCGCTGAAGTTACATCTAGATCTATTGCCTGTACTATGCCAAATGGTGCTGTTAAAAAAGTTCACATATATGGTATCGCAAAAGATTGCTATAGTGTGGATGCAGGAGATGGTCTTGATATAGAAAAGGACATCAATAAAGAAGGAAACCGCGTAATATATCGAGTAAATAACGATGAAGTATTGTGTGTTGGAAAAGATCCAAATAAAATTCTTAGGGCGGTTTATAAAAGAAAACAAAGGGTTACGATACCAGTAATTCCTCTTTCTGAAGAAGAACAAGAGTGGTTCACAGGCATTTTAACACAACTAGAAGGAGAAAAATCAATTAGGTTTTGGGATTAGAACTCACTTTAGTGAGTAAATGAAACCACCATTTATATTTTATCAAATTAAAAATATAGTTTTATGGCCAAAAATGTTAGAAAAGTCTTGAGAGCTCAATGGACTAAAACTGGATTTATTTTAGCAAGTATTGGTGCTGCAGTTGGTTTAGGAAATATTTGGAGATTCCCTTATATGGTCGGGGAAAATGGTGGCGGAGCGTTTTTAATCCCCTATCTTATTGGAGTTATAATTTTTGGAATTCCGTTAATTGTTATTGAATTAGAAGTTGGTCGAAAGTATAAGGGTTCTGTTATAACGACTTTAAAAAAAGTTAATCGAAAAGTCTGGTTCGTTGGAATTTTAGCGATTTTAGTTTCTTTAGGTATTTTAAGTTACTATTTGGTTATTTGCGGATGGGCTTTAGCGTATACTATTTTTTCAGTTACAAAGTTCACAAGTTTTTCTTCTTTCACAAATAGTTTACTACCTTTGTTATTTTTTATTATATCTCTTTTAATTGTTGTATTAACTGTTTCGAGAGGTATTAAACGGGGTATTGAGAAAATGGCTATGGTTTTAATGCCACTATTTATTGCTTTAGTTGGTGCATTAACTATTTACTCTTTAACTCTTCCAGGAGCCAAAGAAGCTGTTTTATTTTATTTACATCCTGATTTTTCGTATTTACTTAACATAAAGGTCTGGATTTTGGGTTTCGCGCAGGCATTTTTTTCAATCGCGGTTGGTTATGGTATTTTAATGACTTATGGGAGCTATTTAAGTAAAAAAGACAATATTATGAAAGCTTCAGTTGAAATCGCTTCCGCCGATACATTTATTGCTGTTTTAAGCGGTCTTTTAATCTTTCCAATAATCTTTACATTTGGTTTAAATCCGGCTGCTGGCTCACAATTAACATTTATTTCTTTACCCCTTGCTTTTTCGCTAATGCCTTTTGGATTTATTATAGGTGCATTTTTCTTTTTCCTTTTATTTAGTGCAGGAATAACTTCAGCTGTTTCGATGATAGAGGTTGGTGTTTCAACACTAATCGATGAATTAAACTGGACCAGAAAAAAATCAGCGTGGACACTTTCTATTTTAATTTTTTTAGCAGGATTGCCTTCTGCTTTAAGTTATTTTGGAAAAGGCTTATTTATTAACGGCCAACCATTAATAGAATATTTAGATTCTTTATTTGGCTCGTTACTTTTGCTTTCGGCAGCGTTAACCTGCGCAACAATTATGTGGGTTTATAAACCAAAATCATTCTCAAAATGGAAAATTGCTAAACCAGTTTATTTTTTCTTGAAATATTTGGTTCCCTTAATTTTAATTGGAATTCTGATTTATGATCTTGTAGCGTAGAACTTAATAATCTTAATAAATTTTAGAATCTAAAACAAATTATGTATTTTAAGGAAATCCAAAAACAAATTGATGGATGAACCAGCCAATTTGAACCGCAGTATTGGCCACCATTTCAAATTATGGCGCCTCTTTTAGAGTAACGACGGAGATAAGATTCAAAACAATTTGGAAAAATAAGCATAAACGTGTTTTCTATGCCCAATAAACAAAACAATGATTTTTTCTTTCTTTTTATTTATTTCATAAATTATTCTATAATCCTCACTCCGTAAGCTCCAGAAACTGGAATATTGCAAATGTTTTCCTTTATTTGGAAACTCTTTTAATTCAGATATTTTTTCTTTTATTCTGTTTTGAATCTGAATCTCTAATTTATCAAAAGATTTCTTTGCTTTCGGATGCAAAAAGATATTATACATCTAAATATCCTCAAAAGGAATTAACATTTCTGGATTTTCTTTAACTTCGTCGCTTCTTTCAATAAGCGTCTTGTAGAATGTTCTAGTTTTTTCTTTTTCCTCATACAAGGCCAGAATAGTTTTTATGGCATCACTTCTACTCTTAAATTTCCCACTTTCAATCCATCCATCTAGTTCTTTAACTGTTTCTTCTGATACTCGTAATTGAACCTGAACCACAACACTCACTGTAAACACAAGTGTTTACAATATTATTTAAAACTATTGTTAATTCGCCGGCGATAGGATTTGAACCTATGCGTTCTTGCGAACATTGGTTTTCTCGGGGCTTGAGTTTATGAAACTCCAATGTGATTAAACTTTGTTAAGTTTATTCGAGACCAACGCGTTAGACCACTCCGCCACACCGGCATAATTATCTTTTCTTCCAATAATATTAAAACGCTTCACTTTAATTTTTGAATTATGCCTGAAATTACAAATGAAATAATAGATAAAACAAAATGCAGATGCGGAAAAGAAGCAGTTATATTTAGACCATATGAAGGTCACGCATTATGTAAAGATCATTTTTTACATGCAATTGAAAGCAAAGTAAAGAAAACAATTAGACAATTTAAATTAGTTGAAAAAAATGATAAAATTGCTGTTGGACTTTCTGGTGGACCAGATTCCTCTGTTCTGCTTTACTTGCTAAACAAATTTTTTAAAGACAGACCAGATATAGAAATTTTCGCTATTTTCATTAATGAAGGCATTCCAAATTATCGAGAAAAGTTATTAAAAGAGGCGAAAAAACTATGCAAACGTCTGGAAGTTAAACTTTACGATTTTACTTTTAAAGAAGACTATGGCATTGGGTTAGATGAAATTGTTGAAAAGAAAAAAGGAACCGGACTAAGTCCTTGTGCGTATTGTGGAGTGATTAGGCGAGATATTTTGAATAGAAGATCGCGAGGTCTTAATGCAACAAAACTAGCAATAGGTCACAATTTAGATGATGAGGTAGAAGCGATTATGATGAATTATATTAGAGGAGATTTGCAAAGACTTGTTCGTATGGGACCAAAGACAACACTAAGGGCATCCCCTGATTTTGTTCCAAGAATAAAGCCATTATTATATTTACCTAAAAAGGAGATTACTCTTTATGCACAATTAAGGAATATTAAAGTAATGCCAAAAGAATGTCCTTTTGGTGGTCACTCCCATAGATTTGAAGTGCGTGAATTTATTAATGATATGGAAGAAAAACATCCAACTACGAAGTACTCTATTCTTAATACCTTTTTACGAATTCATCCAGCGATTTTAGAAACAAGAAAAGGCGAATCTAAAAATCTTAAAAAGTGTGAACGATGTGGAGAGCCAACTAATCACAAACTTTGCAAAACCTGTCAGCTTTTA
The DNA here is from genome assembly GCA_017610385.1 of Candidatus Nanohalarchaeota archaeon. GTDB lineage: Archaea > Nanohalarchaeota > Nanosalinia > Nanosalinales > JAFCCC01 > JAFCCC01. The sequence goes on from JAFCCC010000011.1 coordinate 15,247, forward strand.
GAAAGTGTACGTTAAGTTATATGTATTATTTTCACTTGGGTGGAGATCAATTTTCATAGCTTCTTCTTCGACTGCTTCTAAATATTTTCTTAAATCCTTATAGGGGCCTTGTAAAAGTTCTTCTTTGTCAAGACTCATGAAATATTCATATAAACGCCTTTCCTGTGGATATATTTCTTGATTTAATATGGACGCAGTTTGTCCTTCCAAAAGACATACGATTCCCATCAAATCATCTGAACTTAAACCCATTTCTTCAGCTACTTGAATTTGTTTTTTATGAAATGCTTCATGTTCTACAACTAGTTCATAATCCATTCCCGGGGGTAATGTATCAGTGTACGTTCTTCTACCTGTTTTTAAGTCTGTTGCACCCCCAACACCATATGGTAGCGTTTCTATCTCAAACGTAGTGTCCGTATTGTCTAAACCATACGCTTCATCAACTTCGTTGGTATATGTAATTGCATTAGTTAGTTCTGGGGTTATAGTAATTGCAAGTGTAGAGTCAGGACGCCCATTGGCCCCATTTAAAATAGAAGAGACAAGCTCTGCAGACATAATTCTAATTAACTTTTAATGTTTTTATGGATTTCTATTTTATAATATGTCTATATTTTGCTTTCTTTCTATTTTGCAATAGTTTCTATATTTCTATTTAAGTGTCCACGGATGAATTTTAAAGTTTTGTAGTAATTCCTGTTTTATAATAAAATCGTGAGAATAATCGCAGAAATAATCGGAATGTAAAAATTATCATTTATCTTTAAGTGTCGAATTTTAATTCCAGTAAATTCAAAAAGAAGAGAAACCAACGCCGCAACAAATGCAGGAAATAATGGAACAAAAGCCCATGCGCAAAGAGATGCACAAACAATTCCAGCGAAAATACCTTCTACATTTCTATTTTTATGCAAACTTGATTTTAATGCACCATATCTTCCAACTAGGAATGGAATAGAATCCCCAACTGCTAGAATCATTACTGACGCGGCACCAATCTTTGGAGAAAAGAACGCGACAATTATGATAACTGCAATTATACTGATTATGCCTTCAATTCCCGGCAACGTTTCCAAATTTTTCTTCCTTTCTAAATGTTTTATAGCCCATTTAATTCCCGGAATTTCCCATCTTTTGTAAATTAAAGAAAGTATTATACAGAGAAGAAGAAATGGTAACAAGAAAGTTACGGGAAGCAATTTAAAATAAATTAATACTGCAAATAATGCGTGTGCTGGCAAGTGCCAAAACATATTTCTTTTAAAGTCTACGGAAAGTGGTTTAGAGTTATTTGAAAACATTTTGATCTACGTATCATACTTTTGCCATTGTGTTATTTTTCAAAAAATAAACAAAAGCTTCTGGGAGCTACCCAAAAAATATGAGCGCAAATAACTATTAGTTTTTTGATTTAAATTATTGTTATTTATTAAATTTAATTCTTGCGAGTTTTTGATTTAAATTATTTCATGTATGTATCTTCCCAATCACTTACTTCTCTTTCACTTGGATCCTCTTTTTCTTGGTTTACTGAACGAGGATCTTTAGGAATTTTTATTATAGACCGCAAATAAACTCCGATCAAAATCCCAAAAGCGCCACCATACAAATGCGCTTCAGTTGCAATATTCCCACCAATAAACGTCAATAGAACATTATTCAAGAACCAGAGAATTGCAACCAAATACATTCTCATTGGAACTCCAAAATATAGTCCTACCATTTTTGGTCTTAAAATCGTTAAAGCAAGCACAACTGTTGAAATGGCACCTGAAGCACCTAGAACTATTGAATGTTGATAAAAAGTAAATGCAGAAAGATTCGCAATTATTCCTCCTGATAGAAACACAATAATGAATTTTTTAGAACCAATTAATTTCTCTAGAAGTGTTCCAAATACTAATAGAAAAAACAAATTGTTAAGCAGATGTAGCACGTCGCTTGGAGAATGAACAAAAATTGAAGTTAAAAGTGTCCACGGATGAATTATAAAGTTTGAGACGCTTAGAGCCAAAAAATACGTCAACTGAGGAAACAGCAACTGTGCAATATATATTACTATTAAAAGCCCACATAATATGCCGGTTACGAACCTAAATTTTTCGTTCATAAAACGTATTTAGAAGTTAATGATTTAAGAAAGACTGATTAATTACTAAAGAAGACCGAGTAATTATTAAAGAAGATTGATTAATTACCAAAAAAGACTGAGTAATTATTAAAGAAATTGATTAATTGTGGGTTCAAAGGAAATAAAATGGCAGAACAAAAAACAAATAGAAGATCAGAAATAGAAAAAGAGAGATTAAAATCTTTACAAGAACTTGAAGATATGGGGATTAACCCTTTTGTATATAGCTATAAAAGAACAATTACTCTTTTGGTTCTTAGAGAAAAATACGGAGAATTAGAAGAAAAGAATCTGCCAAAAAAGGTATTTCGCGTTGCTGGGCGCATAATGAAATTTAGAAAAATGGGAAAAATGTCTTTTGCGGACATAGACGATGCGTTTTCTCATATTCAACTAATTTTTAAGAAAGATCTTTTAAAAGATTACAATTTATTAAAGAATTTAAATATTGGTGATTTTTTAGGTGCAGAGGGAACCCTATTCAAAACACATACTGGGGAATTTTCCCTGCTACTTTCAAAATTTACTTTATTAACAAAATCGTTACTTCCTCTTCCAGAAAAATACCACGGAATAAAAGATCAAGAATTGAAATACAGAAAGAGATATCTGCATTTAATTATGGATAAAGATGCAAGGAATTTATTTAGGACAAGAAGTAAAATTATTTCGGAAGTACGGCGGTTTTTAGGTTCTAGAGGATTTATAGATGTTGAAACGCCGTATTTGCAACCCATATATGGCGGAGCAAATGCAAAACCATTTAAAACCCATTTAAATTCTAAAAATACCGATATGTTCCTGGCGATATCCCCAGAGCTTTATTTGAAAAGATTACTCATTGGTGGTTTTGAAAAAGTATTTGAAATCGGCAAAAGTTTCAGGAACGAAAGTATAGATACCACACATAATCCGGAATTTACAATAATGGAGGTTTATTGGGCGTATGTAGATTATAATGATATGATGAAATTAACTGAGGAGATGATTTCTGAAATTATTTTTAATATTACTGGAAGTCATACACTCCTTTACCAAGGAAAGAAATTGAACTTTAAGGCGCCATGGAATAGAATAACCATGTCAAATGCGATTAAGGAACACCTTAAAATCAATATAGAAAAAATGAACGATATTGAAATTTCTGATTTCATAAAAAAGCATAAAATTGTTATCGAAGGCGGATTTAATCGCGGATTGGCCATAGCAGAAATTTTTGATAAATTAGTGCAACCGCATCTAATTCAACCTGTTTTTGTAACAGATTATCCAAAAGAAACTACTGCCTTATGCAAACTACATAGAAAAAACAAAGATAAAATTGAGAGATTTGAAATATTTGTGCTTGGTATGGAATTAGGAAATGCATATTCAGAACTAAATAATCCTGTATTGCAAGAAGAGTTTTTCAATAATGAAGAAAGAAGAGCAGAATTGGGTGTATTAGAGACTCAGAAATTCGACGCAGATTTTATTGAAGCATTGAAATATGGCATGCCTCCTGCTGGTGGATTGGGTGTGGGTCTGGATAGATTAATTATGTTGATTTGTGATAAAGTCTCTTTGAGAGACGTAATATTGTTTCCAATTGTGAAATGAATGAATAAATTTCTAAACTACTTGTGTAATCTTTACGCAAAGGATAATCCTGCTGAATACACAAGGCATTTCCCGCCCTCAATATATACTCATTATATGTGGCAAAGAATAATGAATAATTAAATTCTTAATGATCTTGGCTAGTATTATTATTAATTATAATTGCAAATATAATGGGGCAAGATAAAAAATGATAAACATAAGCAAAAATAAATGTGTTGGGTGTGGACTTTGTATGGCTAAATGTCCAGTAAATGCAATTTCTCTTAATGAGCAAGGCTTTGCAGTAATTGACCAGAATAAATGTATTAATTGTGGATTGTGTTTACAAACTTGCCCGCAAAAAGCCATAGTTGATATTAAAGAGAAGTTAATTTTTGCAATAGGAACCGATGACGAAAAAACAATAAAATCAGATGATCATGTTGGCATGTCTAAATATTTTTTAATAT
>JAFCCC010000002.1 GCA_017610385.1 Candidatus Nanohalarchaeota archaeon
AGTGATTCTTGAAGCCAACCCATTAAAACAATTCGTAAATTTTCTTTTGCAGCATTTTCAAAATCCTTTAAAACCCAGTTAATTGGAAGTAAATGAATTATTCCCCATAGAAAAATTAATCCAGAACCGATGTAAAGGAAAATTGTGTTTAACATAGTATAAACTTAATTTCCATTCATTTAAATTTTTCTATATAAAATATAATTATGGTCTCAGGAGAAATATTTGATCAAATAGCGTATCTGACTTTGATTACTTTTGATGATTTTAAAATGCACAAGATTAAAAGAAATTTTATTTTTGAACATGAAAAAATTTACGTTGTGGTGAATCGAAATTCTCAGACCGTGAAAAACATTAGAAAAGGATCTGGCGTTCAAATTCTAATTGGAAATCAAAAACTAAATTGTGCAGTTGAATTGACTAATAATTTTCAGAAGATTTTTAATTATTTAAAAAAAGAAATGAAGAAATTAGTTAAATTTTACGGCAATAAATATGAAAGAACAGAAGCACATTTGAGAATCAGCGCAACAAATCATATTCTTCTTGAATTAAAAATTCAAAATATATTGAAAGAAAAATAAAAAAAGAAAATAAGTGATCAGTTTATTTTTTACCTAACTGATCAAATGCATTTAGTAGTGCTCCTGTGATAATTAAGATAGCGCCTATCATATTTACAATACCGACTATCCAATTTACCCATGCTGCATTGGCTAATATTTGGAGGTTATTTCCAAAAACACCAACAGCCCAACCAGAAAATAAGAACATAGCACCTGCTACGATATATTTCCAGTCAATTTTAGGAAGAGCACTATATTTCCATAGTAATCCTAACAATGCGATTCCAAGTATACTGAAACTGCCTATTAGAATTTCAAGTCCTAATGCCATTTTACATTCCTCTAAGCGCAAGATTTGAAACCTTGCTAATATTAAACTTGTATTTGTAGCATATATATAGTTTCTAATTCTATAAACAAAATTATGATTGTAGTTTTAAGATTGGGTCATAGACGCATAAGAGATAAAAGAATATCCACTCATGTTGGTTTAGTTGCGAGGGCATTTGGAGCTCAAAAAATTATTTATTCCGGAGAAAAAGATCTGCAATTATTAGATTCTATTAATAAAGTTTCTGAAAATTGGGGTGGAAAATTTAAAGTTTCTTATGAAAAAAGTTGGAAATATATAATTCATGCGTATAAACAAGAAGGATTTAAAGTTGTCCATTTAACAATGTATGGTATGCCATTAAAAAAGAGAATTAGAGCTTGTAGACGAGCTAAAGATCTTTTGGTGATTGTTGGTGGCGAAAAAGTCCCGTCTGAGGTTTATCAACTAGCTGATTTTAATATAGGTATTGGAAATCAACCTCATTCTGAAGTTTCTGCACTAGGCACATTTCTTCATGAATATATGAAAGGAAAACATCATAATAAAAAATATTTGGAAGCCAAAATGGAAATTGTTCCGCAAGAGAAAGGAAAAAAGATTTTGAAATATAAATAATTTAAAATTTCTTATATTATCTAATTTTTCTTTTCGCAATTATTTGAGCAAATCGTTGATCTAAGTACCTTAAAAGTTTTTCATCAATATCCTTTGTTAAATCAATAATTTCATGGAACGGAGTTAAATCTTCTCCAAATTCTATTCCATACGTGTTCCGATAAACGTTTATGTTTTCTCTATCTCGTATTTTAAGTATGTTTCTAGCAGCTTCTGTGGAGATGCCATCCCTTTTGCTAACTCTTTTCGCTCTAATTTCTATTGGCGCAGTTAACCAAAGATTAATTACTGGTCCGGTATAAAGCCACGGCATAGTCCACGAAGTTCCTGTGCAAATTTCTGTATCCAATCTTCGCATCCATTCTTCATCCATTCGGCGATCAAAAATAGGATTTGATTTCCTTCTTTCTAGGAACTCTAAACCAGGTGGACTTTCCCAAAATCCTTCTTGATCTGTGTTTTGATAACCTAACTCCTTCGCAATTGCTTTAAGAATATCACCACCATCATAGAATGGAATTTTGTATCTAAATGCTAACTGGGCGGCTAATTCTGTTTTGCCTGTGCCCGGCAAACTTGCAACAATAATTGAACTTTTTATCATTTTTCTGGTCTATGTGATTTAATTGTAATATGAAGACCATCATAGGCTAATTCCGTATTATCGAAAATCTTCTTCGCCTCTTTTAATAGCTCTTCAGAATTATTCCCATACCTTCTACTAATATGCGTTAAAATTAATTTTTTTACTTTAGCTTTTTTAGCTGTTTCTGCAGCGCCTTTTGCTGAGGAATGTGCTACTTGTTTTTTTACTAAAACTTCTTCTAGTAATGTAACATCATGAATCAATAAATCTGCATTTTTAGAAAATTTAATAACATTAGGACAATAACTTGTATCTCCAGTATAAACTAATTTTATTCCGGGAACTTTTTCAATAATTTGACTTGGTTTAATTTTTTTACCCTCATATTCTATTATCATTCCTTCTTTTAATTTTTTAATTAAAGGAGATGGTTTTAAACCTATTTTTTTCATTTTTTCTCGATTTGCTTTCATTAAATCTTCTTCTTTCATAACATAACCAAGCGAAGGAACATTATGTTCTGTTTTAAAAGGAATGATTTCATATTTGCTTTTTTTAATTTTGCCAAGAATACTTTCATTTTCTTTCACGTCTTTTGCAATGACTTCATAACCTCTGTAATAATATCCAATCTCTAGTAATTTTTTTACAAACCCTTCGGTTCCTATTGGTCCATAAATGTATAATGGATTTTTCCTTCTTTCCAAAGACATCGTTTGAATTAGGCCTATAAGTCCAGACCAATGATCTGCATGCCAATGAGAAATAAAAATCTTGTTAATTTTCATAAGACCTAAACCTTCTTTCATTATAGTTTTTTGGGCCCCTTCTCCACAATCAAATAGAATTCGTTCTCCTTGATAATTAATTAAAATCGCTGGTAAATTTCTATTTCTAGTTGGAACAGATGCGGATGTGCCGAGAATATGTACGTCTAGCATTTCTATAATCTATTTAGTTTAAAACATAAATAAAGTTGCTTAGGTTTTTGTGAATATATATTTCATATTTTGACTTTAAAACTCTTTCTTTGAATTTTATTTTATTTAAATTACTTGTAAATACTATTTTACCGCGAATTTTGTTTGGAATATTTTCTAAAAATAACTCTGTTGTTTCTCCGATCTTTTTAGAGGCAATCCCATACGGAAGTCCAGTTACACAGGCATCAAATTTCTCTTTAAATTTTTCATCAATTTTAGAAATATCAGATTGTTTTATTTCAGAATGCCTGATTCCAAAAAATTCTAAATTCTCTCTAGTCCCATTTACCATTTTTTTACTAATATCTGATCCATAAACTTTAGCACCGATTAATCCTGCTTCTATTAAAAATCCTCCGGTTCCACAAAACGGATCAAATATTTTTTTGCCTTTTTTAATTTCAGTTAAATTAACAAAAACACGAGCCCATTTCGGATGAGCAGATGTGGGAAATTTAAATGGTCGATGCTGATTTTTTCTAGTTTCAAATTTATTCTCATTTTTCCATATTTTTTTGCATAAAAATTTTCTGTTTTTGTAAATGAAAATTCTGAAAAAATCAGTTGGATTTTTAAAATTCACTTCTTTTTTAGTTTGATCATAAATTATTTTTGAGATTGTTTTCTCTAAATTTGATTTTTTTCCATCTAAAACATGTTCTCTTACGCAATAATCTTTTTTTACTTTGAATTTAACATTCAAATCTTCTATTTTATTAAATTCTGCCAAAACAATAAAAACTTCTTTAGTTAATGCCAATCGATTAATTATTTCTAAATCTATTTTTTCAATCTCAACAAAAATCAAATTTTCCAACATTTCTTCAATTTTATATTTTCCATTTACATTCAAAACAGATTTAAGTTCCCCAAGAATTATTTCTGGATTTTCTTTCAGGGTGAGAAAAGCATATTTCATAATATCAACTTCGTAAACAAACTTTAAATTCAAACGCCCTCGCTTATGTGCAGTACTTACTCTTTTAAGATTTTAAAGTAATATTCAGGTCATGGCCAGAGTAACTTTACCAAAATTGATTAAATCTCTTGAAACTCCGAAGGTGGTTTGTCAAGATGGACGAGTTTATTGGGGCGATTCTAGTATTATTCTTGTTGATGATCCAAGACTTTCTGGATATTTTCGTAGGGTCTATGGACTAAACATGATAGGTTCGGGAGAAGATGAAACTTATGATTTAAGTGAATTTGAGGGATGCCTCGAAATGGTGCATAGCCAAGATGCATCACAAAAATTAGATATTAATAGTATAGTTCAAGAGGTCTCTGAAGATCAAGATGTATTGAAAGCTTTGGCATATTCTAACTTAAAATTTTTTGATCCAGATATCGAAAGAGAGCAGATTGCTTTTGGATTGAGCCACAGTAGAAAAATTAACGCCCCTTATGAAAATATGATTTGGGTTGATAGACTTAAAGCAGGGTATATTTCAGAAGTATTTACAAGATTACAGACGCAACTATTTGCGGTGCGAACGATGAGAGAAGAATGGATGCACGATATAGCTTTAACTCCTTGGTTTCTGCTTTCAGATCATCCTTCTTGGTTATTTTACATGATAAATTACGAAGAAGTTCGTGCAGCAATAAAACTGGAAGAAAATGATGCAGACACAATTTCTGGCGTACGTTTAACAGCGAAAACGTGGGAAGAATTATTTCAAACATCCTGAGCATTTCACAATAGACTTAAATTAAAACATTTTTCGAGTTCCGTTTGAATTTTCAGTTCAAAAGTCAGAAAGTGTAGACTTTGGCAAGAATTATGTGTTAGATCCTTTACTGCTGTGATCATGCATGTACTTTCTTATTTTTTCATCTCGCCTTGTTACTTCTTCTTCGAGTAGGTCATACCACTTTTGGTGGCTCTTTGTATCATCTATGTACTTCAACTATCACAAACAGGTTTCATTACCATTTAATCTATACTTTCGCCTTGTAAATTATAGAAATTACCAAATAAACTTCGCTATTTACTTCTATTTTGGAAACAATACTTTATCCTCACTCAGAGAACGCCCCATTTGAATTCTATAGATGGCCTCTGCAAAATACGGTGCGATGTTCTTCATAAAAAACCACTTCTTATTTCTTTCTAAAAATTCGTGGGAATGTGGAATTGAATTAGTACCTATAATTGTGCAATTCCATTCTTTTAATTTGCTTTCTGCTGGTGCACTAAGCAAAGAATGAGAACAAATAACCATGACATTTGCAGCACCACGTTCTCTTAGAAGTTTATATGAACTTACAATTGTGCCTCCTGTATCAACAATATCATCAATAAGAATCATGTTTTTTCCTCTTAAATTTTGTTCACCTTCAATCTCTTTAAGTTCTACAATATTTCTATTATAGATCTCTCTTCTTTTTCGTATAATTGAAAAATTAATTCCAAGACTTTTTGCATATGTTTGAACTCTTGTCGCGCCACCCAAGTCTGGGGAAACCAAAACTGTCTCGTCAGTACATTTTTTCTGTAAATATGGAAGAAAAATGGCTCTCGCCTCCAAATTATCAATAGGTATATCCGCAAACGCCTGTATTGCAGGAGCATGTAAATCCATGGTTATAATTCTCGCTATTTTTTGATGTTCTAAAAAAGAAATTAAAACCTTTGCTGATATTGGTACTCTTCCTTCTACTTTTTTTTCTTGCCGGGAGTATGGCAAATACGGAAGAACATTTGTTACACTTCTTGCAGAATCTCGCATTACTGTGTCATTCAAAAGAAAAAGTTCCCATATATCTTCATTTACTCCATAGGGTTCATCATGAAATCTTTGAATAACATAAACGTCTTTTTGTCGCATACTTTCTAAAACTTTTGGTTTAATTTCTCCATCTTTAAATTCTTCAACCCTAACCGGAGTTAGATGAAACTTTTCAAAACCCGGTTTCTTTTTAAGCTCTTCTACCACTTCTTGTGCAAAATCTTCGCTCTGTCGTCCATAGATTATTCTCAATCTTTCTGCAACAAATTTTGCATCCATTTCTCTACGTCTTTTGATTCCCATAATTTTATATTTAACGGAACTCAATATTTTGTTGGGAGAAGGTTTAATGGAGAAAGAAAATATTTTTTTGTTTGTATTGATTATAATAACAGGTTTTTTGAGTTACCTAGTCCTTAAATCCCAATTAGCGTACATTCTTGCAGGCATAATATTGGCTTTTGTTTCTTATCCTGTTTATAAATTTATCAAAAAAATAGTCAGAAATCATACGCTCTCCGCCTTTATTGTTATTTTGATGTTATTAAGTTTAATAGTGGTACCGGCGATTTATGCTGGAAAAGTACTGTATGTTCAATCTGCAAATATTATTTCTAAAGTAGGGGAAATTGATCTCAATAAATTAGATGTTACAGATTTAGAACTAACTCTTCAGAAATACACTGGTCAAAATATTGATATCAAACAAAAAATCAGAGAGAGTATAGTCGGTGTTGCAGAAGTCATTACAAGGAGCTCAATTAGTTTTGCAGGTAAATTAGCTAATTTCGCTCTTGGAATTTTTATTATGTTCTTTATTATTTTTTATTTGTATAATGATGGAGAGGGTTTTGTTCGCGAATTAAAAGCGCTAATTCCCATGAAAAAGGAACATAAAGAATATTTGTTTGAGGAAATGGGAAAAGTAACGAAAGCTGTACTTGTTGGCATATTATTAACTGCAATAATTCAGGGATTAATCGCCGCTCTTGGATTTTATTTGTTTGGATACCCAAATGCACTGTTTTGGGGTTTATTATGCGCTATTTTATATATAATCCCGATTGTCGGACCATTCTTAATTTTTATACCAATGGGTATTTATTCCCTCTCAGTGGGAGATTATTTTTCAGGTATTGGAATTTTATTGTATGGTATAATTATTCTGAATAATACAGATAATTTTATTAGACCAAAATTAGTGTCTATGCAAACTAAAATCCATCCAGCAATAATTTTAATTGGTTTGATTGGGGGATTATACATGATGGGCCTTGTTGGTTTATTTATTGGCCCCTTGATTCTTTCTCTATTTTTAGCGCTTTTAGAAGTATATGCCAATAAAAGCATAATTTATGACCGAGCACGAATAAGAGAAGCAAAAATTAAAAAGAAAGAAGATAGAAAGATTAGAAAACGGATTAAAAGGAAATAATCTTGATATTGCTATATCGGAAATACTTAATCTTTTTTGTATTGCATATAAATCACTTAATCTTTTTTGAAATGACTTACAATTTGTTTTTCAGAATAAGGTATACCTTCTATAATTGTTTGTCCATCAATGATTAAGGAAGGAATTGTATTAATTCTTTTTTTAATTGCGTAGGATAATCCCGCTGGTTTGCTTACATCATAACCAATAATCCCTAATTCTTTAACTTTTTTGGTTAAATCTCTTACAACAGATAATGCTCTTAAACTTCGTGAATCTTTCCCCGAATAAAAAATAATTATTGAATGCATAATTTCCTTTGTCTTATTTTGGTATATGTCCTTAATTATCTTTGTGGTTAATAGTATAAAAAATTTAGAGAGAATCATAAATTATGAAAATTTCAATAATTTCTGACACGCATTTTGGATATGGTTGGGAAAGCAGAAGACAAGAAGACACGTTTATTCAGGCACAAGAAGCATTTGAAAATTCCCGGAATTGTGATTTAATATTGCTTGGTGGCGATATTTTTGATGAAAGAACCCCAAAACCAGAAGTATGGAGCAAGGCATTGAAAGTGCTTTCGATTGCGCTAATGGCACCCAAATCAAAAGTAACTTTAATAGATTCCAACGTGAAAAATAAGATTTCACCGATCATTTTTTCAGGAATTCCGGTTGTAGCCATACACGGTACGCATGAAAGAAGATCGAAATCATTTGTTAATCCCATTCAACTTTTAGAAAAAATGGGTTATTTAATTCATTTACATGGAACTTATGCTATATTTGAAAAGAATGGGGGGCGAGTGGCAATTCATGGAATGAGTGGCGTTCCTGAAAGATTTGCTCCAGAAGTGTTTAACAAGCTAAATTTTAAACCAATTCCGAACGCGTATAACATTCTTGTTTTACATCAATCTATTGGCGGATATGTTTATTCTGATGATGAGGAATCCGTCTTAAAACTTTCTGATCTTCCAGTGGGTTTTGATTTGATTATTGATGGACATATTCATTGGTACAAGGAAACAAAACAGAAAAATTTAGTTTTTCCTGGCAGCACTGTAATGACTCAAATGAGAAAAGTTGAAAGTGAAGTTCCAAAGGGTTTTCTTAAAGTAGATACTGAAACAAAAAAAATTGAATTTATTCGGTTAAAGAGTGCCCGTAAATTTTTCTTTAAGGAATTTAATATCAATGACTTATCTTCTAATCAAATTAATGAAAAAATCGCTCATGAGATTCAGAATATTTTACGAAATTCCTTTGATAGAGAACCCATTGTTCGATTTGTATTAAAGGGGGAAAAAGATTTTGAATTGGATTTAAAGCACCTAAATCGTCTTTATGGAGATAAAATAATTATTAAAGTTAATAAAAAACTAAAAATAGCCAAAAGAAACTTGCAATATCTCTCAGAGTTCAAAAAGAATAGAAAAAGTATAACAGAAATAGGAAAAGAAATATTAGAAAATAATCTTTCTAAGACTTTTAAAGAAAAAATTAATTTTGATTTTTATGATTTTTTTGAATTATTAGCTAAAGAAAAACTCGATGAATCTTTTAACTTATTAATGGAGGACTTGGAAGTAAAAAATGATAACGAAAATTAAATTAAAAAATTGGAAATCTCATTTCGAAACAAAATTAGAATTTAAATCAGGAGTTAATGTTTTGGTTGGAGAAATGGGTTCAGGAAAATCTAGTGTATTAGAAGCGATTTCCTTTGCACTTTACGGAACAACACCCGCAATTCAGAACAAATCTTTAAAACTGGAGAGTTTATTGCGGCGGGAACCCCAAAAAACAGATCAAGCGGATGTAGAACTTAGTTTTGAAATTAGAGAAGATAAATATACTGTAAAAAGATCAATTAAGCGAAATAAAGGAACTTTCGAAGCAGAATTACGAAAAAATGGGATTTTGATTGAAAGTCCAAGTTCAAGAAAGGTGACAGATGAATTAGAAAAAATATTAAAAATGGATTTTGATTTATTTTCACGGGCAATTTATTCTGAACAAAATAATTTAGATTATTTTTTAAATTTGCGTGCTGGAGATCGAAAAAAGAAATTAGATGAACTTCTTAATTTAAACAAATTTTCCATTGCCCGTAAAACCGGAGTAACTTTATTAAATAAACTTAAAACAAGCAGAGAAATAATTCTAGACAATCTTGCGAGAATTAAATTAGATAAAACTGCGTTTAATTTATTAGAATTAACAGAGGAAATTAAAAATCTAAATGAAAAATCCATATATTTTTCTGAAAAATTAAATAAAACTGCAGAATTACGTAAAATCGTTAAAACAGAGCTAGACGCTCTTCAAAATAAAAAAAAGAATTTTATAAAATTTACTGAGAGGAATAACCAATTAAAAGGAGAATTACGTAGAATCAAAAGTCTTATAGATAGTGAATCAAAAAAAGGAAATATTTCTATGGATGAAATTAACTCCGAGAAACTTCAGAATCTTTTAGAGAATTTAAAAACGAAATTAGTGGATTTAAGAACTAAAAAAGAATTATTTATTTCTACTGAAAAGGAAATTTTAAAATTAGAAACTTTACTTAAACATACGCAAAATGAACTTAATGAATTCGAGAAAAATAAAGAAAAATTTGATGATTTCTATAAAATTGCAGAAGAACTTGATTTGAAAGAAAAAGAACAAATTACCTTGAAAACTAAATGTGACAAAAATGAAAGTATTATTTCCGAGCTAAAAGAACACATTACCCATTTGAAAGAAAATGAGAACTGTCCTTTGTGTTTAAGTGCCCTTACACCCGAAAGAAAAGAACAGGTTCTTAATGAAAAAAACATATTAATTTCTACTTTGATCAAAGAAAATGAACAGTCACGAATAACTCTTAGTGAACTTCAACAAACCATTTCCAAACTTCGCAATAGAAAAGATGATTTATTACAATTTAAAACTGTGAAAAATAAGATTTCACAAAAAAAATCAGAAATTCAAGAACTTGTTAAAACTTTAGAGAAAATTACTCGCTCTTTCGAAGAACTTAAAAAAATCGTTCCTACCACTAATGAAACGGAATTAATATCAATTAAAAGAGTAGTAGAATTTAGGTTAAATGAATTAGACCTTGTGGATAAATTAAACTTTATTGATTCTAAATTGCGAGAATTAAATTATGATGAAATTATATTACAGAAAAAAACAGAAGAAAAATTTAATTTAGAAAAAGAATTTGAAGTTTTTAATTCTAAAAAAAATTCATTGACTACTTTATTAATAGAAAAAAAACGTTATTTAGGTTTAATTAAAGAAAAAGAAACTCGTATCAAAGACCTTGAATCAAAATCAATTTTATATCTTAAAAAAATTGAATTTATGAGCAAATTTATTACTTCTTTAGAAATTACTCAGACGGCATTAAGGATCCTTTTTGTAGATACAGTTAATCAGGTTATGCAAGATTTATGGGAGAAAATTTATCCATATCAGGATTATATTTCGATCAAATTAGAAGTTGACAAAGATTATGTTTTAAAATTAAAAAATTCAGTTGGTGATTGGATTTCTGTAGAAGCAGAAGTTTCTGGAGGAGAAAGACATTCTGCTGCATTAGTTCTAAGAATTGCGTTTTCATTGATTCTAGCGCCAACTTTAAAGCTTCTGATTTTAGATGAGCCAACACATAACCTAGATGTTACAGCAATAACTAATTTAGCAGAGACTTTACGAACAAGGGTATCTAATCTTATTGATCAGATTTTTATTGTAACTCACGAAGAGAGATTAGAAAGTGCTGTAACTGGAAATCTTTATAGATTTAATAAAAAAGAAACAGAAACTACATTAACAAAAGTTACTAAGGTCGAATTTGATTAAGACTTTCGGAGTTTAGAGGTCCGTATTTTGTTTCTATTTCCTTCCATGGACCTTGATATTGTTTAATTGTTTCTAAATAAGATGCGGAAATTGGCTTTCCGATATCTCTTGCAGCTTTACAGAGTTTTGTCAGATCGCTAGAACGATTTGCATGTTCATAAACCCGAACTGTACCCGCGAATCCTAAGATATGTGCTAAAATCTGTAAATTATCAATTGTATCTTTTTCCATATTTGAATCATTAAATCGTTTTTTAATTCTATAACGATTAATTCCTTCTAAAACTGCACCACAATTTAATAGATAAACTTCTAAACCAGAATTTGTGGAATTTGTTTCCCACTGATTTAATAATTCGTCCCACGTTTTAGTTACCTCTAAACCCAGTTTAGTACAGGATTCTCTCGTATTCCAAAAATCATTTTCATAGCCTTGCACTACGTCTGCGTATCCTATTTGAGTAATCTGTAAAAACCCAATTGCGTCGTCGGGTGATATAGATTCATGCAATGTAGGATCTAATGTTTCCAATTCCTTTTGTAATTGAGCCATTTGTAAGCTCCATGGTAAGTGAGTTACTTCTAAGATGTTAGAAATTTGGTCAATGTATGGCCTGTCCCCCTGTTTCATTTGTTTTGAATACAATTGTTCATAAGCTAAATCTAATTTTATTTGAGCACTATGTGTTAAACTCAATTGTATAGACTTTGGTGTTGGATTGACAGCACCACTCTCCGGGCGTTTCTCTTCTAGAAGCGAGTGAATTGTTTCAGAGGATACTTGTTCTAGTGCCGTGCTTGAAATAACTACCTTGTTATTTCGATACAATGTTTCAGGACCGATTTCTTTAAAAGAATCTATAGCATATTTTATTCCAATCGTGCCGAGCAGTAGTGCGGCCACAACCATAAAATATTTAAATGAATTAAACATACTATTACCTAATAGTAGTAGTTATTTATACGTATTTATATGTTCTACATTATACTTTGATTAGGGAAATGAGAAAATATATTCCACCAAAAGATATGGTAGATATTGGTGTTTTTAGTATGCTAGTTTATTCGGAAGGTACTCAACCGATTTTACTTCCAGAACTTGACCAAACTTCCAGAGAAATTATTTTGCTTGGTGAAGATGTACTTGACGCTTGGCAATGGTCTGAATTCCAATTAAAACTTTTAAAACTCGGAATTCCACCAGATGTTGACTCAGGTGTTCTAGACTGCTTCAATCGCAAGTATTCTATACGACAAATATTTCCTTCAAGAAATAAACTTAAAATAGGTACTATGCAAGATGTTGATTCACGATTGACTCGTGTAATAAAACGGCGAGGAAGAGGGAGCACATCATCCATCGTACTTCATTTGGATTTTGAAGATCTCGTAGATTATTCTATTGCTGGAGATAACGAATTAAGTGATTACGATAGACTTAAACTACGAACTGAACAAATTCCGCCGTATGCAGGCGAAGAAATTTTACGAACTCGTTTGGAACGCCAAGATTCCAAATTACATAAGGATTTAGAGCAAAATGAATTAGATAAAATACTCCAAGCAGTCTCTGAAAGGTCTAATAGCGCATATAAAATAATTGTAAGACCATTTGATCCAGTAAAAGATTAATGTCACTTCTTAAAAAAACTACGTGGATAATACCTCCCAAAGTTAATAGGATTACTTAAATTGTTTTATACCTTGGACGTCAAAGTCTAATTATGAATATTTTTAATGAATTTGAAGTTCTTGAACCATATCCTGCAATTTATATTAAATCTATTAATGCAGTAGTAATTTCTGATTTGTATTTGGGTTTAGTTGAATTACTAACTGATTCTGATGTTTTATTTCCAAAATTTCAATTAACTGAAATTAAAGAAAACTTAGAAATCATTTTTTCTGAGAAAAAACCACGTATGCTAATTATTACAGGAGATATTAAAAATGAATTCTCTAAAATCACCTGGCTGGAGCAAAAGGAGCTTTTAGATTTTTTAGATTTTTTATCAGAAACTTTAAAAGAAATTATTATTTTAAAGGGAAATCATGATAATTATTTTCTTTCTATAATATCACATTATCCGAAAATTCAATTAAAACCTGAGTTGGTTATTAAGAAAATGTGTTTTATTCAGGGAAACCAAAAAAATTTAGATATTTCTAAATTTAATGTAGACTATTTTATTATTGGAAATGAACACGTTATTATCTCTTCTAAAAACAAATCAGATATGCAGGAAAAGATCCCTTGTTTTTTATATGGCGAATTAATTTCTGGTGAGAAACTCATGATTCTCCCAACATTTTCCAAATTATCACGAAATATAACAATGAATTTAATGTCACAAAAAGATCTCTTGGACCCACTATTATGAAAATGTCTATATTTGAATAAATTGAACGTTGTAGGTCTTTCTAAAGAATTAGGACTAATGGAATTGGGAAGATTAGGTAAACTTCGTCAGATTTCGTGAACTACGCTGGTGTTCTTTTTAATTCTGTCTTCTCTAAGTTTTTTGAGCGTTTTAATCTTTAATTTTTCTTTTAATTCTTTATAACGGAATATATCTAAGTCATTTTGATTTTTATGTTCTTTTTTGGGTGCTAATAGGTCCTTTGTAAGTGCCATAATATAAACTTCGTCCGAATCTTTAAAACTATACTTTAATCGACAAGAGTAAGTAATATAAACCTGCCTTTACAAAATATGTATAATTACTCTTTAAGATTTAAGAGGTGTATTTTATGGTATTAATTCCAGAAAAGGTAGATAAAGATAACTTAGCATTTCCACACGCAAGAATTGTGAATATGGTTCGTTCAAAGACGAGAGAAGGTCAATTTGTTCGGAAAGATGTGTATGTAGGATTAAATTTGATCCTAAAGATGGTGGCTGAGGAGATTATTAATGAAATGGTTAAGACAGAAAATGCGTTTATAAATAAAACCGATCTTGATCTCGCAGCACAGAAGTTTGAAAATGTGGAGTTAATTCTCAAAGAAAAACAAAGAATTATTGCACATTTATTGGCTCTGAAGGAAGATGTCGATAAATTAGTAAGAGATTTAGAGAGAGCAGAAATCGCTCCTCATATTTAATCTTTTCGTATTTATCTTGTAATTCTTGGATCTTTCCAATTTTTTTCATGAACGAAAAATCCATCAGGATTTTTTGCAATAACATATTCTGTTTGACCACAAGTAACAATTAATTTGTCTTCGCAGAAGGTTAGATTTTTTCTATTCTGACAGATTGCTTCTGTTCTAATATGAAAATCTTCTTTACCGAGCTCCTGTTTTCTTGCGATAATAGCTAGCATAAATAAAATAACTAAAATCACAAACAGAAGAACATTCGCAGAACTTGCTTTTTTCATAAAACTATTTTATCTTTACTTTTTTTATACTGAATTGTCAAGTTCTAGTATTATTTGAGGAAAAGATATGGGCCAAAAGATTGTTGTATTTGAAATGTCATCACTTACGCAAGTATATGACGGGAGTAATTTTCCAGTAAATTCTAGTGAATTTGCAGAAGGACCGCCTACTTCCGTGTAGGTAGAGGTTCTAGAATCATAAGGCATAATTCTTTAATTAAACTTAATTTTTATATATTTATTTCAAGAGTGGGGTGTTTTTTTGATTCCCATCAGAATTATTTTAATTTCATCTAAGTCTTTTTGTATATTCTGAATTTCACGTTCTGATTTTCTGTTGATTGTATAATCGTACTTTGCATTTATTCTGTCTCTTTGTGTTTGTCTATTTTGGCTCATTAAGATGACTGGTGCTTGTACTGCTGCTAAACACGATAAAACTAGATTTAATAAAATGAATGGGTAAGGATCCCATGTATTAATCCATGCATAAACATTAGTAGCCATCCAAAGGACAAGAAAAATCATGAATCCAATGATAAAGCCCCAACTTCCAGCATAGGTGGATACAGCATCTGCTGCTCTTTGACCAAAAGTTAAATCTCCTCTTAGATTGGGGTGGCCTTCTTTTTTTTCTGTAGGATCTTTTATTATCATATACTTAACTTAGTTCTTATTCATAAAATAGTTTTCTATAAACTAAGTAAAATATGCAAGAATAATTTAATTTAGCAAACTATTCAAGAATAATTCGATTTAGTAAAAGAAGTTAGTTTCGTCTGAGTCTTTTTATTTTCTAGTAATTTGCTCTTTTTAATCCAATGAGTTAAGGAAATATGCATTCTAGAATTGATTTTATTTAAGGATTCTTGCATGGATGAGAATCGTTCTGGTTTTGTTTTCAAAGCACCACGGCAGGTTTCTCTCATTTGCCAGATACCTAATGGCAAGAAATATGAGGGTAGAATCTCTCTAAAAATTAGAATTGAACCTTGTCTTTTAATTCGGTTTAAGTATTCTAGACAAGATAATCTTCCAGTATAAAAAGCCCCTGCAGTATGCTCTGCGTATTTTGAACGACCCCAATATGGCTCATAATCACTAAATGCATTTAATTTATATTTTCCTATTTTATGAAAATTTTTAGGCAGCCATAATTCAGTTAATTCATATTCATATGTATCTGGAATAAACAAAATTTCATAATGATTTCCAATATATGTTGTATGGAAAACTAAAAATTCCTCTAATTTTTGGTATCGTCGTACTTGTTCTCTTAATTTTTTGCCTATTATATCATCAATAGCCGTTATAGAAAATCGAGTAGGCACCATTCTTCTCTGCGTTTTTATGCCAAGTAGACCTACTGAAAGAATTCTCATTAACTTGTTAATATCTATTCCTTCTTTGTAGAGTTTAAATACCCCTTCCACCGCTTTTAAATCATAATCGTCAACTGTTTTTTCTAAGTTCGTCGGAATGTGAACATTTTCAGTAATTTCCACTTTTTTTAATTCTGCTGGCGTTCCAACTGGAGCATTATAACGATTAAATAAAATATTTAAATTTGGTTTCTTTTTTAAGGAAAATTCTGTGTCTGGAGTTCTTTTTGCCATGGCAACTTCTTGAGCAATTTCAATAAAATTTCCCTTCGGATTTTTAACATTAATTTGAATTTTTGGATTAATTAACCCAGTTCTTTTTTCTACAATTTGAAGAATATTAAATTTTTCTTTAAACCAGAGTTTTGGAGAATCTGTCTGCCACGCTGTTTTATCTATTTCTGCTGGTGCTAAAATGCCCATACTCACATTGGGATAATTGAATCTGCCGATAAATGGCGTTACACTAGAACCAAAAAAATCTGTTTTAATTTTTTCAATGGGATTGGCCGCTTTAATTAAACGATTCATTAACCATTTATGTTCTTTGCATCCTCTTTTTCTACAAATTAAACAAATTGGTTCAACCATAACTACAGTACATAAATGAAATGTTAAATTCATTATTGCAAGGACGTTTTTGAAATGCCCATTGTAAATTTGATTCATCCAAAAAACAACTGGTTCAGTGAAGCACTTTCAGAATTTCCTTCGAAAGAAGGTTGCGCGGTTATTTAAAAATATTCTTTTAACATTTTTACTTTAAAAATACTAACTTCATCAAAAAATAGCAATAAAAAGAGGTTGTCAACCAATTAGTTGGAACCCTTAGTGAGCTCTTGCTTGATGGATTTTCAAACCTCTTTCTGATTTGAATTCTCTTCCGCAAATAGCACATACGAAATTGGTCTTTTGGGATTTTCCCACAGCGGCTCTGATTTCTTCTGTCTGTGTTCGTTTTGGTTTTGCGCGAGTCACTTCTTTTGCGTCTTTTTTGATTCTTAATTCATCTGCTTCTAACCAAACGATGAATAAACCCAGTAAGAATATGAAGACTCCGAAAAATCCTTTGAATAGTAGAACAAATGCTTGCCAGTTCATTAAACTTGTACCTAGAGCAAGATTTACAAAATACCAATAAATACCGCCTATTACGAAAATAGTTCCAAGTAATATTTTAAGTATTGCTTTCATTGTAATTCCTTAATAGTGAAGAAAAGTATAAATACTTTCCTATGACGCCTGAAATACACAGCCGCTCACTGTAGAAAGGTTTTCAAAAGTCAGAAATCCAGTATGTTTTTCACCATTTATTAACCACGTGGGCAGATTAACAACACCAACTGCAGCACACTCATCCTTTAACTCATCACAATTTCTAAAGTCTATTAAATCCAAAGAATTTCCAAACAGCTTTTTTTGTTCTTTGCACGTTGGGCACCAATTTGTTCCATAGAAAATAACATTTTTACTGGTTAAACAATTCGCAAACTCATCATAATTTCCTTTTGGTGCAAATGGTTTGAAAATAAAAAAAACTAGAATTATAACCGCAAGTAGTACTAAGGCCGCACTGAAAATATTGACAGATTTTTTAGACTTTTTTCCTTCTTTACTTGATTCTTTTACTTCCACTTGCAAAAATTTGTTATAGATCTATATATCGCTTCTCTTTGATTCTATTTTAATACTTTTCCAGTTTCCATGAACCACAAATATAAATCTAGTTCAGCTAAATTCAGGTTTGATTCTTTCCCTACTTTTTCTAAGACCTGTTCGATTTCCAAATATTTCTTTTTAGTAATTGTTTTAGGCCGCCCAATTAAATCTTCTTTTACTAATAAATCCACAATATGAAAATCAATTATTGCCAAATTCTTATATCCCACATTTCTTAAAAAATGACTACTTTCTTTCATTCCTAATCCTTTTACATTATTAACAAGCCAGTTTCTAAGCTCTTTTTCGTTTTCAAATGATTTTAGAGTTTCTTTTAGAGTAGATATATGTTTTCTGGCGTCTAAAATATACTTCGCTCTATTATTAGGAAATCTATGACCAAACTCTTTTAATTTTTTTATCAATTCATTTTTTTCTAATGTCAGAAATCCCCCTCGAATTTCTTCTTGTATGATAATACTTTTGGCTGCATTAAAATTAGCAGTCAATAAGCAAAATGATAGTTCTTGAAACAAATCTTTATTTTCTCTTTTTTGAAATTGCTCAAATTCATTAATTCTATTTCTAATAGTTTCAGAAATTTCAGACTTTTTTAGTTCTTCTAATTTTTCAACTAACTTTTTCATAAACATCTCCCACAAACATGAAAACCAAAATCAAATATCGAAATTATAAATGAGTTAAAACACATATTTTGTGTGTTTCTATATCACTCTATTATTGAAAATATAAAAATACAAATATGAAATAATTCTTATGAAAAAATATTTGATTGTTTCATTAACCATAATTGTAATTTCATTTATTCTTACAAGCGTATTTTATGCCCAGACACCCAAAAAAGTAGCATCACATTGGAATAAGAACGGAGAAGTAAATTTATTTTAATTCCAAAAATAGATCCAATTAAAGGAAACATAAAGAAATTTGATAAATATTACCAAGGAATGATTATTGCAATGATGCTCTTTTTCTTTTATATGCATTTATTGGTTGTTTTATGGAACGTTGGTGTTGCCTTTAATATGACCCTAATGTTTTTGCCAGCGATCGGTTTTTTGTTTTATTATTTGGGCGTAGTTATTGAAAATTCAAAAAGAAATTGGTTTATTGGAATTAGAACGCCGTGGACTCTTAGTAGCGATTTAGTTTGGAATAAGACACATAAATTAGGTGGATTCTTATTTAAATTAATTGGGATTTTAGCTCTTTTTGCTGCATTTTTTCCGAATTATGCACTATATTTTATTTTAATTCCAGTTCTTTTAGTAATTACAATTACCGTGGTTTATTCTTACTTTGAATTTAATAAAAATAAAATGCGTGAGTAAAGAACAGATAAGTGATCAGACAAAACAGAATTACTTTCATTACATAGAACAATTACTTGGATGACCATAACCCATGAAGATTACAGTAAATTCTAGCCCATTGTACATTTTTTAAAGTAAATGTGGCTTCAGGTGGTTTACCTGGTTCAAGGAATTTCTTGCAAGAAGTTTGGTCATTTCCCACCTCAATCCATTCAATAAAATGCGCATTTTCCATAGGATGTTCAATAGAACCGACTTTGATTAAAACGCCTTTTTCTGTTTTTTCCATTATTGGAACATGGTTTTCTAATCCTTGATCATTCTTTTTTTCTTCTTGAAGTTGCATTGCCTCTCCACAACAAACTAACTGACCGTTTCCTCTATGAACTACTTCAATAATATTTCCACAGACATTACATTTATAGAGTTGTTTTAGATCGGTCATAGTCTACCTCAATACTTTGCTAATAGTTCCTTTCAATATTTTTCGCATAAAACTTCAAAATAGGTTTTTGGATGACCACAGGATGGACATTCTTCTGGGGGCATAGTTCCTTCGTGTATATAACCACATTTTCTACAAACCCAATAAACTTTCTCTGATTTTTTCCAAACAGTTTTTTCTTGAATTTCTTTCAGAAACTTTTTGTACCTGTTTTCGTGGTGTTCTTCTGCTTTAGCAATAGCCATTAATCTTCCGGCAATTAGGAATAACCCCTCTTCTTCGGCTTTTTTAGCGAATTTAGGATACATAATTGTATGTTCGTAATTTTCTCCAGCGATTGCTGCTTGCAAGTTTTCTTCTGACGTTCCTAAAACAGTTGGAACTTCTCCTTCTACAATCAACGGAATTAACTTCTTTTCTTTTACATTTAGTTCATTAATCATTCTTAAGAGCCATTTCGCATGTTCTTTTTCGTTTTCCGCAGTTATTAAAAATAATTCAGAAAGTTGTTCATACCCTTCTTTTTTAGCGATTTTCGAATAGAATGTGTATCGATTTCTTGCCTGGCTTTCGCCTATAAATGCCTTAGATAGATTTTTTATTGTTTCCATAAATATCCCCCCTCGTAAATTATTATTAATAAATTAACTTTATAAAGACTTGAAAAGGAGAGGTATAGAGAATTAATAGTCAGAATCTGGCAGGTATATGGTATGAAAATTCATTCTATATTTGAATACCTTTTTAAACTTTTACTTTCAAGGTAAAGAATATGTCTATGTATAAACAGATTAAGCAAACTTGGCAAAACAAAGAAAATAAAGAATTAATTAGAGATAGAAAAATTGAATGGAGAAAAGCTCTTTCTTTTGTTAAAATAACCAGACCTACCCGGTTAGATAAAGCAAGGGCCTTAGGTTATAAGGCGAAGGAGGGTTTTATTATTGTACGAGCCCGAGTTAAAAAAGGAGGAAGAAAGAGACCAAAAATAACTTCTGGTAGGAGACCACGAAGATATGGTCGAGTAAAATATACTACGCATAAATCTTTGAGATGGATTGCCGAAGAAAGAACAGCCCGAAAATATCCTAATTTAGAAGTTTTGAATTCTTATTGGGTTACTGAAGATGGGCAACACAAATGGTATGAAGTAATTTTAGTTGATCCATATAATCCAAATATAACTAAAGATCAAGATATTAATTGGATTTGTGAAAGACAGCATAAAAATCGAGTTTATAGAGGACTGACTTCTGCAGGTAAAAAATCCAGAGGATTAAGAAAGAGTACTAAAGGATAATTCTGCGATAAATTTATATATAACTAATTATATGTACACTATAGTGAATTATATGTCCGATGTAACAACAATTCAAGTAAATAAAAAACTAGTAAAATCATTAAAAGATTTGAAAGAATATCCTCGAGAAACTTATGAGGAAATACTTGAAAAGATGATTAAAACTTACAAGAGAGTAAAACAAAGAAATCAATATGATAAATTCTTACATAAAATACAACAGGCAAAAATGAAAGAATTGTGGGAGAATAAAGAAGATGATGTTTGGGAAAACGTATAATTCTGGAGAGGTTGTTCTTGCGCAAGTTCAGTTTACAGACACCTTTGAAGTGAAAAAAAGACCCTGTGTTGTTCTTTTTGAAGACATGGAAAATGTTGTTGTGGCCGGAGTTACAAGCAATCTTAAAATGAAAGGAATTCCTTTAACAGTTAAAGAAGGAGCAGTAAAAGAAAGTGTAATAAAATTAAACCATCTCTTTACGATTTCCCATGCAATGGTAAAGAAAGTTTTATTTATCTTGAGCAAAGAAAAGAAAAAACAAATTTATAACGAACTTTCAAATTCTTTGGTAGATTTAAAAAGTTAAGAAAAAGTGCTAAAGGGTACTTCTTATTTTGTTGGTGATTCACATGAATTCTAGAAGAAGTATAATCTAAAGTAATTTATATTTTCTGCTATATAGTTTAACTTATGGAAGGCCCATTTTTTGATTTGGATATTCAGAGTGATCAATCCTCTGGAAAGAACTCTATTAAAGAATTGATTAATATGGCTCAGAGATTAAAGTGGGACGCTATAGCTATTTCTGATTTTGTGTTAAATAAAGAGGATTTAATTCGTATTAAATCGGAAATTAGAAAAATTGATTCGAATATTGATGTTTTTTTGGGTGCTAAAATTAAAGCAGAAAATGTCAAAGATCTTGAAAAAAGAGTAAAAAATCTTAGAGAATATGCAGATATAATTATTGTTCATGGCGGAGAATTAGAAATTAATAGGCGTGCGTGCGAAATGCCTGAGGTAGATATCTTAGCACATCCCGAATTAAATCGGAAAGATTCTGGTTTAGATCATGTTATGGCTAGATTAGCTCATACAAATCATGTTGCTATTGAAATAAACTTTGAAAATATTTTAAGTACACATAGACGAATGAGATCTCAGGTATTAGCAAAGTATAATCGAAACATTTTATTATGTCAAAAGATGGGTGCTTCAATCATTTGTTGCAGTGGTGCTGAATCTATTTATGATATGCGTAGTCCGAGAGAGTATATTTCTTTTCTTCAGACGCAAGGGATGAGCATAGATCGGGCTATTGAGACTATTTCTAAGGTTCCGGAATCAATTATTAGAAGAGCCTATGAAGTTCGGAGTGAAAGTTTTATTAGACCTGGTCTAAAACGTGTTGATAGTGGTGAATCACAATGAAATTAAATCCAATACCGCCCACTATGCGAGAAAGAAAAAGATATATTATTTTTGATGTGATTTCTGAAAAACCAAAAAAAATTCACGAGGTTAATATTGCAATCTGGAACTCTATTTTAGGTTTTTTAGGTGAAAGTGAAGCTTCTAGAGCAAGGATTTGGTTGATTAGCTCTATTTTTAATGAGAAAAAACAACGGGCCGCAGTTAAGGTTAGTCATGATCATGTTGAGAACGTTCGGGCAGCTATTTCTTTAGTCAGAGAAATCAATGGAGAGAGAGTTACTCTTGCAGTTATTGGTTTGGCTGGAACAATGTTGGGTGCCCAGAAAAAATATTTTGATCCAGAGGATTATTAAAGTAATTTTGTAATTTAAGTACTTTTCAAAATAAAAGCAGAACATTATAATCAAAAAATTCATAGTAAATGAATGAATTTTAGAATAAAAGAACTAGAATAGAAAAAGTATTAATATGCTTTGTTACAAGTAAATTATAGTGTGATATTTTATGGCATTTGAACCAGTACAAGAAAGATATGATAGAGCAAAAACGATTTTCTCTCCTGATGGGAGATTATATCAGGTAGAATATGCTAGAGCAGCTGTTCATATGGGCGCAACGGCATTAGGCGTTGTATTCAAGAACGGCGTTATTTTAGCGGCTAAAAAAACAATTGCTAAGTTACAAGTGGATAATGCAGAAAAAGTTTTCAAAATTGATGATCACGTTGGTGTTGTAACGTCAGGATTAATTGCTGATGCAAGAGTTTTAGTTGATGCTGCTAGACAAGAAGCTCAGAGAAATGCAGTCGTTTATGACGAAGTTATACATACGTATTCTTTGGCTAAATTTATAGCTGATAGAAAACAAGCGTATACGCAATACGGCGGAGTAAGACCGTATGGTTCTGCAATGCTTATTGGTGGAGTGACTGATACGGGTAAACTGTTCCAAACAGATCCATCTGGAATATTGAAGGAATGGCAGGCTATTGCAATTGGGCGTGGTGCAGAACAAGCCAATGGCTTTTTTGAAAAAAAGTTTGAAGGCGAATTAGATGAACGAGGGGCAATGCAATTGGCTATAGACGCACTTTCAAAGGCAGAAGAAGGTTTAACTTCTAAAGATATTGAAATGGCTGTTATTTTGCCAAATAACAAATTCAAATTTGTTACTTCAACAGACTTTAAGAAATTAGGACTTAAGATTTAATTATTTATGAGATTATAACTCAAAGGGTAATTACTTCTACTCAGGAATTAATTATTTGTAATCTTTAATTATTTATAATTCCTTTACCATATTTACTTTATGAGTGTGGAAGACTCAATTAAAATTAGTTATTCTAAGGAGGGTCATATTTTTGAGATTCTAGTGAAACCAACCGAAGCATTACAATTCAAAGAAAAGAAAATAACTGATTTTTCCAAAGTTTTATTTGTTCAGGAAATTTTTAGAAGCGTTTCTTCTGCTGAGAAAGCTGCGGAGCATGATTTGCAAAAATTATATAAAAAAATGAATGTTGTTGAGATTGCAGAAGATATTTTTAAACACGGCAAAATGGAGCTTACAACAGAACAAAGGAGACATTTAGTTGAAGAAAAAAGGAAACAGATTGTCTATTTAATTGCGAGGAGAGCTAAAGATCCTAGAACAAATGCCCCGCATCCTCCACAAAGAATTGAAACGGCAATGAATGAAGTTCGTTTGAATATAGATCCTTTGAAACCAGCAGAAGAACAACTTAAAGGCGTTATTGATAAATTAAAAGTCAAAATTCCATTAAGTTTTGAAAACAAATCCCTTCTAATTAAAATTCCAAACACACATGCTGGGAAATGTTATGATCTACTTCGGCATCTTGCAGAAGTTAAACAAGAACAATGGACCAGTTCTTTTCTTTTTATTAAAATCGAATTTCCTGCGGGTTTACAAAATGAAATTTTGGATAAATTAAATACATTAACTTCTGGAGATATTGAGATTAAAGAAATGAAACGTGTTTAAATCCAAAAACGATTTTAAGTAAAATATATATAAAACTCAAGTAAAATATATATAAAACTCTTCCATATATTACTATGTTAAATATCTTTCAAATTGTGCGTAATTTCTTAAGACAGATTAGGAAATGCTCTCATGATCATCCTCTAATTAGATTTTTGATTGTATTTTCTCTTTTTATAACGTATCTTTGTATTACGAGTTTATCGCATGGGTTCGGTAATGGTATTTTAATATCTCTTCTAACTTGGTCTTTTTTCGTTTTTTGTACGCCAATTGCAGATGCAGGATTCTTAGTTGATTTTCCAGTAAGAACACTTACGAGAATTAAAATGATTTATTCGGAAATGATGGTGTGGTTCATTGCGATGAGTATTAATCTTTTTGTGTATATTTCAAATCCCGCAATATATGAAAAAACAATAATTTTGAATTTATTCAAACACATTTTATCTCATCCATATCCATATTGGATTATAATATTGTTATCTGCTGCAGGCACATTTTTGTCGGTTTATTTTGGTGATGAGATTCTAGATACAATTGCTTCTGGAAATAAAGAAAGAAAATATCATAAAAAACACATCAAAAAATACAAATTAATTCTCTTTTTATTTATTATCGTTTTAGTAATCTGTATTTATTATTACCTACTGAATCAACTGCATATTAAAATTCCCTTACTTTAAGACGCGGATCAGATTTTATAAAGAAATAAAATTTGGAATGCATTGAAATCTTAAAGAAGAATAATAATAATTTTATATGTTCAGCTAGTTAAATTGTTGATATGCAATACCAACACACCCAAACAGGATATTTGATAATATCCGCTGTTCTTATTATGATTTTTTATTTCTGGTTTATTGTAAATCAAATTGGATTTAATATTTTTGCTTCATTTTTGATTATTATTCTATTGTTACTTCTTGCTTCGTTTTCATCGCTTAAGGTGACAATTGATGATAAGCAGATTAGAATTAAATTCGGTTACGGCATCTTTCGAAAGAGTTTTAGACTTAAAGAAATAGCTTCAGTAAAAACAGTAAAAAATCATTGGTATTATGGGTGGGGAATAAGATTTTGGCCAGGTTCTCGTATGTGGATTTACAATGTTTCTGGTTTTGACGCAGTTGAATTAACCTTTAAAAATAACAGAATATGCCGTATAGGTACGGATGAACCTATGAAATTAGAAGCAGCACTTTTACAACTGATTGACAAATAAGTTTATTTTTTCTTGAGAACTAAAAATAAATGATCTTTTTCATATGGATCAAGTTCCATTTGCTCAATTATTTCAAATTCTTTTTTTAATTTTTCAGTTTCTTTTTTATAGATTTCAGAAACTTTGTCAGTGCTGGAAATACTTTTGGCCTTTAAACTCAATAAAGCAAAAGCTTCTTTTTTTAAAAATGCGTTCGCGTTTCTAATTAATATTTCAACTTGATCTTTTTGAGCAATATCCTGATAAATTAAATTAATATTTGAAGTTAATAGAGAAATTTCTTTGATTATTCTAGCATTTGCTAAAATTGGAATTATATTTTCTCTGTTTTTTGATAAATTATTCAGGTTTTTTATGACTCTTGGAGAAAATTCAACAGCGTAAATTATTCCTTTTGTGCAAATATCAGATATATGAGAAACTGTTGTTCCAGAGGCCGCGCCCAAATACAATATTTTGGAATCAGAATTTATTGGAATTTTTTTGATTCCATTTAAAACAGCAGCAGCTAATTTTGATCTTGTAGGTACCCATTCTCGATATTCTTTATTATTTCTTTGGATTAGTTCTTCTCCGTAAACTCTTTTTCCAGCAGTTTTATTTAGTGTAAATAACTTGCTTCCTTCCTTAAAAATTCCCGTAAAAATTTCTTTCATTTTGCTTTTTAACTAATTAGACAAATAAGTTTTTAAAAATGAACTAATATTTTTAAATCATGCCTGGAAATTCAACCAAAATTGAAAATTTAGAATTTCAATGGATTGATCACTCGACTATTAAAATTAAAAGTCCGGAAATCATTTTATATATTGATCCGTGGTCAAAAGTCCTAAAAGGAAATGAAGAAAAAGCAGATATAATTCTAATATCTCATAGTCATTTTGATCATTTGGATTTAGAAGCCATTAAAAACTTAAGCAAAGAAAATACTCAAATTGTTTGTGATAAACTCTCTTCTCAAAAAATTTTACAAAAAAATGTTAAAGTATTATCTGAAAAAGATAATTACGAATTCAAAGGAATTAATATTCTACCTGTACCTTCGTATAATATAACAAAACAATTTCATCCTAGAGGGTTTTCTATTGGATTTGTAATTGAGTTTGAAAATCTGAGAATCTATTATGCGGGAGATACAGATTTAATTCGGGAAATGACGAGCTTAGGGAAAATTAACGTCGCCATTCTTCCCATTGGTGGAAAATATACTATGGATCAAAAAGAAGCAGTTGATGCAGTAAAATTAATTAATCCAGAATTTATTATTCCTGTTCACTATAATTTTTTAGATGAAACAAAAGCAAATCCTGAAATTTTTAAAAAGGAAATAGAAAAAACCACTAGAACACAGGTTATTTTACTTTAACTTCACAAGTTATTTTACTGTAACCACTTTAGCCAAATTACGAGGTTTATCTATTGGAAGGTTCTTTAACTTTGCAATTTCATAAGTTAATAAAAATCCCAGAATTGATGCATATAATGCAAAGGTTTCCTTGCCTTCTGGAATTTTAAAATCCCCATAATATGGAGAAATTAATATGGCTTGTGCGTTTCTTGATTCAACTTCTTTTAAATTTGAAAGTATCGGATCGTGTTTTTCAGAAATTAAAATAATTACAGGTGTTTTGTTTTCTATTAGCGCTAAAGTTCCATGCTTTAATTCTCCACTCATCATGCCTTCTGCATGGATATATGAAACTTCTTTTAATTTCAATGAGATTTCCCTAGCTACTGCGTACCCAGAACCTTTTCCTATAATATAAATGTCTTTTTTGTTTTTTAGGAGCTGTGCTACTTTTTTTATTTGACTTGAATTGTTTTCTATGAGTTCTTTTACATTATCAAATATTTTCTCTAGGTTTATTTTCATTCCTAATTCCTGAGATAATTTTAAAAATAAATAAAGCTCGTTACTATAGGTTTTAGTCGAAGCAACCGCGATTTCTTGCCCCGCGAGAATATTAATGTTCAAAAAACAAAGTCTTTCTATAGAACTATGCGGGACATTTACTATAGAGACTAAAGAGTAACATGAATTTTTTACTGGTTTTATTGCATCTAGAACATCCATAGTTTCTCCACTTTGAGAAACTGCGATGATAAGTGTTTCTTTATCTACAAGCCCGATATTAGAAAATTCTGAGGCGATTATTGCTCGTGCATCAAATCCCAATCGAGTTAATAAGTACGTTGCATATAGTGATGCATGATATGATGTCCCCGCTGCTACAAACAGGATTTTTTTAGAATTTAAAATTAAATTTTTTAAATTCTGTATTTTATTTTTCTGGTCAGAATTCAAAGAAATTGATAATCTTTCAATACATTTTGGTTCCTCATAAATTTCTTTTAACATATAATGTTCAAAGTTTTTGTTTTTCTTTTCTTCTTTTACCCAATTAAATTTAGTTATTTTTTTAATAATTTCAAGTCCATTTTGATTATAGAATCGAAAACCTTTATTTGAAATAATAGCAAATTCATTATCTTCAAAAAATATTGCTTTATGTGTAAATTTAGAGAATGCGTAGATATCTGATCCAAGAAAAATCTCGTTAGTACCGATCCCCAAAGCTAATGGGGAATCTCTTTTAATTGCATAGATTTCATTTGTCTGGGTATTGAGAAATAAAATCGCTAATGTTCCTTTAACTTCTTTTAAAAATTCTTTTATTGCTTCTTTTATTGTGAGGCCCTTATTCAATTTATTTTCAAAATAATATAATGCGATTTCTGAATCTGTATCTGAAATTAAATTCACACTATTCAATTTATTTTTTAATTCTTCAAAATTTTCAATGATTCCATTATGTACTATAATTAAATTTTTGGATTGAGTAAGATGTGGGTGAGCATTAATTTGATTTACTTTTCCGTGAGTGGCCCAGCGGGTATGACCAATTCCGATAGTTCCATGTAATTTTGAAAATTGTAGTTTGGCATCTATTTTACTTATTGCGCCTACTCCTTTTTTTATATTAATTTGATGATTCTCAAGGGTAGCGATTCCTGCAGAATCATAACCGCGGTATTCTAATTTTTTTAGACCTTCTAAAAGAATCGGGGCTGCTTGTTTATATCCTAAATAGCCTGTAATCCCACACATTTTAATCTAAGAAACATATGTTTCTTTTTGTTTAAAAAGCCCCACTAAAAACAGTTTAATGATAATAAAAAACCTTTTTTAGTAGTTTTTGATCAAGGTATAAATTTTTTAATTAACGTATAAGTTAATTAGGAAAAATCTTATGAAATAAACGATAATTTTAAATGGTTATAAATAAATTATAGAACTATTACAAAAAAGTTTTTAGTAATTGCGAAATTCGGTTGTGATTTTTATGGATAAATTAATTAGAAAAAAACAAGACAAATTTTATATAAAAGACATTAAAGTTGAGAAGCGCCCCGAAAGATTGAAGGCATTATTAAGTTCACAAAGATGGGAAATTCTGAAGATTTTGGCAGAACAGCCAAATTATTCTGCACAAATTGCCAATCAATTAAAAATCCACGAACAGAGAGTATATTATCATATGAATCAATTAGAAAAAGCCGGAATAATCGAGGTAGTTAAACGAGAGGAACGTGGTGGTGCAATAGCTAAGTTTTATAGAGTAAAAGATTATGCATTTGCGATAGAGCTTCCATATGCGGAAGAACATCTATTAAATTTTCCTTTGAAAGAAGAGGCATCTAATCTAAAGAGATTTTTGCATCCATTTATTTCTGGGGGTCGAGTAAATTGTAAAATTATTGTTGGGTCGCCTGATCCCCATGGTCCTTATCAAGTTAGAGGAAGAGATGGTCATTATGGAATTGATCTTGCATTATTTTTAGGTCAATATGGATCTATTTCTAAAGAATTCTCAACTAAATTAGATGTAGATGTTAAAGCAGAAAAATCACATAAAGAAAATATGATTTTGGTTGGTGGTCCATTAACAAATACTGTAATGAATGAAATTAATAAAAATTTGCCAATTAAATTTGAAAGCGAACAATTTCCATTCAGAGCCATAATTTCAAAAAAAACATCAACTAAATATTCCGAAGATGCGTGTGGTTTAATTGCTAAATTTCCAAATCCATTTAATCCTGAAAATTTTATGTTGGTTTTTGCGGGAGTGCGTTTCAATGGTACCAAATCTGCTGTTTTAGCATTGACTAGATTTTCTAATAAAGTTTTAGAGACGTATGAAGGAGAGGATAGTTGGGCGTGTGTAGTAAAAGGTTTAGATTTGGATGGAGATGGTAAAATAGATTCTATTGAGATTTTAGAGTAATTACTCGCGATTTTAGAATAATCACTTGGTAAGTGGATTCTTTAGAAGATCCATTGGAACTAAATCCTTGGGAGTGATTTTTGTGCCAGACAAATACGAAACACCCCAAATTCCTATTAACATAGGGACCCAACAATAGAAAGTTCTAAACAATATCGTTGCGATTGCAGCTTCTGCCGCACTTACTCCACCTAAAAGAACTAGAAACGTGCCTAAAATGAGTTCTGTACCTCCAAAACCAGTAGGAACCGGAATTAATACCACTAAACTAGAACTGGCTAAAATTAAAATTAATAATATCCAAGGAAGCTGGATATTCATACCATATAAAATTAGATAAAATAAACCCACAGTAAATGCCCATTCTATGATGGCCAAACCAATGGATTTAATTACTGTAGATTGTTCGTTTACTACTTCATGCAAAGTTTTTTCATAAATATGAATTTCCATTTTAATATCTTTTTTAAAGTGTTTTTCCCATGTTTTAGAACCCTTCTCAAAAAAATGTTTTATTTTTAATACCAAAGACCCTAAAAATAATCCAACGACATCTAGCCAACTTTCTTTTTTCCATAAAATTAAAAAACTAATTGCAATAGTAGCACCTACGAGCAGGGAACCACTAAAAATACTTAGGGTTAGGGGGGTTATGTGCCCACTGATCATAAAAATTATTAGCCCGATCCAAGAAATTACAAATAACGTACTCATTCTCAAGAAATCTGAAATAGTTATGGCGGCTAAACTCTTTTCTGTTGGAATATTTGTGTTTTTATTTAAAATATGAGCTGTTAGTGGTTTACTTCCAATTGCACCAACAGGAATTATTGCGTTTAGAAATTGAGTAGCATAAACTAAAATAAGAGCTTTTCTATACTTTAAAGGATATCCTAGTCCAGAAATGGAAATATGCCAGATTTTTGACTTTACTATCAAAATCAAAAAAGAGACTAAACCAGCCAGTATAAGATACTTGAGTTTCACAGAAAGTAGAGCATTATACAACTCCATCCAGCCTATTGTTCTTAATACAAAGAATAAAAGTAAAGCAATAAGTATTGTACTAAAAAAGGTTCTTTTCCTATGTTTGTGAATGATATGTTTCATTTTTACTTATGCTTGTTTTTCTATTATGCATATTCGTTTAGCTTCTTTTTAACAAAACTCATTTTCAGTTTGATTTTCCATTTCTCATCGGCTGTTTTGACCTTTTTTAGATCTTCTTCGTATTTTTTCAATAGGTTCAAAAAGATTTCTTTTGGCAACTGATTAGTCATTACCATTATTTAGAACTCATTTGATTAAGTAATTTAGCATTTTGAAGTGAATAGATTTATTTAACTAAATCTCGAATTTTTTACTTTTTATAGGATTTTTATTTCTATTTGCCCCAAACTTAATTCAGGAAGTAACAGTTCTTTATTTTGTTCTCTACAAACCTCTTCATAGATGTAAATTGCTCTAGATCTGGATAAACCGAGTAATTGCTTTATGGTGCTTCCTTCCTCTTTTGATTCATTTGCTCTCCAGTCTATTACATCATCAGCATTATTCCTTGTTGGTGCTACAAATTTATCATTCATGGGATCTACAGAATATTCCAGTTGAGCCATGGCATCCATCATACTTTTTCCACGACCACCCTCTTTTAGTGGTTTGATATCTCGTTTCAATCTTCTTCTTTGAGCTGTTCTAGCATCTGTTTCAACGAATAAACGATGATTATAGAGCTGAATTAATTTTGTTCCAATAGGTGGTCCAGACCATAATGCATAAATGCCTTCAAGTATCGCCACATCTTGATTTGCAGGCATTTCTCCTAATTCGTTTGGATCGTAACAATGTGTCCCGAAATTATATTTTGGATAGAAGAATCCTTCTCCCGCTAAAATTCTTTGTGCAAAAGATACAATTTTTGGGAAATTTATTACTTCAGGACAATCGTAACTGAATACGGGATCAAAAGACATAGCGTGTCTTTCTTCAGCACTTTTCCAACTTAAATCAATGTATGCGTCATCTGTAGAGAATGTAGAACAGATTAATCCCCATAATTCGAGTTGTTTTTTGATGAGCGTTGCTATTGTTCCTTTGCCGGCGCCACTCCCACCAGCAATTCCGACCAAATATGTCATTAAAAATAAGTATTGGGTATAAAAGTGTAAATAGTTTTTGAAATAGGTTATAAATACTATTTTAACAAAAATGATAATATATTTACTTAGAAAATATTTATGATTTTGAGTTTTAGAGGACAAAAACAGAAATTAAAAAATCAGTTAAGTATTTTGTTTAAAAACTCTAAAAGTTCTATTTCAATATCCATCTAATTAAATATATTTTCTAGTAAAGATACGTTTTTTATTCTGTATGAGAATATATGTCTGGGAAAAAGATGGTAGAAGATGAACCAAAATATAATTCTCAAGAAGGTCATTTAGTGGTAATCGCTGGACCAATGTTTGCTGGAAAAAGTGAAGAACTTGTTAGAGAAATCACCAGAGTTTCTTTTACAGGACAACCATTTCTTTTAGTTAAACCCTCTATAGATACAAGATATAGTAAAACTGACGTTGCCACTCACAATGGACGATTGAAGCCTGCAGTATTGTTAGATTTAGAAAATGAAACTTGGGAGAATTTAAATGAACTTGCAGAAGGAACTCTCTCAGAAATAAAGTGGATTGGGTTTGATGACGTGCAATTCTTTGGTCCAAAATTTGTGAATCTTTGTTTACAGTTAGTTGAAAGGGGTAAAAAAGTTATTGTAGCGGGATTAGATACTAATATCCTAGGTAAACCCTTTGGAATTATGCCTGATTTATTAGCGTATGCGGATGAAGTAAGAAAACTAAAGGCAGTTTGTACAAAGTGCAAAGAAAGGGAAGCAAGCAGGACATATAGAACCGTTGGTGGACCGCTTATTATGGTGGGAGGACCAGAAATTTACGAGGCCAGATGTAAATTGTGCCATAGAATGCCGGGAGAAGGTTAGTTATCTAATTACTCTTCTAAATACTCATAATATATAACGGTTATTTGCACATTCATTTTTGAAAATCTTTTAAAATCTGAAAAGATTACAAACACATTTAACTTTTCAAAATAATTGCTTAATAGTGGCAACATATGTCAAAAGAAAAAAATGCAAGCGGATTACAACTAAACACTCGTTTTAGTCTTGATACGTTAGAACAGTTTGAATTTTATGATCTTAATTCAAATGGACATTCACAAGCAATTTACACCCCCATAGGACTTAGCAAGAAACGGCGTTTTACTACCTTACTTTATTGTATGCGTACTCCACAAGATCAATATTTGTTTGTTCCTGGTCGAGGATTTGTGGGTTTATTACGATTAAATGGATCGTTAAAATTCAACGCAATCGCTCGCTGGTGGAAATCTATTTTTGATTATTTAGAATTAGAGGTAAAAACACTTACTCCAGAATCAGAAGTAAAAAGGCTTACTTCAGAAGTAGATAATGTTGAAGGTATTGAAGGAGATCTTCCAGTTTCAAAACAGCTAGAATTTGCGCAAGACTCTGTATTTTTCTGTTTGGGAGATCAAGTTTCATTAGATTTTGCTGATCCCGCAAGGGTGGGAGATTTAGATAAACGGTCTCAGGAAAAATTCAAAAAAGGAATGCGTTTGGGTTGGGATTATTGGCTTTTTAACTATCGTGATGCTGGACTGCTTACTGCACGTAGAAAATGGTACAGAGAAAACTCTGGAGAACTTGATTTATGGATAAATAACAATGTTGCACTCTTTATAGAAGATTTAGGGGGAGTTAATCTGAAATTAAAAGAATAGAGGTTCTGTTTTGTTTATTAATTAATTTGTAGAAGATATTCTTTTTGTTTATTAGTTATTGTGTGCTTAGTTGCAGTCGAGCTATTTATTATGCATTATTAGTATTTAGCGGACCTGAGGGGTCTCGAACCCCCGACCCCTTGCTTAGGAGGCAAGTGCTCTATCCAACTGAGCTACAGGCCCAAACTTCAAGAAGTTTGATCATCACGCAAAACTTTTACGAGTTTTCCTAACTTGTGAACAAAATTCACAAGTACAGCGAGTTGATTCGCAACTCACTATACTTTTTCTATAGTTAAAAGTTTTTAAATACTCTGAATAATTAATACAGAATATGAATGCATATCTCATTCTTTTGGGAATAGTAATCGGATTTCTTGTCGCAAAATATTTTTCTGGGAAAAGGGGGTAAACAAGGACGACTAAAATCATTAAAATTTAACATTAAAAAATATACCATTCACTATTGGTTTATTGCAACTTCGATTCTCCTTATTTTCATTATATTTAATTATTACAATGATATCATTCATGGAATACTCATTGGTTTAATCATTCAGGGAATTACTTATAGAGATTTTTACAAGATAATATACTCAAGAAAATTACACCCAAAAATTTTTCAATAAAGAACTTTATAAACTTCTTTTACCTTTTATTTGTAATGTATGAAAAAAAGTGTGATGATTTTAATTCTAATTGGAATATTTTTAATTAATTTCAATTTGGTAAACGCAACAACAAATGTTACTGAATGTGGGACCTTGAGTTCAGCAAACACAATTTATCAACTAAATCAGTCAATTAATTCTTCTTTTGATTGTATAATAATTAATGCAACAAATATTACTCTTGATTGTCAAGGGTATAACATTAGTTTTGGAAATGCCACAGGCGGAAAAGGAATCAGGATTTCTAATGACGATGAGGAAGGATATGATAATGTTACTGTTCAAAATTGTGTTGTTATTCAGAATGAATCTGGTGCAGACCACACCGCAATATTTTTTGGAATGAATTCTGAAAATGGAGTTGTTTATAATAATACTATTTTTGTTTTTGGGGTGGATACCCCTGGAATGCTTTTTGAATCAAATTCTGTTAATGCGAATATAAGTTTTAATAATATAACTGCTTCTGGTGGATTGGGTTCTGGAATAGTTTTAAGTGAAAATGGTAGTGGTGCAGACATTAGGAGCAATACCATAATAACTTCTGGAGATGATTCTAATGGGATTCTTATTGGGGAGAATTCATCAAATGGAACGCTTTTTAATAACACAATTACAACTTCTGCAAATTTAAGTTTTAGAGACGGAATAGGAGGAATTTTTTTGGAACTTGGAACAAATAATGTAAATGTGAGTTCAAATACCATCAATACTTCTGGAACAGACGGACCAGGAATTTGGATATGGGGTTCTAATCATTCTATTGACGGAAATACAATTATAACGTCTGGAGAACAGGGAGATGGAATTTATATGTCTGATGTACAAGGAATAAACTTAACTTCCAATACCATAACTATTTCTGGGATTAGTGCAGATGGAATTCATTCCCAACTGTCTGAAAATTCATCAACTCTCATTTATAATAATGTTATAATGACTTCTGCAAATTATTCTTATGGTATTTATCTTCTAGAAGAAAATTATAATAATATTTCTTCAAATAACATAACAACTTCTGGTACTGCTTCTTATGGAATTTATTTTAATGAATCACATAATGCTACCTTATTAAATAATATAATTAAAACCGAGGAATCAGATTCTTATGTTCTTTATCTTGACACTTCAACAGGAAATTTTTATAATAATATTTTTAATACTTCAACAAGTGGCTCTGGAATTAATTTTATAAATTGCGATGTTAGCTATTTTAATACCAGCAAAACATCGGGGACAAATATTATTGGAAGGGGATATATTGGTGGAAATTTTTGGACAAATAATTTAGGTACTGGTTATAGTGATAATTGTATTGATTCTAATGGGGATTATGTGTGTGATGTTATCTATTCAGTAAATGACTCTATAGATTATCTCCCCCTTGCTGATCATACTAATGTGATTTCAGCATGTGGGACATTAAATATTGAAGATAAATCTTATTATTTGAATCAAAGTCTATTGGTTAATGGAACTTGTTTTAATATTACTGCAAACAACATCACTCTTGACTTTAATGGATATAATATCACAGGAAACACAACAGGGAATGGTATTAATGTCACTGGTTACAATGAAACAACGATCTTAGATGGACTTATTTATAATTTCTCAATAGGGATTTATTTTAAGAACAATTCAAATAACAATATAACAAATATAACTTCAAATAATAATTATCAAGGAATTGCATTCACTACAAGTTCAAATAACAATTTGACAACCTTAACTACAAATAATAATACTGCGAATGGGATCCTCCTTGAATCTTCTTCAATGAATAATGTTTTTACAAATATAATAGCACATTCAAATAATCATCTAGGAATTTATATTGTTGTTTCATCAAATAACAACACATTTACTGATATAGATATAAATTATTCTGGAATTGGTCTTGCTATTGCTTCAGGCAATACATTTACCAATATGAATATAAGTAATTCTACAACAGATGCAATTCTTTTGCAATATGCAACTTCTGATAATAATAACTTTACAAATGTGGTTGTAACAAATACAAGTGCCTCTTATTATGATATTAATTTTTCTACTGCCGGTATTGATGGAACATGGATTAAGGGAATTAATTTTGGGAGATATACTTTTGCCGGTGCTGGTGGAAAAGTTAATTTTGAGGAACCAAATTTTGGAAAAGTTGTATTTTTAGAAGCAATTAATGGAAGTGGGACAGATCTTTCTACCGAAGTTGACATTGAGAACAATTCTGTTTTTGTAAATTCTTCTGCAAATTCTGGATTAAATAAAAGTGCAAATATAACTTTATATAGCATAACTTATACAGATCCAAAACCACAATATAGTTCTAATGGAGTCACATTCATAGATTGCACTGCAACAACAGATCCTGCCTGTGCTGAACTTGGTTTTAGTGGAAATAATTTTGTATTTAATGTATCCCATTTTACTTATTTTAGATCTGCTGAAGCGTATATTACCCCTAGTGACACAACTTCTTCAAGTTCAGGTGGTGGAGGATATCCCAATTATCGACCAAAAGAAGATGAATTAAATAAAGGATATCAAAAATTAATGTATAAAAATTGGAAAGTATCTTTTAAAGTAGAAAATATTTCACATACATTTAAAGTGGGAGATATTACCGAAACAAATGCAAAAATAAGTATTTCTTCTGAAACTCAAGAAGCTGTACTTTCAGTTGGAGAAGAAAAGAAATTTGAACTTTCAGAGGATAATTATTATGATATCTTGGTTAAATTGAATTCAATAGATACAACATGGAAAAATAGAGCAAACTTTACAATACAAACAATACATGAAGAAATTGTTTCTCCACAAAAAAATGAAGCAGAAAAAGAGATAATACAACCAGGTCCTGAAAGCGAAGGAGAAGTAATCCCTGAAAGCGAAGGAGAAGTTGAAGAAGGAAAAACAAATTCAACATGGTTGTGGGTTGTAATTGCAGTGATTATAATATTAATTCTTTCTGGTGTAGGGTATAAAAAGTTTAGAAAGTAAATAAAATTATCAATATATTCTTCCACCCGCAAGATTATTTCATTTTCTTTTTTAGAAAAAAAGAAACAAAAAAGGCGGCGACACTCCAATACAAAATACAAAAATTTACCCTACGACTTTGATTTTTTCGGACTTTGTTCCAACGTTGCATATAACACTAAAAATTAAACGAAAAATTGGAAAATTTTTAAGTATAGTATACATTACGTAACTTTTTATTGTTTTAAATCAGATTAAAAATCATGTCATACGCCAAAATAGAATGTGATTTAGCTGAATCAGCATTATTTCTTGCAGATTTAATCGAAAGGGTTCCAAAGATAAATAAAGTGAATGTACAGTATACTTTACCTCCAAATGCCTTGGGTATTATAGGCCCTGTAGGAAATCTTACATTCGTTGAAGACCCAGCAACAAACAGAGGTATTATTGACATAAAATCCATAAAAGGGCAAGAAAAGAAGGTGAGCCGTCTCTTTCGAGAAGGATATGAAAACGAATGGCTTACTGGCATATATTATTTTATGGTAGATTGTTCTTATGTTGAGCCAGAAAACACTTCTAAAGGTCTTCATACTATTTCATTTCAAGGTCATGAAAAGAAATTGACAATACATGGTTATGGACTGTCAGAAAAGTCTCTTTCCAGATATTTGGAAAATTTAGGCGTATTTAGTATTTTAGAGGAACTGAATCCTAAAAAAGAAGAACCTGAATGGATTCTTCTTTAACAAACTTATTTTTCAATAGGGATACAATAATGTTTTATTTAATCGATAATGTTTTATTTAATCGATCAAAAATCTTCAAGGTCTGATCTCTAAATTGTATGCATCTAAAAGTAGTTTATTTAAATGCGGGTTTAGTTTATTTAAATAATGATTTCAGTTTAGTTAAAGGAAAGTTATTCCATTTATTCATTATATTTCAATCAGTCAACTATAAAAAGAATTACTACTCAATAGGAACATGGGTACCCATGAAGTCATTTAATGTCAGTTTGTTATTTGTACTCTTTATTACTCTATTTGGTTTAATCATAGGTAGTTTAGTTACTGCGTTTCCACCGATTCCGTATATTGTTCATGGAAATGTTTATTCTGATGGAAATTTAGTTCCGAAGGGAGCAGAGATAACTGCCCTAACTTCTGATAGCACACTATGCGGAACAGCTATTATGCCTGCAGATGGAGAATATTGGATTTATGTTAATGGAGATGACTCTGAAACAACAGAAGAAGAGGGTGCAAATGAAGGGGATGTAATTAAATTTATGTATGCTGGCAAATATGCGATTGAGACGATTGTATGGAAATCTGGGAAGTTCAATTATTCGTTTAACTTAAATTTTAATTCTAATAGTTGTTCTGATTGTGATAATGATGGTTATGATCAGACAGTAGATTGCAAAGATGATAATCCTCAAATTCATCCGGGTGCTCCAGAACTTTGTAATAATATAGATGATAATTGTGATGGCTCTATTGATGAAGAATTAACAAGAGTTTGCGGAAGCAGCGTTGGAGAATGCGAACAAGGAACTCAAACATGTTCTTCGGGTGTTTGGAGCGCATGTACGGGGGAAATTACACCCAAAACAGAAGAATGTAATAATGTTGATGATGATTGTGATGGAGTAATTGATGAAGGCTGCTCAACGGGCGGTGGAAATTCTAATGGAGGCACTGGTGGTTCTACTAATGGCGGAACAACTTCTAATACTACAAATAATTCAGATGAGAATACAAATACTCAGGAAAATCAAAATAATGCCTCTGGAACTCAACCAGATAATTCTTCCAATGCAGTAAATGAAAGCAATAATGAAATTAATGAACCAGAACCATGTAAAGAAGCTTGGAGTTGTTCTGGTTGGACTTCTTGCATAGAAGGATTACAGACAAGAACGTGCATTGACTTTAATGATTGCGGCACAGAAAAAAATAAACCTGGGGAAGAATTAATTTGTGGATGTAGACCTCATTGGTTCTGTAAACCCTGGTCTAAGTGCATAAACGGTACACAAGAAAGATTTTGTTTGGATGGACAGGAATGTAATAATAATACGGCATTAGACCAAAAAACACAAACAAGAAATTGTTCGATTCTAACTCAGGATTTAGGGCCTGTGATTACAGGAAACACAGTTTGGAAAGAAGAATGGACTGTGGGAATTATTTTCGGAGCAATTTCTATCTTAGCGTTCGTATTCTTTAAATGGTTAAGATAAATATTCTTTAATATTTAGAATTCTTTAATAATTAGAGTAAGATTAAACTATTAATTGAACTTGGTTGAACTATTTGCTATATCTGTATTTACTTTTTTGAATTATTGAAGCGATCTTAGTTAATTATTTGAACTATTGAGTTTAAGTTTAATTCATGTTCGAGATTTTGTGGTTAAGAGAAGAACTCAAAAACAAATATTTTCATGTATTTTTATTTGCAATATTTTTTAGTACTATTTCAATTATAATTACACAGAAATTCCTAAATTTTTATAATGGATTAGTTGCTGTTTTTATAATTTCTTTGGCTGCAGCATATCCTTTAATTAGATATATGAAAGTGGAAGAAGGAGAGGAAGTCACTTTAGTCAAAAAATTCTCTGAAAAGAATATTTTAAGGAGGCATGGACGAGAGCTCGCATTATATTTATCATTTTTTATGGGGGTTTTGATTGTTTTTATTGTTGCGACGATTCTCCTGCCTGACGGATTCTTTAAAATTCAACAAGAAACAATAGGAGTTATTCTTTCTGGAAGTGCAACTCATGGTGAGTTTTTTTGGAGCATTTTATCTAATAATCTTAGGGTATTTGGAATAACCTTTTTAATCAGTTTTTTTATTTCTGCTGGAATGATTTTTATTTTGGTTTGGAATGCGTCAATTCTTGGGGTTTTTTTAGCTAGTCAAGCAAGGGGCATTGCTCACATACCTGTATTTAGCCTGGGTTATCTGCCTCATGGTTTGTTGGAAATCAGTGCGTATATCTTAGCGGGTTTAGCTGGCGCTTTAATTTCATATAATGTTCCCAATTTAGGAATTAAAAAGTTTAGAAGAGATTTGTTCCCTAAAATTTTACTTGATGCGTGTGTAATTGCGATAATTGGACTGGCGTTTGTTTTAATTGGAGCTGTAGTAGAGGTATTTTTTTAGCAATCTAATTGCACTTCATATAGACACATTATTATACCACGTGCCATAACTATTTCCAATTGCAATATTATTTTCTGGAGTAAGTTCTCGAACATAATTTAAGAACTGTCTGACGACCTCTATTTTCTCATCAGGCATTTTTTCTACTAATTCGTGATAGGTTAGTTCACTTCCCCT
Organism: Candidatus Nanohalarchaeota archaeon; assembly: GCA_017610385.1. Classification (GTDB taxonomy): domain Archaea; phylum Nanohalarchaeota; class Nanosalinia; order Nanosalinales; family JAFCCC01; genus JAFCCC01. Next base: position 40,411 of record JAFCCC010000002.1, read on the forward strand.
AAGGATATAAGGAATTTCTTCTGGTATTTTTTCTCCCATCTGTAAAATGCATTCATACCAGTTAAATCTGTTTTTTTCTGTAAGAACGACCTTCCAAAAAATTTGTTCATCTCCCATTAAATCACTAACTCTATTTCATTAACTGCATTAAACCAATAACCCGTTCCAGGAGTTAATATTGTTAAATCGCTCATTGTTGGGAACATTGGAGAATAAGTCTTCCAACCCGTTGGGGTGTATGCCATTATTAAACTATAATCAGCATCTGTTAATCCATTAAGCACTTCTGTCGTATTTCGTTCGTTCATGCTTGGATATCCAATTAAATTCCAGCCAGGAACAACAGAAATTGTAGTATTATTTACATGTGTTCCGTTAATTTGCAAAATTGCATTATTAGTCATATGTATCCAATATCCCACTCCTGGTTTAACTGTTTTTAAATCACTAAAGGTTGGGAAAACCGGACTGTATGTTTTCCAAGATCCGTTTCCATAACTCAAAATACTATCAAAATCACTATTTATTCCCGAGAACACTGTATTAAGTGAATTGTTTAGTGGGCTTAATGGAATTGAGATTAAATTCCAACCATTAGTTAGGTTTAATTCGAAAGTAATCGTGGTGCTTTCTTGTTCTAACCCTTTAATTTCTGGATTTGGTATGTGATTTCCTATCCAATCATTTTGTGTATCTGTATCTCTTATTTTGGGGTATCTTTGAATAGAAAATCCTTTGTCTGAAGAAATTGCCCATGCGGGATAAGAATTATTATATCCTGATTCCCACGCGACAAAGTCAATTTCACTTCCATTATTTTTCAAAGCTAAGCTATCTCCATCATTATTCAGATTTAAAGTTAAATCACTTAGATCTGGATCAAATCCATAAAGCGCATTAAATCCTTCTTGATCTTTTGCAATAACTAAATTCTCTTTTCCATTTAACGTAATATTTTCTGGAAGGGTGTATATCTTTGAATTATCCTCTAGGGTCCATGAGTCTAGAGAAACTTCTGATTCTGTTGGATTATATAATTCAATCCATTCTTCTTCTGAATCAGTTCCTTCTGTATCATAATAAACTTCTGTTATTAAAATGTGATTACTTACATTATTGACACAAGATTCTGAGAATTCACAAGTCTCTGTACAAACATTGTTCGAACAGACACCAACTGTTTCATTTAATGCGCAAGTATTTTCAATGCTTTCAGGGTAACTGGCCCAATCAAATTCTCCACAAGTTCCTAATCCGCAGCCTTCAGCAGGACATGTTGTGACGTCACAATTGGAATCTTGAGCTGTACAAATAGGCATGCTTTCTGGCTCACAAATCATTTCCGCGCAACCTGAACAAGGATTTACACATCCATTGCAATCATAACCTTCGTCTAAAGGACACATATCATGTATATCGGGAGTGCTATCATTATCTGAATCTGGAAGAATCGCACAACTTTGGTTAAATTCAGAGCTTGTTGAATCACAAGAATATTCTATACACATACCTAAAGAACAGAAGTCATACCCATTGTTAGGATAAACAGTCCAATTTTCACTAACACATTGTGCTTGTGGGCAGGTTCTTAGAGAACCACAAATTATTCCATTTGTATCTCTATTTTGTGTTTCATTTTCATATTGTGTAGTTGCAGCATTTGTTGTACAGTATGATTCAGTTGTTCCCGCATTTACGCAAACGTGTTCTGTTACCGTTCGTTCTCTCTCACAATTTGCATCTAAATCACAAACACCAGACCAATTACAAGACCATTCGCTCCAATAACCATATTCATAAGTTCCAGAATAACAATCTTCTGGACTATAACAGTTAATTATTTCTGGAATTTCATATGTACAAGAATAAACACTTAAATCATGATAAAGAAGCTTTCCTGCACTTTGTGAAAATGTTGCGAATGAAATAGTACAATTATCTCCTTCAATTGAGCATGCTGGGCAACTACAATCTTGAATTAAGTCATTTAAAACTGGACCCAAATTTCCCAAATACGTTGTTCCATCATATTCCCCAATATACATCCACTCCGAGTCACCTTTATTCCCTGTATCTAAAATAGGATTTGTTGGGTAAGACTGCAAAATATCTCGCGCAATTTCAATATAAACATTAGAAATATTGATTATGTCTACAGAATAATATTCTCCATGACCTACATTTGCTACATTCATCATGGTCTGATAATCTGCTTGATTTCCATATGCAATAGCATATACTGAAATTCCATAAGTTTCCCAAGCATCTCTGGCTATTTCTATTGTTTCATTAATAGCTTGCTCTTGACTACAGAACGCTCCACTTAAACACCTGTTGGCCATTCCATCACTCATTAAAATAACAGCTTTTTTCATGTTTGTTCCTTGATTGACTAGGTTAATTGCTTCATTTAGACCGCAAGAAATGCATGTTTGACCATAAACAGAGTAATCTACGATTTGATCAAGTAAAGAATTTTGATCATTGGATAATTCATGACTATTAATTACACCATAACTATAACTGGTTAAACCTAATCTATTATTAGGATAATTCAAAACAGTTTCAACAAAATCACTGTCTGCTTCTCTTGCTTTAGTTATTTTTTCTCCAGCCATGCTCGCAGATCGATCAGTAACCAAAACAATGTCAACTGTTTTGTCTGATGTGTATGGCACTGAATTTCCATCAAGTTCTACACTAGCGCCTGTGATACCGACATCTCTTGGAATCGTAACTTTTACAGTTGTATCTGCGCCACCGCCATTTGGGAATTCTATTTCTCGTTCAGAATAACCACCATAGAATTTATTAGTCAAAAGTTCATTTCCAGTACATTCTAAGCAGCCATAAGTAGAATCGCAAATCATTCCTTCTTCTAAATTACAACTATTAATATTACATCCATTTGCTTCACAAGTTCTTTCACCATAATAGCACATATCATTAGTTATTGTTCCTGGAGTAGGGCAAGTTTCTCCTTCATAACTGCACGAACAGTCTGATAAACAATTTGCGTTATAATAGCATTGATCATTAAAGAGATATGGTTGACAGTTTGAATTTACTTCGCATTCTGCGCCACAGCTTAATGAGCAATCCCCTGGTGTTTCAACTAGACCATAATTACAGCCATTTTCTGGATTCAAATAATCACAGGAATTTGCATTACAATAATAATCTCTTGTTCCAGCCTTGTTATTAATACAAATAAAATCATCATCCATAAAATCATAATTTATTACTTGCGTTTGATTTCCTGCACATTGAGTTCCACTGTTTTCTGTACAAAAATGTACGGAATAAACACAATTTGGGTCAGCTCCAAATCCTGGCGTATTTCCACCGCCAGACCAAGAGTCAGCTGGACAGCTTTGATTTAGTGTGATTTGGTAATCGCAAGCGCCGTTTTCACAATAATAATCCCTATTTTCCATATCTAAGAAATTAGAAGTACAATATAACCCATCGTCTGTATTGCAATCTTCTTCAAATTCAGGAGTGGTATATTCGGTACTTTCAACACAAGCATCAGTTATACAAGAGAAATTATGTAACAATTTTTGTTTTACAACAGCATCATTATCACAAACTAATTCATAAGGGTCATAATAATTTAAATCAGTACAATTTTGAGTGGTATAATCGCAATTAAATGTTGTAGGATTACAAGTCCCATTTTCTTTTAGAATATTTCCTTCACAATTAGTTACACAGTAACCATTCACAGGATTTGTGTTTACAAGTTCGCATGTTGCATTATTGTTTTCTACACAAGCATAATCTGCAATACCGCATTCATTAATTAACTCTCCATCTAATTCATTACAATTCTGAACGATACTGTCTTGTTGATATGATGTACTATCTTCGCAACCAGTTAAAGTACAGTAAAAGTCGTGATAAAGTTTTTTTGTTCGTAATTCTGCGCCCGTACAATAATATTCTGATTCATTGTAATAATTATTGTCATCACAGGTTTCTTGGGCATATTCACAACCATTGGCGGTACAGACTCCTTGAGAATACCAAACTCCATTATTACAATGTGTTTGTAGGTCACAAGAATCTATGAATTGGCAGGTTTGAGTATTACAATTGCTAGAACATACTCCATTTTCTTCTGAGTAATCTAAAATTCCGGGTTCGCATTCTTCTCCTTCTTCTATTATTCCATTTCCGCAAATAACTGGAGGTTTGTACAGACAATTGTAAGTACAATTTCCTTCAAAAGGATTCATTTCATCGCATTGACTATCCGCAGCACATCCAGAATAATTTGATTCACAATTTAACTCAACTAATTGACAATTCGAGTCACAAGCATCTTGTAAATAGTCATGACCACCTAAATTACAACTTTCAAAATTGGTATTTGGTGCAAAGCCTTCGCAGGCAGGACTTGCGCTACACAAATATATGCACTCATTTACGTTTTCATAGTGCATTCGATCTAATGCACATTGTTTGTATGTTGCATTTGAATTACATAAGAATTCGTGTCCGTCCCCCCATTCTCCGTCTTGATCACACAAGCAACCTTCGTCTATTTCACCATCACAATCATTATCTTTGTGATCACAGAGTTCGGGAGCACCAGGATAGATTTCTGGATCCGAATCATCACAATCATTATCACATTCAATATCAAAAGTATCATTATCCAAATCTGTTATAATTTCATTAAAAGAAGTACATTGGTTTTCAGTACAAGAACAACCTAAGCAGGTGTTCTCAACATCAGAGTAATCTCTAAATGTGCCATTGTAACACTGATCGTTTTGATCGCATTCTGTGGCAGTACAGTCAGAATCAGTACTACATTCCGCATTACATAATCCCGAACACTCTGTAATTGATGTATCATTTACATAGGTAACATTTTCTTTACAGCCAGTTAAAGAGCAGGAGAAATCATGAAATGCTCTATGCACTTTAAAATTATAATTATCGCAATAACCAGTATAATTTTCATAATAATCTAAATCATTACAATTGAATGAGTCAAACGTGGTTCCTGTTCCAGAACAATTTGCATTATGGTGCCATACTTCATCTACACAGTAATTGCTCATATTATTTGTTTGAGTAAACCAGCAAGTCAGGTTTAAATCGCAGCCGAAATAGCATGTTGAATCATCAATGTAGAAATCAGTCGTCTGATCACAAATCGCATCACAAGCTCCTTCTGCACACTGAGTTGTTGTTTGTGGTTCTTCGCAAGTTACGGGATTTTCAGTACAAAAACAAGAATCACAGGTATTTTCTGTTGAATTTGTAATTGTTAGATTATCTAATATTCCATTGATGTTATATTCTGTTAATTTATTGCCTGTACAATAATCTACAAAAGTTTCTGAACAAGTTGTTGCATTGCAATTGCCATCTAATTCACATCCTGCGCCACAGAAAAATTCACATCCAACATTTTCTAAACTTTTTGCATGTCCACAACCATTTTCTGGATTTTGAGAATCACAAGAGCTTAAATTACAATAATAATCAAGCCAATAATTTTCATAATCCAAGCAAAGGTCATTATTGTCCCAAATTAAATCAAAATCTGCCTCATTTGTTATTGAGGAATCACAATAATCATTTGTTCCATTCTCTGTACAAAAATAATCTGTGTAAACACAAGAAGGGTCCTCGCCGAATCCTGGTGTGTTTCCGCCACCACTCCATTCATTTATTCCACATTGAGTTTCATTTATAATTTCATAATTTGATGTTCCGGTTTCAGTACAATAATAATCTCGCGTTTGAACGCTTTCATTTCCTTCACAATATGTTCCGTCATAAATATTATAATTATGAGATTCTGGAACTGTGTAAATACAATTTCCAGTGTTATTTTGTATTTCACAAGTATATTCTCTGTATTCGCAAACTGGATCATTAAAGCCCGTTAAATCCCCGTAATTATACCAGTTGTCTTGGGTACCACAATCGTCTAATCTTGCGTGGTTGGTATAATAAGTAGTTTCTAAACATCCTCCCACAGAACATGTAAATTCATGGGATAGTCTTTTTTCCCATATTTCACTTCCATTACAATATTGTTCAAAAGGCTCGTAATAATCTAATTCAGTACAATTTTCTGTTGTAAATGAACAGCCTGTTTCATTGCAACCACCAGTGAAATGTCTTACATTATCTTCACAATAAGGATTAATTGAACAATTATAATCAAACAAACAGGTTATAGGGTTACAGGCATAACTGCACACCTCATTTTGTAAAATATAATCTAAATAAGTTGGTTCACATTCTTCATTAGACCCAATTATTCCGTCTCCACAGATGCTACACTGCGGTCCACATTGATAACTGTTATTTTCTAATATTTCTTCATCAACCCAATAGGGGTTATCAATACATTCATTGGGGCTGCATGAATAATCGTGATAAAGTCTATGTTGCTTTAGGGTGCAATCATCACAGTAGGTCTCAAGGTCATCATAATAATTTAAAGTGGAACAATCTTCTGTTTCAAATGAACAACCTGCATCGCTGCATTCACCACCATAATTTCGAATATTTCCATCACAAAACGGTTCAAGAGAACATGAATCTTGATAAGTACAGGAATTAAGTGCGTCGCAGTTATAATTGCAGGTGTTTTCAGTAATTAAGTAATTATTTGGTCCATCACAAGTTGCACCACACGAATCAATATGACATTGATATGATTCAAAATCACATCCGTCAGTATTAGCACAATGAGTCCCCAACGGATTTGTACGATTTCCATAACATTCTTCACACCAGTCACAAGAAGGATTTGAAGTACAAGTATCTTCTCCAACACAAGTATAACATGCGTTATGATAATCTATGACTAAATGAGGTTTTTTGTTGTTATTCGTTGTTCCTTCTGTGCTATAATATTTTTTATAGTTCATATAGCTGTTTTCATTTGTTCTTTTAACCGCTAAACTTAGTGTACTATCTGATTGGTATTCTTGAATTGTTGCATCGGTTACTGGCCACATTTGACTGCCTGTAGTACACTGAGAATTTTGGGAGATATATTGGAAATTTGTGGGAGCATTATTCCATGTAATTGATCCTTCATTCCAGTTATCAGAAACTAAATTTGTCTCATAGGGGTAAAGGGAAGAACAAGACGTTGTTGATATTAGATACATGTAAAAATTTGAAGAGTCTATTGCAACACAAGCTGGAATTTGGTTTAAATTGAATTTCAAATATGTTCTGTAATGGTAATTTGAGCAGCTACCCCACCCAGAGTATAAATAAGAGGAAGAACCGTAATTATTGTTCTGATTTGACGTTCCATAACCATAAACATAGGAATCATCCGTAGGATAAATAGTTGTTGTTGTAGCAAACACTTTTGTGAATGGTGCTACTAACGCTAAGAACAATATTGAAAAAATTATAATTTTAAATAATTTCATGTACCTTCCTCTACAATTCCCGCCCCCCAGGAGAAGTATTCTAAGATGGACTGAGTTATTAATTTTTATATATCTTAGTAATAGCCAATACAGGTGTAATGCCCTAAGAAAGAGGGTGTATCCCAAAAAAGAGGGGAGGTATTTTAGTATTAGAACTTCTTTTTTATTATTAGAACTTCTTTTAAGAAACTAATTCCAAAGATTCTGATTTATTCGTGGTTTATTGTTCTTTTTTAGGTTAAAGAATATTAAAACGCCGGTTATTATGCTTAAGAGCAGTAATAAGGAATTTAGAGTCATTGAAGTTACTGTAATATTTCCTGTGAAAGAAGTTTTATTACCTTGTAAATTGCCATCGGTCTGATTTAAAGTAAGATTAGATTCATCAGAGGTTTGAATGATGTTTTCTTGAGCATCTTCGGAATTTTCTGTTTCATTTAGTTCTGTAGTCTGGTTGGATCCGCTTGTTGTTTGATTGTTTGAAGATTCTTGGATTTGTTCGGTTGTTCCGGAGTTTCCACTAGGTGCCGTTTCTGTTTGTTGCTGAGTTCCTTGATTCGTTTCAGAATTATCTGTTTCTTCTTCCGGTTCATCAATCGCTAAATCACATGCTCTTGAAATTGCTGGTTTATTTGCTTCTGTTCCGCAAGAGTTTTGATCTTCACAAGTTCTTGTTTGAAGGTTATTTGAACAACTGGTCCATTCTAAACAGTTCCATTGTTCTATACAACCAATAGTAAGTAATTCATCACCACCAACAGGTAAAGCTTCTGAACCAACATTTACAACACCATTTAAAGCTGCTGTTTGAGCAGAATCTGGTGCTTTTAATGTATAATTTAATATTGTATCTTGTATTGGTAAGTATGGTTGTACTGGTAAAAATAACCATTTAATTGTATTTCTAGAGTCATCTAAAAATCCTGATCCCAAATCAATTACTTCAAAACCATCTGGTATTTTTTCAGATAAAATTGCGCTTGGTGGCAAATTTGACTCATCAAAATTAACATTAATTGAAATTTGGAACTCATCAGATGGATTCAGATTAGAAGGGATGATTCTGGACGTTTCAATAGAATAACCAGAAACAGAAGGGATTAGTAGTAATAAAAATAGCATGAAAATTCCTGAAATGGCCCTAAGGCTTCCTACTTTTGATTTTTTTTCTTTTTTACTTCGAAGGTTCGGATTCTTTTTAATTTGTAAATAAGTGAAAACTCCAGAAAGCATTAGAAAAATTCCTAATAAATATGGCGTTGCTTGTGTTGCCAAAATCATGCCTGTAATGGGAGTTTTGTTCGTTTGAACAGTCTGATTATTATCAGTTTCATTTAATTGTGTAGTTGTTTCATTTTGATTTTCTGCAGTGTATGTTGTATTCATTGAATTCTGAGTCTCATTTGTAGTTGTGGTTTCATTTGGAGTTTCGTTCGGATTAGATGCTGTTGCTCCACCACCCCCTGAAGAAGTACTGGTTGTTACACTACATGGCATTGCTTCTAATGGCTTATATGTTTCTGTTCCACAATGATTGCTATCAGTACAGGTTCTGTATTGATATGATCCAGTACAAATGCTCCAAATTCCACAATTCCACGATTCTGTGCACGAAACAGTTTTAATTTCGAAAGTTGTGTTTGATTGAATGGTGGATGAAGAAGCATAAACTGTATAAACCCCATCAACTAATGAATCAGCTAATTGAACTTGAGAATAAAAATTACCTAAAGAATCAGTTGTGGTCTGATCTAAAAAGTAGAGCTCTTGGTTTGGTTTTAAGACTTGAATCCCAATTTGCTGATTTGGATATGGATTTCCATTATCTTTTAAAGAACCTGAAATTTCAACTAAATCTTCGGGGTTATAATTTGCTGTGTTTGTAGAAACTTCGAGAGTTTGAGCTGCAGTTACGATTCCAATAAAAACTATACTTAACAGAAATACCGAGATAAATTTACCTTTATTAATCATTGCTTCCCCTCTTCACTTTAACTCTCATTCTAAACTTATAAATCTTTTGTTTCTGTTTAGTAACAATAAGTTTTTATAGTTTTAATTATTACATAAAATCATGTCTTTAAAGTCCTCCCACATAGGTGATTCAGTAATAATAGAACCTGAACTAGTAAAAGTAGAACCATATGTAGAAAGCAAACAAGAAGCTTTTGATGAATGTCCCATCGCTGTTTTTAGATTTGTATATAATCCAGAACAAATTGTTCCTAAAATTACTAAAAGACATGGACTTAGAATTCTTTATGAAGGAACCTGCTCGGAAAATGGCAAATTAAGAGAGCGTGTTTTTTCTGCACGATTTGGAATGGAATATACGATTGCGCCAGATGATTATTGTTCATATGTTAATATACGATTGGAACCAGGCAATAATCCGTATGAAAATTTGGTTCGAGAAAATATGAGGACTTTGAGAAATCTAGAAATATTTATGAACGGTACTACTCGATTTAAGACGTTTAATACTATTACAGACTTTAGAAAAGCACGAAATTGGATAATAATCGAAAGAGAAGATGGTGGTTATGATGTTGAATGTGAATTTCCAAGAGAGATTCAAAGACTAGAACCACATACTGCGTTAAAGATGGACGTAGGTGACATAGTTTATCTGTTAGACAAAAATTCAGCTAACTTTCTTCAGAAAGTGAAAGACCAGCTTTAATTCTTCAGTTTGTTTTTTGAACGACTGTGCCAAATCATTTCTTATATTTTACATATTAAAATTACTATGTTTTAGTAGTGTATTTAACATAGTTTTTTATATTTTAATACACAAATTTCACATATGAACGATGACGTAATGGTATTTAAGGCAACATATGTTCCTCAAGAAGTAATTTTTAGTATTCCAAAGATCCGGGGTGTTGAAATTATTCGAACAAAAGAAGCAGTGTATGCTGGAGATTCTGTACGAGTTTATTTTAGTGCAAGACCTAAAAGTAAAATATACATAGGTACCCCAAGCACAATGACTGGGGATCACATTAAAATTGAATTGAATCCTCATACACGAATTGCTCATCAAAGAGAAAGACAAATGGATATTGATAATGCATTATATTCTTTACAGACTCTTGACCCAGAAGTAGTTTTTAGTACGTATGTGTGTCCAGTAAACTTGTACAGGTTCGATGGAGAAGGAGGTAAACCTAAAACTATAAAAATTCCTGCATATTCTACTGAAAGGATGAAAATAGGGGATATTGTGGAAATATTGGACGGAAAAGTTAGATTCCAGAGAATGTCTGGATAGTATTCTAATTCTTTTTCATTTCATTCATAGAAACTGCTGTATGTAATAAAATTGAGTTAAAACGATTCACTTTAATTTTTTTCACTAATTCTTTATAATTATATGTTCTAATCTCAATATCTTCTGTTCTATCTTGTTTTATCGAATCTTTCTTAAGATCTTCTGCAACATAAAAATAGATTTTATGATTTGAAATGCACGCAGTTGGAAGCAAAAATCCCAAATATTCTAATTTTCCTGCACTGTAACCTATTTCTTCTCTAAGTTCTCGTTGGGCCGCTTGCTCAGATGTTTCATTTTCTTCTATACTTCCGGCCACTGGCTCTAAAATTCTGTCTTTTACTGCTTGTCTGTAAACATCAACTAAAACAACAGTTTGTGAATCTAAAAATGCAAGAACACAAATCGCATCTTTCATATCAATAATGTCATAAGTATATTCACAGTTCCCTAAATCTACTTTTTCTGTTCGTAATGTAATCCAGTTTTTATAGATTTCTTTGGTTTCAAGAATTTTCTTCATGGTAGTCTTAATTACTCTCGCAAGATAAGTTAAATCAATTTCGGAGAAAATTAAACGACTTCAAAATATTTTAAATTATATTTTACATACTTTTTAATAGTTTTTTTCACATACTAATTTTGTGAATTAAATGTCAGATGGAGAAACTGATGGCTATAGAGAAATTCTTATTGGGGATGGTGAACTAAGAATTAGAAGAGCTGAAATGAAATATTTCAAAGAAACAACTCCTGAGAATTTACAATCAATTTTGGATGCATGTCAGAGATTGGAAAATGAATTTGAGTGCAATGCATATTACAGATCACTTGCACAGGCAATAACAGATCCAATAAAAATGCAATATCAAGAAGTATTAGAAGAACTTTAGAAGAGAGTATTATCGTGGAAGTGATTAACTTCAAAATAGTCTATAGAGTAAATGCCTTTTGCTGCAACAAAAATTCTGTACTGCCCACTTAAAGAAGTTGGCGGGAGTGTAAAATAAACTACGTAATTTCCATTTTCATTTGTTGAAATTTGATCTAAAAAAACAGGACCATAATTAGAATTAATAACTTGAATTGCAATTGGTTCATTTGCAATTGGTTCTGAATCATACAAAGTTCCTCCAATTGCAACTAATTCATTTGAATTAAAACTCTCTTTATTTACGTTTATTGTCAAAGTTTTAGTGTTCTTTACTACTTCAAAAGTCACTTCTCTTATTTGATTTCCATTCGTAACATAAACTGTGTAAAATCCTTCGAGAGAATTTTCATTTAATTGGAATATGTCTTCAAAGTAGCCGTTTGCATCTGTTTTAATTTGATTTACATGATACATTCCTACGGGTGTTGTGATTTGAATGCCTATGTCTTGACTTATATCTGGTTCTCCGTTAGATAACAAAGTTCCACTAATCTTGACAGAACTACCTAAAGCATAAACTGAATGATCTGTGTTTACTTCTAAAGAGTAGCTATATGGTTGAATTGCGAGAATAAGTTGTGTTGAAATAAGAATTAATGGAATGAGTAATAGCAGTAACGCTTTTTTCATTATGAGGAATTATATTCGTGATTGAGTACACTTGTTTATGCTGCTTTTATTGTATGGATAGTTGATAAGTAAGCATCATAATTGCTTATGCTACTGTGAATGAAGTTTGGAATGGAGCCGAATATGCTTCCCAGCTTCCTTGTGAGATCCAGTTATTCCAGTTGAAAACTTTGACTGTGTATTCCTTTCCACTTGAAACACCTGTTGGAAGTACAAAGCCTACTGTAATTTCAGAAGTGCCTCCATGATTAATTGATGTTTTTACAGTTCCAATGAAAAGAGGAGTTGATCCGTCTAATACTTCTACGATTTGCATTGGTGTTTTTGAAAGTGTGTCTGTGTTTTCAACATTAACTTTGATATTGAATTGTCCGCCAGCTGAAATTGAGCTCGCAGGATCGAAATTGTGATTTAAAACCTGAACATTTGTAATAGTTAAAGGGTAAGATTCTTGTGAAGTTGTAAAAGTATAATCTGCGCTTACTGCTTCATTTGTACTTGCATCAGTTGATTTAACTCTATAATGATACAAAGTTCCTTCAGTTAGGCCAGTTAAAGTAAGTGAATGATCAGTTAAGTATGCTAAGTGAGTTTTTTCTGATCCATAAGTAATTGTTTGACCATATTCTACTTTTCCATTTGCTAATTCATCAGTATCCCAGCTAATTGTTGCAGAATTTCCAGTAACTGAACTTATTTGAATATTTGAAATAACAGGATCTGTTGTATCTGGAGCACTTAAAGTTGTAAAAGTATAATCAGAACTTGTGGCCTCATTTGTACTTGCGTCAGCTGATTTAACTCTGTAATGATATAAAGTGCCTGCAGTTAGGCTACCCAATGTAATTCCGTGAGAGGTTACTAAAGTCGATAGTATTTCAGAATTTCCATAGGCCGTTGTTGTTCCGTATTCGACAACAGAGTTAGCTAATTCATCAGTGGTCCAAGAGATCACAGCTGAATTTAAACTTGGATTTGATAATATATTTGAAATTACAGGCGCAGTTGTATCTGGTGCGCCACCAGTAACAGTTAGTTGAGTGTCACCAACGACTGAATAAATTCCAGCAGGTATTTGTATTGCTCCAAGGAAATTAAAAGTACCCCTTGAAATTGGCTTTAGTGTATATGTATACGTTGTATCTTGAACATGTGTACCCAAATAAGAACTTTCAAAGACTCGCCAAGTTAAGGTTCTAGAATCTGAAGACCAGATACCATTACCTGTATTAACTATGTCAAAATTTTGTGGAATGGTTTCTCTTAATGTATAAGAAGTTGGTTTATTCGGTTCATTGACATCTACGATTAATTGAACGTTAAAATTAAGATTTTGATCGGCGGTTTGTGGAAGATTTCGAGTTACTCCAATTTGGTCATTTGTCAAAATAGATGTTGTAAAAGTGTAATCACTTGAAACCGCGGGATTATTATTTGCGTCAATTGAAATTACATGATAATGATAAGTTGTTGCAGGACTTAATCCTGTTAAAATAATTGAGTGAGAAACAACATCACTTGTGTCTGTTTCAGCGGAGCCGTAACCTGTTGTTACGCCATATTCTACAGTTGAATCAGAATTCTCGTCAGTTGTCCATGTAATTGTTGCGGAGGTTGAGCTTATTGTGCTTTGAACATCAGAAATAACAGGAGGTATTTGATCCTGTTGAACTTCTGAAACAATAATGTTTGTCGGAATACCTAGTGCAGAATTTCCTATGGGATCACTGCAGAATACATAAGCAGAGTAGGTTCCGGCGGTTGTGAAAGTGTACGTTTTTGTGGCAGTACAACTTACACAAGGGGAACTTAAACTCATAGCGCCTTTATTAACGCCATCAACATAAAGACTACAAGAAGCAACGCCGGTATTATCAGATACATCCACTGAGTAGGTTTGAGCTTGCCCAGCATTTGCTGCTAAAGGACTTATGCTCCCTACAATAGGTGTTTCTGTGTCACCTTGACCACTTGTAACTTGTAATTGTGTATTTCCTAATACGTTATATGTATCTGAATCATCTTGAATGGTTCCTGTGAAATCATAAGTTGATTCAACGGTTGTTCTAAGTTGGTATGTATAAGTTATATCTTCAATAACTTGACCCATAAAACTGTCAATTACTAGCCATTTAATGGTTCTTGTATTCGCGAACCAGCTACCTCCACCCGTACTAATCACTTCAAAATTCTCTGGGATATATTCGGTTAAGATATAGACCGAAGGCTTATTTGATTCGTCAATATTTACTTCCAAATTTATGTTCAAATTTGCAAGGATTAATGCAGAAGTTGGTAAGACTCTTGTAACTTCCGCTTGAGTTGCATTAATTGCCGGCAATGCCAGTAAAAGCAATAATGGAATTAGGAATAGTTTGTATTTCATTTTTATTTACCTCTTTGATTTTTTTGAAACTCCCAATTTTTATGGAAGTTACATAAATTGTAAATATGAAGTTTTATTACTGTTCTGATACGAACGATACGAATATATATTTTTTGTATTGTTTTGAGCCTTTCTGAAATAAAAAGAAAGGGAAAAGGGAAGATGAGTATTTAACTCACCCTTTATTGCTTCAGTACCTTTTAGATGTGCATCCATACAAGAACTGCTTCAATCAATCTTGAGTCGGGATCGCAAGGAGTTTCATTACACGGATATGCTTTTGGATATCCTTCACAAACACCTGTATCAGAACCACTACCCATCCAATTTAGGATATAATGTAGAAGTTCACTATCACCGATAAATTGATTGTTGTCAGTATCTGCATCTGCAGCACCACAAGTCAACGGTTCAGTACACCATGGCCAGGTCTTTTCCTCTGTTGTAACAAATAATTTGTTCAACGGAGTTACATCTTCGCCAATATGATCAACGAAAACATCAACCTCTGTTTTGCCAATGTTTGGTGTGTCGAATCCTGCAGAGTAGAAAGTTGCAGCTGCGTGTCCGTATTCATCAGTATAAGCGATGATTTTTCGACCACTCATTCCGTCGTCAACAATACTAGGATCGCTGACTTCGAATTTGACTTGTGCGCCTTCTAATTGAACAGGTTTACAGTAGTGTGTGTAATCTGGAGTGCTATCATTTATCATTCCAGCTAATTCCAAAGGAGTTTGAGCTGTTAAACTACTCAATCCACGTTGGGAATATAGTTCTTTTTCATAAATAATTTGATCCCAGTTACACCACAATAGTGCAGTTCTCAAAACTGTGGAAGAAGTTCCATCAGCAGTAATGAACGCAGGCTGAGCCCATGTCCAAACAGCGTTTGGTGTCATTCCTTCGTCTTGTCTTGCACATACTTGTGCCCATGCATTTCCGAGTATTTCTCCGTTTTGTCCGGTAACTCTAATTTTTGTGCATCCTTCATTACTTACTGGAATTGTTCCAGAAGATCTGAAAATTGCTGTAGCTTTACCTTCCTCATCGGTATAAGCATACACGGAATCAACATCACTATCAAATTCTGTCGAATCTTTGTTCATTACAATAGTGTTGTCCATTACATGGAATTCTACTCTAATTCCCGCTCTTTTTACAGGATTGCAGAAACTATCTGCGGTATTTGGATTCTCTCTTTCACAAACTTGTGCTGTAACATATACAGGTTTGTCTCCATCTGCTGAAATGACAGAAGGGGAAGCATGTGCTGGATTAGATTCATCGTAACCCATCATATCTTGATCTGTATATACATTTATGCCATTAGGTTTGAAACCGTGTGGCTGAATGACTGTTACATATGTGTTTGTGACGCTGATTGAATCTGAAATACTTGAAACGTCGATATAAGCATTACCAGGGGCTACATTATCCTCTTTGCAATCCTTAGCTGTAAATTCTGCATAAGCATAACCAAATGCATTGGTTTCAGCAACAATTATGGCATGACCATCATTGTCAACATCTGCAGAATCATAAACTAATTCTGAATTTCTTGAGGTAAATGTAATTGGTCTTCCAGACATGAATACAGGGTATCCATTTGTTTTATCTAGAAGTTGTGCTGTAACCTTAACCTTAGATTCGCCATCACACAAGATCTTACCTGGAGACATTGTAACATCTAATGCCTCTGGCCAGTATTGTGCATCAACTAATTCAACATCAACATCATCGTTTTTGAAGAATTCTGCTGAAGCTTCAATTCTAGCTTCTGTTAGGGTATTTTGATCGTGTATGCCGTTTGACCTAAAGGTAGTAGTATAAACACCGCCTTGTGGAAATCTTCCATCTTCGTCTTCGACTTCAGCGTAACCAGGATTGGTTGTATAGAATGGATTTGTAGGTACTAGTTGGCTTATGTCATGAGAGACAAATGAAACCACTTTTGCAGGTGGATTTCTGATAATGTGACCATTATCTTTTCTTAGTTGAACACAAGCTTCAACAGTTGAAGTTCCATCAGCTAAGATTTGTAATGGGAATTCAGAAACGTACAATTGACCATTAATGTTTGTAGTACCGTAATTTAAGGTAGTTTCTACATTAATCGTTTTTTTAAGTATTCCGTATCCTCCATCAACTTCCACCATGATATCTACATCGCCATCATTTTCGGAGCCTGCACCAGATGATACAAAAGTTGCATATGCAACACCTTGATCATTGGTATAAGCTTCAACCATATCAGTTCCGTCGACAGCTCTTACAATGTTGGTTTTATCTGAAACGAATTTAATCTTTACGCCAGATTTCTTGACTGGTACATCAGGATTTAAATCGTCTTTTAATTGTGCTGCGATAACGATTCTTGAAACTCCGTCAGCTATAATATCTGGATAATCTATATCAGGAGTTTCTTTATCAAATGCGTCACCGTTAGGACACTTGGACAATTCTACCATATCAGGCACGTGTGCCTTGACATCAACTAATGTAGAACAAGATTCTTGTTGTAAGGATCTACATCGAATCTCAACATTGTCTGCAACATTGGCATTTCTATTCCCTGTGGAATAAAAATTTAGAACAACTCTTCCGAATTTATTGGTAGTTCCGATTGCAATTGCGCCACCAAGAACACCGTTGTTTAAAACGTCGGTATTTTGAGATTCACATTTGATCTCAACTCCACACATTTTAACAGGTTCGCCAGGATAAGTTTCATCATCTGCACTCATCAACTGAACGGTAACCTGAGTCATAGAAGAGTTATTTTGATCCCAAGTTGCGTGAATTACAGAAGGTTCTGCATCACACTCGAGAACGTCTGGTACTGCAGCAAAAGCTAGACCGCTAAATAATAGAGACATTGTGAAAATGCTCATTATTACGGCAAACTTTGCTACGTTTTTCATTTTATTTTTCACCTTTTTAGGTTTGTGAGGTTGTTTAATGTGCCCCTCACGGCACAAGTTCTAGTTCTATGAATAGAACAACATGAAGTGAATTAATTTAGTGAATTACTTGAACTGAATAAATTTGAAAATGATAAATTGGAATGATTGAATGTTGAATTTAAGTCCAAACTAGAATGAATGTTTCCTTCCCTTGCGCGGTATTGTGAGTTGTAATCTTTACTCATCTAGCCTTCCCCTTGAAGTTCGAATCTATCATAGATTCTGATATTACTGTTAAGATGTGAATTATAAAAACATGCGTGGTGCGGTTGTATTGGCACTACAAGTGTATCTTACCTGAACAGTGTTTTAACGACCGTTAATTTCTTCTGTGAGTGATTAACGAACATTTATTTCATTTACGACTAATTAATAAATACTTAATGACTCACAGTACAATCAGAATGTTTCTGTACTGTTTCTGTATAGCGATTTTCAATAATATACCTAAAATTGAGAAATCTTTAATATCCTTGTACACTATGTTTAATATAGTACAATGATGAGAATTAATCCTCGTATTGAATTTGTTCTTAAATTTACTGGAATTACTTTGGGATTATTTACATTGTTTTTCTTTACGCGCAATTCCTTGAAGTTTTTGCTTTCAGGAACTGCGTGGATTCTGAAAGGTTTATTGTTTATTTTTGGAATTAATTCAAAAGTTGTTGGGTGGACTATTGTTTTTCCTAATGTGAATTTTAGTGTGATTTATGCTTGTACTGCAATTTTTCCTATTATAATTTTTATTGCGGCAATTATGAGCTATAAAGCAGAACTAAAAAGTAAAGGTTTAGCTATCTTGGTTGGTGTTCCTCTAATTTACCTTCTAAACTTGCTTAGATTACTTGTACTTTCTTTGGTTGGAATGAAATTCCCTTCTGCTTTTCAATTTATCCATAGTTTTTTGTGGGAATCTATTTTCCTTATTTTTATAATTCTAATGTTTGTATTTTGGGTGAAAAAATATGCAAAAGAATGAAATTTTAAAAAAACTTAAAATTTTGAAAAAATTGAAAATGTTTAAAAAAGGTAAATTGTTTGAGAAGTTTGAAAAATTGCCGTTTATTGTGAAGTTTTTTATTTACTTAATACCTCTTTTTGGGCTTTGGTATGTAATTGGACTATATTATGTTAAGATAATTATGCTTCTCGTTAAAGAATTTCTTTCAATTGGTGGCTATTCTTTAACAAATATGGGAAATATGATGTATTCTGTTATTTCAAATGGATTAAGAATTCGACTGGATATGAGTTCCTCTGCCTTAATTGACTTTAATATAGTGCCTTTTTTTGCCTTATTATTTGCAACAAAAACAAAATGGAAAAGAAAATTAAAGTTCAGTTTGATTGGTTTTTTTGTTCTTTTACTAATGCACGCAATTACATTTTCAGTGTATGTTCCATATTTATTAACTCAGTCAGAAGGGTTATATTTTGTCTATAATCTAAGTGTTATTTTAGGTCCGGCATTGCCGTTCATACTTTGGTTTTTAATTGCGTTTCCTAATGAAAAAGCCAAGATTTAAATAGTACTGTATTTTAAATAATACGTATGTATGATAAATTAAACATAACTGAAAACACTTTGAGGGTTCTTTCTCTATTTACTAATGATTTTAATAGCACATATTACATCCGAGAGGTTGAAATGTTACTTAAAATAAGTCCAAGAACTGCACAACTAAGTCTTGAAAATTTAGAAGGTAAGGGAATTATTGAATCAAAAATGAGGGGCAAAATAAAATCTTATAAACTACAAAATAACGACTCCGCCAAAAACTATCTTGTTTTAGTAGAACGATATAAATTGCTCACGTTCATGAGCACACAATTAATTGTTAAAGAGATTATAGAAAAAATAACTCCACACATACAAGGAATTGGAGTCATTTTTGGAAGTTATGTAAAGGGGCTCGAAAAGAAAAATTCTGATTTGGACATATTTGTTGCTGGATCTTATGATGACAAAGAAATTGAAAAAATTTCAAGAATGTTTGGTGTTGAAATCAACGTGAAATGTTACCCGTTAAAACTTTTTGAAAAAAAAATAAATCAAGATATTCTTCTAAATGAAATATTAAAAAATCATATTGTCTTTTTGAATATAGAACAATTTATTCGGCAGGTGTTAAAAAATGGATAAAATTAAATGGTGTGCCGAAAAAAAAGACGGATTAAGTTTGATTGCGCCCAATTCAAATCTTTCTCGCGCATACATTATCAAAG
Organism: Candidatus Nanohalarchaeota archaeon; assembly: GCA_017610385.1. Classification (GTDB taxonomy): domain Archaea; phylum Nanohalarchaeota; class Nanosalinia; order Nanosalinales; family JAFCCC01; genus JAFCCC01. The sequence goes on from JAFCCC010000002.1 coordinate 60,254, forward strand.
CAGAAGAAGCGCTTGAAGCGATGTGTATAAACACCATAAAAGATTGGAAAATTTCAACAGCATATTACACACTCTATTTTGCAGTTTATTCTATTCTTACTAAACTTGGAATTAAATGTGGAATTCATTCTTGTACTATTTCATTTGCAAAAAGTTTTCTCAAAGAATTTTTTAGTGAAGAAAATTTAGAATTTCTTGAAGAATCCATGAAAGCCAGAATAAATTCTCAATATTATGTAGATCGAACGATTCCGGACATACAATATTCTAAGATGATAACAAAAGCTCCAGAATTTTTGGTTTTGTGTAAAAGTATTCTTATAAAATTAAATGAAAAGAAAATTAATGAATTGCGACTCCAATTTAAAGCCGCGCTAATTTAATCGTAACTTTCATTGTTTTTAATTGCGTTTCCTAACAAAAAGCCGACTAGAACAGCATTACTTTTTTATAAAACTTTTGCTCTTTTCTGGAACAAAGAGGGACTATAACATATAATGAGTTACTAAAAGAAATGATCAGAGCATATAATCGTAACAAATTAGCAGACATGATGGCTGCCTTGGAAAAAACAAATAGCCCCAAGCTGGTGGCACTTGATGACGTATAAACTTTTGCTTGCTCCTGATGCATCAAATTTTATTGAAAATGTTTATAGACAGAACTCATAAAAGAGATGGATTCTAGTGAATTAAAAAATTTGAGAAATAGAATAACAGATTGTGAAAAATTTCTGGTTTTTTGGATATACACTTTAGTTTATTTTTTGAGGTTTTTTCCTTAGAATTTGGCATCAAGATTTCCATAAGCACTCATAAAAAATTTATTCCAATATAATGCAAATCGAATTAATGGTGCATCACCATATTGATCTCTTATTCCTCTAATTCCATACTCTCTAATAAATTCATTCATCCTTTTTTTAGTTTTTTCAACCGCTTCTGAAACTGAAAATCCTGAAATTAACAACAAAACCAACATCACATGTAAATCTCTAAATGGTCTAAAACTTTTGTCTTTTAATGGGGTTGTAGATCTGGTTGGCTCAAGAGTAATCATATAGTGAGATTCATAACCAATATACGCTTCTGCACCTCCATTTTCTATTGCAAATCTGCCGAGCTCATGTAGAGAGTCACAAACTAAAGCATAAATTATACGAGAATTCATTTTTTGAATGTTATTTTTGTCTAAAATAATTTCATTTTGTCCCCAAACGCAGTCAATACTTCCATGTCCATGTAAAATAACAAGCCTAGGGTTTCTCTTATCAATTGCTTTTTCAAAAGAATTTCGATTTGCTTTTTCTTCATTTAAATCAATAACTTTGTGCTCTCCTACCTCTTTGATTTCTTTTATAAGTTCTCCTGCAAGAACATTGAGATATTGTGTTTGTATGTCATTGCACGGTCTCGTCATTAGAATATATTTTTCAATAATCTATTTCCCCTCTAACAAGCATTTTAATGTAGGACAATTGTACTTCCATAATTTGTTCTCCAAAAGGAGTATTGCCCTTTACTTCCTTTATCATTTGTTTAACAGAAATTGGTCCCTGTGAACCCATAAGCAATATTTTTGATTCAGGATTTAAAGTCTCTAATCTAGCAATTACTAGCTCTTGTACATCTGCAACTATACTTTGGTCAATTGCCATAAGTTTACACCTCGTGCAATATACCTAATTTAACAAGTTTTTTTAATATTTGTTTCCCTAATTCTGTGTCATTCTTAATCTCATCGTAAGCTCTATTCCAAGAATATGGTTTGCCGGTTATAACAATAAGTACACCATTTCTCTCATCTTCTATTAAATTAGAGTATGCTTTCATAAATTCTGTCTTTGCCATAACGCTTCGCAACCACGATCTAATTATGTATTATTTGTACGAAACTTAAATAAGTATATTGAACTTAGAATTTTTCTCTGCTTAAATGCCTGAAACACAGAAGATTTTTGCAAAATGTAAACTTTAATTATGCATTTTCGTTTTAGTTTATTCCTTAATTATGTTTCTCCGGGAACAGTTCTAGTAAGAATTAGTTTCCTGTAGGAAAGTTATCTAAAAAGTACCACCAGGATAAGAATAGTTTAATCTCTGTCAAATGAGTCTATTCTAAACTGAATCCTCTTATTACTTTTTCCCGACAAAAAAGTAACCAAAACCTGCAATTCCTAAGAATAAAGAGACCAAAATAATAGGACTCATTACAGGAACTTCTAATGGATCTCCACCACCAAACGGAGGATCTGCTAAATCGTCTAAAGTCGGTGTTGTTGTGGCTGTAACTGTAATAGTTATGCTTCCGTCTCCATTTAAAACTTGGTTAGAACATAGACCCCAAGATTCAGTACCTTTATTCCACCAGTACATTTTACTTCCACCAGGATTCTGGAAAGTTATGTCTAGGCTAGTAATGCCTGGATCAACATATGGACCTGGTTCATATTTTACATCAAAGAAGTTACTTGCACCAGAGAAAACTGCGCTATCTGTCCAAGGTCTATTTTGATAAGTTATTAAGTCAAGGTATCCGGTTCCTGCGCCAAAAGCTTCAACGGTAATTGAACCATCACCACTTGTTTCCGGAGTTCCTACCTCGATAAGCATTCTCTCTGGACCAAAACTGCCTTGCACTACTGCCGCACCCAACCAAGGTTCATAATCTACATTCGTGCTTACTGCATTGCCAGTACCCGAACCTTCTCCAGAGGGACCTGTATCAGAACCCCACCAATTGTTTTCTGCATTAACAAGTGGTCCGGTACTGGAAATTCCATAAACATCATTTCCGATAACATTATTGTACTTTGCAACAACAACGCTTGTATCTGTGGTACTATAACCAACAGCAATTCCGGTAGTTGAATCTGAGATGGTGTCACCAATAATTGTAGCCTTTGTATTAGAACCCCAAGCGGTTGTAACCAATATCCCAGCGGAAGTTGAACCATCAACACTTGCTACGCCTTTACAATTAGTTATTGTACAACCCTCAACTTTTATATCTCCCTCATTTCCTACTTCAAATCCGTAATCAAGGAAATCACCGATACCTTTTCCTGTGTAAGTACAATCTTTGATTAATGTTCGTGCATCTGGATTAAATGTAAAAACGCCGATTCTTTGTATATTTTCAAACGTACAACCGAGTATTTCAACGTATTGACCATAATTATTGATTGCGCGACCGTGATATTGACTAGTATGTTTAATATTTCTAAAATCACAGTTTTCCACTTTGCCTCCAGTACTATCTACATGATAATGAATGGCTGTGCGGACATTTTTCCCGGTTCCGTCAAATATTAGATTCTGGAAAATTACGTTTGCTCCAGTTACTTGGAACCAGCCTCGACCATTTACACCAATTTCATTATTTAAACCAGTGTTTTCTGTTGGGGTGATTAGTGGTTTATTTGAAGAATCTCCCAGAATTGTTAAGTCTTTGTCAATTATACTAATTCCTTCGTTATACGTCCCTGCTGCAACATTAATCGTGTCATCATTAATTGCTTGCTCTATTGCATTCTGAATATACGTGTAATGATCATTTGTAACAGGCCATTCAACAGGTAAATACCAAATGTTTCCAGTTATTTCTGTATTAGGATCATTTGGATTTCTTTCAGAGGTATAAAACAAATATGGACTTCCTAATGCATCTGTAAATCCTGTTGGCCACATATCAATCCAAACATTTGAACCATAACTGGCGCTAGTAATGTCAACCTCTGTGCCAGAAGACAATAACGTATTCAAAGAGGTGCCAGTTTTTGCTTTGATCCATTGTTTTGGACTCACCCAAGGAGCATAAGCTGCAACATACTTTGTGCCAATTTTGTAAATGGTTGGATCATAAGGTCCAGATTCTGTAGCAGAATCTATTTGATTCCACACGGCGCCACCCCACTGATAAATATCTTGGTCTCCGCTGTCTGCCCGAATAAAATAAAGATTGCTTCCTTCGCAGTAAAATTTGGCTGTCCCGTAATTATTGGTTATGTCATACTCAGAACTCCAACTAGTAGTATAATATTTTGATTTCCAATTATTGCCTAATTGGTATGCAAACCACAGTTTATTATCACAATTAATTGCAGCAAAATGTGCTGCGCCATCTGCCAGCCCTAATTCAATTATACTTTCGCTCCAAGTTACGCCACCATCATTACTAGACCATTGATATAAAGTCGCATCAGCACCTACATCTACAGAAGCATAAACCCTAACATATCCATTAAAATATGCAGAATCTGTTTCTCCTTGATAAATATTTGCATTGTGCGGTACATCTATTCTCGTGGGGGTTGCTGTAGCCAAATTTGAAATTGTCGATGCTTTTTTATAATACAGTTCATAATCGTGCGTATCTGGATCAGTGGGATTAGGATTCCCATAATTTCCAGTTACAGTAGCAGAACGTCCATAAAATAGCCAATAATTAGAACCATCATAAATTATAGATTGTCCTCGTTCATAATGTTCATTATTGGTAAGTTGAATAGGTTGACTTACGTCAATAGTCGCCGCATTTACTGTAGCAACCATGATTAGAAAAGAAAATAAAAAGAATACTGAAATTAGTTTTTTAGCTACCATTACCCCCATCAAATAAGTGTATTGTTTTTAGTGTTTAAAACTCTGTGTAAAGGATTCGTAGTGCGCGTAAGTTCTGCCTATATTATATATATAAGAACTTTTTGGTTCTAAATGAAATGAAGCTTCTCATAAAGTTTATATACTGGGCAAGGCAGAAGTAATGTGATCAAAAATGAATAGGAAATACATACCCTTATTTTTAGTTGTTTCATTATTGTGCGCAAGTTTTGTGGCCGCGGAAAATACTAATGGAATGAATAATGTTGCTAATATGTCTAACACGACTACAAATGTAACTTCAGGAAATTCTGGGGCAAATGTAACTTCTGCTGTACCTCCTACTGCGATTGTAAATGCTACTGCTGTTTTAAATAGCACTAAAAAGCAAGTCAATACAAAAAATCAGACTCGTGAAAGAAACGAAAGTGCAATTAAAGCAATCAATATTTCCAATATAAGAATAAAGGCGAAAACAGTAAGAGAGTATAGACAAATAATTCAAGAAAGAAAGCAAGTTATGAATCAAACTTTGATTGGGATAAGTGCCAGAAAAATAAAAATTTACAAAAATCAGAATCAGGTTAGGGAAGCTGTTCATAATCTGTTGGCTTTAGAAGATCTTGCAGGAGGAATAGGCAAGAATATCTCTAAAATTGCACGCGAATTTAATAATTCTGTTCAAAAAACCATAAACGCTGAAGAAAAAATTCAAAATAGAGCACCGTTATTGAGATTTTTTGCAGGTGGAAATAAAAAAGCAACTGAAGAACTGGAAGCAGAATTAACTCAAAACAGAATAAGAATGGAGAAATTAGTTCAATATCGGGAAAGACTTCAGCCAGAATTAAAAGGGCTCTTAAATGAACAAATAACTCAGATTCAACAAGAACAAACTCGGTTAACTGAATTGGCACAAAAAGAGAAAAAGAGCAAGGGGATATTCGGTTGGCTCTGGAAGTAGATTCAGCTCAATTTTTATTTCTTTAAGTTTTTATATTCTTTTAGTTAGTAGCCCATTGAGAATTAGTTCAATGCAATCATTTTCAAAAAGGTCTAAGTTTGTTAAGTATATTTAACATATGTAAAAGAGACTTTACACTCGTTTAAACAAGTTTGGGCTATTTTTTTAAACTTGTATATTTTTCTTCGATTTGTTTCTTGATCTGATCAGCCATGAATTCGCCACCGTAGAAATCAACCTTGGACAAAATAGTTAATTTATTTGCAACAAAACGAGCCATTGCACCTCTTTTTTCTTTTCTGATGCCATTTATTTTTGGATAAAGAAATAAAATGCCGTGTTTTGGTGCTTTTCCTTGTTCTTTTAGGTATCTAAAAAGGGCTTTTTCTGCACCCAAAACCTGAATAGTTGAAGAAGGCATTCTCGCTAATTTTTGCATAGACCCCGCCAGACTAAGTAAGTGGGCAGCTAAATTTTCGCCTAAAATATATGATACATTGGGCATAAGTTCTTTAGCAAGTTCTGAAACCTGTTTTTCTACTTCGTCATGAAGTTCTTTTAACTCTTTAATTTTGAATTCAAATTTTCTTCCTACATAAGATGTTTCTTTAACATTTTTTAGAGCAAGTAATCTTTCTTTTAATGGGTTAATTGAATTGTCTAAAGCTTGTTGAAGTTTAATCAACTCAATTAAATATAAATCTTCAGGTAATGACTCGTTAATTTTCAGAGAAGTATAATTTTGCGCTATTTTTTGTAGTTTATGATAATAATCTTTTTCATTTTTCACTATGTTTTCCTGCAATGCAAAGGCTCTAAAATCGAAATCGCTATGATCAAGTTCTCTTATATTCGGATATTTTTTCACAAGGTCTTTCACAAAGTTGCTCTTTTTTAATAGAATTTTAGCTGCTTGTTCTGGTTCTTTCGGAAGTGGTTTGAATTCGTGAACTTTTCCCTTCTCATTAAAAACAAACGTACCAAGAAAATTTGTGAAGGATTTAAATTTCATAAAAATAAATAAGATTAGAATTGTTTTAAATGCGTTTGTTCAAATGATAAATTATCTGAGTTTTGATGAAGTGAAAAATTCTCAGAAAAACTTTTCATAAAACTAAATTATATTGATTTTTTATATTTTTTAGTCTTTTGTAACTTTTTTATAATAGTCTCACCATAATACTTTTATGAATACTCTGAGCAGAATTATCACTGGAACTTTTATGATTATTTTAGGAATGTTTTTAATTGCGCTCGGTTTTTCTGAATGGAGTATATTGCTGTACGGAATTCCAAGTTTTGTTCTTGGAATTTTCATTCTTTTTCATAAAAATGAAGATTATATTGAAAAAATAAAAACTAAACCATATGGAGGTAAAAAAATAAAATGACAGATATACTAGTTACAACAGGAAATGAAGCTCCTGGAAAGAAAATCATTAAGATCCTTGGCATCGTCAAAGGAAGTACAGTAAGAGCAAGAAATATTGGTAGAGATATTGGTGCAGGATTTAAAAGTCTCGTCGGAGGAGAAGTAAAAACATATACCGGTATGACTAAAAATGCAAGAGATGAAGCATATAATAGAATGGTTAATGAAGCAATAGATATGAATGCTGATGCAATTATTGGTGTTCGATTTGCAACTTCGATGGTAATGCAGGGCGCTTCTGAAATGCTTGCATACGGAACTGCAGTTAAACTTAATTAGAAATAAGGAGATTCAAGAACTCTATTCTTGAAACGAGGAGTTTTCGATAAGAGTTCCATAATAATAAAAATTATTCATTAGAATATTCGTAATTCAAAACCAAATCTCCTTGATTATTTCTTATAAAAATAGTATCTTTTGCGTTATTCCAGACAGCATTGCACTGTCTTCCACTGCTGCACCAGTAAAGGCTTTTCTGTGCGTCTATACCACAGCCAGTATACAGAGTTACTTCTGAGTTGCTTTCGAGAACAAAATTTGGGAATACATAGGGATCTCTTGAAGTTTCATCTGTAACTCTCCAACCAGTTATATCATATGAAAAGCCACAACTATTTTTTAAAGTAATATATTCATCATTTAAATTGTTACAGTCGTTTCCTTCTGCATTGGCGTGTATGTAGAAAATTCCAATACAAGTATCTGGTGAAGCGCCTTCCCAAATACATCCTTGTTGTTTTTGCGCTGTGTTCTCTGCTTCTTCTAATTCTTTTTCATATTTTGTATTAGGAGAAATTATGAATACTGTGGCTAGGCCTTCTTCCACAAGTTTAATGTTGATATTCTTGTTATTTAAGAAAATGTAGCGTAAAAGTCTTCCATATTGATCTTTCGTATTCTCATCTGTTTCTAATCGTACTTCTTTGTTTTTTATTAACTCTTCCAATCTTTTTTTGGCTTCGTTATAACATTTTTGCCCTCTTTCAGGAGTATTTATCCCTAAAAGTCTTATTCTTTCTCCTGTTTCAATTTCTATTGTATCTCCATCTATTATTCTTATCACAAAGGCTTTTTCAGCAGGGATCGTTTCAGAAAAATTGTTCTTAGCTATTATGTACCCTTTAGGACCATTCTGACCTTCGTTTGGAGTAGACCCCTTAATCAAAAAACCAATCAAAATTCCAATTAAAAGCATTAATAAGAAAGAGGCTGTTAAAATGCTTGTTTGTTTTCTGAATAACTTTTTCTTCATTGTGTATTATTTTATTACTTTTGTTATTCATACGTGTTTTGGTAGAAAGTAAAAATTTAAAATCCTGTATTTGCTATAGGTCTTGCTAGCGTTTGCGATCTTTGCATGACTACTCAAGCAATTGAAAATCATCCTAAAACTCGTTTTAAATAATGAATAAAATCGGCTTTGCCCATTAAGTCCTAAAAACGATTGACTTTTTGTGCAGGATGGATTTTTGCATAAAAAGTCATAGATTTCTATCGGAACGCCTCAGATACCTCTCAACTTGCATTTGAGTTAGAAACTGTTTGAACTAGGAATCTATCCAGAATTTTAAATATCTTTTAAGTGGATTTAAGGTATATGGAAGAAGAATTCTTAGAGCATTATCACAAACGAAGTAACGTAGAATCAATAATGTACAGGATTAAATCTAAGTTTGGAGATGGGTTGTTGAGTAAAACTAAAACTGCACAGAGTAATGAGCTTTTGGCTAAAGTTCTGTGTCATAATATTTGTGTAGTTATCCCGGAGTTGTTTGAGTTGGGTATAAAACCCAACCTTTAGGATTTTTTATCGAGACGCACATAAACCTACCGCGTAAATCATTTACATCAGCTTTTTATCATTTTATACCGCTATATTAATTAATGAAGATTGAGTTAAAACAAAAATTTGACTGTAAAAAAATAATTAAAGAATTAGATTGCTTGGTGAAATGTGCAGTTTCTCTTTTTGATGATTTTTCTTCTTGTCGCATCAATTCGATTCGCAATTCAAAGAAACTACAAAAACTTGAAACTATACTTCTTATACATTTTCTAGAAAAAACGAACTTTGAAAGCGTATTTGACAATATGAAAGCCAGTTATATCTATACGGATATTGTGGGTCACAATATATTTCATCACTTACTTTGTAATTTAGGTAAAAAGCAAATGGAACCTACCTTATCTAATTTACTTTTAGTTTGTGAAGAGAGTTTTAAGCAAATACGTCGCAAGCGCCCAAAAAAGTACAGTTATTATTTACCAACCAGAATTGAACTCGAGTTATCCAAAGGAAAAAAGAGCTACTTAAAAAAAATATTGAAAAATAAAATAGGCATAGAGATTAGTAGACCCTCTAAAAAACTTTTAGAAAGTATGCACCGCCCAAACCTCAAGGAATTATTTGATACTCGGCAAACAATTTTAAAATTAGAGGTACGAGCAAGAGATTACGCGTACGTTAATAAAATTTTGGATAGAAAAGTTTTAGCATTAATTGGTGCACTCGCCTTTACTATTAGTTACCAGAATAATCCGCTCATAGGGTTTCACGCGCCTAATAAATCTGAAATTCTAACTACCCCATTAGAAGATTATATTGTTATTGTAGAAGATGATGAAACTGTTGTTTATCCCGCGTCATCGATACATTCCGTATTGCGGCGGGTGGTGGATAAAGATATTAGATCGGTTGGTAAATCCTTTTGGATAATTCACGACAGAGAGACTGGCAATTATAAATTTTTTAAGAAAATTTTAAACCTCTTAGCCAACCAGACACCAAAAATAAGATCAATAACTGAGAGTAAATTGAAACTTTATTTAGATGCAGTCACTGAAAAACAACTAGAAATATCTTTTTTGAAATTTTGGGTAATTATAGAAAGCACAATAAAACTAAAAAATAAGAAACGCGGCGCAGTTGTGGTATCCTCCCTTAAAAAATTACTTGCTGAAAAAGAATTAGAACCCTTGATAGATTCTTTATATGCAAAACGAAATTTACTAGTTCATGAATTTGAGGCAGATTATATTTCTCAACAAGATAGGAGTTTAGTAAAGATTTTTGTAGATAAAATCATGTTATTTTTAATTGACCAACCCATAAAACTGCGGAATCCACAAGAATTAAAAATGTGGATAGATAACGCATTTTTTTCAGATGAGGAGCTTATTAAAAGAAAAGATATTATAACTAAACTCCTTAAAAAAAGATTAAGTTCTAAAAATGGTTAACTTCTTGTATAAATCCAGTCATTAGGTTTTTATAATTTTGCAACAAACTATTACTATGATAAATATTATATCATTTATACTGGGTGGGTTTTCTATTTATTGTCTGTCTATACTTACAGTGTGGGTTATAAGACAAATAGGGGATATCTCACCAAAAGATAGATTCTGAACCTAACTTTAATATTAGGTCTTTTTGAAGGGGTTATGTTGAAAATAGATGTCGTTGCCAAGACGAATGATGGAACTCTTTATTCTATTATGGGTATCAGTTTCTCAAAAAAAGGAGATTTATACGTTTTTGATAAGGCGAAGGGGGGCGGCAAAGAAGTTTCATTATTCAATTCATCCTAGTGGTAAAATACACCTCAAACTAAATTGTAGAGATGTTGTTTTAAGATGAATTAGCAAGATACCAATTCAACAGTTTAAAATACCCTGGACTTTAGGAAGTAAGCTTCTTGACATAAATGAGATTTCAGAGAAATATAAGGTATATAATTCTAGAAAAAATAGAGATAGTTTTTTGGTGGACTTAACAAAATATCCTTATAAGAGGGTGTTGATGCAAATAACTCTTTTGACACGAAAAGTTCTGTTAGACTTTCAAAAACAATATAAATATTATGAAAAGTCACAAGTTTATACTTTTGAAAATCAGCACATACATGTTGCACTATCTGTAAAAACCTACCCTAAATAAATACTTTTTGTGCAGAAGGCACTTTATGTGCAACGCCAATAAAATCAAAACCTTTATATGCTTAAAGCACTCAGTTCTTTCAGATTAATATGGGAAATGTAAGACCAAATTTCATTAAGAGAATTGCAGAAGAAATGATTAAAGAGAATAAAGACGTTTTTACAGGAGATTTTGAGAAAAACAAAAAGATTCTTAATGAATTGGACGTTTTAGACTCAAAAGGATTACGAAACAGAATTGCTGGTCAAATTGTCAGAGATGTTTTGAATAAGAAATATCAAAACTAGTTTTCCTTTTTTTTAAATCTAAATTTTCTTTAAAAGTCAAATTTTTCTTTAGAATTCAAATAATTAACACCCGTATTTCCGTGCCCATTCTGAATCTCCAAAATCGCTTCGTTCACAATAATAAGTTAATATTTCTGCAAGCCCTTTTTTAAGTAACTGTTCGTTCAAGTTGATGCCTTTACAATAAATAACACCAATTCTTCGATCATAAGACATTTCTTGCTGTTTATCAATTAAAACTGTTGCAATACCTCCTATATTGCAAAGATCATGAGCTAATTTCGTTCCAGCCGCTTTAATTTCACCTTTTTCTGGAGTATTAACTAAAGATAATCTTATTGGTATTTCGCAAACTTCTAAAGTATCTCCATCTCTAATTTGTGTAACGGGCCCCTTAATGTACTCTTCCGTAACAACACAATCTTGATTTTTTAGTGAACTAGTAAAAACAAATGCCACAACAAAAATCATAAACCCAAGAAATATTATCAATAATATTTTTACTGTTTCTTTCCATGGTATTTTTTGGAATTTCATAATAAGTTCTCTTGTGACTGTTTTTTATACCAATATAAGAAAATTGGTGAGTTGGGTTTAAATTTTTGTAGTTTTTTAAGAACGCAACAACCAACCGAATTTCGGTCGCACCTCCCGCAGACGCAATATAACCTCTAGAAAAGCGATATCCTTATATTCTTTTGGCTATATACTTACCCTTATCAAGTGATTAAAATGGTGCAAGATGGGTATGATACTGAAGAAATTGGATTAAATGAAGAATCAGGAAAAAATTTAAGTTATGCAGTTAGTATTCGTGATTATTTATTAACTAATGGAACTGCACTTCGACAATTACAGGTGGGAACCGCATTAGCGGTACTTGAGAGTTTCTTAGAAGAAATAGCACCTTATGGGGCTCCAGAATTAGGTGAGATTACCTATGAATGTATGAACGGTAAACGTTTACGAGATCAAACCCCACATACAGAAAGATTCAGTGATCCAGAACAAGTTTACAGCTATGCAGGAAAAAACAATCATAGATTTAATCGGTTTACTGCCCCAGTTTATTTAAACAAAATCCCTATTTTTGTGGCTGATTTTGATAATCATGGAAAATTAACAATAACAGCAAATAATCCAACAGATAATCCTTTATGCGAAGCAGACTTGGATCATATTTGGTCAGAAATATGTTCTGAAGAGGTTTTAGGTAACATTTCAGCAAGTTTTATGCAAAAAGATTAAAAAGAAAGAAGAAATGGACATTACATAAAAATATAAATTATGTTGCGAAACAACAATTATGTCTGAAACTGTAGGTATACAACCCGGATTCATACCAAAAATTCCAGTTGAAGCGTATAAAAGAGATAATTGTGTGAATGCTATACGTAGTGTTCTTGACGGAGGACGAGTTACAGAATATAGATTGGCTCAAATCCGACAGCTGTTAGATACAATAAATAATTCTTTTGAAGTACATGATGCTTATAAAACGTTAAGTATAGATAACACCCCAAAAGAAGCGATAAAACAATATTTGGTTACGTTAACTTGGTATACTAAACTTTGCAAAAGAGAACCTGTCATTGAATCCACCGTAGAAAAATATGTGGCTGCTTTAGGGAATCTTCAACAAACTCTCACGGCCCTATTAAAAAAAGAAAAAATTACAACAGAAGCTGCAGAGATACTTGAATCATATATGAAGGAATATGTATGTGAACCTTTGAGTTCACCAATATGAAAATAAATTATTTCTAACGAGAAAAAGGAAAAAAGAAAGAATTGGTTTATCTTATTGCCAATTCAATATCCTCTCTTTTAATAGTTCTTCTTTTTGCATGCCGTGATGCCCTTAGTGCTTCATCAGCTACTGCTTGTGCCATGTCTTCTATAATTTCTCTTACTGCGGCAACAGCATCTTCAGAAACTCTTTCGGCTCCTGCATTTCTCATTAATCTTTCAAGAGGTGCTAATGGTAAAATTTTCTTCATTTTAAGTCACCTATTCCTTTTATATTTAATTCGAAGACATGGTTTATATAGTTTATTGTAATATGGTTCCAATTAGACCTTTAAATAAGATATTTCCTTGAATTTGGCGTTTTATTTTGTACTTTGAAAAGGATAACGGCAGTGGAAGTGACAGCTACCGAAACCTTTATATACTGGACAAAGATAGTATAAAACTACTCTTAGGGACGGATTTAGTCTATCATATATTCTCCAGAAGATAAATTTATATAAGGTTAGCTGGAACTATATATGTACTACTTTGGGGGAAATACAAATGGGTCAAGAATTTGAAATCGCAGGTGAAGAAGAAATCATGGAAGATACCACTCCTCGTTCTGAAGAACCTAAAAAATCAGCATCTAAACTAAAATGTCCTGATTGTGGTTGTACTGAATTTAAAGAAGATCGAGTTAAAGGTGAAGTAGTTTGTACTCGTTGTGGTTTAGTTTTAGAAGATAATATTATTGATGAAGCACCAGAATGGCGAGCTTTTGATGCAGAACAAAGAAATCAAAAAGCAAGAGCTGGAGCTCCATTAACGTATACAAAACATGATATGGGTGTTTCGACTGAAATTGGTATGGGTCTTGGAGAACTTTACAAAGTTTCTGGAAAGAAAAGGGCCCAATATTATAGATTAAGAAAATGGCACAAGAGACTTACTAAATCCAAAGATAGGAATTTGGGTTTTGCTTTGTCTGAATTAAATAGATTAATTTCTCATATGAGCTTACCAAAAACAGTTCACGAAGAAGTAGCTCGTTTGTATGAAAAAGCAGTTGATAAAGGATTAGTTAGAGGAAGATCAATGGAAAGTGTTATCACGGCTTTAATATATATTGTAGCAAGAAAACAAGGTACTCCAAGAACTTTAGACGAAATTAGTGAAGCATCTGACATTGAAAAAAGAGAAATAGGAAGAGCTTATAGATATGTTGCAAGAGAACTTGGATTAAGAATTTTACCTGCTAAGGCTCAAGACTATCTACCTAGATTTTCAGCTAAACTTCAACTTTCAGGAGAGGTTCAAGCAAGAGCCAGAAAAATCATCCAAGCTGCGAAACTAAAGGATCTTTTATCGGGTAAAGGACCAACTGGTGTTGCCGCGGCCGCTTTGTATATTGCAGCAGTACTAGAAGGAGAAAAGAGAACTCAAAGAGAAGTTGCAGACATTGTTGGCGTGACTGAAGTTACAATTAGAAATAGATACAAAGAATTAGTCGATAAGTTGGGTTTAGAGGAAGAAGTCGAAAAGCGAAACGAGGAAGCTTAAATCTCAGTTAAATATTTTTCTTTTAGGTTTTTTCTCATTGCAAAAATTTTGAGTAAAAGCAATTTACCTTGTTCAAGATCTAGTTTTGTTCCATAATAGTTTATGCCATTTCGAATATATCTAAATTTGTCAAAATCTTTGAAATTAAAATTTTCTAAAATAGCATTTAGTAATTCACCAACACACACATGAGATAAAACCTTATAGCCATTTAAAACGCATAACGCATCTAAAATCTCTCTCAAAGAATCGTACGCCAATGAAACATACGCTGAAACAGAAATCTCAGTTATTTTTGCCAACTTGATCGTTTGTTCTTTTGAATTCGACATTTCAGTCAGAGATTTTACAAGTTCTAGATTTACTCTAGTTTTTTTTATTACACCTTTCCGAAAACACTCGTCTAAATCCATTTTATCGCTCCTTGCAAAACTAGCCCATTAAGAATGTTATTTATCAGATGTTTGTTTTTTATTTCTTTTAAATCGGTCACTGCAAAAATTTGAAGTTTTCGTCCCAATAATTGCTCAAATTTTTTCAGTTTTGGAAATTCTTTTGTGGTTTCTGAAATAATCACAAAATCAAAATCACTTGTTTCTGTATCTAAACCGTCTGCAGTAGAACCAAATAATATAATCGTAGGTTTTAAATATGTTTTATTTAATTCTGCAATCAGTCCACACGTTTTTATCTTTCTTATACTATAATATACTTTTAAATCTCGATAGGAATCACTTTCAATATTCGCCTTGTAAAGTTTGAGAGTTCTTTCTTGTCTTGTTTGTAAAATGTGAAGTTCATTTAATTTTTTCAAATTTTTACTGGCGGTAGCAGGCGCTATTTTTGAAATCCTGGCAACCTCTCTTACATTAAATTCGCAATTTGGTTCTTCAAAAAATAATCTTAATATGTTTAATATTTTGAACATATGTTCATTTTTATAAACACTTATTTAAATAGATTTGTCTTTTGATTAAAAAGAGAAATGAGGAAGCTTAAAATTCTTCAATTTAATTTACATATTTGAGTATGGACTTTAAAAAAATTCGGAGAATTTTAGATAGAGTAGATTCTATTGTAGAGCCACGTGAAACTTTGATTTATGGCGCGATTAATGTATTTAGTGGTGGTGTTGTATTTTATGGCCTTTCTTTTGGTTCACCAGAGGAATCTCAAGCTTTGATTAATCTCGTAATACTAATTGGCGCTGCAAGTTACGGTGCAAGCTATGGTAAACTAATCTCTAAAAAATACTAATTTTAAATAGAATCTGCTTCTTACAGTTCTTATGCCACAATTTATTCGTTACCCGCAAAAAAGACCTAAGAAAAAGAAAACATGGGTACAAAAAATGAATTCATACAAAGATTTGCCTAAAATTCAAGAGATGAGTGGAAAATTAAAAGAGATTCATGGTTCAGGAAGAATTTTGCTTCCTGCCCCGTCAGATATTTATGAAATAATGAAAAGTATTCCAGAAGGAACTATAATTACAATTGATCAAATTGGTGAAATCTTGAAAGAACATTATAAAGTGGATGTTGTGGATTTAGTTCGTTTAGGTTTATTTGCTAAAATATGTGCTCATGCGTCCCAAGAAAAGCGAAAATTAGATCATAGTGTATTTTTTCCATTTTGGAGAACCCTGAAAAGAGATGGAAGTTTAAATCCAAATTATCCCGGCGGAATAGCTATTCAGAAAAGACTATTAGAAAGAGAAGGTCATTTAGTGGTTAAAAGAGCCACTAAATTTATTGTTAAAGACTATCAAAAAACAATGTTTGAATCTGGAGAACACTAATGATTTGTCTTAGACTTTCTTTTTAGTTAATTCATTAAAGTGCGTCTTTGACTGTGCCTGTTTTTTCTTTAAAGTTAATTCCATAAGAACTCATTGCACTTTCCATATTTGGACCAAATGCGCCTGCAATAACTAACTCTACTTTTTTGTCCTTAAGTACTTTAGCTACTCCAAAACCTGCACCGCCACCCCCCATTCGAAACGGATTTTTTATTGTTTCTACTAAGGTTCCATTCTCGAAAATTAAGTAGAATGGAGATCTACCTGCCTGTTGACTTATTTCAGAGTCCTCTTGATCGGATAATGCTGCTATAGCTATTTTCATTTTTTCACCCCCACAAACTTTTCTAAAAGATATCCATTAATTATTGAAAAGATAATTGTATATATTGCTAAAATGAATGTAAATGTCCAACCAAAATAAAGAACCAACACAGGTAGTAAGGGAATTTTAATTGAGCGATTATACAAAAATGTGGATATTAATGCTAAACGCATTCCTTTTTCTTTAAGTTCACTTAGTAGTGGATACCATAGGTAAATTGGACCAGTAGATAATATCCCACCAATAATTGCTATAACCCAGCCTTTGATTTTTGATTTTTGCCCGAGAAAATTCTTAATTTGCTTTGGTTTTATGAATAAACTAGTTAGGAAAAGTAAAACAATAACTCCTGCGAACGTTGGAAGTATTTTTAAAAATAACCCGCCCGAATAGATAAAAGCGCGATAAACCAAGTTGGGAGATAAAATAAAAAGGACTAAATAAAGCAAAGAGATTCCAAATACAAAAAGCATTGTACCGGTTATTCTTTCTTTTAATTTCCTTAATTTATTTAATTTCATAGTAACCCCAACGTAAAACTCATTAATATTGCAATTACAATAGCTGCAACAAAACTAATTAAATTTCTAAATATCGCAAATTTCCGTCCTAACATTAAACTTTCAGCAGGGAATTGAACAAACCCAACAGTCACCCATGCAAGAATAAAAGCAAGTACTGCAAGCAAACTGATTCCATTGTTCAATAACTCACCACCAACAATGTAAGAAGTAATTGGATTGCCTGCGGCTACACTACCTATTGACGCACCAATTATAGGATCTAGAATTATGTTTTTGGTAAAAATTTTGGAATAAAATTCTTTTGGAACTGCCACAAAAACTATAGAAACTAATAGAACCATTGCAATTAAAATTGGAATTGTTTTTTTTAGGTTATTCCAAGTTTTTATACCAGCATCTTTAAAATCTAAAGTCATAATCATAATGAATACTTATTCATATTTAAAGCTATTGGAACCTGAATCGAATGCAATCTCGCAATTCAATACTTACACCTAAAACTTAGAATTGCTTTAAAATAAAGTCTATTGGCGCATTGGTTTTAAAGGCCGTTGGACTGAAATGCGTTTTTGATGTTTCATATCCTTGTTTTTGAAGTTTGGATATCAAACCTTCTAATTTTGGGCAATCCTTATTTGAAATTCTAGCTAGCTCGTGGGATTCATAGAAAGGTACTTTGATTTCGCTCTCTTCTTCAATCATTTTTGTGAATTTAGCAGCTTTTTCATAACCTCTTTTTTCAAGATCAGATGCAACTTTTGAAACAAATCTTTGATCGCTTGTCTGGTCTATCCAAAGTGGTCCAGCATAACTTAGTTTTTCTCTGCAATTTGGGCATTTAATAATCTTTTCAACTCCGAGCGCTCGGAAATTACATTTACTACAATGAGAAAGATAACCAAATTTTTTTATCGAACGATTTGCGTGTTTAGCGGATTCTTTTACTTTTCCAAATAATCTGTAATAGTGCCGTTCATAAAAACCTAACAAAGGTTCAAAAGCCAAATCATGTTTTGAAAGGGTTTCAATCACAGCTTTAATAAAAATTCTTACACCAATTTCGTGACAATATTCTGTTTTTAGGGGTTTTGAATGATATCTCCTTTTACAGGTTTCTTTGTAAGCTCCAGCTAAAACAGCCAAATCCGTTGCAGTTAAACCAATAAATCCGCCGTTTTTGATTGAACGTGCGGCCATATCTAAGTAATAAATAGGGGAACCAAAGGGGTCTATATCAACAAAATTAAATGTTTTGTAATTTTCAACTAAAATCAGATTTGCATCTTTATTAAAAACGTCAATTTTTTTAGATTTATTCAATTTCAGATTTTTTTTAATATTTTTAACTGCTTGGGGATTCAGATCAGAAACAATTAGTTTTTCTATTCCATTTACTTCTTTTTCATATCTTAAACTTCTAATTCCACTTCCAGCCAATGGTTCACAAATTACAAAATCTTTTTCAGATTGTTCTTGTGCGACTTGCAAACAAGACACAGAAATATCGCGATTCATTTGCATTTTAGAATTGTAAAAAACTTCTGAACTTTTATTTGGATTCTTTTCCACTTTTAAGTTTAATTTAATTCCTCTTTCTTCTAGCATTTTAATTAATAAGAAACAGAAAGAATTTAAAATAGAAACGTATATAAATCGTGATACAAAGTGTAACTTCATGGAAACAAAAGTTTTGCATGTTAAGGTTCCTGAAGATCAACTGGAATTTTTAGAGGATATTGTAGAAGAAAACCAATACGTGTCCAAATCAGAAATGATTAGAGAAATGATTCGTAAATTCATTAATGAATATGTAAGTCAAGAGTATAAACGATTCGAAAATGAAAAAAAGGACTTTATTTCTTGGAAAGAATATAAGGGAAATTAAATATGATATTTGAAATTCAAATTCATCCTCGAGTTATAAAATATCTTGATCGACTTTCAAAAATTGAGAAAAATCAATGTGATAAAAATATAGAAAAACTTTCAGAGGATCCATTTCATACTCATTCTAGTCGCGACATTAAAAAATTACATGGGGACAAAAAAGATCTTTATCGATTAAGAGTGGGAAATAATAGAATAGAGTATTTTATAGAAAATAATTCGGTTTGGTTAACAAAAACATTTAAAAGAGAAAGAGGATATAAATAGCTAATTTTGTACAGATTTTACATCCCAAACATCAGGGAGATTTCTAAAGTTTTCAGCTACGTCTATTCCATAACCAACTAAAAATCGATCTTCCGCTATTCTTTCTCCAACAAAATCTAAAGGAATGGTCTCTTTTCGTCCAGCAGATTTATCTATTAAACAACAAGTCCGAATAGACGCGGGATTTTTACTCTTAACTAAATCTAAAACTTTGTGAAATGTTGAACCGCTGTCTACGACCGTGTCTGTGATTAAAACATGCTTCCCAGTTATATCTAATTTTAAATCTCCTAACTTAACGTCTCCGGCAGTAGTACCGTTTACACCATAACTAGATGCAGAGATTGTTCCATACTTAATTGAAATCTTTTGCCCCTCTGGAGAAATTGCTCGTACTAAATCTGCGCTGAAAAAAACACACCCTTCTGGAATTCCAATAACATATAATGACTCATTGGATCCATTCAAAACACTAGAATAATAATTGCGTATTTTTTCACCTAACTCTTTGACGAGTTCAGAAATCTTATTTCTTCCCAGCACCTTTTCGTTTAAAATATATCTTGGCACTCAACGAAGTTTAGTTAAACTGATATTAATAAGTATGTATCATAGAAATCTTATCTAATTTTTCTTTTATTTCAACTTTCTGACAGCGGCCTCAATTTGATCCATGGCCTGTTCAATTTTAGAATATTCTGTAGCATAACTAAATCGTAAAAATCCTTCACCATATACTCCGAATTCTGATCCTGGAACTGCGGCTACTTTTGCATTTTTAAGTAACCATTCAGAAAAATCTAAGGATTTCATTTTAAAATCAAATTTAGGAAATAAATAAAAGGCCCCGAATGGTTCATGTGCATAGAATCCGGAAATTTCATTGGTTCTTTTATAAATTAGTTTTCTTCGTTTATTATAGGAATCTCTCATGCGTTTAATTTCCTTTTTAGCTTGTTTCCAGTTTTTTAAAGCGTCTCTAACAGCGGTTTGAGATGTTGTGGGTGCTGAGAGAGTAGTAAATATATGTAATTTATTCATCGCCTTGATTATTTGAGATGGACCAGCAGCATAACCTATCCTAAATCCCGCCATTGCCAAAGTTTTTGAAAAAGTTTGTAGTGTTAGGGTGTAGTCTTTCATCCCGTTTAAAGAGGCAAAGGAAATGTGCTTTCTTCGTTCGTAAGTTAGGTATTCATAAGCTTCATCTGAAATAACAATAATATTATTTTCAACCACGACGTCTGCGAGTTCTTCTAATGCTTTCTTATTCATTACTGTTCCAGTTGGATTTCCAGGGGTATTTAAAATTAAAGCTTTAACTTTTTTAGGATCTTTTATGGCGTTTTGAAGAGACTCTTTTGTTAAATTAAACTCATTTTCTTGAGTTAACGGAACTGAAACCGGGTATCCATTTAACATTTGAACCATTGGTCTATACGCCAAAAAACTTGGATCTGGAACTAATACCTCCTCTCCAGGATCAATTAACGCTAACAAAGCAAGAACAAGTGCTTCATTACTTCCACACGTTACTGAAATGTCATTAGAATTATATGTAATTTTGTTTTCTCTCTTTAATTTTTTTACAATCTCACGCTTTAAATCAGAACGTCCAGAAACAGGAGAATAATGTGTTTCTTTTTTATCTAGAGATTTTTTAGCGGCTTCTCGCACAAAATCTGGAGAGTAAAAGTCCGGTTCACCAGGACCTAAGGAAATAATATCTTTTCGTTCCTCTGCGATTTTTAATAATTCGCCTATTTTGAATTTTGGTAGTTGAATTATTCTTTTAGATAAATTGTATTTCATTACGCAATATTATTGAATTTTTCAGTTTAAAAAGAATGTGCTTATAAACAATTACTTATCTTTTTTTAAGTGCAGTTTTAATTTGGAAAATTTCTGGCCTAATTTTTGTCGTACTTGCTCTCCCTTTAGTTTTCTTAATGATTTTTCTTGCTCTTTTTCTAGTCTTTTTTCCTCTTGAATTTCCTCTTTTAATGTGCTCATTTTTTTATCTGCTAAGAAATTATATTCTTTTTTGACTTCTTTTTCTTCGTTTTTTTCTTTATTAAGACTTTTTCTTAACTTTTTAATTCTGCTGGGAATCGGCTCGTTAATTTGTTTTTCTTTTTTCTTAATTTTGAGCATTTTGATTTTGGGCAAAGATACACCCAATTTCTTAATTAATCTTTTATCTTCTGGGACTAAAGAAAAATATAAAACAAAAGCTACAATTAAAAGAATAATAATTGGTATAACGATATATATCCAAATTGAAACTTTTTTATTTCCAATAATAGTTTCTAAGGTAGCTTTAGCAGTTGTTAATCTATTATTAATTTCTTTTTGCAATTGAACCACTTGGGCATAATCTTCACTATTCAAGGAATTATTGGCTTGCTGTATTAGAGACTCTACCTCAGATAACAAAACAACAATTCCTTCTAAGCTCGTTTGGTTCTCAACTGTTTTATTGGCTTTTTCTAATAATTCTTTAACTTTTCCATATTCTATAATGCAGTCTGCGATAGTTTTGACATATTGTGTTGAATCATTTATAGCCGGTTGTATCTTCACTTTCAAAGTTGCCGTTGCTGTCGCTTCACTCCCTTGGGCTTTTAAAGTATAATCATAAACACCAACAGAATCATTTTTAGTGGTATTTAATGTTATTTTAATCAATCTGGTTGCACCAGAACTGATTATAGATATTTCGCTTGGATCTATAGTA
The DNA here is from genome assembly GCA_017610385.1 of Candidatus Nanohalarchaeota archaeon. Taxonomy (GTDB): domain Archaea; phylum Nanohalarchaeota; class Nanosalinia; order Nanosalinales; family JAFCCC01; genus JAFCCC01. Next base: position 82,313 of record JAFCCC010000002.1, read on the forward strand.
TTTAATAGAATTCCTGTTAGTGAAATAGTGGTATTCGCGATATTTTGATTTCCTGTATTTTTTAATTGTATTTCAAAACTGGTTGAGTTTCCTTGAAAAACATTTATAGCTGTTGGTAAGTTCTGCCAAGCTAAAGAATAAGTGTCTGTAGTAGTTGTTTCATTTGTAGTTGAACTTGAGCTGGAGCTTGAACCATCAGTGGTAGTAGAACCTGTGGTGGTTAAAAAACTCCAGACTTCATTATCTGAATGACCTACTTTATCATAAACGGTGATATTCATATAATAGGTTGTGCCTTCGTCTAAACTACGGATGTATATTACACCAACACTACTACAATCATCATAAGATAGAGTAGTATATGTAGACTGAGAAGCTCGTCTCCAGGACATTATGCAACTACTTGTATCGATTCCAGATTCTCCATCTGAAAAATTTATTTTTAGAACTGCGTTTGTAACCGCTACACCACTGCCTCTTGGTGATCTAGAATTATAGTCAATAACTGGTGCTGAATTATCAACAGGGATAACCTGTAGGGTACTATTAATGTTGCCGGCTTGATCCTTACATTGAAATAAATATGTGTAATTTCCATTGGTGTCTATTGTAAAATTACTAGAATTCGTCCAGTCATTAGAATAACTAGTTTCGTTAACAGTATAAACTGATGCACCAGATATGGCATCAGAACACGTAACTACCCAAACAACAGAGTTATTATACCACCCACCAGCGCCAGAATACGGTGCAGTTAGATTAGCAACAGAAATGGATGTGGGCGCATCAAAATCTGTGGAAATATTATAAGAAATTGTAGTGTTTTGATTTAATGTATCATTTGCATAAAGCACCACAGAATAATTATTATTGTTTTCTAAGTTAGTAACACTAAAATTAATTTGATAAAGTGTCTGATTTTGAGATTGTGGCCATATATTAAAAGAAGGATAAGTGCCATTAAAGGTTACATTAATTGAATTATTATTAATTCCAGACACATCGGTAATGTTAAGCCATATTGTTAAATTAGTATAATTTGTCCAATGTGTGGGATATTTAATTTCTGTGCCGTTTACGTATCTAGAAAGTTCTGGTGCAGAGAGATCTATTGTAGCATTTAGTGTGCCTGTTTTTGCAGTATTATTGGCTGCGTCATACGCAGTTAAATTAAATTCATATTGATAATCATCAATTAGATTTTCAACTAAATAGTTTGTGCTTGTATTTAGTATACTAGAATTTAGATTGTACCAAGAAGTCCAAGAACCAAAACTTCCGGTTTGTTGAGATAATGAACGATTTCTTGCTAATAAAACATACTGAGAAATATATGTTTCAGAATCTGTAGCCGCGGTCCAATTAAGTGTTAAATTGTTTCTATTATAAGTATCATTAGAAGTGGGTGTTTGATCTGCGGTATGATTTATTATAAAATTTGTTGCGGCAGTTGGTGCACTAGCGTCTACATGAAAACTCCAGTATCCAGAAGATAAATTAAGCTCTTTTCCCCAAGTATCATTTGCACTAACATTTACGAAATAGATTGTATCATCATCTAAATTTGTTACAAAATATGTCAATCTTTTTCCATGAGTTATTGTAACTGAAGAATCTGGGGTTACTTCTGAATTATTAAAATAAAAACTTATTGTTGAAGAGTTTAAGAATCTATCTAAAACGTCTACAGTTAGAGTAACATTCTGATCACTGGTGTAGACGGAAGGAGAATAATTAGCTAAGACGGGTGCACGACTATCTATAACAAAGGTATCTGCAATTGTGCCATTTGATTGAATTAGGGTGGTATTTGTCTGAGAATTACCCGCCCAATCCGTTAAAGTAATATTAATTATGAACTCTATTTCGGTTGTTGAAAAAGTATACGAAAGATTACTTTTGTTTTCATCTGGATAATTCGTCATTAAACTAAAATCAATCAACGTTCCATTAGAATATTCAAAAGAAAGATTCGCGTATCTTACTGAAAAATCTGCATAATTGCATGTAATTGTATTTGTAGACTGATTTGTTGGAGATGTATTATTTATTGTTGTATTAATGAAAGATGGGGCGGTTCTATCAAAGGTTATGGCCCTTGAATCTGAAACATTCCAATTTCCAGTAGTGTTTTGTGACCAAACAGAATAAGTATAATTTGTTTCTAATAAAGAGGTATTTGAAGTTGTAAGATTTACATACGCATGAGTCAAGGAAGTGTTTGTTAGAGAGAAATTAAAAGATCCTGTTGAATTGCTCCAGGTGATTAAAGACTGATTTAAATCTTCATTAGAGGTGACGTTAAGATAAAAATAAGTGAGAGTAGAATTTGCAGCGTTTTCTGGTGTAGACGGAAACTGAATTGTTGCGGCATTTGTTTTAACTGCATAACAGAAAACCATTACGAACAGAATCGCGAGTAAGGCAGGTTTATAAGTTTTATTCATTATATCTCCTTTACTAACTATATTTTGACAATCGTTTTTATAGCTTTTTCCTTTTAAATTTATATACTTCAAAAAATCAAAGTTATGGACAAGTGTGATTTAAAATGAAAATTTTGGCTTTGGTTTCTGGCGGAATTGACTCCCCAGTAGCTATGCATTGTTTTTTAAAAAAAGGTTATGATGTAGAATGTGTTATTTTTGAAAGTACTCCATTTACTAAAAAAGAAGAAGTGATGACTGCTAAAGAAACCATAAAAAAGCTAAGTCAAAAATATGGAAAAAAGTTTAAAACGTATATTGTACCTCACGGAAAAACCCAAGAAACTTTTTTTAATTTAGTTAAAGAATCAGATTTAAAGTATAGTTGTATATTCTCTCGAAGAATGATGTTGCGAATTTCTGAAAAAATTGCAAATGAAAATGGATGCTCTTTTCTATTAACTGGTGATTGTTTGGGCCAGGTTGCATCTCAAACCTTAGATAATCTAATTTTAATTGGGAACGTGAGTAAAATTCCTGTCTTACGACCGATTATTGGTCTAGATAAACTAGAAATAATTAAAATCGCTCAAGAAATAGGCACTTATGAAGTTTCTATTAAAGGCGGAATTTCCTGCGCAGTTAATGCAGATTACCCAGAAACCCATGGAAAACAAACTGAAATGGAAAGAATTGAAAGCTCTTTAGGAACTGAAAAATTAATGAATGCCGCAGTAAGAAATATGATAATTGAAAAAATCTGATTGGTTTGAGATTATTTTAATTTTGGATTGTTCCTCTTTGGATACATTTAAAAAATTTAATTATTGTAAAAGTGATTTTAAAATCGATTCTGCTTCTTCCTTCGTACAATTTCGGAGAATTAGTCCTGTAGGGGTCAGGGAAATATTCTTTTTGAGGAATTCAAAAATTAGAAGATGTTTGGTATTCATAGAAACTATTGCTTTTAGCAAAATCTTTGTCCGAATTGATTCAAACTCAGTTGCTCTGATATCCACTCTATAGCCTTTTTTGGTAGCACATTTTCGTAATCTGTCTATCATAATCTATTCTATTTCTCCTAATCTATCTCAACATATTTCAATTTATACTTATATTTTTGTATTAAAATTCTTGTGTTAGAAATTTAAATTTGCAAATTCTATTATATAGTATGCAGTGTGAAATTTGCGGGAAAGAGGCCAAATTGATTAAAGCGGAAATTGAAGGTGCTGTAATGAATGTTTGTTCTGATTGTGCAACTCTTGGAAGAAACTTGGAAATTCATACAACCTACGGGACTTTAACGGGAAATTCCAGTGTAAATTCTGCTTCAGAATTAGTTGAAAATTTTGGGGAAGTAATTAAAACTGCTAGGAATTCTTTGAATTTAAGCTTGGAAGATTTTGCCAATAAGATAAATGAAAAAAGTTCTGTTTTAAAAAGGGTTGAGAATGGTTCTTTAAGTCCTTATGAAAAATTAGCTAAAAAAATTGAAAAAGAACTGAATATTTCATTATATGGCATACCACCCAATGCTTTTCAAGTAAAAAAACAGAATTTTAAAAAAGAAACAACGCTTGGAGATGTTGTACGGATTAAGACCAAACATCAGAGTTCTTGAACAAGTTTGTCTAAAATGATGTGTGAATTATAGGCCAAAAAGCTAAATAAAGCAGGAATTAACGTGTGAAACGTAAATAGAGTTATGATCCCAATAAAAATAGAGAAAATGATAGAAAATTTGAACGTATGTGTAATTCCTCTGTGTTTTGGCTTAAACCACGTTAACAAAATGTATAAAAACATTCCAGAACCGAAAGAAGCGATAAATGCAATTTTAAGATTGGGGTAACAAATAACGCCAATAACAATTATTGCAATGATTATTATAATGGATTTTACCCAGCGATGAATCTTGGAATTTTGATGATCTACATCAGGAAAGAGTGCTGCAAATCCGATTAATAAAAGAGAAATTGCAGTAGATTTGATATCTAATAAAATCAATTGACGGAATACATAATATAGTATTGCACAAAAAACAAATCCAAAAATGAGATGAACTTTATAATCTGGCATATTATTAATTTATTTTCTTGAGTATATTATTAACTTTCTTTATCGTGACTTTAGGCGAATTTAATAGAAATCTAATGATGAATTTAATATAAATCTAATGATGAATTTAATATAAATCTAATGATGAATTTAATATAAATCTAATCAAGAGTTAATTCTAATAATTTTTCTGTGATGTGATTTGAAAAAAGTTCTATATCATCTGATTTTGCAAGCAAGATATTCTCAGAAAGAGGTTCTTTTAACAAGTTCGCTTCTTTTAAAAGATCTTTAGAATTGCCAATAGAACAAATAAGTTTCTTTTCTGTGTTAAATTCCATTAAGATTGTTTTTAACTCCTCTTTTTTTCGTATTTTGTGTCTATAATTCACCAAAATTATTGCGTCATAGTCTTTAACCGCAATTTCTTCAAAAGAATAATCTGGTATTATCGGAATTCTATTGACAACTGTTTCTTGTGTTTCAGCCGCTAAAGTTATATTTACGCCACGATTTTCTATTATTCTCATAACCTGAAATAATTGAGGTTCATTGAATCCAGGAGCAATAATAAAAAGAACTGAAGCATTCTCCAAATCTAAATCTGGCATGTTAGTATTAAGAAGTTAAAGCGTTATATTTTTGAGTATATTTCTAAGGCGTATTATGTGTTTTTTGTGGTGTGGATGAGCATAACAATTTTAAGTATGTGCCCTATTTTTAGATTATGAAACATTTAGCAGTTATTGATCCAAAGAAATGTAACCCAAATAAATGTCATCACGAGTGTATGAAGGCTTGTCCTATTAACAGACAAGACAAACAATGCATTCACCTAAATGAAAAAGGAGATTTGGCGAGAATTGATGAAGATTTATGTATTGGTTGCAAATTATGTATTAAAGCATGTCCTTTTGGAGCGATTCATATTGTTAATCTTGCTGAAGAAAAAGGCCAATTAGTTCATCAATTTGGAAAAAACACTTTTAGATTGTATAATCTGCCGGCACCAAAAGAAGGGTTTGTTGTGGGCTTGCTTGGACAGAACAGTGTCGGAAAGACAACTGCTTTAAGAATTTTATTTGGAGATATTAAACTAAATCTAGGGGATTTTGAAAATGTTCCGAAGTTAAAAGAAGTTATTTCTAAATTTAGAGGAACTGAACTTCAGAATTTTTTTGAAAAATTTGAAAATAAAGAAATTAAGGTTGCATACAAATCCCAACAAGTTGATAAAATTCCTATGTTGTTCAAAGGAAAGGTTTCTGACTTCTTGAAAAATAAAAGAAAAGAAGTTGAAGAAATTTGGAATCGTAAACTAAAGGAGTTAAGTGGGGGGGAACTGCAGAAAATAGCAATTTTTGCTACAATAGAAAGGGATGCTGATCTTTATCTTTTTGACGAACCCTCGTCTTATTTAGATGTTAAACAAAGATTAGAATTAGCTAAGGACATTAGAAAATTAGCTGAAACTAAAAAGGTTGTAGTTGTTGAACATGATTTGGCAACTCTTGATTTTCTTTCAGATATAATTTATATTTTCTATGGAGATGCAGGAGTTTTTGGGGTTGTGTCTCAAAATAAATCAGTTCGAGATGGCATTAATCAATTTTTAGATGGATTTTTGATCCAAGAAAACATTAAAATAAGACCAGAAGAGATCAGCTTTCTGGTTAGACGAAATAAATTTGCTCTAGAAGAAAGTATTTTGGAGTTTCCAGAAATATATCATAAATTTAAAAACTTTGATTTAAAAATTGAAAAAGGTGAGATTCTAAAAGGAGAGGTATTAGGCATTTTTGGGGAAAACGCCTTGGGAAAAACTACATTTGCGAGAATTTTAGCTGGCGAATTAAAACCAAAGAAGGGTTCTTTTAATAAAATCAGAATTTCACATAAACCACAATACCTAAGTTCTGATTTCAAGGGAACTGTAAGAGAAGTATTAAGCTTGAAAAATGATATTTATTCTACTGAATTTAGAACAAAATTCATTCAACCATATGATTTAGAGAAATTAATGGAGAAAAAAGTAGATGAACTAAGTGGGGGGGAATTGCAGAAAATAGCAATTGTTTTGTGTTTGGCGCAAAAAGCTGATGTTTATCTTTTGGATGAGCCTTCTGCATATTTGGATGTTGAAACTCGAATAAAACTAGCCAAAGATTTGAGAACTTTTGTTGAGAAAAATAATACGTCAGTTCTAATTATTGACCATGATTTATTGCTTTTAGATTATGTTTGCGACCGAACTATTGTTTTTGAAGGAATTCCAGGAATAAGCGGACATGCAAGAAGTCCGGTTCCATTGAGAGAAGGCATAAATGAATTTTTAAAAAATCTAAATATCACCTTTAGAGTAGATCCAAGAACTGGCCGACCAAGAGCAAACAAAATTGGATCCCAGAAAGACAAGGAACAAAAGAAGAAGAAGGATTTTTACTGCGCCGCCTAAATTACTCAGCCATTAACTGATCTAGGCTTTCTTTAAAAGAGGGATTTTTTAGTGAAATGTCTTGTGCAATAGCTCGCGCAATGTCTCTAATTTCCCATTGTGCGGCTGGTTTTAATCTATCACCCATAAATCCAGAAACAATATTCCATGCATTTAATTTTATCAAACTGCAGATTTCTGTTGCATGTGGTATAACGCCTATTGCTTCGCTTTTTGGGATTCCCGAACCCACCATTGCTTCATAAAGATCAAAAGATCTATTACACGTATCCTGAAATGCAGTAAAATATGAAGAGTTTCTTATTGTTTCTGGGACTACAATTTCACCTCTTTGAGCCGCTGAATAAATTGATTCATAAATCTGAGGAATAGTATCATGCCGTTCCAATTGATGTAGTGCATTTAAAGACATTTTTGCTACATAACCGGTTATATTCCCTACAGAATTTGATAAACTTAACATAGCCTTTTTTGCTAAATCTTTACCTCTTGCAAATTCGATCATTTCAGAAGTTAAAGGAATACTGACTAAAATGGGTTTAGAAAGCGAAAGATTACTTAAATATTTGCTTAATTTATCATCTTCGGAAATAAATATATGCGCCATTCCTGGGAATTTTCCTTGCGCAATAAATGCTTCAACATTTTTGGGAGCATATAACGTTTCATATCTTTTTTCTAATTGCGTAAACGTTAGTTTTAAAGTTCGGGTTAATAATTCAGGAATCCAAGTATTGTCTTCTGGATCATAAGCCGCTTTTAGACCTGTAAATGATGCAAAATTTCCGTGTCCGTGAAGATATTTAGCAGCGACTAGTAAAGGATGAATAAATCTAGCGTCCTCTCGTGGAATTTGGTTTGCTGAATGTGGCTCTGTCATTTGCATATATATCCCAAACGAATCTTGGAATAATTGCAAAACTTGATCTTCAAATTCTGTGCCACTAATTGCGGCAGGCATAAAATATTCTCCTGATCGATTCTCTTCACCAGATCGTGTATATCTTAGAGAAGTTTGTAAAAATTTAGTAAAATCATCAGCACACAAACCTAAAGTAACTAATCTTGGAGCTACGACTTCAATTCCGTGTGGTGCTTGATAAAAAACAGAAGTATGTCCTCCTTCTGCGCATGCAAAGAACAATTTTTCAAGTACGGCTTTTCTTTCTTCACTAGAAATTCCTTTTAATTCTTTTTCATAAATTTCGTAAGGACCTAATTGAGAGCGGCTATATGCTGTACGTGCTGTACCAAATGTAATCTCTTCAACACCATAGTCGGGATTCTCTTGGTTTTGAGCGCCCCATCGTAAATTTGCTTCTGGTTCCCGAATTATAATTTCTCTTCCCACAACTCAAAATATTAGAATTTTGAATTAAAATAGCTTTGTAATGTGAACGTAATGTGCAACACATAAGGAATAGAAACTTCTAAAAAAATACAAGATTTAGTTAAATTTGAGAAATGTTAATTTTGCTAATGTGAAATACAAATCCAAATCCATAAAAATCTTCGTGTTAAATCAAAACTATGAAAGAAAATATTGTTTTTAGTAAGATAGGTGCGGAAATTGCCAGGCAACTTCGTACATTGCACCAGGTTAAAGAAGAAAGTAGATATACTACCGCAATACTTTTTCCAGACGACGAAAGACAATTGCATGACGTAGTTCCTTATGGAACTTCTGCCCTTCAATCTTGGTTGCGTGATGGGGGAACAAAATTTCACACTGAAAAACGCGAAAAAACAGTGATTGTGGAAGATTATGAACGTACTAAACAAAACAGAGATGCACTTAATGCGTTCTGTTACCAGCACACACCCCAAAGCGTCATGTTTTTTAGACAAATCTATGAGGCATTTGAACAAGAAACACCTTTGCCAGAATTCATATATAAAACCGTAAAAGACACTGTTGGGGTGCTCGAACACCTCGCATCAAATGAAATTCCTGAAGCATATACTCTTTTAGAACAATATGCAATACCAGACAGCGACAGAGCAGATCCACTAAATCAGCTTTCTTTAGAGATTTCTTATGCATTGGACAGACTTACTGAACTCAGTTCTACTAATCAATAAATTTAAATGCGGCATAATTTAAATATGATGCAGAAGTTCATAGGAGGGCAGTATAAGCCTAATAGATTGATTCTCCGCATGAAACGCCTTCTATACCACTTAAAGAACTTTTCATCTTCTTTAATTTAGTCCTAATCCGGTCAATATCTAAATCCATACCACGAAGATCCATTTTAGTCTCTTCAACACCTCTAAAGTCACTTAGAATTTTAAGAGTTATCGCATCAACACCTTTGATTTTAGAGAGTTCTTTTACAAAACTTATTGAATCTATATCTGTTGGTTTAAAAATGCCCAAAGTTAATTTGTTGATTTTTGTCATAAAGTATTATTTGCTTTGTGGTTTTATAAAATTTAGTTAGAACAACACAATCATTTTTATATCTTTTTACTACTATAATAAGACAAGCGATTTTATGTCAAATTCACCATATTCTATAGCTATGAAAAATGGAAGAGTAAGTTATTGGGCTACTGGAATAACAAATGACGGATTTCCGCGGGGCGGAACTCTTGAGGTAAAACACATAAATCATGGTAATTCTTTTGCAGTGGTCTTTGGGTGTTATGATTCTGAAAAAGACGTATCAGTTTATTGTACACCAGACACTCAAGAAATTAGAATAACTGGTTCTTGCGCACCAGAAGCAATAAAAGCTATTTTAGGCGCTACAAGAGACTTAGATCAACTATCTATAAGAAAATCAAATCATAATTCGGGAAACAGAACCATAATCCCCCTAGAATTGTGGAAAATAATAGATCAAATAGAAGATCCAAAATTGACACCATATTTTCCTAGACGTGAAATAACTTGTTTTCCATATGCAGAAGATCATGATAGTGGAAAAGATCTGGGTTTCCTTAAGTTAGTAGCAAAAGAACTTGATGTTTTAGATGATGCAGCAAAAGAGGGTTTTGGAATTATTGGTAGAGATTCTAGAGTAAAAAAAGTACGTGGTTTTGATATTGCACGGACGGTAGCCAAAGGACTTAAATTATTCTTGTCTTCTGACGGACGAGATGAATTTCATGGGATCCGTTGTTATTCAGATAGTGGTGATGGCGTTATTGAACTAGATGCGCCTGCACAAGAAAGACTTCAACAATTTTTAGAAAGCGAATATTTTCTTTAGAAAGTGCGTATTTATTTGATTAAAAAGCGAGAATCCAATTTAAATCAGAAGAAATATATTTTAATCATAAAACTTCGCCTATAAGAATCGTCGCTCAGAACTCGGAGATGAAGAAAAATCAGGTGAAAATGGATTTATTCGTTCTGGTTCTTTTTCAGGCGGCGCTTTAAAAGAATTATCAGTGGAAACCTCTGCTGAATTCTTATTAGATTCTTTCATTTCTCTTAATAAACTAATCATTTCTATATTTTGGTCTCGGATTTCCTTTAGAATTTCAACAATAGGATCATTTAATTTTGATTTTGGTGGTTCTGGTTTTGGTTGTATGGGTCTTTCAAATAAGGGTTTTTCAGAATCAGACAAATCTCTTATTTCTGGTTCAGGCTCTTTTTCCTTCTTAATCGGAGATTGTTGTGAACTGTATTTTTGTGCCTGTTGTTTAAGAAAATCAAGAGAAGTCGACGTTTTTGGTTCAATGTTTTCTGGGTTCTTTTTTTTATCTAACAAAGGATTTATTTTAGGATCCATTTTAGGAATCACAGAATTATTCTCATGTTCTTTTCTAATTTCGTCTTTAATTGTGTCAAAAAATGTCATATTCACCAAAGTCTCCTTTCTTCAAAAGGTTTATCATAATACTGTGAACTTGATTTAGATTCCACTGAAGATGAAATCGGATTTTGTTTTTCTAAATCTCTCTTTTTTACTATTTCTTCAAGTAATCTTATAATTCTTTCGTTTTGATCTAACATTCGATCAATTTTCGAAATTATAGAATATTGAGATTCAGAAGAATGAGGCTCCATTCCAGGCAAATTAAATAAAGTATTCATTTTCTCAGAAGTATCTTGAATTTCAACTTCTTCGTTTGTATCTGAATCACTATAATGTTGAACTCCAGTAGGTTTAAGTTCAATCTCTGTTGGCTCTTGCTTTTTTCTAAACATACTATCGCCTCATTTTGTAATTTAAATTCATATTAATTTCTCTTAAAAGTTCGATTATTGTTTGATTTTGGGTTGTCATTACATCTAGTTTAGCTGTTAAACGATCATTTTGTGAAACTTCAGGGGTTGTTGATCTCTCATATAATGATCTTGTCCTTTCACGATATTGCGGGTTTTCTTTTGCATATGAACTAAGTGCAGAAGGGGTGGATTGCATAGTCGACCTGCTTTGTAATATCTGAGAAGCATTCTTTTGCTCTCTTTGTGGTGAATTTTGAATAGTATTTGAATAATTTCTTTCTGGATATTTCAGAGTTTCTGAACTTGGTTGATTTATCTGGGATTTTTGTGAAAGATAATTTGACGAGGAATATTTTTGAGTGGTTTTTGTATTTTCTCCTTTCAAGAATTTTTTAAATTTACTAAAAAGCCCCATCACCACAACCTCTTATTTACTATAAACACAATATTTATTATAAATACCGTTTGTTATAAATACAAATAGTATATTGCTCCTATAGTATTTATGTAATGTGGCTATTGAAGTGAGAAATGTATTTATATAATATAGCTATTGAGGTGAGAAATTAGTGAAGGATTATTGTATGCATGGCTGTTATCCGGTTGATAGTACTTTTTTTGAAGGTTCTGGAATTGATGCTGAAAAATTTATTAAAAGCCTAAAGCTGGCTGAAGACATAAATAAAAAAGTTCTTGAAACCCTAAAGGAGCTTAAAATAACGCATATAGACGGTCTGTATTCTTATCGTGTTCTTATTACTTTATTATCAGATGTGGTTGGCTCAGATGTTGGTGAAAGGATTTTAGATGAAATGGGAAGCACATTACACTATAAATCTGGCCTAGGAGAACCATATGTTGCAAAAGGAGATAGAACATTAGTTATTGGTGCTAAAAAACAAGGTAAGCCGATGGGCGCATATAGAACATTAGGTTCTCTGTTAGGTTTTCAATATGGATATCAAAGGCATAAAGTTAATGAATGGTTAAATGTAAGTCCAAGATCTCAATTTTACAATGAAATGATGGGTCGGAGAGGGGAGGCAGAACAACAAGTTAATCGAGTTTTAGCAACGCTAAGTGATCTTTATCAACAGAAACACTTGTTAGAACATGATATTAGAAAATTAAATGAAAGGATTTCAAGTTTCAAAATATATGACGAAAGTAAAGGGGAACGAGAAGAGGCGCTTAAAGCAGATTTTATTGATTTGGTGGATATTCAAACAGGAAGACATAGTTTGTTAACTATGCAGAGCGAAAATATTTTTCCAACTATTACTGCTGATTTTTATAGAATGAAAAAACCAGAGGATTTAAAAACTGGTGCTCCGATGGGAAATTTGCCTGAATCTGAAAAAGCCATGTTAAGAAAAAAATGGTATTTGTATGACAAATGGAAAAGTGAATACCAACAGGTGGTTGCTGGTAAAGTTAAGGATCTTGATATGCGATTAAATTCAATTTTAACATCCATTAAACAGAATGAGGAAGGAATTAGACCATATGTCAGAACATTAGTAGAATTACGTGGTACATCTACGGAAGAGTTAGATCGTATGACAGATCTTCAGATGATGCAAGGATATTCTTCAAGCTGGAGAGGTATGAAATTAGTATGCTACAAGGCCGTGCGTGAAAATCCGGGTGGAGGAGATTCTCATTATGATGTTTTGGTTGTTAATATAGATCATCTTACGCTTGCCAATACTGAACAGCCTGCAGCTCCTGGAGCTGGTGGTGCAGCATTGATTTTAAAATTTAAAGAATATTTGGTTTGTAAACATGTTTTTGATTTAGCTTTTAAGCCACAAATTGATAATAAAAAGGGTGAAGTTGAAAAATTCATGGATTTATATACGGGAAAATCACCATGGATAGATACAATTAAAAAATTAGAGCCACATTTAAAAACAGTTAAAGAATTTAAGAAATCTGCGAAACCCAGTAAATGGGCCTACGCAATGGGAAAAGCAGATGGATTCTATGTTCGTTTAGAAGAATTAGATGATTTAAGAACGAAACTGGTTGGGCCACCACATATATCTCCTCTTTATCTAGATTTGAAATATGCAATAGGAATGTTTGTAACAAGCTAAATTGCAAATATAATGGGGGATTTTTTATGAGTTTGATTGAAATCATTTGATATTTCAGTTGCTTTTATAATTCACGGATGACAAGAATATTTTATGGGCTCGGTTTTGGAACAATTTCGAGAATTTCTTAGAGGAGAGCATAAATCAAAGAGACTGTATCATTATTTGGGTTGCTCATCTGGAGCTCCAGTTTCTGATAAGATACCTGTTTTATTGGGCAGACGAGCGGGGTGGGCCACGCGGCAAGGAGCCAATTTTATAGAATTGTTTACAGGACCGCCTTCTGAGTTGATTATGGAAAAAGAAGAATTAATTAATACTGCGGCCAGATTAGGCCTTAATTATTCTATTCATCCCTCTGAGCAATTGGGCTTAGATAGTTCTTATGTCATGGCGAGAAATGGATATTTAATTGCTCAAGAATATTTACGAAAAATCATAATTTATGCGGGATTATTAAAATTGGGGTTAATCGAGCGATTTAAAAAAGAAAGATTAAATACAGATGAAGTTCTTACTTCAATTAATATTCACATTTCAAACAAGCCAATTCCACCTTTTGCTGAAAAATTGGCGGGGGATGTTTCTCTGGATCCATTTGGAAATGATATTAGAAAAGTACGATTGAAAAATGAAAAAGGAAAAGAGATTCCTCATCCGATTTTCTCAAATAAGTTATTCAGAGAACGACTTTGGAAACACTATATTTTACCGAATGAGGATAAACTGATATTAGTAAGATTATTGGCTGAAAAAATAGCTAGAAAGCCCTTTGAAAAAATTTTTGAGAGCTATTTTAATAATCTTTTACAAAATCAACAATTTTCAGAAGACGAAGAAAAAAATAAAGAGATTATAAAAAAAGAAATGGCATTCCCATTTGATATACGATTTAAACGCCATACAAATTTACAAACGCCCGCAGTTGAACATACCATACAAGACAAAAACATGTTTAAGGCGGTGGAGAAATCGTTTATAGAAAAAATTGATGGGATAGAAATTTTATGGGGAGGTCGTGTTGAATGTTTGAATCCAGATAAAATTCTTCAAGAATCTTTTTTGTTTAGGGAACTTTTGCCGAGATGGATGCCACACGCAAAAGAAAAACCAATTAGAGATATTTGGGAAGGAATTGTTGGTAAAAAATATAATGGTTCTGAAAAGGATGTCACTCAAGCTGAAAAAAAGCTTATAAAACTTCGTGCAGCTGTCAGAGGAGAACAAAAAATTATAGCAGCTTCAGCAGGCGCATATACTTGGGGACATCTTACTCAATACACGGATTGGGCTCCGGGAGTTCCAGAGTATGATGGAAGCAATAAAAAAAAGCCTAAAAAGGCCACATTAGCTGAGCTTTTGGCACATTTTAAAATTCAAATTACCCTAGAGTGTCATATGTCGGGGGGGTTAGGAGAAACTATACGAATTTTTGCTCCAGAGGATGTTCTAGTTATTGCAAAAGCCGTAAATGAAACTAAAAGTCCATTAACAAAAAAAACATATGATATTGCAAGAATAACCATTGACATGGAACAGATTTCAACAATGGGTGTAGATCCTATTTGGATGATGAAAGGAGATAAAGCACAAGGATTCAAAGGATTATCCATTAAAAAACAAGATGGAAAATTCATTAGAGTGGTGCACGTCACACACCCCTATATTATGATGGGTGGTTCTGGACACCAACACGGACCAATAAGAAGAGGGGATACGCAGGTATTCAAATATCTTTACCTGATGAATGAAAGAGGAATGGGAAGTCGCGAAAATGAAAAAACAATTATAATGTATGAAATTGGAACTGAAAAAGCAGAATCTGTTTTTATGATAAGATTGATGATTGAAATGATTGAAGCAGGAATAACTCCAAAAGATTTAAAAGTTGAGAACATTCAAGAGTTAATGGATAAAGAACCACGAGATTTAAAGGAGAAACTGATTCAAGAATTCTTTGGATTGAGTGAAGCTGAAATGAGACAAGAATGGGCACAAATTCAAGAGCATACTACAGACCCGTTAAAGGGGATGTTAGGATCTACAAAACCAGATCATACTTGGACTGGAAAAGCGGCACTAGATCGAAGAAATGCTCCAGAAGAATATAAAGGAGAACAATATAAGTAAGATTGTTACTATGAAGTAGAAAACTATATATATCGTAAGAAACAATACACAGGTAGTGGAGAAATGTCATCAAAAAAAACAACTAAAGCTAAAAAACCTGAAACACTTTCCTCAAAAACTGTTTTAAAAAATGGTAAAATTGATTTTACAAAACTAGATAATTCTAAAGAAGCAAGACTTGCAAGTGTTGATAAATTTGCAAAAGAATTAGTCAAAAAGTTAGGTGATAAAGTAAAATGTGTTGTTGTATGGGGTTCTGTAATTCGAGGAGAACATACCCCGGAAAGTGATATTGATACGTTTGTTTTATTAGATGATACAAAATTAGCCGAAGATGTTCCTTTGGATGTCAAAGAAAAAATACGGTGGAAGGTTGCAGATTTAGCAAAAGAAATTGATCCTAGGATTACTTTACAATATTTTACGTTTTTAACAGAGTTTTGGGATGACATGCGACACGGAGAACCATTGGTTATTGATGTTCTAAGATGGGGTCATATTATTTATGATGTTGGAATTTTCGCTCCAGCTAAAAAATTATTAGAAAGAGGAAAGATTTCTTCTAGTAGAGAAGCTATTATGAGAAGATTGAGTATAGCCTCTTCTGGCTTTAAGCAATGCGATTATAGATTAAAAAAATCTATTCCATTTCAATTAGAACAAATTATGGCAAATGCCGGTCAAGCACCAATAATGATTTTAGGAAGTATCCCTCCTGGAAAAGAAGCTATTGGCAAAACATTAGATGAACTTTTTGTAAAAAGCAAAATGTTAGAAAAAGAATATGTGGATCTTGCTAATGATATTCATGAATTCGCGAACAAGGCAGAAAAAGGAAAAGTCAAAGTTACAGGAATGCTGCTTGAAGAATATATGAACAAAACAGATAAATTTATCAAGAGAATGTATGCGCTTGTTAGTCAATTAGGGAATAGAAGGAAAGCACAAGATTTAATTGAAACTTACAAATTATTTTTGAAAATTAATGTTGCGGCGTTAAAATCAAAGGGAATTGATCCGCCAAAAAACAAAGAGGATTTACCTAAAATTATAAGAAACAATCTACAATTTAAGGAGTCTTATTTGAATTTATTTGGTCGCTGGGATGATTTAATGGAGAAAATAAAAGAGAAGAAACTGAAAGAAATTGATGGTAAAACTATTTATGAATTAAAGGGGGATACAAGAGCATTTATTTCTGAAATTGGCAAAGATTTACGGAAAGCTGGAGTGGGTGCATTTAAAAAGAGTGATACCAATTCAAATAAATTATCTGGTAAGGCAAAATCAACTAAAAAGAAGTTAAAGCCAGCGAAATCAAAATGAAATTTGAAATATATTTATTAGATTAAGTCTAATTTATGTCTATGAGGATTATTCGTCATATAACGATTAATTTTATGAAGAAATTCAATTTTAAAAATAAATCTCTTCAAATTAGTTCATTTCTTGCAGGACTTGCAGTTATTGCGTTGATTATAGTTTTATTGTACTCATCAACACAAACTGAGGATGTATCGAAATTAATTCTTTCTAAAAATATAGAACCTTTTGAATTAGTGGATAATTCTACATTAAATACGGCTCTTTCTTCTAATATCATATCACAAGGTATTGAAGAAATTGGAACAGGTGTTTACAATGTTAATAATGCTTTCGCAGCATATTTACAAATAACTAAATTTAATAGTCAAGAAAATGCTAAGAAATATTTTTCTGAAAAGGTAACTTTTTGGAAAGAAAAGAGTCAGAAATATGAGCAAATGAGTTTTTCTCAGGTTAAAATGACCAATAAATTAGTTTTACAAGGAATCACGAAAGGAACAAAAACATCAACCTATGACTACGTTTGGAGAGATAGAATTTTTATTTACGAGGTATCTGGTAAAAAATTAGACGTAAATTATCCCTTAAAACTAAGTAAATTGCTTTGGGGTGATTTTCAATGAAAGTATCAGCTTTAATGAACTTTTCAGCTTTGCTTTTACTTTGCCTTCTTGCAATTGTAAGTCTAAATCTTATTGAAAATGTATTTGGTGCAGAGAGCTATATTACTCCCAATGGAAAATGGTTTAGTATGGACAATGTCGAATTTAAAATTGATATGGGCGGTTTGGACCCTGAAGATTATGTTAATTATAGTTGTAACTATGAAATCATTGAAAATTCAGATGTTTGTCCTGAAAGTGAAACACAATTTATAGAATCATTGGGCAGCTCTGGAAATATAACTTGTGACCCTGGTGCCCTATGCAATAAGGTAGTATGTTATTATTGTAAAGTTAATCGAACTAATAGAACCCGAATTCATGATCCAGAAAGCAATAAGCCGTGGAAATTCATCTGGTTTGTTGAAAATTGGACTGAAATCTACGGAATAAACAGAAGTGACCCTTTTATAATTAATATACCAAATGGCAGTATTGAGGTAACTGTAAATAAAACATTAGAAGGAGAATTAATTCTTGGTGCGCCAGTTAATATTATTTTAACTGGGACTGTTAATTTTTTAACTCAAACGATTCCTGTCGATGTTATGCTAATAATGGATAGGTCTGGTAGTATGTCCGGAGATAAAATAACACAATCAAAGACAGCAGCAATTATTTTTACCAATCAAATATTATCTAAAGATAGAATAGGACTAACTTCTTTTGCAAGTACTGCAACCCTAGAAGCAGGACTGACTACAAATAAAGATTTGGTAAAAACTAAAATTAATTCCTTGGTTGCTTCTGGTATGACTGCAATGGGTGATGGAATGTATGTCTCACTCAAGGAACTAGAAAATAATGCTCGTTCTGACGTACTAAAATTTGCTGTTCTATTAACAGATGGGCATCATAATTCCGGCAGTAAAACACCTTTAGAAGAAGCACAATGGGCCAAAAATCTTAATATTTCTATATATACAATTGGATTAGGCGCGGGAGCAGATGAAAACCTATTGATTAAGATTGCTAGCGAAACCAATGGAAAATATTTCTTTTCTCCGACCGAAGAAGAATTAGGTAATATTTACCAGCAAGTTGCTCAAGATATTTATGCAAGAGCAAGTAACAATAAAATTTATGATTTTCTACCTCTTTCTGCTGAAGTAATAGATTCAGATGGCGGCACAGTTAATCAAATTACCTTAAATGAAGAAACATATCGCATAATTGCTTGGAATCATGGTTTAATAACTCCCTTAACTCCTTTGCTTATTAATTATACTGTGGCTTTCCATGAGTTTGGAGAACAACAAATTTGCTTTGAAAATAAATCTGTTATTTCATACGCCGATGTTGATGGATCAAAACAATTCAAATATTTTCCATTGATTAATGGTTCTAAGACTGTACAAATACCATATATTGATCTTGCATTTTTAGACTTGGATGGCATAGTTAAAAAAGATTTAAGTTCTAATTTAAACTCTGTTATTTTAAATAATGGAACTATTACGTCTATACCAACCAAAATTGCGTTTTATAATAAAAGTGCTTTGGGAAATAAGTTTGGAACAGTAGAAGTTTCTTCTTTGGTAGTAAATGCTTCAGATGAATTTACTTTTATCTGGAACATTCCAGACAATAATACCTTAAAATATGAAATTTATGGTGTTGTTGATCCTTATAATGAAATAGAAGAACCTAATGAAGATAATAACATACGAGAATTCATATTGTGGAATGATTGGACTCCACCACAAGTATTCTGTGATCAAGCATATGAACAAGAAGATGTTAATTTGATTTTCTCTCCAAAAATCAAAGATGTGGGTGCTGGTGTTGGGCGTGTACGACTTTGTAAAGATGCTTATTGTAAAGAAGTGTTTTGCGAATATGATGGAAATGAAACCAGTTCGTGTGTATATGCTGTTGATGAATGTACATTTGAGAATGTTGGATTTTGGATATTTGCATCAGATAAAGCATTAAATACTAATTTAACGTATTGCGGGGATATTGAAGTTAAAAAATCACTTAATTGTGTGTGTTCTTACTCTACTGAATGTGATTCTGGTCTTTGTGAGGGGGGGCCAACACTTTGTACAGAAAATCCCATACCACAACTATACTTTATATAAAAAATAGAATATTTAACTCATTTAACTCATTTTAGAAGACAATATTTCTTTTAGAATATAATGTGGGCTTGTGGTTACTGTAAACATAATTATTTGATAGTATGTCTATCTTATTTGATAATACATCTCTCTTTTTTCAAAACAGAGTAGTAAACTATATTTATCAACAAAATCTAAATTAGGTTATGAGAGAACATTTAATACTTTTATTAGTATTTTTTCTAATTGTTGGTGGAACTGTTTCTGCAGAGGAGAATATATTTTATAACGGAGGAATGAAAATCGAAACACAAAAAATACATTATCTTCCGGGAGAGTCTTTTGAGGGGAGTGCAATCCTATTTAATGAAGAAAATTTTCCATTAATTAGTGCATATTTGATAGTAGTTCTTCAGGAAGGATGTGAAAAACCCACTTATCCTACACAATTCTCAGATTGCGATAATATTTTTTTAGAAGATAAAATTGAAAATATAAATTTGGGTGCAAATTCACAAAAAAGAATTGATTTTTCTTACAAATTGCCAGAAAATCTCAAACAAGGAGTTTATCGGGCGGATTTCTATTTTAAAACAAATAGAACGCCAATAGTAGGTCTTCCATTTATTTTAAGTGGAAGCAATTATGTGAGCTTTACAATAGATGGATCCGCGCAATTCCCTTCTGTAAAAATACTAAGAACCAAAACGTATTTTAAAGGAGTAGAACGTGAATTGGGCGTTTGGAAGAATGATTCGGAATACCCTAAGTGGCCCTGGAGTGCAGGACCAGTTGGAATTCCAGTAGAATCACAAATTATTGGAAATGTTAGTATTCAAAATGAGATTTCAACCGCAACAGACAACTTAGAGCTTCTTGTTTCTGTTTATGGGTGGGATGACACCTCGTCTGAGTTAATCTCTTCAAAAAAATATAACTTTTCACTTAATCCCTCAGAACAAAAAATCATCCCAGTAGAATTAAATGCTCCAGAAAAAGCAGGAGCATATACCATTAGATTAGAAGTTCTGCAAGACAATCAGAAACTTTCTGTTTATAAAACAAGGGTAATTGTTATTGGAGAAACTGCGAGAATAAGAAAACTTTATGTGAATAAACCTTATTTTAAGGAAAATGATGCGCTTCAAATTAATATGCTAGTTGGTACTTCGCCAGATCATTATACAAAACCTACAATGAAGGATTTAACTGCTTCTGTAGAAGTAATAGATTTATCTACTGGTGCTCTGGTTCTTCGGAGCTCTAAAAAAATCAGTGAACTATCTTCGGAAAACAAATTAATTTTGGTAAATTTCACAAAGAAACTCAAAAAACAATTAAGCAATTTTAAGGTTACTGGAAAAATCGTTTCTTCAAAAAAGGAAGTTTATGATGTGTATGAAATCGTAGTGAATTCTGAAAATTTCGTTTCAGGTGTGGATAATATAACAGTCGCTTTGGAAAATTATGACTCTGAAACCAGAAATTTAACTATAAAAATCTGTACTTTTAACAAAGATCAAATACCGGTAAGTACAGAGATTCAAGCAATTTTGCGGGATGACTTGAATATCATAAAGAATCAAAAACTAAGCTGTTCTCCTTGTACATATCTAAATTTCATTGCAGAAAAACAGAATTACACATTATTTGTAAGTGCAAATAAACAACAATTTAATTTTCCAATTAGTGTACCAGAGAACTCAATTTCAACAAATGATAAAGAATCTTCAAGTTTGATTTGGGGATTAATTGGTGGGGCGGCAATTATTGTTTTAATAAGTTTGTTCTTGCTTTGGAGAGGGAAAAAATGAAAACGTATGTGAACAGTAGGTTGTTGGTTTTTTTAATAATACTAGTTGCTATCTTCGTTGTAAAAACTCCTTTTTCAGTTGCTAATGCTTGCGCTCCAGAACATGATTATAAAGCGTGTTCTTCTGGTGATCTCTATTGGTATGATGCATGCGGGATCAGAAATGATCTCGCGGAATCTTGTGGTAGTGATTCGTGTGGTTCTTGGGGTTCAAATTATTGTAAATACGGAGATGTTTATCACAAAAGAACTTGTTATGATCGCGGATGTAGTAGTGGATCCTGCTATAGTAATTCTTACACGGACGAAGATTTGGTAGAAGAATGTTATTCGAGTGAAGCTTGCATAGATGGAAAGTGTTATGTTGGGTCTGAATTCAGTTTTGTAGTAACTGTTGACGAATCTTACCCGAATTCAGCCATTCCAATTAAAGTGGCGAGCAATGTTTGGTTGGGTTCCTCTGTTGACTTTGATTTTACATTAAATGATATTGATATTTCGAATAGAGTAGATGATGGCATTTGTACTGTTGAGGGGGATGAAGGGTGGTATATTTTAAATGTGGGAGATACGTGTGAAACCCGTGTTCCAGACAACATAGTGCCAGGAACCTATGTTTTAAAAGCAGAATGGGATTTCTTAGGTCATCATGAAAAAATATTAGATTCTGCTTTTGAGATTAAAGCAGGATATATTTGGTCTACAACAGAAAGCACTCACGGAGGTTATATAGATGGTAGCGTACTCTACAACAAAGGATTCAGTCAAAATTATGTTTTAGAAGATAATAAATATTTTACTTGCCCAGGAAATTCATTAAATATTCAATTAACAGGGACCGTCGTGACAGAATGTTCTAATGGTGCTACATCGTCTTCAATTCCTGCATCAATAGCGTGGGTATATGAAGGAGCAACAAAAATAGGGACAAAAAATAATAATATGTTTAACGGGTGCTGTAAGATTCATGAGGGAATAACTCGATCTGAAATCTTATTAACTCCAAAAGGATATAGACCAGAAGATTCTGGCTGCTCTTGTGATCTGGGATGGACTTTTGGTGGTTCAAGTTCTTGGCAAGCCGCCACATTTAACAATAAAGGAAATTATGCGGTTTATTTAGATTATATTGGCGCGATGTCAGACGCACCAGCAGATTTTATTTGTCCAAAGGGCGGGGCGTATTGTACTACCAACTGGGGACATAAACCTTCAGAATATTATAATTTGGCAAATTTGGAAGTTTTAGATGTTTCTGTAATTGATTTAGCAGCAGAGTTAACTGAGAATGTTCTTAACGCCGAATGGAATGGCAGTTTATGGAAATTAAACGCGAATTTTGTGGGAGATTCAATTGAGAATACATTTTTAATTGAATATTCTGTTAAAAATGTCGGTATAGGTTCTATAGAACTTACCGGAGGCAATGCACTATGTTCTGAAGAAATGAATTGTTCTGTGATTACGCCATTACCTTTAGTTGTAAAAGAAGGGGCATCTGCTACAATTTTAGTTAGTACAGATATGCCTATTAAAATTGGATTAAAAGAATTAAATTTTACAACGGAATATCAAAACGCGTATGGATTTAGTTGTGAGGTTGGAAAACACATTTCAAAGAACATCCAATTTGAATGGAAAGATGATATTCCACCGGTAATTAATTGTGAAACAGAAGATAAAAAGGGGATAACAAGCATTTTATTTAATCCAGACGTATATGATCCAGATCCGTCTTTTGGGTTTTTAGGCATTGATGTGTGTTTGGATGGAATATGCAAACAGATCGGGTGTTCAAATACCTCTACTATATGTGAAACACCTATTTCTGACTTGGAACTTGGTTGCATTTATTTGAATAAAGAATACTGGATTAGAGCAACGGACATTATGGGAAATTCAGACATTAAAAAGTGTGGAAATATTGAAATGAAAAAAGATTTGGATTGTATTTGTTCATACGATTCTGAATGCAATTCAGGATTGTGCGATGGAATTCCGCAAGTGTGTATGGAAAATCCAAAACCAGAAATGTACTTTATCTAACGGAGCGTTAAAGTTAGTTTTATAAACTAATAGGGTAATTTAAATTCAGCTCCTTCTAATTAGAGTTTAACTGCTCTTAAATTAAATTTGATAAATTAAGTAAATTAAATGTGATAAAAATGAATATTAAAAAAATAGTGCCAGATACAAGCTGCATTATTAATGGAAAATTAAGTCAGTTGATCTGTGATGGAAAATTAAAAAGTGTTGAAATTATTATTCCGGAATTTGTTTTTAATGAGCTGGAAAATCAGGCAAATCATGGAAGAGAAACTGGCGATACAGGATTAGCTGAAATTAAAGAATTAAGGGAATTGGTGGAAAAAAAGAAAAATATTACAATTAGATATAAAGGACGACTTCCAACCATGGAAGAAATTAATTTGGCAAGATCTGGTAGAATCGACGCCCTAATAAGAAAAATTGCAGAAGAAGAAAAAGCTATTTTATATACTTCTGATAAAGTTCAATTTTTGGTTGCAGAAGCAAAGGGAATTGAATGTCAATATTTTCAACCAGAACACGAAATTAAGTTTTCTCTAGAAAAATATTTTGATGAAGAAACTATGAGTATTCATTTAAAAACTGATTGTATTCCAGTTGCCAAGAAAGGCAAACCAGGCAAAATGAACTTAACGAAGATTAGTAAATCAGAATTAGACAAAGAGTATATAGAGGCATTAATCAAAGAAACAATTGAAAAGGCAAAAAGTTCTGATCACGGACATATTGAAATGAATAAGAGAGGAGTAACTGTTTTACAAATTGAGGATTTAAGAATTGTTATTACCAAACCACCATTTTCAGATGCATCAGAAATAACTGCTGTTCGCCCAGTTAAAAGATTTGATTTAAATTATTATCAGTTATCAGAAAAGCTAATGAGCCGTTTGGACAAAACAGCAGAGGGAATTTTAATAGCGGGATCGCCAGGACACGGAAAAAGCACATTTGCGCAGGCTTTGGCTGAACATTATCTGAAAAAGAAGAAAATCGTAAAAACAATGGAGCAGCCCAGAGATTTGCAGGTAAGCAAAGAAATTACACAATATAGTGCCTTGGATAATTATTTTTCTAATACTGCGGACCTTTTGCTTTTGGTTAGACCAGATTATACTGTTTTTGATGAATTAAGAAAAACAAAGGATTTTGAAGTTTATGCGGATCTGCGTTTATCAGGAGTAGGTATGATTGGTGTAGTACATGCTTCGCGGGCATTAGATGCAATTCAAAGGCTAATTGGGCGCTTAGAGTTGGGAGTTATTCCACAAGTGGTTGATACGGTTATTTTTATTGAGAATGGTGAAATAAAAAAAGTATTCAAAATGTCATTAACAGTCAAGGTTCCAGAAGGAATGACTCAAGCAGATTTGGCTCGTCCAGTTATACTTGTCAAGGACTTTGAAACTGAGAAAGTAGAGTATGAAATTTATACTTTTGGGGAAGAAACTATGGTTATTCCTGTTTCTGAAACCAAGAAATCAGGAAGAGATCGATTTGCAATAGACTATTTAGAAGATTACCTATCTAAATACGTGAGAGATCCAGAAGTTGAATTTCTTTCGGAAAATCATGTGAAAGTTTTGGCAGAAGAAAGTGAAATTCCATATATTATTGGAAAGGGTGGAGCTAAAATTAATAGAATAGAAAAAAAACTTGGTTTACGTATTTCTATTGAACCAAAGTCAAATACATTAAAAAAGAAAAAGGCCTACATTTTAGAAGAAGTTGGGAATTCTTTGGTTTTGATTGTTGGCCAAGAACATTCTGGTAAGGTTGCTGATGTGTACAATGATAAAGACTTTTTATTTTCAGCTACAATTGGAAAGAATGGCCAGATTAGAATAACAAAGGATTTTGAGCTTTCAAGAAGGGTTTTAGGGGCGTATTCAGCTCAGAGATTGAATATTTATTTCTAAATGTTTCGCGCTTGAAATTCACAATATTCATCGCCTTTGGCCGAGCATTTTGTTTCTATTACATTCCAATATGTGTTTGTATAATCTTCTAAAATTCCTTGAAAAAAACCACTCATGAAGTAACAAATAGTTCTATTTTGCCTTATGTTTTTTGAAAAAATATTGTCTATAAGCACAAAATCTATGGAAGACTGATCAAACTTCTTGATTCGTATTTTTCCTGCGTTCCATTTTTCAATCAGATTATTAATCTCTAAAATATACCTTCTAAAATCTATTTCTTGAACGGTCTTTCCTATTTGTAATCCCAAATTTTTTCCAGCACTATGCAGAACAGTTTTGCCTGCAAATGTATCTAAAACATCTAAATTTAATTTAGAAAGTGCCTTTGAGTTGACTAACAACTCTTTGTTTTTTTCTAAATCAAAGGTCATTTGATCAATCAAAACAGAGCGCATTTTGTTAAAAACTTCTTTTTTAATTGGAAATGTGTGATCTGAAAGAGATGTTGTGTTATAAACATATTGAGCAAATTTTTTTGGTGCTATTTCTAAAATAGAATATTCAAAGGCCTGTCTGAAAAGCAAATTTACGTCAGTCATTTCCATTTAAAGTTGAATTTGATAGAATAAAAGGTTGTTATTCTGCTTCGGGGATTCTCTGAATGTATTGGTAAATTTGATACCAAGAGGTTGCTACAGTAATTCCATCTGGAGCTTCCATAGTTTGAAGGGGAAACCTGCATAACCAAATTAATTCATGGGTTGTTAGAGTTTCAAGTTTTCTTAATTCATCATCAATATAAACATCTAGTTGAGCGCAAGCCTCTTGTTTTGGTCTGCCCTTACCAACGCCAATAATTGGAATATCTAATCCCTTTTGTTTAAGCCATTCCTCTGCAAGAGGTATGGATTTTTCCCAATGAGAAGTAATGATACTTAAGTCATGGCCATCTTCTTGTAACTTTCTTACTACATCTAATGCACCGGCTACAGGATTCATACGATCTGTTCCAAAGGTTTTTGTATTATATACTAAAGCCAAAATCATCTCATACTGTTCTGCACTTAGTACCGTCTCTCGAAGAACATATTCTCTATGAAAGTAAATGGGATCAACAGTAATCTTAAATCCACTTGAAGCGATTGCAGATTTTAAGCTAACACTATCTGCAAGTGTATCCCCATAATCTATACCAATACGTAATTTAGGCATAAAACAAACTTGTTTAAAAATTATTTAAGAAGCTGTGTTGGGTTTGTAGTGCATCATCACGAGAGATAGATTTAAATATTATAACCTGCTATAGACCGCTATGGCAACTACAATTCAGATTAGTGAAGAATTGAAAAAGGAATTGAAGGACAGAAAAATGTATGATAAGGAGTGTTATGAGGACATAATTTGGGATTTGATAGAAGATACGATGGAATTATCTGAAGAAACTTTAAGAAACATTAAAATTGCAAAAAAGGAGATTAAAGACGGAAAAATTCATACACAGGAGCAAGTAAAGAAAGAGTTGGGCTTGTAATGCATGTTCTTATTTATTCTGATTTAGTTCTGAAACAGTTAAAAAAACTAGATGGAGAAAACAAGAAAAGAATTATTTCTGTTCTAGAGCGAACACGAATTCGACCGCATTTACATATTAAAAAACTAATAGGAAATCCCTATTTTAGTCTGAGGGCCGGCAAGTACCGAATTATTCTTGATGTACAAAAAGATAACCTTGTAATTTACGTTATTGGACTGGGACTTAGAAAGAAATTTATAAAAAGTAACTGAGCGGAACAGAACTATGCATAGATTTAAAAACTTTTGAAAGGTTTAATTAATTTAGGTTATTAAAATGGTAACGTTCGAAACTGTAAAGAGCGAAGAATTAAAGTTTGGGAACAATAACTTCATCGAAGTTGCTTTGAAGAAAGCAGTCACAGAGGAAGGCGAAAATCAATTTATCTCCTTGACAAGAGGTTTCTTTACACCTAATGGAAATAAAAGGTTTAAGAGGAATTTTTCCTTGCCAATAGAAAAAGAAGTTCTTGATTTTATTGTCAAACAAATTCCCAAAATGGTCAAAGCAAAGAAATGAGCTAAGGACTAATTGAAATTTTTTTAATTTCCTTTTTTCTCTTATTTTTTCGGAAAGTACAGTTTCTAGTGGTTATATCTTTATATACTGCTACTACCTAATAGGAATTACTATGTTAAATTATAGGCGGAAACTTTCAATATCTGAAAAAACATTCTTAAAAAGCAGGGTAGACAAAATATTAGAGTTTTTACCGAAGGAATTGGGAGCTACAAGTTCTGCGTGGGATCGTTGGAGTAAGGTTTATGGAGAATCTGTTCGTAGTAGTTTAGAAGGATTACAGCCTATTACAGCACTTAATGGAGAGGATATTAAATTACTTGGTCCTGCATACGTTTTTGGCCAGACTGCGCCATACTATGGAACCACATTCCAAAGAGGCGGTGTTTTAGATGGTACAACTTTTAATATATCAGAAAAAGATGAGATATTAAAGAGTATAACTCCTTCTACTACGTATTCTGCTATGCTAACACTAGTCAATCATTTATTAGGTGATTCGCAATATTTGAAAGACGTCTTAGGATCAACAGAGTTTAATCCGAAGAGAGATTTACTTTTTGATCCAGAAACAGGTTTCGTACAAATTGACGGACAATTACCAATACCAGACATATCCCTAGAAAACCTTACACAAGCATATGCAAAAGAAATAGTAGAATCAACTTATGATGCACTATTAACTGGTGCTGCACATATTGGAAGTAGAAGTGGTGCATTAGATGCTACATTTAATACAGGACTACCTGGGAAACTCATTGATAAAAAGGTAAAGGCTATGGAATCAAGGATTTTTAAATTTTAATCTTCTATTTTACTTTTTTCTTTTCGAACAATTGCCTCTAATTTGTTAAGTCCTTCATCTATGGCGTCTAATAAATCCCATTTTTCTACTTTTATTGTGTTCATACCGTATTCGCTCTCTAATTTAAATTCTAATTCGTATAAATGACGAATACCTTCTTTTTCATGTTTTTTATAGCGAACTTGTAATCTTTGGGGATTCTTTAAAATTCGTAGAGGGCCTCTTAAAGCCGTTGTAACTTTATCCCGAATCGATTCTTTTTCTTCGGGAGTTTTTACTCCAATTATATCAACTTGAAAAATATCTGTCATTTTTGTTTATTGAATTTTTCGAATTATATACCTAAGTTATTGCAAAGATTTTTTGGTGGTATGAAGTAACTTAACCAAATGAATTTAAAATTTAGTGAGAAGTTAAAATTATGACCTTATATCCAGTTGCAGAAAAACCATCTTTAATAGATCGTTGTAGAGGATTAGTGGGTTTACATATATTTCAAGAGCGTATGCCAATTACAGACGCAGAAAAAGGGGAGTTTGTGCAGTATCAATCTTCGTTTATGCCTTATGTTAGTAAAATCTGGACTCCTGCAGGAGGACTCTTAGTGTGGGATTTGGGTGCAATTGACCCAGAACTGTCTTCTGAAACAGATCCTCGGGTTTATGGATTGATTTTAAATGGAATCTCTCATATCGTCGCAGAGTTACCTAGAAATTATTTTACTACATATACCGGGGCTGCTAATGCAAGAACTTTGTCTTTTGATGAGAGATTATTTGCTTTTGGAAATGAGAGAGCAGAAGATGTTTTAGAAAAGTTAGCTAAAAACCTTAAAATTCCCGAAATAGAATACTATCAAGAATTAATAAGACCCCACGTAAAAGGAGCAATATTAAAAGAACTATTACACCTCTAAGAGAGTTACTGATCTTCTTGTAAATCCATTACTAGTCTTCGTGTTGCGTCTCTAATTATTTCACTTCGATTAGAATAGTAACCAGTATTAATCAATGTATCTAGTCTTTCTAAGATGGATTTTGTTAATCTTACTTGAACCGGAATCATAAGTTATTACTACACGGTAACTTTTTTAAAGTTATCATTAAGAAGTAGTTGATAAATACTACAACTGATTGCCAACGGCGATATATTGGTAGTGTTTATGAAATTTTCCGAAGATTATATATACTGAACAAAGTTAATTAATTTCTGAAATGGAAAGTGAAGTTCTAGAAAAATCAGGGAAGACGGTTGTTTTGTTGGGTAATGAAGCAATTGCACGAGGAGCAATGGAAGCTGGAGTTGGTGTCGTTGCTGCATATCCTGGAACACCAAGTTCTGAAGTTCCTGTAACTATGGCAGGAATAGCCAAGAAAATAGGTTTTTATTTTGAATATTCTTCAAATGAAAAAGTTGCTTTTGAAACTGCTGCGGGAGCTGCGTGGTCTGGTGTAAGAGCATTGACTACAGTTAAACATTTTGGATTAAATGTGGCTGCTGATTCTGTTTCGCCTGTCGCTTATGTAGGTGTTAAAGGTGGTTTTGTTATCATGGTAGCTGATGATCCAAATGGATGGAGTTCAGCACAATCAGAGCAAGATACACGTTATTATGCGCGTATGTTTAAAATACCAATGTTTGAGCCAAGCAATCCCCAAGAATGTTTGGACTTTACTAAAAAATGTTTTGATATTTCTGAAGAATTTGAGATGCCGGTTTTTTTAAGAACGACAACAAAAGTAAGTCATTCGATTGGTTCTGTAAAATTAGGAAAAATTAAGAGTCCGAACAGAAGAGGTCATTTTGAGAAATCTGATCGTTATTATAATTTAAGGCCAAAACTTCAAGAAATGCATCAAGCAATTGATAAAAAATTAGATGGAATTTGCAAAAAATATTCTAAGGTTTTTAACACAATAGAAGCTGGTAAGGGAAATATTGGAATAATTGCTAGTGGTGTAAGTTATGGGTACGCTAAAGAATTAATGCATGTTTTAAATCTAAAGGTTCCTCTTGCAAAGGTTGGGTTGAGTTTCCCTCTTTCAACAGAGTTTATTTCTAAGTTTATTAAAGGAAAGAAAGAAGTTTTAATTTTGGAAGAATTAGAATCTGTTTTGGAATCAGAAATTAATGCAATTGCCAAAAATGTTAATCCAAAAATAATTGTGCATGGAAAGGATATTTTGCCAAATTATGGAGAATATACTCTAGAGCTTCTTGCTCCTGCTTTTGAAAAGATTTTCAAAAAGAAATTAGGAATTAACTTTAAGAAACAGCAAAAAATGGTTAAAAAAGTAGATGAGAATTTGCCACCGAGAAAACCAGTTTTTTGTCCGGGTTGTCCTCATAGATCTACCTTTTATGCAGTTAAACAAGTTTATGGAGATAATGCGATTTATGCGGGAGATGTGGGTTGTTATGTTTTAGGAATATTTGAACCATATAAAACAATTGATTTTATGATTAGTATGGGTGCCAGTTTAGGTTTGGCGCATGGAATTTCTAGAGTAAGTGCGCAAGATATTGTTGCATTTATTGGTGATTCTACATTTTTCCACGCAGGATTACCTGCTTTAGCAAATTTGAAATTCAATGACGGAACTTCTCCATTGATTGTTGTTTTAGATAATAGCGTAACTGCAATGACCGGTCATCAACCACATCCAGGAACAGGAAGAACTGGAATGGGGGACATAACAGAAAAGATCAAAATTGAAGACGTTGCAAAAGCTATGGGTGCTGAAGTTAGAGTTGCTAATGCATTCAATCAAAAACAACTAATTGAAACAATAAAAGAAATGAGAAAAATGAAGGGATTAAGGGTGTTGGTTAGTAGAGGAGAGTGCAGATTAGTTACAAAACGTAAATTTGAGAAACAAGGAATACCTTTACCAGTATTTGAAATAGATCCGGAAAAATGCGTCGACTGTGAAAAATATGCTAATACTTTTGCTTGCCCAGCAATAACTAAAGTTAAAGATACAAAAGGTGGTGAACCAAAATATGAAATCGATCCTGATCTTTGTTTAGGTTGTGGTGTATGTATGCAAGTATATCCAAAAGGAGCAATACGTGTTAAAAAGGTGAATAAAAAATGAGTTTTAGTGTAATGTTAACTGGAGTTGGTGGAGAAGGAGTTCTAACTACGGGTGTTTTGCTTGCTAGAGCTGCCAACTTGGATAATTATTATGTTAGAGGTGTACAACTTCATGGATTAGCACAAAGAGGAGGAACAATTCCGACGTTCGTAAGATTCGGAAAAGAAAACGAAGTATATTCTCCTGCTATCATGCAGACAGATGCCGACCTAATATTAGCATTTGAACCATTGGAAGCAATTCGAGCTACATATTATGCTAGTAAGAAAAAAACTACTTTTGTAATAAATGATTCACCATATATGCCTATTTACGGAAATTTAATGAAGTTATCATATCCGACTAAAAAAGAAGTTTTAAAAAGAATAAGCCCATTTTCCAGAGATGTGTTTATGTTTAAGGCGTCGGAAATGGGAGAAAAACAATTTGGAAAGACACTTTTTGGAAATATTATTATACTTGGTTTTGCAGTAGGTCATGGTTTATTGCCTCTTTCTAAAGAAGCAATTAGAAAAGCAATCAAAGCCACAGTACCCAGATCTGTTGATCTTAATCTCAAGGCGTTTGAATCGGGCATAAAATATGGAAAAGGGATTGAAAAAATAATAGATTGAAAGTAAAAACAAAGGGTTTTTTAAATACGCAGTACCATTCTTAAAGTCTTATGTCCATTAAATACATTATATTTGATTTTGCAGAAGTTTTTGCTAAAGGGCTTATTGGCATAGAAAAATCTATATTTGAAATTACCGGGATTCCTGAAAAATTAATTGAGAAACATTTGAGACACGAAGAACTTTATTTATTTTTTAGAGGTAAATTAACAGAAGAGCAATACTGGAAAAAAGTTATTAATCGGGGTTTAAGTGGAATTTCAGTGGATGAACTTAAGAAAATTATAAGATATAATTTTGACGAGATTCCGGGAACTAAGAGTCTTTTGGAAACTTTAAAAAAGGCAGGATATACAATAGGATTATTATCTGATATGCCAAAAGAATGGGCAGAACAACTTGTAGTTAAGTATAACACTTTATTTTCCCTTTTCGATATAATACAGTGGTCTTATGAAATTGGTGCGAGCAAAGAAGATGAAGACGCATTTGAAAAATTTTTGAGAAAAAGTGGTTTTATTCCTGAAGAAACATTATTTTTAGATGATCGGGAAATTAACTTAAAAATGGCGAAAAAGCAAGGAATAAAATATACTATACAATTTAAAGACGCAAAAAGCGCTAAAAAAGAAATGTTGCTTTTGGGCATTAAACTATAGTAGTTTACAAAAAGGAGTTTATTTTTATGCTTTAATAGTATGATTTTATATAAAATAGGCGTAAAATTTAAAAATGTTAATCTAATTACATGTATTACAAAAAAATTATATTACTAAAATGGTGAAAAAAATCAGTCAAAAAGCATCTGAAAAACAATTGCAAGAAAAAATTAAAAAACTTCGAAAAGAGTTAGAAGAAAAAACAGATCTTGCCGAAGAGAGATTTACTCAATTAAAATATTTGCAAGCAGATTTTGAGAATTACCGTAAAAAATTTGAAAAAGAAAGAGAAAATATAATAGAATTATCTAATGAGAAGCTAATAAAAGAACTTTTGGTAATACTTGATGATTTTGAAAGAGCTTTACAATCAATAAAAGATGAAAAAAACAAAGAAGGTTTAAGATTACTTTACCAAAAGTTTTTTAAAATATTAGAACAACAGGGATTAAAGAAAATTAAAACAGTGGATAAAAAATTTGATTCATATTATCATGATGTAATATCAAAAGAAAAATCAAAAAAAGATGATGGCACTATTTTAAATGAAATTCAATCAGGATATATGCTAAAATCAAAAATCATAAGACATTCAAAAGTAAAAGTTGCAGATAATAAAACTAAAATTGATGTAGGTAATAAAAATGAATGATAAACCAAAAAAAGAAAGAATAATTGGAATTGATTTGGGAACTTCAAATAGTCAAGCTGCAGTTCTGATGGGTGGGAAACCTACTATTATACCGTCTGCAGAAGGCGTTACTCTTTACGGAAAATCATTTCCATCTGTTGTTGCATTTACAGAAAATGAGGAATTATTAGTCGGGGAACCAGCAAGAAGGCAAGCCGTCTCAAATCCAGAGGGGACCATAACAGGAGCAAAAAGAAAAATGGGAACTTCCTTTAAATATAAAATTAGAGGTAAGGAATACACACCTCAACAAATATCTGCTTTTATTTTACAAAAAATAAAAAGAGACGCAGAAGCTTTTCTTGGAGAAAAAATTGAAAAAGCAGTAATAACTGTTCCAGCATATTTCAATGATAATCAAAGAACAGCTACAAAGGATGCAGGAAAAATTGCAGGTATAAATGTTGTTAGATTGGTTAATGAACCTACTGCCGCGTCTATGGCATATGGAATAGATAAAGATGGCGAGCATAAAATTTTGGTTTTTGATTTCGGCGGTGGAACTTTAGATGTTACAGTAATGGAATTAGGAGACGGAATTTTTAGTGTTTTGTCAACCTCTGGGGATACTCATCTTGGTGGACGAGATATGGACGAAAGTCTAACAAAGTTCATAGTCGATGATTTCAAAAGCAGAGAAGGAGTAGATCTTACTAAGGATGATTCAGCGATGCAGAGAATAAACGAAGCTGCGGAAAAAGCGAAAATTGAATTATCAAACGTAGTAGAAACAGAAATTAATTTGCCATATATAACTGCAACAGATAAAGGTCCGAAACATTTGGTAATGAAAATAACTAGAGCCAATTTAGAAAAATTAGTTAAACCAATAATTGAAAAATGTGAACATCCACTACAACAAGCAATAAAAGATGCTAAATTATCAAAAGATAAAATAGATAAAATTATTTTAGTTGGTGGACCTACTCGAATGCCTATTGTTCAAAAATTTATTGAAGAAAAAATAGGGAAAAAAGCAGGAAGGGGTATTGATCCAATGGAGTGTGTCGCGCAGGGCGCAGCAATACAAGGAGCGGTTCTTTCCGGTGAAATAAAAGATTTGGTTCTTTTAGATGTTATACCCTTAACATTAGGAATAGAAACTTTAGGCGGTGTAAGGACGTCATTAATAGATAGAAATACTACCATTCCAACCAAAAAGAGTCAAATATTCTCAACAGCGGCTGATAATCAAACTGCAGTCACAATTCATGTTTTACAAGGAGAAAGATCAATGGCGACAGATAACACTAGTTTAGGACAATTTAATTTAGTCGGAATTCCTCCTGCACCACGTGGAATTCCTCAAATAGAAGTTACATTTGACATTGATGCGAATGGAATTCTAAATGTTTCTGCAAAAGATTTGGGAACTGGCAAAGAGCAAAAAATAACTATTGCTGCATCAACAAAATTATCTGACGAAGAAGTTGAGAAAATGGTTAAAAATGCAGAAAAATATGAAGACGAAGATAAAAAAAAGAAAGAAGAAATCGAAGTTAGAAATAATGCAGATTCTCTAATATACACAACTGAAAAAACACTTTCAGATTTGGGAGATAAATTAAGTAAAAAACAGAAGGATGAAATCTCAGCTGCTTTGAAAACGGCAAAAGAGGCATTAGAAGGAAAAGATATAGATAAAATAAAGAAAGAAACAGAGAATTTACAAAAAATTATACAAGAAGCAGGAGCTTCAATATATCAGGAAGCCGCAAAAAAAGCTGCAGAAGAACAATCAAACCAAAAAACAGAAGCAGAAAGTGAAAATTCGGAAAATAAAACCTCAAAGGAAAAAAATAAAGATGAAAAAGTAGTAGATGCTGATTTTAAGGTTGAAAAAGACGAGAAAAAATAATTGTTCTCAAAAATGTAAATAAACCCGCATATACCATTATTGAAGATTAAAATTTATGAGTCTAAATATGAGTTGACGCTCTATGACAAAAAAAGACTATTATAAAATTCTAGGCATAAGTAAAACAGCGTCACAAGAGGAAATTAAAAAAGCATTTAGGCATCTAGCTAGAAAATATCATCCAGATATTGCGGGAAAAGATTCTGAAGAAAAATTTAAAGAAATAAATGAAGCGTTTCAGGTTTTAAATGATCCACAAAAAAGGGCACAATATGATCAATTTGGTCATGCTGCATTTAAACCAGGAGATTTTAGTGGATTTAGATGGTCTAATTTTGAAGATTTATTTAGGGATTCTGGTTTTGGAGATATATTTGATATTTTTTCAGGGGCCAGAGGTAGAACAAGAAATAATCCAGAACAGGGAGAGGATTTAAAGTATGAGTTAGAAATAACATTGGAGGATGCTTTTTCTGGTTTAGATAAAAAAATAAAGGTTCCTAAAGTTGTTCTTTGTGAAGAGTGCGGTGGTAGTGGTGCAAAACCAGGTTCTCTTAAAACCTGTCCAAAGTGTCAGGGCAGTGGTAGACTTAGAAGAGTCCAGAGATCCGCGTTTGCACAGCTTGTGAATGTTGTCACGTGTGATGAATGTGGTGGTTCTGGAAAAATAACAGAAACGCCCTGTAAACACTGCAATGGGACTGGAAGAATCAAAAAAACAAGCATAATAACTGTTAAAATACCCCGAGGAGTAGATAATGAGTCTTATTTGCGAGTTACAGGTCAAGGAAATGCAGGGTATAATGGTGGTCCTTCAGGCGATTTATATGTGGCTATTAATATAAAATCACATTCAATTTTTGATAGATATGAAAATGATTTATTTTGCAAAACGACAATTTCTTTGGGACAGGCGATTTTCGGCACAGAAATAGAGATTCCAACCATAGATGGTAAAGCGAAATTAAAAATTCCTGTTGGAACACAAAGTCACACCATTTTTAAACTAAAAAATCAAGGCATGCCTGACGTACACACTAAAAAAAGAGGTAATCAACTAGTAAAAGTTGTTGTAAAAATTCCTGACAAATTAAACAAAAACCAAAGAATCATTTTACAAAAATTTGTTGATCTGAACGAAGAAAAAATTAAAACAACAAAAGGATTTTTTGATAAGATAAAAAAACACATTTGAATTAATTTTTCAGGCGTAATTCCTTAGCTCTGTGTATCACATATATTGTGCGAATAACTCATTCTGTTTAATAACCTTTATTAAATCTCGGGAGAATCCTGTTTCTATAAGTTCACTTGTGTTTCCTATTGCTTCTTCAAAGTCTTCATCAAAATGTATTGAACCTAAAAAAGCCACATCAAACATTTTCAGTTGATTTTTCACTAATGAAAGATTTGTAGTTTTCATATTTTCCAGAATGCCTAAAATAGGAATCTTTAGCTCTTTCAGCAGTTTTAACATTTTTTTGACAATTTCTAATGTCACTTTTGATTGTGTAGTTACTATCAGGAACTCGATTTTTTTTATCAGACGAATTACGTCCATGGTTGTATCCCCAATGCCAGGGGGCATATCTATGATTAAAAAATCTAATTTATCCCAAATAGTAATTGCTAATAATTCTATTAACGCATTTGAAATATCAATACCTCTTACAGGCAATGGTTTGTCGCTAGCATAATATATAATTGACATAAACTTAATGCCATGAATTTCCGGGGGAATAACTCCATTTTTTTCTTCTGGGAAAACATTACCAATATTTAATATAGTATGATCTGATGGACCACAAAAATCTAAATCCATCAAACCAACCTTATGACCGGTTTTAGATAAATTTAGAGCCAAAACAGAAGCAACTGAACTTTTACCAATTCCTCCTTTGCCACCAGAGACTGCAATTATTCTTTTTATGTTTTTTAATCTTTCATCAATGATGTTTATCCTTGCGTCCATAATTAATTCACTCCTTTAATAGAATCTACCCAGACTCCGCGTCCTTTTATTATTTCGAAATCTGGGCTTTTACACTTAGGACATTTGATATAAATATGAGAAACTTCAGGAACAAAATGAATAAGCTCTGCTTCATCGTCATTTAGACTTGCTAGAGCATCACGGAAATTCCAGACATGGTTACAAACTCTACATTTTAAAATGGCGTCTTCTATTTTGATTTTTATTTTTGCGTCTATTTTCTTGAATTGGGCGATTTCATGAAGAGCAAATTCAAAAATCTTCTGATCAATTTGCTGTAATTTACCAAGTTTAACACTAATTTCAGTTATTTTTTTGAGTTTATTTTCATTCTGATATTTAATTGCAGTATAAATTACTGCCTGTGCCAAGGACCATTCGTGCATAGTATATTACTCCAATCTGATTTGTATTTTCATTAATGTAAAGGCATTTGACAAAATTATTTTGGCCGCCAAGTGTATACGGCATCATGATGATCAAAATAGTAAACTTCTATAACCTTGCGATTATGATCTATGTGAAATATCAGAACAAAGTGCTTATCAATATGAACTCTATTGAACTTATTAAGTGGTTTTCTTAAGACTTTGTAACCTGACGAATTTTTTCGAATTTCTTGTATTTTTTTATCAATAATTAGTAATTGTTTCGGATTCTTCTTTGCTAACTTTGAAAATATCTTATCAGCTTCGGGTTTGATTTCTAAATCATACATCAATTACCAGCTCTTTTTTATCAACTTCTTAGTCCATATCGCTTTGCAAAATTAGTGACTTTTATACTTTTCTGCTTTTTAATTTCTTTTATTTTTAGAATAAATTCAGGTTTCAATTCCGGCTCGTTTTCAAAGTCAATATATTCAGAAACCACAAATTCAATAGCGGCTCCCTTATCGTTAAGTCCAAATTTTGCCTTAACAATATTTAATACACGATTTGTATTATCATTAATTTCAACAAGTGCTTGTACCATCTTAGTTCACCTAAGTTCGTATAATCTTCGCTTAGTTATAAGCTTTTCTGTTAGGCCCTTTGTTTTATTTTGGTGGAAAGAATGTGGATATAACACATCATGCGTAAACGAGGTTATGGATGTATAGAGCAATTTTGGAGAGTGAAGTGCAACGAGCGAACCGGTTAATTGTTGTTATGGTCTCTGAACTAAGTGAAGGTCGAGAATTTTTCTAAAAGAAAATTCGGAGGAGCCTCAAGGCGGTGAGAAGTATTTAAAAGACTTCCATTTTATCTATGTAATATGTCAAAGCTCTATGATTTATTAAACAATTATTATGGCTCAAAAGGAGCGTGGGTAGAAGTAGAGGCAGTTTTCAAAGAAGAAGGAATACAAATTAATATGAATGATATGTATAATCCATTCAAAAACCTTATTATAGGTATTCTCTCACAAAATACAAGTGATAGAAATAGCACGCGAGCTTATATTGGTTTATCAAACCAATTCAAAATAACACCCACTGAACTATCTAACGCATCAATTAATAAAATACGCGATTCAATTAAAGCAGGCGGATTATATAATATGAAAGCTAAACGAATCAAAGAGCTCGCACAAACTGTTTTGAAAAGATTTCATGGTGACCTATCTACAATAACCAAATTGCCAAAAAATAAAGCGAGAGAAGCCCTGCTAAATCTAAAAGGAATTGGTGTGAAAACTGCTGATGTGTTTCTAGCTTATTGTATGAACCAAGATACATTACCAATAGATACAAATATTGAGCGCGTTGCTAAACGAATTGGGATCACTAAATGTGGGGTAAAATATGGGGAAATACAAAAAGCACTCGCTAAAGTTATTCCGCCCATGCGACGTGCCAGAGGACATGAACTTTTAATCAGATTGGGAAGAGATTTTTGTAAAGCACAAAAACCCCTGTGTAACAAATGTCCTGTAATTTCTATATGCAAGAAACAGCTTTGACAGGGCTGCCGAGCAATTGCATTTAACATCGGGATTATACGAAGTTCAAATCCCCTCGTAAGAAAAATCTCCCTCGACTTGTCAGAGTTGGAGATTTTTTGATACAGAGTTGGGATTTGAATTTGGGTCGAGAGCCTGCAAGGCTCGAGCCGTATAAGCCATGTTAAATCCGCCTTAGTAGTGTTATGACAGATGAAAAGTATATGAAAATAGCTATCGAAGAAGCAAAGAAAGGCGATTTTTCATTTGGAGTGGTGATTGTTAAAGATAATGAAATTCTTGCCAAAACTCACAATACTGCATCATTAGATCCAACCGCCCATGCTGAAATAAATGCAATAAGAGAAGCATGTAAAAAATTAGGAAATATAGATTTGAGCGGTTGCACTTTGTATTCTACTTGTGAGCCTTGCCCGATGTGTTTTACAGCTTGCTGGTGGGCAAGAATTTCTAAAATAGTTTATGGGGCAGAAGGAGAGGATGTCCCAGAAGATGAATGGAAAATCGACGTTAAGTGTAGCTATTTGAATGAAAAATCTGGAAATAAAATAGAAATTAAGGGCGGATTTCTAAGAGATGAATGCCTTAAATTGTTTAACTAATTTTCGGAAACTCAAATTGGATATAACAATTTATATACGTAATTTTATATCTAATTTAAGTGTATAAAACTATATGGGCGAACTTGAAACGTTGAATTTGGAATTCTTTTATCTATCTGATCTTTAGAATGCTGGGAGACGAGATTCAAACGCAACTGCGGTCAGTTGCATCAACACGTAAAACTCTTACGAGTTTTCCTAACTTGTGAACAAAATTCACAAGCACAGCGGATTACTGCGTAACTTACTTCACTTTTCGCTTAAGCCTTTTGTTAAAAAGGCTTATTTTGCGAGGGACGAGATTTGAACTCGCGGACTCCTACGAGACTAGGCCCTCAACCTAGCGCCTTTGACCACTTGGCTACCCCCGCAACTGAAACGCCAGCTGGTACCAACAGCGAATTATTAATATAACTCATTTTCATTTTCAGTTTAATTTTCGCTTAAACCTTTTACTGAAAAGGTTTAGAATAAGAAGGAATATTAATCTTTCTTTATTGCTTTTTTCGTGTTTTATACAAATTTATAATAACTCTATTAGCCAATTTTTGAGTATGCCGTTTGAAGAAACTAAAAAGTTGGAAGGTCATGAAGAACAGGTTTTCATAAAAAGAATTTTAGTTTCATTATCTCTTGCAGTTGTTTCTTGGGTTTTAACTCCGGGTCTGATTTATGAACAAAGAATTGTTCTTTGTATAACTGTCTTAAGCGTATTATTGTGGGCGACTGCGGCTATTCCGTTATATATCACATCTTTGCTTTTGCCGATCTGGTTAACGTTATTTGGACTTTATTTGCCAATTAAAATTTTGCCTTTGTTTTTTGATCCAGTAATTGTTCTTTTATTGGGTGGATTATTAATTGCAAGAGCGATGCATAATCTAAAATTAGATGAGAAAATTGCTATAACATTGGTTTCTTTGGCTACGAATACAAAAAATATTGTGATATTTTTGATGATTACAACAGCTTTTCTTTCAATGTGGATGTCCAATACAGCTACAACCGCATTAATGCTTCCTATAGGAATAGTTCTTTTGAAGAAATTAAAATTGGAAACCAAAATTTATGCGAAAGTTGTGGTGTTGGGTATTGCGTTTGCAGCGAATATTGGAGGAATTGCTACCTTAGTTGGCTCTCCGCCGAACGCATTAACTGCTGGCTTTTTAAAAGAATTAACTGGGAATGTAATTACTTTTGGAGGGTGGATGATGTATGCCTTGCCTCTAACTATATTATTATTACCTATTTGTTGGAATTTATTGTGGTATTGGTTTAAACCAGAATTTAAAGAAGTACAAATTAAAAAAGAAAAATTTAAAATAGGAGGGAAAGAAAGAATTTTTAGTTTAATTTTCTTCTTGACAATTGTGGCTTGGTTAACTACTCCACTTCATGGAGTTTCTAGTTCAATTATTGCTTTAGGATCTGCTATTATACTTTTACTTCTTAGATTCATTAAAAAAGAAGATTTAAGTAAGATTAGCTGGTCCACCTTGTTTTTGGTGGGTGGAGGGCTAATTCTTGGCCACGCCATTGTTGAATCCGGATTATCAAAAAGTTTTATTCAGTTATTAGGTAATAGTTTACTTACTCAACCATTATGGATTATAGCTTATGGCTTAATTGCAGTTGCAATGTTCTGGGGGGTTTTTATTTCTAATACTGCTGCGGCTGCGTTAATTGTTCCTTTAATTATCCCACTATCTGCACTTTTGGGAGTTAATCCTATAATTTACGCTGTATCAGTAGGGATCGCTGTCTCATTAACTTTTATTTTTCCAATAGATACGCCTCCATTGGCCCTGGCTTATGCTACGGGGTATATAAAAATTAAAGATATGCTGAAAGTTGGATTAGTTATGACTTTGATT
Organism: Candidatus Nanohalarchaeota archaeon; assembly: GCA_017610385.1. Classification (GTDB taxonomy): domain Archaea; phylum Nanohalarchaeota; class Nanosalinia; order Nanosalinales; family JAFCCC01; genus JAFCCC01. The sequence continues at coordinate 123,732 of JAFCCC010000002.1, forward strand.
TCTTTAATTTTGGTTGGGTTGTTTGCTTTATTTATTTGGTGAGGTCCGAGTACTCGGATATCTTGATTTTATTGGCTTTTAGAAATATTTATAAGAATACTACCACTTATAAATAATAAATGCCAGAAAATACGGTAGATGATGTATGGAATGCCTTTAAGGTTGATGACGTATGGAATGCCTTTAAGGTTGATCTTTCTAGAAGAGATTGTCCAGTAGGTTTAACTCCGAAGAAATTCGAAGGTGGAGAATTAATCTATGGTCCAGAAGATGCAGATCAAATTCTATATCTTATTTCAGGGTATGCAAAAGGAATAAAATATGGTGGGAGGGTTCTTATCGTGGATATTTTTGGTCCTGCCACAATTATCGGCGAATTAAGAATACCAGAAGCTCATGAAGAAATAGAATATCAGACATTAATCAGAGGAACATATGAATCTGCATCTTTAACAGATTTTAAAATATTTTTAGCAAATAATCCAGAATATGTTTTTCCATTATTGGTAAACAATTTAAGAAATTCTAATAACTTTATTAATAAAATATCTCATTTCGACATGGAGCAAACTTCAAAAAGGATTTCTTACATTTTAGGTGAATTAATGGATTGTTTTGGAGAACAAACAGATAGAGGTACAATACTTCCGTTTCCAGTAACACATGAAGAAATAGGTCAATTAATAGGGCGTGCTAGAGAAAATGTTACTCTAGAATTAAATAGATTAACCGAATATGGAATTGTAGACATAAAGAGGAGAGATATTGCAGTTATAGACCTTGAAAAATTGAAAAGTTGGCCAAATTTGTCTAAATCAAAATTTAAAGAAACCTATCAATCCTAAAATTAATGTAAGTAACCCTATTGCCAACAATAGATGACCAAGCCAATCATCTTTAACGTGTTTGTTTGTTAGAAGTGTATGTGCGTATTTTACTATTCCTAAAAAAATAGGTATTGCAGTCAACAGAATTCTTGCATCCATGGTAAAAAGTTAACTTCTGTTGTTTAAATAATTTAATAAAATAAAAAAAGGAAAAGAGATGATTTGATTATTTTGTTCCTCTAATCTTAATCTTTTGTTTCTATGATCTTAATTGCACCAACAGGACATGCTGCTTCAGCATCTTTGTTGCATCCAACAACATCTAGATTTATCTCTATTGGATTTGACTTTCCTTCTGAGGTCATTTCCCAATTATTTGGACAAATTGCAGCACAAGAACCACAACCAATACATGCTACTTTGTCGTGTTTTATTACAAACATAATTTCACCTTCTTCTAGTATGGAGTTGCGCGCTATTAATAGTTTGTGGGTCTGGGCAAATAATCAGAGTCTAATTTCATCATAAGTTCGTCGTATATTCCTTGTACGGGATTTCTGAACTTGGAACCGTGTTGCTCAAGAAATTGCGTGGCCAATACTCCACAAAGATATGGTTGCGCAAAACCAATAACACCTAAGGCTGCAGCAGAAAACAACATTGATTCAGAAGAAAGTACATGGGTTGTTATCTCAAACGAAGTATCTGAAACTGCACCCAGTACATTCTTAATAATATCTAAAACAACCATTTGAATCACTAAATTCCCCAGAACCAACCCATTAGAATATAGTATTAGATAGAATATAAAGATTCTATAAAGAAATCCTAAGGTATAAAAATTCTATAGAATAGTGCTGAAGCAACAGATTGACAGTAATAAAAGTAATATACTCAGAGATTTAATTTAGCTTTATGCAAAAAAAACCGTCATTAGGCTTTTTCTCATTCACCGGTTGCTCTGGATGTGAATTTACTGTTTTGTTTATTGATGGCATATTAGATATTCTAGATAAATTTAATATAGAATATTTTCATTTGCTGAAAGAGAAAAATAGAGAAGCGCAATATGATTTGGCATTTGTTGAGGGTGCAATAACAACTAAAAGAGAGATTGAAAAACTAAAACGAATTAGAAAACAAAGCAAATTTTTAGTTGCAATGGGTGCCTGCGCTACTCACGGAGGAATTCCGATTCAACGAAATTTTATTGAAAAAAAAGAATTACAAAAATATGTTTACAATCAAAAAATGTTGAAAGATTCTATTGATGTTGCGCCGATAGACAAATTCATCAAAGTGGATCATTATTTATATGGATGTCCAATCATTAAATCAGAATTTATTGAGTTTATTGAGGCATATTTGAAAGGTAAGAAAAAAGAACAGTTTAAAGGGCCAGTTTGCATGGAATGTCCTAGAAGAGGTAAAGACTGTTTCTTGAACCAAGGGATAGAATGTCTTGGATCTATCACGCAAGGAGGTTGTAAGGCGCTTTGTACATCTCAAAATGTTCCTTGTACTATGTGTAGAGGACCTTTAGAATCTGCAAATTTCCCTGTTGAAATTAAGCTTTTAGAATCTTTTGGGCTGAGTAAAAAAGAAATATTAAATAAATTAAGATATTTTACAGATAAGGTGAAAAGCAAATGAAAAACATTAAATTAGATCACGTAACGAAAATAGAAGGACACGCGAAATTACATGTTATCATTGATAAAGGAAAAGTAAAAAAAGCGGATTTACAAGTATTTGAAGGTTCTCGTTTTTTTGAGGGCATTTTAAAAGGAAAGAGATATGATGATTTAAGTCCTATTTCTTCTAGAATTTGCGGGGTTTGTTCTGTTGTTCATGCAATAACTGCATTAGAGTCTGTTGAAAAAGCAATGGGGGTTAAAGTATCTAAACAGACTAGAAAATTAAGACAAGTAATGAATATTGCAGGGACACTTCAAAGTCATACGCTTCATTTATATTTCATGGTTTTGCCAGATTATTTTGGTTTTTCAAATGCGTTAAAACTAGCTGCAGAGAATAAAGAGTTAATTGTAAGAGCACTAGATTTGAAGCGGTTTGGAAATAGAATTGTAAGAGCAATAGGGGCTAGAGATGTTCATCCGTTCACGTTCGTGGTTGGAGGGATTTCTAGATCTCCAGAGCAAGAAGAATTGGATTCTATTTTACAGGAATGCAAAAAATTAATTCCTGCAGGTAAAAAAACAATGGAACTTTTTGCTAAAATTAAAGTTCCAGATTTTGAATTAAAAAGAAATTATTATGCACTAACAGGCGGCAATTATTTTTGTGGCGGAGATAAAATAACTTGTTATTCTAATGAAGAGATTTCAACTCAGAAATATGAAAATCATGTTTCAGAATATTTTCAAGAAGGAAGTACCTCGGAATTTGTAATGGATAAAAAAGGAAACAGTTACATGGTCGGAGCGATGGCTAGAATACTAATTAAAGGAAATCTGCTTTCTGAAGAATCAAGAAAATATCAGAAGATTATTGAAAAAAATAAATTTAATCCTTTTTATAATAATTTAGCTCAGGCTATTGAAATTTTTGAATGTTTGAAACAGATTGAGAAAATTTTGACAAATTTTAAAGTTAAAAAGGAGTTACCTATTAAATTTAAAGAGAAAGCGGGGAATGGTATTGGCGCATTCGAAGCGCCCAGAGGTATTTTATTCCATAGATACACCATTGATAAAAACGGATTTTGCACTAGTGCAAATATAACTACTCCAACTTCCCAAAGCTTACAAAATTTACAAGAAAATATCAGAAATTTCTTACCTAAAATTGTAAATCAAAGTGAAGAAAAAATAAAATTGATGGTAGAAGAACTAATAAGAGCGTATGATCCATGCATATCTTGTTCTACACATTTTTTAGAATTAAAATTAGAAAGAAAGTGAGAGCGTCATTCTACCGAACAGTCTTGTAATAGTTCTAGTACGTCTGATTTAATCTTAGAAATATTGCCTTTTTGAGGAACCCCAATAATTCTTATTTTGTCAATGTTGCCCATATCTTTTAACAGGTTTAGGAAAAAGGCCACATCTAAGTCATGCGTCGTAATAGAACTTACTTGCTCAAATTCTTCTAGACTGTTAAATAATTTTACTTTATGTAAATTTTTGACAACATCTACAATAACAAACTCTTCTCGAAATTCGATTTGTTCGAGTGTGTTAACTTGATTAAATTCAAAGGAACCTTTCAGAGATTTCATTACTCTTAAAGCTAAATTATCTTCTTTGAGAAATCCATTTCCTAAAACATATATTTTCATTATATTCACTTAGTCACTTTTCACCGTACTCACTCAGTTACAAATGTGCTTTTTATTCTTCCAATTTTATAAGCACCAATTAAGATTAAAAAGGATCCCAAAAGAGGTACTATTCCAAGAGGTTCTTTGAAAATCAAAATTCCCAGAATTAAAGAAATTACTGGCGCAAGCAATAAAAAACTGGTTGCTTTTGAAATATCAATTAATTTTATGCTCCAATACCAGCAGAAAACATATGCAAATAAGAGTGCTGTGGATATTATTATTTTGATTATTTGGGCTGAGTTTAATTGCAATAATAAATTAAATTTCCCAAAAATACCTATGACTCCGAAAAGCACTATTGCCCCGATAAACATTCTTGAAAAAGAAATTATCCAATTGCTCTCCCCTTTGTTCATTGCTTTTTTAGATATTGTAATTTCAATTGCCCACAAAAATGTGGCGCCCAATATCAGCAAATCACCTAATTGTGGATTTGAAAAAAATTCTGTTGGATTAATTTTTGTAAACACAATAAAAATAATTCCGATAAACATTGCAAGTAAATATGGCAAATATTTTTTCACTTTTTCTTTTAAGAAGAAATAAGCTAGTCCAAATGTAAAAAAGGGTAAAGTTTTATGCAAAAATGCCGCTCGCCCACCAGTTGTTAATTTTAGACCGCTGAAGAATAATAGAAAGGCTAAACCACCACCAATTATTCCTATAGCCAATAAATACTTCCATGAAACGCTGTTAAATCCTTTAAAACTAAATTTGTTACTGTAAAAACATATAATAAAAAAAACAAGACCGATAAACAGCGCTCGAATTGCTGTGAATAAAAATGGATCTATTGTTGCTACAAAGAACTTATTTGCAATAATCGAAACACCGCTTATTATTGCAGTTAAAATTGCAAGCAGACTTCCAAGAGTTTCGTTATTCATAACGGTATATTATCATAGGTCATTAAAATATGTTTTAATTTGGAATAATTTTTCTCAGAAATTTTTTCTATTGCATTATCATAGTGAATCGTAATCAAATCATTGACTTTAAATTCATCTAAAAATTCTGATTTCACCTTCCTTTCACCAAAAAGTGTTTTAACAGTTAATTCAGTAGAGTTGGTGGCTATAATTTTTGCAGGCAAAACTAAACAGCGTTTTACATTAAGATCTCCAAAATCTGCGTTTCTATCTAAAACCACTGCTGCGTGCATATCCCAAAAATAGGTGTGTAGGATTTCTTTGTCGATTTTTTCTTTTCCTTGTTTTTTTGCTAGAACAAGAAGATTTCCTGTTGCAAATGGCCAGATTTCCTGTAAATCTTTTTCAATTTTCTCTTTTTTAGTTACTTTGTCTTCTAATTCATCGAGAAAGTTTTGGGTTATGTTCCCTCGCTGAACCAAAACACACCCACAAGGAACCGCATATCTAAGAAATAATTGCTCGGTTTCAGAATCTGTAAATTTAATCATCTGAATCACTCATTTGCACTAGCATATAATTCGATAATTTTTTCAGCTTCCTCTCTTTTTAAGATTTGAACAATTTCCTTTTGAGAAACTAAGACATAATCATTCAATTTTGGTTTTAAAATTAGGACTCCTGCCTCTCTTTTTAATCCAGAATAGTCTACAATAACTGAATCATCTTTTAGTTCAATCACTTTTCCAGGAATTGCCATACACATTTTAATCAATTAATTATATTTTCTTTCTAATTACTCTCTTTGAAGCATAGTATAAACTATATTATTTTTTAAGAATTTTTACTATTAATAAGATGATGTCCGAACGCTCGGATGCCTGCAAAATCAGGCAACACTTTGGGCTACACTCATTTCGTGAGGCAACCTTCACAAAAGTAACCGGCAAATCAGAGAACACTTAAAGATGGTTTTGGTTTCATCTCAAGCACATATTTAAAAACTTATTTGAAAAAGGAAGTATAGTAAGTTGCTCGCAATTACGCTTTTTAGATAGAAAGTATAATTTAAACTAAAAAGTGAAGTCTGTTGTGTATAACCGACTGTGCTTGTGAATTTTGTTCACAAGGTAGGAAAACTCGTAAGAGTTTTACGTGTTGATACAACTAACTGTAGTTTCCCGACTTAACTCAATGGTAGAGTGTCCGGCTGTAGACTTTGGACGCCGCAAACCTTCAAAGGTTTGTACCGGGATGTTCCCGGTTCGAATTAGCCCTTTGTACAGGCAAGCGTACAAAAGCGTTAGCAGAAAGTACGCTTCCGCAAATGAATGGTTACGAAAATCCGGGAGTCGGGATTTCTTTTTATTTTTGTAAAGGTTCTGTAGTGTACTCAGAACATAGAGATATATTATTTTATGAGAATGGTATTTTATGAAAAGAGAGAATACGAGTTATCAACAACAACTAGGGGCTCTATTACGTAAAGATTTTGAAATATATGTTGAAAAGTATATTAGAGAAGATGTTGCAATACGAAACATATACACTGAACTTGATAAATCAAGTGTAGCACCACCAGAAAGGCTAGTAAGATCGTACATAAACTCTTTATTTACTGAGGGCATATACGGACGTTGTGGCATACTGAATGAAAAGAAAGAGAGAGAAAGACTAACACGGTTGGCAATTTTCGGGAGACTTGTGAATCTTAGTTCTGAAACACGCCAACGCCTTGAAGAAGAAGTTACTAAAAAAGGTGCATGGGCTCTAGAAGAATTTAGGCGTTTATTTGACGCTGACTAACTCCTTAGAAAAACATTTCTGGAAACTATGGGCTAAGTTTTATTTAATAAAAAAACCGCAAGAAAATATCGTGTTGTTTATCCACCACGCCTTTTTTTAATTGTTCTTTTTTATGTTCTTTTTATGGGTTATGCAATGGATTTCTTAATTCCGGCAGCAATTATGTATGCAAATCCGGGACTTACTAGAGAAGAATATGCTGAAGTTTTAAGACAGATAAGATTTCCTGCAAGTAGATTGATGATAGAAGATTTTGAATATGTGGGTGGGGAGTATGCTAGTTCAGATTACAAGGCAGGATTATTCTCTGTTGCAAGAATTCTTGGATTAGAACCGACTCAAGAATACAAAGAATTCTCTAAACCTGTCAAAGATGAAAAGGGATTGAATGTTTATGCGCCATCCATTAGACCCATAGTGAGACCTATTGTTGGAGCATTTTTAGAACCAATGTATAAGGTTACACTACATTTGCAAAACAAAGTTACTGTTCCAAAGAAAAAGGTGGAAGTTTGGAGACATGTATCTAATAAAAACGAAAAATTTAAACCACAAGAGATAATCGACATGGAGTTTTATCAATCAATGGACTCTTCTGCAAACTGGCAAATCTTAGAAGTTCTTGATCAAGATTTTTGTCCAACGGAACTAGATGAAACTGGTTTTCCTATAGATTTCGATGATTACGGGATGCCAGGAGATATGTTTCATGCACATTTACGAGTCTTAGAATTTATAAGAGAATTTGATGAAGTAACTTTTCCTGATTTGGATTCTTTGACTGCGGCGTATCCTATGCTTCATCCAGATCAGATCTGGGATTGGTCTCAAGAAAAAGGGGATATTTCTTTGTCTAATGTTTTTCTATCTGACCGCCGTAAAGACGGGGGGGTTCACTGGATTATGAAAAACAGAAGATATTACATTGATTTCTCTTCGAGGGTCTCTGAAAAAATTTATACAAGTCTTAGAGTTACAATGGCGGCTATAAAACAAGGGGCTATGGGTGCTTTTGGACACCAACCATCAGATGGGCATTACTGGCCAAAACTAAAGACAAATTTTCCAGAAATACGCCAGGAAAATAATGATGCCGTAGTAGATTATTGGACTTCGCGACGCGCGATTCAAACTGGCTCATCTATTTCTGAATGGCTTAGGAAAAATATCATGCTAATCAGCCGCTCAGGTGAAAAATCTCTTAGGGATACTCAAATAATGAAAAGAGGTAGATATCACTAAGTTATTTTTAAAGAATTTTTTTAATGTCGTTCCTTAATTCATCAATCTTGGAATGAATATGCTCCGGAACGATTTTATTATGAAGTTCATTTAGAACAGTTAATCTTTGAGCTGCGACGCCAATCAAATGAGTGGCTTCATCAATGAGCGCCTGTGGTTCAGAAATTGGTTCTCCTGTTCTATTTTTTGTGTTGACTGTTGATTTGCAAGATGGGCAGGTTGGTCTCAATAACTTTCCTTTGTATTCCCAGTCATATCCGCACTTATTACACGTCAATCTCATAAATATAAAAGTAGTAGTATAGGTTTATATAGGTTTTGGTGTGGAAGGCTTTGCACATAACTCAAGTAAAGTGTATGAAATGGTTTATACGACACTACACAGATTTTTAAAGATTTAATATAAACTTAGTTCTATGACAATAACGAATGTAGGGGACATATCAGAATTTTTAGGGGTCCAATTACCTGAAAAAGAAGTATTGGGAGGTTATGTTGTAGAGAATTGGCATGGAATAGATGTAAGAGTTATAGTATATACAAAAGGAACTGGCTGGAGTTCTTCTCTACCTTCAGCTGCGTATATGGAATACTGTGAAAACAATGGAATTGGGGGGGAGATAGTTTGGTCTCCATACAGGTTTGCACCACGAGAGGTTCTGGTCAATGAGAAATATGGAGGAACGACACACGTATCTCTTTCTCTAAGAAATGAACTTCCAGAACAAGTTTCTAATATCATTTTAAAAAGAGATGATTTTAAAAAAGAGGCGAGGCGGTTATTCAAATCCAAAAGAAGTAATGGGGGGTTTGTGGTTATAACAGATACTGCACTCAGAAATTCTAGAGCGGCGGGTTGGAAAGAATTGAGAAAACTATTTTAAATGGAATGCTAGTAGCGTTATTATTTAAAAATTCAATTATTAGAATCTAATAAGCTTTCTGGACAATTAAATCAAGTACAATCTAGTTTTTTCCTTTATTCTCTTTTTGACGTATCGTTTAATATTTCAATGGTAAGCTTGGCTTTTTTTATCATGCCAACCTGAGGCACCAAAAACGCCATTAAATCACCGAAAGATTGATTATCGCCTTCAAAACCAATATGATTGTATTTTTTATTACCTAATTCTTCTATTCTATTAAATAAATGCCCTTCTATTGTTTTTTTCATAATATTTTATTCTCTTGTTTGATTTAATAGTTACCCATAAGGACAACAATACATGGATTAAAAGAAATTCTGCCAAGCAAAGACTATTTTAAGAATAATTACATAATCGTTATTTATAAAAATCTGAAAGTTTATTTTAATTATTTGTTATTAATGACGGCTAAATCAAAAGTCTTATCCTTCACGAACTCAAACGGGAAAATAGTTTATAATCCGTCTATTCCATTTGAACACAAAGGGAAAATATACATGTGTGTTAGGATAGAATCTTTTGAAAGTGAGTTAGATTCTCAAACTTTTTTTGCATATGAAATAGACAAGAATGCTAATTTATGGAGTATTGATTATTCTTTAGAATCATTACCCTTGCAAGATCCATCATATATCAAAATTAATGGAGAAACATTAATTTTAGGTGTGAGAGTTTGGCAAAAGGATGGTAAAATAAAATGGAAACAAGATATTTACAGAGGAAATTCAATTAATAATTTGGAGTATTTCACTTCTGGCCCTATCGGGATGAAAGATATTCGTTTAGTTGATTTAGAAGATAGAATAGGTGTATTTACAAGGATGCGAGGAAGAGTTTGGAGTAGAGGAAAAATTGGATATTTTGAGGTAAAAAATGTTGATGAATTAGGTGCCCTTACAAAAAAGAAATGGTGTAGCGCAAAAATTATTAACGATCTATTTGGTAATACGGAGTGGGGTGGCGTAAATCAAGCAATAAAACTTCCAGGAGGCGAGATCGGTGTAATTGGTCACATTGCACATCAAACCATTAATAATAAAAGTGAATTAGAAAAGCATTATCGCGGAATGTGTTTTAGATTTAATCCAAAAACAAATACCCATTCTGAACTTAGGATTATTGCCACCAGAGCGGATTTTCCACGCACCAGCTCTAAAAGAAGTCCTGAATTGAATGATGTTATATTTTCTGGTGGAATTGATATAGAAAATAATTTCTATTGTGGATTATCTGATTTTTGTGTTGCGAAAAAGAAAATTGAAAACTTATTCTGAGCGAGTGTTGGTTTTTTGGAGTAATGTAAAAAAACTAATTGTGCGAAGCAATTATTTTGAGCGTAATTGTTTTTTGTATTTGCCAGTTTTCTTGTCTATTATGGCCTGTGCTTTAATTTTTTGCAGGGTAGATAAAATTTCAATGGTGTCTTTTTGTAATTTTTTTGGTTTATCTCCTGTTTTGGTCTTCTTCAATTCTACTTGGATTTTATTTTTCTTTTTTTTAAGCAGAGAGAATATAAAGGACTTTCCAAAGCGTATTACGAACAGAGTTAAAATAATAAGTGCGCCCCACTCCAAAATCGCAAAGAGTACTTGTTCTGCCATATTAAAAAATAGGAAAGTATTATTTTTAAGCTTGACCTAACTTAGACTATGAAAATAGAATCATATGATTTTGGTACAATTACAATCAATAATCGCGTTTACTTCAAAGATGTGATTGTATTTCCAGATCATGTTTTGAATTATTGGGTTCGGGAAGAGCATCTTGTTCTGAAACCAGCAGATTTAGTTGAAGTAATTAAGACTGCACCAGATCTTTTGCTGATTGGTACAGGCTATTCTGGAGTTTTGGAAATTCCAAAGGAGACTAGAAAATATTTGAAAGGAGAAAGGATTAAATTTAAGATTATGAATTCACGAGGTGCTATTAAAGAATATCAAAAAATTATGGAGAAAAAACCTAAAAACAAGGTTGTTTTGGCTATTCATCTTACAAGTTAATAGGAAATATCATTTTCTTTGCAAAGTTTCGTGTACTTATTGGTTTTACGTGTTCCTTAGATAAGATATTTAAACTAAAAAACATAACTTTTACTAGTTACTGAAAGTTCAGTGAATTATAAAAGGTCATTGCTTATGAGTGCTCGCGACGAATTTATAAAATTATTAACTCAAAGTATGAGAAATAATGGTTTAGATGAACTTCCATCTAAATTAGTTGCAATTTTGTACATTTCTCCAGAACCAGTTTCTTTAGAGAGCTTGGCAGAGGAAACAAAATACAGTTTATCTGCAGTCAGTACCGCTATGAAATTCATGACTCAGTTAGGGATGGTGAAAACAACCAAAAAACCAAAATCCAGAAAAATATATTATTATTTTGAAAAAGATTTGATTACGTTTACTTTAGAGTTGGCTAAGAAAAAACGAGATTTAAATATTAGACCTACATTAGAAAAACTTCCGAAAATTCTTAAAAAATACAAAAAATCTAAAATGCCTCGAGCAAAAAAAGAATTGGAAATTGCACAGACATATTATACTCAAACAAAACACTTAGAAACTGTTTTGACCAAAACGATTCAAAATCTTGAAAAAATACATCAGGGCGATTATAAATGAAAAAGAAAGATGCGACGATTATTGAACTAAAAGACGTGTACAAAATATATGAATTAGGTGGGAAAGAAGTCCGTGCTCTAAATGGTTCTAGTTTACATATACGAAGAGGCGAATTTGTCTTAATTATGGGTCCAAGTGGGAGTGGAAAATCAACTTTAATGAATATGGTAGGTTGTTTGGATCTTCCAACTTCCGGCACCATTCATTTAGAAAATTATAATATTGCTCATTTACCTGAATCTGATTTGGCTCAAATCAGGGGAAAAACAGTTGGATTTGTTTTTCAAACATTTAATCTAATTGCAACACTAACCGCATTAGAAAATGTTATGTTACCTATGACTTTTCAAGGGGTTCCAAAAATCAAGCGAATTCAACGCGCCCGAGAATTATTAATAGAGGTTGGTTTGCTTGATCGAATTAATCATAAACCAAGTGAAATATCTGGTGGAGAAAGACAAAGGGTGGCTATTGCGCGCGCTTTAGCAAATGATCCGGATGTGATTTTAGCTGATGAACCAACAGGTAATTTAGATACTAAAACAGGTGTAAAGATAATGGAAATGTTAAGTTCCTTGAATAAAAACAAAGGAAAAACAATTGTGGTAGTAACTCATGATTCTCGATTAACAACTTATGCTGATCGTGTAATAAAAATTATGGATGGTGTAACAAATGAATAAAAAGTTTTTGGGTGGTTGTTTGCCAGTATTATTTGGTTTATTTTTAGTTTTTTCTACATTTACTGCAGCAACACCTACCGGTACAAATCTACAACTGGTTTTAATAAAAAGTGAACCAGTTTCTCTACAGGCAGGCACATATGCAGATATTTGGTTAAAAATACTAAATAATGGAACAGTGACTGCGAGAAATGTTGAATTGCATTTTAATGATAATTTTCCATTTTATGTTGTTTCTGGAGAAAAAAGAGTCTGGGATTTTGGGAAGATTATTGCAGGAGATGAGGTTCAAGTAAAAACAAGAATTGCAGTTAATGACACCGCTCTAGAGGGAGATAATGAACTGCGCTTTTTGCTGAAAATCAATGGTTTTAGCATTGTAAAGAAAATTTCAGTGGATATTGGGGAAGACAGTCCTGCATTGCTAATCACTAGAGTATCTACTGAACCTAATTACATTGCTCCGGGAAGTGAAGCTAAAATTATCATAGAATTGAAAAATGGGGGGTACAAATATCTTCGAGATATTGACGTAAATCTAAGTTTTTCAAGCAATATACCCTTACTTCCAATTGGATCTTCATCTGTAAAGAGAATAAATGAAATTGCGCCACAAGAAACAACAAAAATAGGATTTGATGTGAAAGCGACAGAATCTGCGACATCACAGACCTATGGGGTTCCTATAAATCTAAAATTCTTTGACAGTGCCGGAACTCAACATGAAAAAACAGAAATTACTGGAATTAAAATTGGAGGAACACCAAAATTAGTCTTTCATATAGAAAATACAGTAGTACTAAAATCAAAGCAAACCAACACAATACAATTGAGTGTTGTTAATAAAGACATGATTGACGCCAAGTTCGTTAATTTAGAATTTGTAACAACAGACGGTTACAAAATTGTGTCTCCCACATCAGTTTATCTTGGAAACATAGATTCTGACGACTATCAGACCACAGACGTAGAGATTTACTGTGAAAAGTCTGGAATAACAAAGCTTACAGTCAATTTAGAATACAGCTCACCAGACGGTATTGGGTTTGTAGAAACAAAAACTGTGCCATTAAAAGTCTACACAAAAAAAGAAATTTCAACCCTTGGTTTAGAACAAAGGAACAATAACTGGATAGGTGGATTAGTTGTTATTTTGGCAATTGGAAGCTATTTTGGTTATAGAAAATACAAGAAAAAGAAACAGAACAAAAAATAAGGGATCGCGATGTTAGAAGATTTCGCAAAGATGGCATTTAGAAATATAACTAGAAGAAAAATGCGATCCTGGCTTACCATGTTAGGAATTTTTATTGGGATCGCCGCAGTGGTAACTTTAATTTCTTTGGGTCAAGGATTTCAAGGTACAATTAATGAGCAATTTGAAAAGTTGGGACCAAATAGATTGATAATAACTCCGGGAAATTCTGAAATGGGATTTCAGGGTGGTTCATTAACAACAGAGTATCTAACTGATCGAGAAACCGAAATTGTTAGAAAAACAAGGGGAATTAGATTTGCGACAGGACTTTTGATAGAAAACGCGCGGATTGATTTTAATGATGAAGTAGCTCATTTGAACGTAATTGGAGTAAAAACAGATTCAGGAACTACTGAGGAATTAGAACGTATTGGTTTTTTTGAAATAGAAACAGGAAGACAATTTAGCAATACAGATGGTTATGCTGCGATTCTAGGGCAAAACATAGCTAAAAAAACATTTGATAGAGAACTTAGAGTTGGCAATAAAATTCTAATAAATGACGTGCAATTTAAGGTGATTGGTATCCAAAAAACAGCTGGTACTGGCGTTCATGATGCCGTAATTAGAATTCCATTAGATACTGCAAGAGAAATTTTTGATGAACCGGTAAAAATCTCAGAGGTTATGGCTGCTACTCAAACAGTAGAGGATTTAGACGCTGTTGTAGATTCGGTAGAACGGGCTTTAAGAAAGTATAGAGATGTAAAAGAGGGAGAAGAAGACTTTAGTGTTCAAACGTCTAAACAAATCATAAACCAACTAAATCAAATATTAACTTTGGTAAATGTTGTGTTTATTGGTATTGCGGCTATTTCTTTAATTGTGGGAGGTATTGGAATTACCAATACAATGTACACCTCGGTTTTAGAAAGAACAAAAGAAATAGGAATTATGAAATCGGTGGGTGCGCGAAATTCAGATATTAGAAATATTTTTTTAATGGAATCTGGATTTCTTGGACTGGTTGGTGGAATTATTGGGGCGATTCTAGGACTTATGATTGCTAAAGTGGGAGAACTTATTGTTTTAAAGGCTGCAAATATTGTTTTAAAGCCATACATAAGCATTGAACTGATTGCGGGAGTTTTATTATTTTCATTTTTAATTGGGGCTCTCTCAGGAACATTTCCTGCGATGCAAGCAGCTAAAATGAACCCAGTTGAATGTTTGAGAGGCCGTATGAAATGATAAAGGATTATTTTAAAATTGCGACAGGAGGATTTATTCATAGGAAAAAAAGGACGTGGTTAACTCTTTTAGGAATAATTATAGGAATTGCATCTGTTGTTTCTTTGCTTTCATTAGGTTTTGGTATGTATGAGTCTTTAAATGAACAATTTGAAATGATGGGGGCAGATAAAATAATTATTACCCCTGGCGGATCTCTTTTTGGGTTGGGCGCTGGCGGGGCCAAAATACTAACAGAAGACGATCTAAGTAGTATTGAATCTGTTTCTGGAATATATAGTGCAACTCCTTGGCTTTACAAATCCGCAAGACTGAAGTTCAATAGAGAGATTAAGTATGGAATGATTTTGGCTACAACTACGAATCCTGACGAAAGTATGCTTAAATCATTTAGTAATTTAGAAATCATCGCTGGTAGAGACTTTAAATTACGAGATCATAACAAAATGATTATAGGTTATCGTATTTCTACTGGAAAATTCTTTAATCACGGAGTTAAAGTCGGAGATAAAATTGAAGTTCAAGACAGAAAATTTGAAGTTATAGGGATTACGAGTGAAGTTGGAAATCCTCAAGACGATAGTCAAATCTATATTCCAATAAATGACGCGAGAGAGATTTTTAATGAAAATGAAAAAATAGATATGATCTTTGCTCAAGTAAGAGATGAAAACAAAGTAGTATCTGTCTCTGAAAACGTAGAACGGGCTTTAAGAAGATCTAGAAATGTAAAAGAAGGACAAGAAGATTTTAGTGTTATTACTTATGATCAAATTAGGGGCACATTCAATATAATTTTTTCAGCATTAATTGCAGTAATTATTGGTATTGCGGCTATTTCTTTAATTGTGGGAGGTATTGGAATTACCAATACAATGTACACCTCGGTTTTAGAAAGAACAAAAGAAATAGGAATTATGAAAGCTCTTGGCGCGAGAAATAGGGCTATTTTAACAATTTTTGTAATTGAGGCGGGTTTATTGGGGTTGGTTGGTGGAGTAATTGGAATAATTTTGGGGGTGTTCTTGGGCTTGTTAGTTAAAACCGTTGCTAGTGCTGGGGGTATTAGTCTAATCAGAGCATCATTTCCAGCTTGGTTAATTATTGGTTCTTTACTTTTTTCTATTTTGATAGGTATTATTTCGGGGGTTTTTCCAGCTAAAAAAGCAGCTAAATTGAATCCTGCAGATGCTCTTCGGTATGAATAATTCTTTTTGGTAAATTCAATATTCGGCAATATAGAAAGTTTCGATTTAATTTAAATTTTCATTAAGCCATTGTTTTATGGCCTCTTCAGATTGTATCCCAATAAACCCACCGATAACTTCACCATCCTTGAAAAGTTTAACAGAAGGTATACTTACTACATTATATTCTCTAGCCTTATTTGGATTTTCATCGGCATCTGCTTCTGCTAAAATAAACTTTCCATTAAAATCCTTGGTCAGCTTTTCTAGGATGGGCTTTAGTATCTGACATGGCATACACCAACTAGCCCAGAAATCAACAAGTACTGGCACTGTTTTAGATTTTTCTATGACGTTCTCATCAAAATTTGTATCTTGGATGTCTATTTTGTGTTCTATATTCATTTTTCTGCCCTTAGAGTCAATTGATAAGACACTATTATCTATAATGAGCTCATACTGCTTTTTATATTATTAGATTTTATAAAACATGCTCAATTTTATATGGGTCGAAGTTCAATATTTTTTTATGGGGCAAAAAAAGAAAAATGAGACGCAGAAGATGTTGGGTGAATCTGATCAGGAAAATCAGAAAACACTATCTGAACAAACTGAACAAACCAAAATCGAAGATACACAAATTGAAGAAAAAGTTCCAGAACAAACTCTAGAAGAACTATCTGCAGAAGAATCAGTTCCAATAGAAAAAACTGTGCCAGAACCTTCTAAGGTTACTATCGGAGAGACGCCTAAGAATAAGGAAACAGAAAAAAAGAAAGAAGAATCTGAGGAAAATGTAATTCCTATTGAGATGGCTCCAGATTGTGAAAGCTGCGGAATGCCTATGCAAAGAGCTACAGATCATGGTAACGAAGATTTGAATAATCCGTACTGCGTGAGTTGTACTGATGACGAAGGTAAACTAAAAAGTTTTGATGTTGTTAAAACGCAGATGATTGAGTTTTATACTCAAATTAAAAATTGTTCGTGGTTAGAGGCTGAGAATGTAGTTGCTGAAATGATGAAACATTTGCCAGCATGGAATAAAAATGAAAAACCAAAAGAAGAAAGTGTGTCTACCCAATAAACTCTTGAAGTTCCGTTTCAGCTTCTGGGGTATCTAATACTCCCGCAACTTCCTCAATTTCTGCATATTCTCTTAATTCGTCTAACTTTTTGTCTAATTTTTCAATAGATTCATCTTCACAAACGCAAACAATCACAAAAGGGTCTAATGCAAAATGATGAAGTTCTTTTAATTCTAAGGCAAATCCTTTATTTTTTACTTTGCTTATGAACTCCTTGAACTTCGCTTCAATTACTCTAAACTCCAAAAAGAATTTCATTTCCTTTAGTTTTTAATACAAAACATTTAAATACGTTAAATTCCGAGCGTTCGGATAAGCTTTTTGCACAAAAGTAAAGGCGCAAAAATCTTAAGCAAATAAGCCTTTTTAGTAAAAGGCTTAAGCGAAAATTAAACAGCGAGTTACGAGTATAACTCACTAAGCCTTTTTAGTAAAAGGCTTAAGCGAAAAGAAAATGAGCTTTTCAGATAAAAGCTCACGGAAACTTGTTAAGTTTCCTAAATCGGAAATTAATGCATTTCCAATTCAAGCAAAATAAGCGTTTTGCACAAAAGTAAACGTGCAAAAATCTTAAGCAAAAATACGTTACCACCAAGCGTTTTTAAAGAACGGTTTAATCCAAATTAATCTTAATCACATGAAGGCAATTACCAACTTAAGTGACATTCCTTTGCAAATCCATTTTACAAGACCACGCACAAGAAAATAAATAAAAATAAAACAAAACGAAATACACTTAAAGTTGTAAAGTAATTACTTACTCAGGGTAAAAACAATGGATTACAAACTTACGCAAGCAGAAAAAGAAGATTTAATCCAACTCGGTCTTGAAACAGAATTCAACTTTGATTGTGATGATTTAGACGAAGGTCAACGTGGATCTTACATTCCAAAAATCTTCGAAAGATCAGAAACACCAGGTTATTCTGTCGTGATTCAAAATGGTCGCCTTTTAGTGGTGGCGGATGACTCTGGTCAAGAATATGTTGCAGTTGCAGCATCATCCCAGTTAACTACCGATGATTTTGCTACAGAAAAATCTCAAAATGCTGAAAAAATGTTTGATGAACTATTTTTGGCGGACGAACAAGGAGATCTTTTACCAAAATCAAGAGAAGAAGAAATTTCGGCATTTTTGAATGGCGTCAAAAAAGAACTTGGAAGAATGTATGATAAATCACAAAAAGACTACGAACAGTGGAAAAAAGAACAGGAAACAGAAGTATAATAAATTAAATTAAAAACAAAACATATTCTGTTCAAATTAGAAATTTCTATTGAGTTTTGAAAATCAAGAAATACCTTTAAAAGCTTTGCGATAGTATATTGAATTGTTGGCGGTCACAGCGAAGGGGCCACACCCGTACCCATTTCGAACACGGAAGTTAAGCCCTTCAGCGATTCGAACAGTACTTTCTTCGGAAGGGAAAATCGAGACGCTGCCAGCTTATTTTTACTTTTACTCTACTGTGTGAGGTTCATTGGCAAGTGAGAGAGTAGATCTTTTAATTCTGAGAGATTTTTTGTGTTGTTTAAGGGCAATCCACTAAAAATTTCTTTAAGGTTTCCTATACGCGGAATAAAGAACTCTTTAATGGCAAAAAATGCAAAAATCAATAAAATAGTCATAACAATGGATAAAATTAATCCAATTATGCTTGTAATTAAACCAGCAGTTCCAACACCTGTGGGAGTTCTCTTTTGTTGAACAGCGCTAAATACTATTCCGAAGATTCCAAGAATAATTCCAATAGGCGGCAGAAGCGTTATACACACCAAACTTAAAATTCCAAGAACTAATCCTGTAATACCAAAACCATTTCCATATTCTTTTTTGGTAGGTTTTTTAGATTCAACTTTTATCACTTTCTTAACTGGTTTTTTAAGAGTTTTTTTAGTTTGTGTTGTTTTCTTTATAGGCATAAATATATTTAAGGTGAGTGATCATTTATTAATTATCCATACTTGCCCTAAACGAAACCTTTAAAAATTCAAGCACAGAATGGTTACAAAGTAAGCCTTTTTAGCGAATAAGCTTTTTGCACAAAAGTAAACGTGCAAAAATCTTAACCAAAAATACGTTACCACTGAGCTTTTCAGATAAAAGCTCACGGAAACTTGTTAAGTTTCCTAAATCGGAAATTAATGCATTTCCAATTCAAGCAAAATAAGCCGTTTAATAAAGGCTTAAGCGAATAAGCTTTTCAAATAAAGGCTTAAGCAAAATAAAAACAAAAATCCTAAACCCAAAATTAAAAATAGATGATGCCTCGGTAGTGTAGTGAAGTTTATGTCTTTTTGACAAACTCTATAGGCCCATCATACACGCCTGTCAATCCGCAAAAGAAGGAGCTTTGTGGAACAGATCGCGTGTGACACGGGTTCGACTCCCGTTCGAGGCGCTCTTTAATTATTCTAAAGTTTCATTACTAAATATGAATATTTTTCTAACATTTGTGTGGATTTATGCGGCCATGTTTGCGATGTCGTTTTAGGAGGCGTATGTAGAAGGAAGAATGCGCGGATAAAGGGAAAATTGAGTTAGAAATACAATATAACAAAAAAGTTATGGGGGTGTTTGGTTTAACTCAAAAAAACAAAGTTAAAAAAAGAAAAAACAGAAGAGAACTTAGTCCTCTTCATCAGATTCATCGAAGTCAGGGTCGTCGCCTTCTTCAGGTTTTTTTGTACCTTCTTCTGGTTCCTTTTCTTCTTCGTCATCTTCTTCTAAAAAGTCGAAATTGAATCTCATTTTTATCAACTCTTCCTCAGTTTGAGGAGCATAATCTTCTACAATTAAATACTAAACGGAATTGTCTTCGTAGAAGTTTTTTGATATTCGATAATTAATCGATTTTTGTTATAACTAACTTTAATAGATTAAATCAGTTTCGATTTTTCTGACTTTGCACATAAGCTCTGAGTTTATTATAGAAAATGATTAATTTGTATAAAAAACAGGTTTTTCTTAAGTGTTTTTAGAATTACATTTAAACTGAAAAATGTAATTTTTATAGATGAATATCTGGTTAATTTTTGTTTGGATATATGCCGCTATGTTTGCAATGTCTTTTTGGGAATCATATGTTGAAGGTAGAAAAGCGTGGACAAAAGGAAAACTTGGTTGGAAATGGAAAATAACTAGAAGGCTTTGTTTTGACGGATATCATTTTTATTTGGATATAATCATGTTGCCTTTGTTAATTATGCTTCCTTTAGTTGTTTTTGGATGGGATCAAAGGATTTTTGGAGTCTTACTCAGCGCATATTTTTCCGGAACAATAGTCGAAGATTTTGGATGGTATATAGTTAATCCAAAAGTTAAATTAAGAGAATTTTGGAGTTCTTTTTCAGATTATTATCCTTGGATTAAAATTGGAAAAAAGAAAATACTTCCTTGGGGGTATGTTATAGCAATTGTAATTTCAATTCTTTCTTGGTACTTTTTGTGGAGGTTGTGATGCACAAAAAGGGGGTTATTATGATTGTAGTTGTAGTGCTCCTTTTTTTAATTGTTTTTGGGTTTAAATACAAACAAGAATCAACAGAAGTTTTCGGGGTTTCAAGAAGCGGCGTAATTCAGGGAAACGAAGTGTGGTCTAAAACAATTTATATTACAGGGGATACAATTGTTCCAAAAGGAATAACGGTTATTATAAAGCCGGGAACCAAAATTTTAATAAAGGCGAATTATGACGACCAAAATGAGGGGGGAAATCACATAATTGATGAAGTAACATATAATGATCCTACTTCAAGCACAGAATACACTTCAATGCATGCACATTTTTTTATACATGGGAAATTAATCGCTGTTGGTACTCCAGAAGAAAAAATAATTTTTACCTCTGATTCAGAAGATCCGAAACACACGGACTGGGATGGCATAACCTTTGAGTCCACTAGTTCTGGAGAGATGAAATATTGCATCATAGAGTGGGCACATACTGGACCAGCAATACATAGAACAAACAAAGTAAATATTTCTTATTGTGAAATTAAACACATTTTTTGGGGTGGTTTACATGCTTTTGAAAGTTCGCCAACTTTTGAATATAATCTTTTAGATGATATTGGTCACGAAGCTTTTGACACGCACAAAGCAAGCCCAATGATTCGATTTAATAATATAAGCCACGCAAGAACAGGCGCTGTATTTAATTATTATGATCTTTCCACACAAAAGCCATTGATATTTGAAAACAACATTATTGAAAACAGTGGTAATTTAGCAGCATTGCAAGAGAATGCAAAGGTCATTATCAGAAACAATAAATTTATTGGTTCTAAAGATACTGGCGGACCGTGGCAGTACAAGGGATTTACATTATTTTCTGAGGAATATTCAAATGGGTTTTTATTGACAGATAACGTTGGCGTTGAAATAACTAACAATATTTTTGTGGGAATTGAAAATGCAATAAGCTATAAACGAATCGGGCCGAATGCGGGCGTAGGTCATACAACGAATATTCCAGAACCTTTTGAAATTGGAGAAAATCCAATTAGAATTCTAATAAAAAATAATTATTTTGATGACCTGCGAACTGAGAAACAATTGGAAGAAATAGAAGAAAAGTGGGAAAATGTTGAACTCATTAATAATTCTTTTGGAGATTCTGAACAAAGCTTTCCTTAAAAAGCTAAGCTTTATATGGTAGTCCCTTTAAAGTATTGTTATTATGAGAAAAATAGCAGCCAGAAGAAGACAAGTTGCAAGTATTGATCGGGCAAGAGAACTTCGAATGGACGCGGCAGTAAGAAGGACTAGAATGAGAAGAGCTGCAGCATATCGATCCAGTTCTATACGAAGATCAAGAAGCGCCGTTAGGAAATAAGACTAAAAGTTTTAAGAAGCTTTTTAGTTGTATTTTAATTTTTATAGGTTTTGAACTCTTTAAAGAAGTATGACTTTAAAGAAATTTCAGATGGTTTTATAAAGAGGTTTGGTCAAGTTTAATTTTATGTGGTTTATTTGGACATTAATTGCCCTTGCAATTCTATTCGTAACTGCGTTTACTAGTTATTTTAATAAAATTGTTCGCTTTGAAAATAGGATAGATAATTCTTGGCAACAGATTGATGTTCAATTGAAAAAAAGGGCCGATTTGGTTCCTAATTTAGTAGAAACAGTTAAAGGATATGCTAAACACGAGAAGAAGATTATGGAAGAGGTTTCTACAGCTCGTGAAAGAATGGTGAATGCAGGAACTTTTGATGAAAAGGTTAAGGCAGGAAATGTTTTGGGAAATGCCTTAAGATCTGTTTTTGCTATCGCAGAAAATTATCCAACGTTAAAGGCTAATGAAAATTTTAAACAATTACAAGAAGAACTTTCTGCAATAGAAAATAAAATTGCATATGCACGACAACATTATAATGATTCTGTTTTAGTTTTTAATAATACAATTGAAACCTTTCCAGGAAACATTTTTGCAGGATTCATGAATAAAAAAGAAAGAAAAGGATTGGAAATAACAACTGCTGAAAGAGAACTTCCGAAGGTTTCATTCTAATTGGTTAAAATGCTATTAGAAGAGCAAATTTCTTCAAATAAACGAAAATCTGTGTTCTTATTAATTTTCATTCCCGCGATTTTGTTTGGTTTGGTTTATCTAATTGGGAGGTTCTTCTTTGCTGGAAATGTTATTCTATCGTGGTTCATTGGTTTTATTATTGTATTAGTATATTCCTTAAGTTCGTATTATGCCAGTGATCAAATGGTATTAAAAGCAGTTAAAGCAAAAAACGCGGATAAAATTCGGCATAAACGACTTTATGATTTAATGGAAGGTCTTTGTTTGGGTTCTGGAATGCCTATGCCTAAATTGTATGTTCAGAAAAGTGATATGATTAATGCTTTTGCGACTGGTAGAGACCCACAACACGGAAAAGTCTGTGTAACAACTGGAGCTATAGAGAAATTAAATAAAACAGAATTAGAGGGTGTTTTAGCTCATGAACTATCTCACATAAGAAATTATGATATTCGTTTTATGACCTTGATTGTTGCGATGGTTGGCGCAATAAGTTTGTTGGCAGCAATATTTTGGAGAGGAACCTTATATGGGGTTGGCAATAACAATAGAAAATCTCAGGGAAATGCCGCAATAATTATGTTAATTATTGGTGTAGCTTTTGCGATTTTGGCTCCGTTATTTGCGAAATTAATTCAACTAGCAGTTTCAAGAAAAAGAGAATATTTGGCAGATGCAAGCGGAGCTCATTTAACGAGATATCCCGAAGGATTGGCCTCTGCACTAGAAAAAATTAAAGGTGAAAATAAAAAAATGAAAGTTGAACAATCTGTTTCTCCCTTGTATTTTTCAGACCCGTTTAAGAAAAAAGTTAATAGTTTATTTGCAACGCATCCTTCAATAGATAAAAGAATATCTGCATTACGAAAAATGTAATTCTAAAACATCTAAATTCAAAAATAGAGTATAGCATCTAAATTTTTTTTCAAATAAATGAATTTAAAAGTCAAAATAAAATTATAAGTTATTATGACTTGGTTTTCTTTTTTATCGTTGAGTACCGAACCTCTGAAAAATATTCTTTGGTTTTTAGAGAATCCTTCTCACGGAGAAAGACTAGTGAATGCACTTTATAATTTACCCGTAGAAGTATGCGGAAATAATGGAATTGCACCGCATCTAATAATCAAAGAAACAACTTATGGCGGCGTAAAAAAAATCGAAATAATGCCTCAGCAAGGTTACAGTCCAATTTCGATTCGATCTGGTGAGAATCTCATTGAACAGGAAGCATATGAACAAAAAAGTGATGGTTATTTGTTTAGAATAATGTCTTCAAGATTGAACGGTAGCGGGCAATTGTAGTTACAGTTATAATAAAATATTTCTCAAAGATGGGAAAGATTTAAAAGATTTAATTCTAAAGTGTATTTTATAAAAATTTTTACAAGGCGCATATTAAGATGAGATTCAAACTAAAAAACGGTCAGCCCTTTGAAGCAGAAGGAATTAAAGGTCTTCGGTATAATACGAAAGAAGAATATTCTGTCGGATCTGCACAATATATTGAAGTGAATGGTCGCAGAGAAAAAGTAAGAAGTTTAAATAGCGACAGAATTTATTATGTTATTGAAGGTGAGGGAAATTTTATGGTTGATGGGCAAATTTACCCTGTTAAAACTTCTGATGTAGTTATAGTCCCAAAAATGAGCCCTTATAATTATTGGGGAACTATGAACTTGTTTTCTATTTATACTCATACAGGAGAACCAATCGAGGAAGAAAAACTGGAATCTGTTCAAGATGGAATCAGAAAAGTTAGAGTAAGAGTAATTAAGCCAGAATAGAGAGATTTATATCTTATTTTTTTAGATGCATGTAATATTTCTTTAAATAATTGAAGTTAGAAAAGGGCTCGAAGTAGTGGTGGTATCAAAATAAAACAAGCGATTATGAGTGATAAAATAATCATTGAAAGTACTGCTCCGGCCACAGCATCTTTAATTAAAGCAGTTTCTTCGTCTTTAAATGGAACTAAACGATCTAATAATTTTTCTACAGCCGTATTGACGAACTCCAAAGTTGGAATTATAAAAGAAATTATTATGATAATAATTAATTCAATTCTATTAATTCTTAGCAGAACCCCAGAAAATATTGCTAAAGCAGCAGCAATAAGTTCCATTTTTAAATGTCTGTCGTTGTGGACGCAGTGAATGATTCCTTGAATTGCGTGTTCAATACTGTCTCTGTCAGAGCGTTTTTTCATATTATATCTACATAGAACAGAAACACATAATAATATAAATCCAATTAGTTACACATTGGATAAGGGCAATCTCATGCGAGATTTCCAGGTTTCAAAAATTTTGGGCTCGTAGCTCAGTTGGTAGAGCACCAGGCTTTTAACATGTTTTAAAAGCTCTGAGGTCAATTAGACCTGTGATTGGGAGTTACCTGGGTGTCGCGGGAAGTTTAAAAGTCAGATAACTATCGTTGGCTTTAAACTCGCGAATTCGAGCCCCGTCGGGCCCAAATCATTTTTTTCTTCTATTTTTTATTATATTAAAATTAATGTTGTTTCATCAAATTAATTAAGAAGATGCTTCATGAGATTATCTAAATTTTTATATAAGACTTCCACATTATTTTCATTAATAATTCTAAAGTCTGCTAATTTGGCTGCTTCATAATACTGCAAAGATTCTTCTCGTTTTTCCTGAATCATAAAATCCTGATAATTATCTGTATCCTTTGGCCCAGCTCTTAATTTTAGTCTTTCAAATCGGGTTTGAGTTGAGGCGACAATTTCTATAATTTTAAAGTTTTTCTTAAACTCTTTGATTGCGGGAAGAACATCTTCTCTTACTCTTGGCTCTTTGAAAATAAGTCTCTGACTGTTCATTGTTTGCGCTTTTCTAACTAACTCTTGGGCCCAATAATCCATTCCATATTTTGTTCTAAACTCGAAGGCAATATCTTGTTGAATTTTTCTATGATTTTTCGCTTTTAAGGACTGACCGCGTTCTAGAATCTTTTCATCAATTAGATCTGCAAAAGAAAGTGCTTTAAAACCATATTTAGAACACAAATAATCACTAGTTGTATCTTTTCCAGAGCCAATTTTACCGGTTATTGCAAGAACGATCATTAGAATTTTTATGATATTGGAACTATTTAAGAATTCGGTTTTGTAAAATAATATTCAATTTTAGAACGATTGTAAGCTGTAAAATAGAAAGTTTATACTAAATCTAAACAAGAAACTATATGTACTGGATGAAGAATCTAAAAAATATAAAGAAAATTTGAGGGAGGTTTATTTTATATGCAGAATAAACAAAGCTAAAAGAGGTATAAAGGCAATATTATGATAAATATTTTCTTGTTTCTTGCGATTGTATTTTTCTTTACATTTGTGATTGGAAAATTATTAGAAAAGATAAGAATTCCATGGATTTTTGCTGCATTGCTTTTGGGTGTTTTACTATCAATATATTCCCCATTTAGTTCTATTACTTCTTCGCCTACATTTACATTTCTTGCACAACTTGGTATGTATTTCTTACTTTTTATAATCGGTTTTGAGATAAATCTGAAAAAAATGAAAAAGAAACGTAATTTTCTTATAAAAGCGACATTTTTTATTATTTTTCTAGAAGCCATTTTTGGAAGTATTGTTATTTATTTTGTCTTTCAAACTACTTGGTTCATAGCATTTTTAGTGGCATTATCTTTTGCAACCGTTGGCGAAGCAATTCTGATTCCTATTCTAGACGAATTTAAAATAATAAATACTCGTCTCGGACAGGCGATAATAGGAATAGGAACCTTAGATGACGTTATTGAAATAATGACTTTAATTTCAGTTGTTATTTTGATTGGTTCTCGTATTCAGACTCCTTTTAACCTCGGTTTAATAATAGGTTCACTATTTGTTTTGTTTGCTCTAACAGTAGGTCTTACTAAACTTAAAAAACAAGGTATAAAATTCAAATTTAAAAATATAGAAACTCTTTTTTTATTTGTTGTTTTTGTATTTTTCTTATTTTTGGGAATTGGAATTTATGGTGAAATTGCGCCCTTAGCAGCATTACTTGCGGGAATTGGGCTTAGAACATTTATTCCAGAAAAAAGATTGAAACTAATAGAAAATGAAGTTAAGACAATTTGCTATGGTTTTTTTGCGCCACTATTTTTCTTGTGGGTTGGTGCCTCAATGAATATGACGTATCTTGTTACATATCCATTAATTATTATATTAATTGCGAGCGTATCAATTGCAGCGAAACTTTTAGGTAGTTATGTCGTTGGAAAAAGAGAATTTGGTAAGAAGAAATCGATTTTGCTTGGTATTGGGCTTTCAGTAAGGTTTAGTACCAGCATTATTGTGATAAAAATTCTGTTTGATAGCGGTTTAATTAGTGTGGGATTGTATTCTGTTATTATTGCTTCAAGTCTGGTATTTACATTTATTATTCCAATTTTATTTTCTAACCTGCTTGTAAGATGGAAAATATCTAAAATCAAAGAATAAGAGGAAATTAAAAATGTCGCAAGAATTGGGATTAACAACAGAAGAAGCAAGAAAAAGATTGGAAAAATATGGTCAAAATGAAATAAAAAGAATTCATAAAATACATCCTACGAAAATATTTATTTCTCAATTTACATCTCCATTAATTTTAATCTTGATTGCGGTAGCAGTAATCTCGTGGGGAATTGGTTTTCTTCCAAGGCAAGATTCAAATATAGCAGATACTATTTTGATTTTACTGATAGTTCTTGTTTCTGGTGTCTCTGGATTCTTTCAAGAGTATAAATCTGAGAAAACAATAGAGGCTCTTCAAAAAATGGCTGTTCCTACCGCAAGAGTTATTAGAGATGGAAAAGAAAAGGAAATAAAAGTGACTCAAATTGTTCCGGGGGATTTGGTTTTGCTTGAATCTGGTGATGTAGTACATGCAGATGCCAAAATAATAGATTCATTTGGTCTCAAAATTGATGAATCAGTTTTAACAGGGGAATCTAGAGCAGTAAGTAAAAAGCCTTCAGATGTTCTCTTCAGGAATACGTTTGTTACTTCTGGCAATGCAAAAGTAATAGTTACAGCAACAGGAATGCAAACAAAAGTAGGAAGCATTGCAGTTAAACTTCAAAATATGAAAGAAGAAAAAACTTCATTTCAAATAGAACTAAGTAAATTTAGCAAGAAAATTTCCTTTGCAATTCTAGGCATAATTGTAATTATGATGTCTCTTAGTCTTTTTAAATACAGCTTATACGCGTCATTACTTATTTCCATCTCATTAGCTGTTGCTGCAATTCCAGAAGGTTTACCTGCGGTTGTGGTTCTTACTCTTGCTGTTGCAGCGAGAGTGATGTCAAAAAAGAATGCGCTGATAAGAAAATTGTCAGTAACAGAATCTGTAGGTGCTGTGAATATTATTTGTACTGATAAAACTGGAACATTAACAAAAAATGAAATGATTGTAACTAAGTTATTTTTTAATAATGCTGTTCTTGATGTTTCTAAAATTCAGAAAATGAAAATTGAAGAAATAAAACCGCTTCTTGTTTGTGGCGCATTATGCAATAATTCTCGAATAGGTTCTGATGAAAATGAAAATAAGAAATATTTGGGTGACCAGACAGAAGTTGCTTTAAGACAGATTTCAGATAAATTTGGATTCGTAAAAGAAAAACTGGAAAAAGACTATGAAATACTGGATGAACTCTCGTTTACATCTAAAAGAAAGATGATGAGCGTTATTTGTAGTTCTTCGGATCCGGACACATATTTTATTTATTCAAAGGGCGCTCCAGAAGTGCTTATAGAACGGTGTGATAGGATTTATAAGAATAAAAAAATCTTAAAAATGAATAAGGGGATGAAGGAACAAATTTTGGAACAAAATAAAAAATTTGCTTCTCAAGCGCTACGAGTTTTGGGTTTTGCTTTCAAAGAGACAAAAAATCCAAAAAAAGACACAGAAAAAAATCTGATTTGGATAGGTCTGGAGGCAATGATAGATCCGCCTAGAAAAGAAGTTAGAGAAGCTCTAATAGAGTGTAGAAACGCGGGGATACGAGTTATTATTTTAACTGGAGATAATCCTCTAACTGCAAGAGCCATAGCAAATGAAATTGGGCTGAAAAGTAAAGATGTTTTAATTGGAAAAGAATTAGATAAACTTAGCGATAAAGAACTTGAAGCAAAATTAAAGTCTGGCACAAACATTTTTGCAAGAATTTCATCATTTCACAAATTGCGTATTTTGGAGATTTTAAAAAAAGAAAACAAAGTGGCAATGACTGGTGATGGGGTTAATGATGCTTTAGCTTTAAAAAAGGCAGATGTTGGAATTGCCATGGAAATCCGAGGAACAGAAGTAGCTAAAGAAGCTAGCGATATGATTTTACTTGATGACAATTTTGCAACAATAACGTTAGCCATAAAAGAAGGGAGAAGAATTTTTGATAATATAAGAAAATTTGTTAATTATCTATTTGTGTGTAATTTTGCAGAAGTAGGAATATTGCTTTTAGCTACTTTATTTTTAACGCTTAAGGAACCGATTCTTTTACCCATACAGATTTTATGGATTAATTTATTAACATATGGGTTACCTGCGCTTGCTTTGGGGGTTGATCCAGCCAGACCAGATATTATGCACAAACTACCAAGAAAAAAAGGGGAACCAATAATAAATAAACGTTTAGGTTGGTTGATAGGAACAATTGGAATTAAAAAGATGCTCATTTTATTTGCCACCTTTTTCGTGATTTTGCCTTTTGGAGTAGAGTTAGCTAGAAGCACATTATTTACAGGATTTATTCTTTATGAATTTGTAAGAATTGCTACAATAAGATATCAAGAAAAATTGAACTGGTTTTCAAATAAATGGCTTCTTATCGCCCTGTTTGGTTCTGTCGCATTACAATTATTAATTATATATACCCCTCTAAATCGATTTTTTCACATAGTGCCGTTGGGGTGGTATGAATGGGCAATTCTTCTTGCAGGAATACTGTTAGGGTATATTTTAGCTATATTAATAACTAAACTGATACTGAAATTTGTTAAAGAATAAATTACCTATGCTGAACCTATAAAATTAAAAAGGGAGATAGAAAATTTATGGAAAAATTAAGACGTCAAAATAGGTCAAAAATCGCATGAATTTTATTAGTCCGGCAGTAATGCGTTAACTTTAAAAAGGTTAGTATAATGTAATATGATAAGCTGCTGTAGTCTTTCTGATAAAATTCCACTCAGCCCAACTCATCGTGATTGATATGACAAAGAACAAACTGACGCAGGAGTTAGTCCCGAATCATAAGAAATTAAGTGAGGGGGAAGCTAAAAAAATTCTAGAAAGCTACAAAATTAATAAAAAACAATTACCAAAGATTAGTTTAACAGATCCCGCCTTAAAAGGAATGGATTCGGAAAAGGGGGATGTTATAGAAATAACACGGAAAAGTCAAACTGCGGGTACTGCAATGTATTATAGAATCGCGTATTAGTTGGGTTTAGATAAAGATGAAGTTAGATTTCCTGAAATACTTAAATGAGAAAACATTGGTTAAGCATCAAATAGATTCTTATAATGATTTTGTGGTTAATAGGTTACAACGAATTATAAATGATATTGAAGAAATTAAACCAGAATTATTGGGTGGTGAAGATTTGGTTATTAAACTAGGTCGTATTTCTGTTGAAGAACCAATTGTTAAAGAAGCTGACGGATCTATTAGAAAAATTTTGCCAAGTGAAGCACGAACCCGAAATTTAACTTATGCTTCACGATTAAGAGTAACAATGACTCCTGTTTTTGAAGGAGTTAAACAAGATTCTGAAAAAGTTATTATTGGAGAAATTCCTGTTATGGTAAAGTCAATTATTTGTCCAACAGCTAAAATGAATAAAGAAGAATTAGAAAAAAGTGGTGAAGATCCAGATGATCCTGGTGGCTATTTTATAATTAATGGTTCAGAAAAGGTTATTGTAACTTCAGAAGAATTAGCAAATAACCAACCAATGTATCTTAGGGACTTAGGCGAAGAAATTGCTCGTTTGAACTCTGAAAGACGAGGTTATGTGCAAAGACATGTATTCAGACGAAAACATGGAATTATTTACTTAAATTTTGCGAATGTAAAAAGTGTTCCTGCTGTTGTGGTTATGCGCGCGTTGGGAATGGAAACTGATAAAGAAATTATAGAAGCAATCTCTGAAAAATACGCGGGAGAGGTTTATTTGAATATTTATGAAAGCGAGGTTTCAACAAAAGAAGAGGCTGTTGATGTTATTGGTAAAAAAGCAAGCGTTACAAAAGACAGGGAATCTCGAGTTTATACAATACTTGATAAGTATTTATTACCTCACTTGGGTCAAGACCCTGAAATTAGAAAGTTAAAAGCAGAATATTTAGGAAAAATTATCAAAAATTTAGTTGCATTGGCCAAAGGAGATTTACAAGAGGATGACATAGATCACTATGCAAATAAAAGATTAAAATTAGCAGGAGACTTATTGGAAATGCAATTCCGGTCTGTTTTCTTAGGCAAATGGGGTTTCGTTGCAAGAATAAAATATAATTTTCAGAAAAGTGTTAAAAGAGGAAGAATGCCCTCTTTGCAATCTACGGTTGTTGCAGATACTTTAACAAAACAAATTATGAGTGCTATGGCAACTGGTAGTTGGGTTGGTGGAAGAACGGGTGTCGCTCAAAGACTAGAAAGAAGTAATTTCTTGAAAGCATTAGATCATTTAAGAAATGTTGTATCTCCGTTAAGTTCTCAAAGACAACACTTTGAAGCGAGAGAATTACATGCAACTCAATGGGGTAGATTATGCCCAATTAAAACGCCAGAAGGTATGAATATTGGTTTAAGAAAATATTTGGCGTCTTTTGCACTGATTACTAATGGAATCCCAGAAAAAGAAAGAACTCCGTTAAAAGAAGTACTTCTAAAAAATTTAAAAGAAGGTGAAAAATGACTGATGTATATTTAGATGGAGAATTAATTAGTACAACAAATAATGCAGAAAAACTAAGAAAATATGTCATTACATCTCGAAGAAAAGGAGAATTAAACGAAGAAATTAATGTTTATTTAGATACGACAAAAGATGAATTAAGAATTTTAACTGATTCTGGAAGAGTTCGAAGACCTTTAATTATTGTAGATGAAGGGAAACCAAGGATTACAGAGGATCACCTTAGAAAATTGGAAACAGGTGAATTAAAATTTTCAGAATTAGCAAAAGAAGGAATAATTGAATATTTGGATGCTAGTGAAGAAGAGAATTCTTATGTTGCATTAAATTTAGAGGATGTAACCAGAGAGCATACTCATTTAGAAATGGATCCTGCAATTATTCATGGTTTATCTGCATCAGTTGTAGTTTATCCGCAATACAATAGAGGAGATCGTGTAAATTATGGATCTAAAATGTGTACACAAGGGCTTGGAATGTATGCTAAAAACTTCCATTCTAGATTTGATACAAATTCTAATATACTCCTTTATGCACAAAAACCGCTTGTTTCAACTCAAAGCTCTGATAAATTAATTGGGACCCATCCAATAGGACAAAACATGATTATTGCTATTGCTTCTTTTGAAGGATATAATATGGAAGATGCAGTTATCATGAATAAAGCATCTGTCGAAAGAGGGTTAGGAAGATCATTTTATTTTAGAACATATACCACAGAAGCAAGAAGATATTGGGGCGGTCAAAAAGATAGGGTAGGAATTCCAGACAAAGACGTTAGAGGATATAGATCAGAAGAAGCTTATCAACATTTGCCAGATGATGGTATAATTAATCCAGAAACGTTTGCTAATGAAAATTCAGTTTTAGTCGGAAAAATGTCTCCGCCAAAGTTCTTAGGATCTTCAGAAGAAGTTAAATTGGGTCTAGCTGCAAGCAGAGAAACCTCGACAACGGTTAGAAGTGGGGAATCAGGAATGGTGGATAAGGTTTTAGTTTCTGAAACAGCGGGAGGCAACAAATTGATTAAAGTAAAATTAAGAGAAGAAAGAATTCCAGAATTAGGTGATAAATTCGCATCAAGGCACGGCCAGAAAGGAGTTATTGGTTTAATTATTCGAGAGGAAGATATGCCATTTACGAGAAATGGTATTGTTCCGGATTTAATTTTTAGTACTCATGCCATACCATCTAGAATGACAATATCTCATTTAATGGAATTAATTGGAAGTAAAGTTGCAGCTCTACGGGGCTCTTTTGTAGATGGAACCGGATTCCATGGGCAATCTGAAGAGGACTTGAGAAAAGAACTACAAGAATTGGGATTTAGATATGACGGCAAAGAAAGAATGTACAATGGAATAACTGGGGAATTAATTTCTGCTATGATCTTTATTGGCCCGATGTTTTACTTAAAATTAGAACACATGGTAGCAAATAAAATTCATGCAAGAAGCAGAGGTCCTGTAACATTATTAACAAAACAACCAACAGCAGGAAGAGCGAGAGAAGGTGGTTTAAGGCTTGGTGAAATGGAAAAAGATTGTTTTGTAAGTCACGGCTCTGCATTACTTCTAAAAGAAAGGTTCGGATCAGATTTTACAAGCACGTTTATTTGTCAGAAGTGTGGCGAATTAGCAGTGCAGGATAAAAGAAAGAAAATAGTTTATTGCCCAATTTGCAAAGACCGAGCAGAGTTAGTCGAAGTAAAAATACCACAAGCATTTATTTTACTATTAGATGAATTAAAAACACTACTAATTTCATTAAAGATAAAAACAGAGGAAAGTGAACTATGAGAAAAATTACACAACTAGAATTTGGGCTGGTCAGTCCTGAACGAATAAAACAGCTGGCTGTTAAAGAAATTACTAAAACAGAAGTGTATGATGCAGATGGTTATCCTGTAGAAGATGGGGTAATGGATCATCACTTGGGAGTCATTGATCCGGGAATGATTTGTGCTACCTGTGGAGGTAGAATGAAGGATTGTAATGGTCATTTTGGATATATTGACTTGGCAAAACCAGTAGTTCATGTGTTGTATGTTAAAAAAATTAGAACATTATTGAGATTTACGTGCACTAAATGTCAGGCATTATTAATGAAAGATGAAAAAGAGGGTTTTAAAAAAGGCAATTTATTAACAAAGTGTCCAAAATGTGGTGCAGAACAAAAACCAATCAAAATGGAAAAACCATATTTTTATTATGAAGGGGATACGCTTGTGAGTCCTGAAGAAATGAGACGAAGATTTGAAAATATTCCTGATGAAACTGCTAGAAAACTAGGAATTAGAGGTGGGCGACCAGAATGGTTAATTTTAACTAGAGTTTTAGTTCCTCCAGTAACAATTAGGCCATCAATCACATTAGAAACAGGCGAAAGAAGTGAAGATGATTTAACACACAAATTAGTTGATGTTATTCGAATTAATCAACGTCTAAAAAATAATGTAGAAATAGGCGCTCCAGAATTTATCATAGAAGATTTATGGGAGCTTTTACAATATCACGTTTCCACTTTTATTAAGAATGATTTAACTGGTGTTCCTCCTGCAAGACACAGATCAGGTAGAGCTCTAAAAAGTCTAATCGAACGATTAGAAGGAAAAGAAGGACGATTTAGGCAAAATTTGATTGGAAAAAGAGCAAATTTTTCAGCAAGAACAGTTATCTCTCCAGATCCCAATATTGATTTTGATGAGGTTGGTGTTCCACAAATTATTGCACAAGAAATTACAATTCCCGTTGTCGTAAGAAAAGAAAACATAGAAGAAGCAAAACAATGGATTATAAACGGGGAAAAGTATCCGGGATCAAATTATATTATTAAAAAGGATGGTGGAAGAAAAAAGGTTACTGAATTAAACAAAGATATGCTTTTGGAAGAATTAATGCCGGGTTATAAAGTTGAGCGACATTTAATGGACGGTGACATTGTTTTATTTAACAGGCAACCATCTTTACATAGAATGAGCATAATGGCCCATAGAGTACGTGTTATGCCTTATAGAACGTTTAGATTAAATTTACTTGCTTGTGCACCATATAATGCGGATTTTGATGGAGATGAAATGAACTTACATGCGCCACAGACGCAAGAAGCGATGGTAGAAGCAAGAGAACTTTTGAAGATTACACATCATATAAAAAGTCCTAAATTCGGGGGTCCGATTATTGGCTTCATTCAAGATCATGTTTCAGGACTTTATTTACTTTCTAAAGATACATTACCAAAGGAAGCTGCATTTAATTTACTAATTCAATCAGGAGCCTATGACATGGAGCTTCCAAAAGGAAATGAAATCAAGGGAACCGACTTAATTAGTTTGTTTATTCCAAATAATATTAATTTAACAATGCCTGGTGCAACAGATGAAGAATTAGTCATAAAAAATGGAAAAATGATTTCTGGAGTTTTGGGTAAGAAAAGTATTGGAAATTATGGAGGAGAATTAATTAACCAGATTTTATTAAATAATGGAGAAGAAGTTACTTCTGAATTTTTAAATAAAGTTTCTAAATTAGCAATTGCGTATTTGACAAGAAGAGGTTTCTCTATTAGCACATCAGACTTGGAAGTTTCTCAAAAAGCTAAAAAAGAGATCAGAGAGTCTATCAAGAAAGGTCATAAAGCTGCTCAGGAAATTATTGATACATATGAGAAAGGAGAATTAGAAGTAATGACTGGAAAAACCAAAAAAGAAACACTAGAAACAACTCTTGCAGTAAGATTACGATCAATTTCAACAGATGTTGAAAAGATTATTAAACAAGATATGGGAATGACCAGTGCACGAGTAATGGCAGAAAGCGGGTCGAGGGGATCTATAACAAATTTAGCGCTAATGGCGGGATTAATGGGCCAAGAAACTGTGCGGGGTGCGCGTATTTCAAGAGGTTTTAAAAATAGAACTACGTCTCATTTTAGAGCAGGAGATTTAAGTCCAGGCGCTCATGGTTTTGTAGATTCGTCAATTATGGATGGTCTAAAACCAATTGAGTCTTTCTTTGATATTATGAGTCAGAGAGAAGGTTTAATGGATACGTCACTAAGAACCAGAACATCTGGTTATATGTATAGACGAGTTTCAAATGCCTTGCAAGATTTACGAGTAGAATATGATCTTTCTGTGCGGGGTGCAACAGGAACCATTGTTCAATTTATGGCGGGAGAAGATGGAATAGATCCTTCAAAGAGTGATAAGGGAAAATCAGATCCAGATAAGATTGAACAGATGAAATTTGAACCAGGAGAAGCTATCGGGGTTGTTGCAGCACAATCTATTGCAGAACCAGCCACGCAGATGACTATGGAAACATATCATTCTGCAGGTGCAGCAAAGGTATCTGTAACTTTAGGTTTACCAAGATTAATTGAATTGATAGATGCAAGAAAAAACCCTAAAACACCGTCTATGCAGATTTATCTGAAAAAGGAATTTAGCACAAAAGAAAAAGCAAAAGAAATAGCTTCTAAAATTAGAGAAGTTATGTTTGAAGATACAGTACAAGAAGATACTATTGATTTAATTAATTTAACAATTGAAATTATTTTGGATGAAGAAATTTTAAAAGAATATAATCTTGCAGTTGAAGAAATAAAAGAAGTTCTTGAAAAAAGCACATTAACTGTTGATGTTACCGTGGAGGGAAATAAGCTCGTAATAAGACCTAAGAAAGATAATTATGATTTGGGTGATTTACAAAAGGTCAGAAAAAAGCTGTGGTCGATTCACGTCAAAGGAATTAAAGGAATTTCTCAAGTTGTTTTAAGTCAAGAGGGTGATGAGTGGAAAATTGAAACTGCAGGAACTAATTTGAAAAAAGTAAGGGAACTAGACGGAGTAGATGCGTATCGAACAGTAAGTAATGATATTTTTGAAATAAGAAAGGTTCTTGGAATAGAGGCTGCTAGAAATTCAATCATAAATGAGATTCAAGACACTTTAAAGGAGCAAGGAATTTACATTGATGTCCGTTGGATTATGTTAGTAGCAGATACTATGACTTTGGATGGAGAAATTCATGGAGCAACAAGATATGGTATTGTAGGTGCCAAATCTTCTGTATTGGCAAAAGCAAGTTTTGAAGAAACTAAAAAACATTTAACTAATGCCGCTATGAGAGGACAAGTAGATCATTTAAATAGTGTTGTTGAAAATGTGATTTTAGGACAATTGATCCCAGTTGGCACTGGTGTTATCAAATTAAGAGCCAAATTACCAGAGGTCGCATCAAAGAAAGAAAAACAGGTTACCAAAAAAGTTACAAAAACTAATGAAAAGGATAATAAATCAAAAACAGAAAAAGAAGGACCAATAAAATCCAAAGAAAAAGTGAAAAATAAATGAATATC
The DNA here is from genome assembly GCA_017610385.1 of Candidatus Nanohalarchaeota archaeon. Taxonomy (GTDB): domain Archaea; phylum Nanohalarchaeota; class Nanosalinia; order Nanosalinales; family JAFCCC01; genus JAFCCC01. The sequence goes on from JAFCCC010000002.1 coordinate 160,621, forward strand.
AAATTAGACGCGAACACCATACGAAGCATTAATGCATTTGAAAGAATTACGGGTGCAGAAGTACGTGATTGCATTATTGAAGGAAATTCTATATATTTTGTAGTAGAACCAGGAAAGGTTGGTTTAGTTATAGGTAAAAACGGGCGAACAATAAAAAAGGTTCAAGAGACACTCAACAAAAAAGTAAGAGTTTTTGAATATTCTGAAAAATTAAAGGATTTTGTTAAAAATATTGTCGGTGCATCCATTGAAGACGTTAGGAAGGAAGGAAGTGTCATTTTTATAACTTTTCCAAAAAATAAAAAACCTTCAATTATTGGTAGAGATGGAAAGAATATAGAACTAATAGTGAGACTATTAAAAAGAAACTTTGGAATTACCCAAGTTAAAATTTAATAGCCGCGTAATTCTACTTTTGGAATATACTTTTCTAAAAGTTTTTTAAATTCTTCTGCAGTTGACTTTGGATATGGGGATTTAAACTTAAAATCTTTATTAAGAGTTATATCTGGCCTAAACTTTTGTAAAAAATATTTTTTACAACCACTTATTTCTTTACCAATTTGTAAAATATCGTTTCTTGAGATTAATTCTGGTAGAATAGTGGTTCTGAACTCATAATCAATAGAGGAATGCATAAGAAGGTTAACACTACTCTTTACTTTTTCTATATTCACATTGGTGTTAGCTACTTTATTATAATTTTCAAATGGCGCTTTAATATCCATGGAGACAAAATCTATAATTTTATTGTCAAGCAATTTCTTTAGTAATTCTGGATTTGTACCATTCGTATCTAGTTTCACTAAAAAATGTTGTTTTTTGATTCTTTCGATAAAAGAATAAAGATCTTTTTGAAGAGTTGGTTCACCACCGGTGATTACAACTCCGTCTAAATAATTGATTCTAGATTCTAAGAATTTAAAAAACTCTTCTTCTGGAATCTTTGGAATTTTTGATTCTAATACTAATTCTGGATTATGACAATAAGGGCATCTAAAATTGCATCCAAATAGAAAAACAATACAACTTAATTGATTTGGGTAATCAATCAAAGAAAGTTTTTGCAATCCTCGAATATCTATCATTGTCTCAATTATGTTGCAAACTTTTTATTACGTTATAAACTTTCCGTTCAGAAAATTCCTGCTGTTTTCCGTCATTCCAATCAGAAACTGGACGATAGAAACCTACAACTCTACTAAATACCTCACAAGGAGCACCACAAACAGAAGTTTGATTACTATTATTGCTCTCGTGCGGACATGTTCTATGTTCACCGTTTATATAACCGTGTTCTGGACAAACACTAAAGGTAGGAGACAATGTAAAATAAGGTAATTTAAAGCCATGAGAGATTCTCTTAACTAATTTTTTAGTTGTGTCTAAAGAATCTAAACGCTCGCCTAAAAATGCATGGAAAACAGTTCCTCCAGTATATTTGGTCTGTAGTTCGTCTTGGTGTTCTAACGCTTCAAAAAGATCATCCGTGGCTCCAACAGGAAGCTGGGAAGAATTTGTATAATAGGGTGTTTGTTGGGTTCCTGCAGTGTGTATTTTAGGATAGGTTTTTCTATCTAATCTAGCTAATCTGTAAGCAGCACCCTCTGCTGGTGTGGCTTCTAAATTATAAATGTGGTTTGTTTCTTCTTGAATTTCAATTAAACGATCTCTCATAAAATTTAAAACTTTCAATGCGAATTTTCTTCCTGTTGGCGTTGCAATACCTTCATTTAGAAAGTTTTCACAAGATTCATTCATTCCAAGTAAACCAATTGTTGAAAAATGAGTGTTTAAATGCCCTAAATAACGTTTGGTAAATGGCAAAAGTCCTTGGGCCATGTTTTTTTCAACTTCCTTTCGCTTAATTTCCAAACTGCTCTTAGCTAAATGCATTAAATGTTCTAGTTTATCAAAATACTCTTGTTCGGTTCTGGCAGTGTATCCAATTTTGGGAAGATTTATTGTTACTACACCAATACTTCCTGTTCTTTCACCAGAACCAAATAAACCACCAGTTTTAGCACGTAAATCCTTCAAATTTAACTGCAATCTGCAACACATAGAACGAACATCAGTTGGCTTTAGACTGGAATTTACAAAATTTTGGAAATATGGAGTTCCATATTTAGCAGTCATTTTAAATAACAAATCTGTATTTTCATCATTCCAATCAAAATCTTTGGTAATATTATATGTGGGGATTGGAAATGTGAAGGTTCTTCCATCAGCGTCTCCTTCTAACATAATTTCACAAAAAGCCTTGTTAAATAAATCCATTTCTTCTTGAAAATCAGCATAGGTTTCTTTCTGTAGTTTGCCTTTATATATTACAGGCAGATCCTTTAAATCTTCTGGAACTTTCCAATCCAGTGAAACATTAGTAAATGGAGACTGGGCACCCCATCTGCTTGTCTGATTTATTCCAAAAACAAACATCTGTACTGCTTGCTTTACTGCTTTATAATCTAGTTTGTCATAGTAAATAAATGGGGCCATATAGGTATCTAAACTTGAAAATGCTTGTGCTCCAGCCCACTCGTTTTGCAAGGTTCCAAAAAAGGTTACAATTTGAGCTAATGCGGGAGATAAATGTGCTGCGGGTTTTCCGGATACTTTTCCACTAATACCACCGAATCCTTCTCGTAATAGTTGGGAAAGAGACCATCCAGCACAATACCCGCAGAAAGTTCCAGTTTCAGAATCATGTAAATGAAAGTCACCTGCTCTATGTGCTTTAGAAATCTCTTTAGGGTAGACATTGTTCAAAACATAATCTCCCATAATTTTTCCGGAAATATGTGCTCGAAGTCCATTAAAGGAATAATTTAAATTTGCATTTTCTTTTACTTTCCACGCGCTTTTTTTAACATAAGAATCTACTGTTTTTTTAATATTTTCCATCAGGGCTTTGGAAGACCTTACTTCAGATCTCTTTTGCCGATATAAAATAAAGCTTTTCGCAGTAATATAATATTCTTCTTTAAGAAGGATCTTTTCAACAATATCTTGGATTTGCTCCACTGTTGGGCTTTTTCCATCAAATTTGTTTTCTAATTCATCAATTACTTCTTCACTTAATTTTTCAGCTAAAACTTCATCTCCTTGACCAGAAGATTTCATGGCTTTTTTTAATACCCTTGTAATTTTTTCTTGCTGGAATGGAACTAATCGACCATCTCTTTTTTCAATATTAATTATATTGCTACCTTTTTGAACTTTTTCAAAAGTAGTAAATCTGCGTCCACAATTTAAACAGATTCTTCTTCTTCGATTAGAACTAAGATCTTGTGTTTTTCGTTTATCAATAACCCTTGTTTGATCATGTGAACAATATGGACAACGCAATAAAATCCCCCCACATCTTGTGTGTTTAGTACTAACAAACACAACATCTTGTGTTACAAAAGTAAAACTAATTTGATTTGAAGAATATATAAAACCACATTATACAGAAAAATTCATGTTAAAAACCAAATGTTAGAAAATAGTTTTTAGAATAAATACAACGATAAAGAATAAAGAAGCCATATAAAAGAAAGAGGGGTAAATTAAAAATCAAAAAGAGATACTATTTGTAAAAAAGCGAATTTTTCATAAAAAGAAGGATTAAAGAACGTAAATGTGATGTTCTTTTTTAGTGGTATTTTTCTTGGTAAATAAAGGGGTTAGTATTTAAATATTTCGTTCTAAGAGTAAATCTACAGGTAAAAATGGGACTTTATAATGCACGACAAGTAAAGAAAAAAAGGAAAGCGAGTAAATGGATGAAAATAGACTATAAAAGATCAAAACTACATATGCAAAAGAAAAAAGATCCATTAGAAGGGTGTCCACAAGCTAGAGCAATTGTTCTAGAAAAGAGACAGCTAGAGGCGAAACAGCCAAACTCTGCGTTAAGAAAGTGTGTTCGAATTCAATTAATTAGAAATGGTAAACAGATTACTGCCTTTGTTCCAGGAAATAAAGCAATCAGCTTCATTGATGAGCACGACGAAGTTGTTATTGAGGGGATAGGTGGGGCGCAGGGCGGACCAAAAGGAGACATTCCAACTGTAAAATATCAGGTTTCTAAAGTAAATAATGTTGCTTTGGAGCAATTAGTTAAAGGAAAGAAACAAAAACCAGGCAGGTAAGTTTAATGGTAAAAATGGAACAGGTTCAGGAAGTTAAAGAAAAGAAAATTAGAAAAACAGAGGTAGTGAAAACTATAGAAAAAACTGAAGAAGTAAAAAAAAGTGTTGATACTAAAAAGATTAAAAAAGAAAAAAAAAGTAAAAGTAGTCTAGTTAAAAAGCCAAATAAAGAAGCAACTAAAAAAGAAGTTGAATCTAAAGATCCTGAAAAAGTAGAAAAACAGATTTCTAGGAAAGAACCAAAGGCAAATGATATCTTATTATTTGATAGATGGGATTCTGAAGATGTTGAAATTAAAGATATGGGATTAGCTCAGTATATGAATGTTAAAAATATTTTAGTACCTAATGCGCATGGAAGACATGCAAAAAAACAATTTTATAAAAGCGATTTGAATATTGTCGAACGATTGATGAATAGAATGTACGTTGCAGGACACAGAGGGAAAAAACATAAAATCTTTTCTGGACAAAATATTGGAAAATCCCAAAAATTGTGGGGTATTATAGAAGATTCTTTTGAAATAATTGAAAATCAAACAAAAAAGAATCCTGTTCAAATCTTAGTTACTGCTATTGAAAATTCAGCACCCAAAGAAGAAGTTATTACATATCAAAGAGGCGGACAGATGGCACGAAAACCAGTTGTTGTTTCTTCTCAAAGAAGAATTGACTTGGCATTAAGGATGTTAACTCAGGGGGCGTATGAAAATCGTCTGAATAATAAAATGACCGCAGCAGAATCTTTAGCTAAAGATATTATCGCAGCTTCCAAGAACGAAAGATGCAAAGCAATTATGGAAAGAGAGAGAAGAGAAAAAGAAGCTAAAGGTGCAAGATAATTAAAGTAACTGCAATTTATGTTCCATATATTTTATATTGCCTGCTTTTATGTATTAGAGTTTATCCAGTAAATTAATTTTGTTAGACTATTTGCATAACAGGCCTTTGTTTAGCAATAGATAATACAATAATACTAAGTTTTTAGAAGGTTTAATAAACTCTAAGAAAAATTATACTAAATATGAAAGTTGGTGTTTTATTCTCTGGAGGAAAAGATAGTGCTTTTGCAGCGTATTTAGCTAAAAAAGAAGGACACGAATTAGCTTGTTTAATTTCAATTTTTTCAAAAAATGATTATAGTTATATGTTTCACACACCTTCGATTTCCAAAGTTGAAAAGCAAGCAGAAGTTATGGAAATTCCCTTAATTAAATTTCAAACAAAAGGTGAAAAAGAACTGGAATTACAAGATTTGAAAAAGGCGGTTTTAGAAGCGAAGGAAAAATTCAACATAGACGCAATTATTACTGGCGCAGTTGCAAGTGTTTATCAGGCGAGTAGAGTTCAAAAAATTTGTGAAGAATTAGAATTAAAAGTAATTAATCCTCTATGGCAGGTGAATCAGATTGAGCTTTTGGAAGACCTAATTAAAAATGATTTTGAAGTGATTATTACTGGAATTGCAGCGTACCCGTTAGATGAACGTTGGCTCGGGCGCAAAATTGATCAGAAATTTATCGAGGAAACAAAAGAACTTCAGAAAAAATATGGAATAAATCCAGTAGGTGAGGGTGGTGAATTTGAGTCATTTGTTTTAAATTGCCCTTTGTTTAAAAAAAGATTAAAAATTAAAGACCAAGAAATCACTGGAGAGAAAAATAGTTTTAGAATGGAACTTGAATTATTATGAGAGTATATTTCGCAGTTCTCGAAAGATTTAAATATACTACTTCTTATTTCAATGCATCGAGGAATTTATATGGCAAAATTTACAGTAGAAGATATTCAAAAATTGGCCCAAAACCCAGAAAACATTAGGAACATTGGAAGGCCGAAGAATTATTTAAAAGATTTGAAACGCATGGGGATATTTTAAAGGAGAATGAAGACGAAAAAATTATCAAAATTGAGAATTCAAACGTATTTGTAAATAGTTTTGATGTGGAATCTGGGAATGTTAAAAGAGGAAGAATAACACATATTTGGAGAATGAAGAAAACAGATTCTTTGATTGAAGTTTCTGTAGAAAATGGAAGAAAAATCAAAACCACTTCAGAACACAGATTTCTAATTTTGTCTAAATCAGGAAAATTTATAGAAAAAAGGGCGGATGATTTGTCTGAGAAAGATGTTTTGGTCTGTGCAAGAAAACTAAATTATTCTGCATTGACAATTACAGAATTAAAAAACGAATTCCTAAGAACGCTTGGTACAGAGTATAATTTTTATGTTAACTTAAAGAAAGAATTAAAAAATACTATACATAAAAAAGTTCTAGGATATGGAAAAGAGGATGTTTGGAAGGATATTAATTCTAAATTAAAAATGGATTCTTTTTATAATGGGGTCTGGAGAGGACAGTATAGACTCAAAGATCTGATAAATTTGGCAGATTTTCTAAAGATAGATTTTAATGAAATCTATATGGGAATACTTAGTTTAAATTATCGAGAAGCAAAAAGGAGGGGTGTGCATTCCTCTATTGCTTTAAAATTACCACATACTTTGCATGATTTTGAGAAGTTGTACTATCTTTCGGGGGTTTTCTTTGGAGATGGAAGCTCTGGATCAATTTCAAATAAAAGTGAGGAATTACAGCAAAAAATAGAAAAGTTTTGTAAATATTTGGGAATTGATGTAGCTATAAGAAAATATGGTGATAAATGCCCTAGAATTGATGTTAAAGGGGGTTTAACTCTTCAAAAAATACTGAATCTTGTTTTTTTATATCCTCTAAAGCAAAAATCGCATAACATTTCAGTATCTTCTTTTGTAGAAAAATCTCCGGTTGAATTAATAAAATGTTTTATAAGGGGTTATTTTGATACAGATGGAACTATTGAAAAAGCTAGAAGTGCTGTGTCTATAACTTCTGTTAGCAAAGAAATGCTAGAGGGTTTGCAACTTCTACTTTACAAATTTGACATTGGTTCTATCATCAATGAAAATAAACAGACTTTGTATATCTCTGGAAGAAGTTCACTTGAAAAGTTTAAAGAAATTGGATTTTCAATTAAGTCTAAAAATAACAGATTTGAAACTCTTTTGAATAAAAGTTCAGTGTCGAAATTAGAATACATCCCAATAAATGCTGATATTTTAAGGAATGCTAGGAAAAGACTTAATTTAAGCCAAAATCAAATTTTTAATAATTATAGAAACTATGAAATAGAAGCTGTTGGGTTGTCTAAAACTTCCTTAAGGAAAATTAAAGATAAAATAAGTGCTTTTGGAGAAGTAAAAGAGTTAAAGCTAATGAATGTTTTATGTACAGAAGATACTACTTTTTTGAAAGTCAAGACTCTTAAAAAATCATCCAAAGAAGACTATGTTTACGATTTTACAGTTGAAAAATATCACAATTTTGTTGCAGAAGGGTTTATAATCCACAACACGACACTGACAGATAACCTGTTATTTAGAGCTGGAATGATTTCTGGAGAATTAGCGGGTCATCAATTGTTTATGGATTATGATCCTCAAGAACAAGAAAGAGGAATTACGATTTATGCGGCCAATGTATCTATGGTTCACGAATTAGATGGGAAAAAATATCTGATTAATGTATCTATGGTTCACGAATTAGATGGGAAAAAATATCTGATTAATTTAATTGATACTCCAGGCCATGTAGATTTTGGAGGAGACGTTACAAGAGCTATGAGAGCGGTTGATGGGGCATTAGTGGTAGTAGACGCAGTAGAAGGTTGCATGCCACAAACAGAGACGGTTCTGAGACAAGCGTTAAAAGAAAAAGTAAAACCGATTTTATTTGTTAATAAAGTAGATAGATTAATCAAAGAATTAAAATTAAATCCAAAAGAAATGCAAGCGCGTTTTATTGCGGTTATTGAAGAAGTTAATAATTTGATAAGAAAAATGGCCACAAAAGACATGAAAGAAAAATGGCTTGTTTCAGTAGAAAATGGATCTGTTGCCTTTGGAACAGGCCTTAGAAATTGGGCAATTTCTATTCCATTTATGAAAAAGACTGGAATTACATTCAAAGACATTATTGACCTAGTAAATGAAGATAATGAAAAGAAATTGGCAGAAATAGCACCATTGCACGAAGTTGTGTTGAATATGGTTATTAAACACCTATTAGATCCAGTTAAAGCACAGGAATATCGTATTCCCCAAATTTGGAAAGGAGATTTAGAGTCAGAATATGGCAAATCAATGCGCATGTGCGATAAAAACGGAAAACTAGTTGCAGTTGTAACTAATGTTATGACAGATCAACATGCTGGTGTTATTTGTACAGCTAGATTGTTCTCAGGAACCATAAAAGAAGGAATGGAATTATATGGCGTTTTATCTCATAAAGAACAAAGATTACAGCAAGTGGGAGTTTATTCTGGACCAAGGAAAATGAAAATTGATTCTGTTCCCGCAGGCAACATTGTTGCTTTAACTGGTGTAGATTATTCAACAGGAGAGACTTTAGTTTCAAAGGGAGAACACTTAGAACCTTTCGAAAGAATAGAACATATGTTTGAACCAGTTGTTACTAAATCTATAGAGGCTGCTAAAACAGCAGATCTTCCAAAGTTAGTTAAAGCCTTACGAATAAGAGCAAAGGAAGATTCGACTATCCGAATTAAAATTAATGAAGAAACTGGGGAAACATTGGTTTCTGGTTTAGGTGAATTACATATTGAAGCGAAAATTGAACGATATTTAAAAGACAAAGGTATTGAAATTAATGTTTCAAAGCCAATTGTGGTTTATAGAGAAAGCGTAAAAGGATTATCTCCTGAGATGGAAGGTAAATCTCCAAATAGGCACAATAGATTTTACTTTACTTTGGAACCAGTTACTCCTGAGGTTTATAAGGTATTGACTGAAGGAAATCTTCCTGAAGGTAAAATAAGATCTCAAGATAAACTTTTAATTAGGGACAAAATGCAGGAAGCTGGAATGGCCAAAGAAGATGCTAGCCGAATTATTGCAATTAAAGGTTCAAATTTGATTATTGATACCACAAGAGGTATTCAATATTTGAGTGAAACTTATGAATTAATAATTCAGGCATTTGAATCTATAATAGAAGAAGGGCCTCTTGCTAAAGAGCCATGTATGGGAGTACTCGCCAAACTTCGTGATGCGAAATTGCACGAGGATGCTATTCACAGAGGTCCAGCTCAAGTAATTCCTGCAGTAAGGGAGTCTTTAACTAATGGTATTTTAACAGGTGGAGCGAAATTACAAGAACCAAAACAAATTATCAGAATAGATACACCATCTTCAGAACTTGGTGGTGCTATCAGAGAATTAAGTAATCGAAGAGGTCAGGTATTAGAAATGACTGATGAAGAAGGGTCAGGCATAATTAAAGCAAAGATACCCGTAGCAGAAATGTTTGGATTTGAAGCGGGTTTGAAAAGCGCCACAGGTGGGAAAGGATTTTATTCGTTAATGGATCAGGTGTTTGAACCATTACCAGAAGCACTTCAGAACGAGGTTGTTTTGAATATTAGGAAAAGAAAAGGAATGAAATTAGAAATCCCGCGAGCATAAGTTAAACGAGTTCTAAATTAAAAGCAGTATTAAATCACAAAAGAAGCGTAAGCTTTAAATATTTTTGATAGAATCATACTACTATGGAAAGCACAATGAAAGCGCCTTTAACATACGCGTGGGAAAAAGAAATTTTGGATAAGGATCCACGAGGAGAACGTTTTTTGCAAGAACTACCACCATATTCTTTGCCATCAAAAGACCTACAGAAAAATAGACATACTTATTCAGAGGAACCAGACGATTCAAAGGATTCTAGAAATTTAGAATATTCAAGAACATTAATAATTGCTTCTTCTGCAGAATTGGGTGAAATTGATCGTGTTGTTAAAGGACAGACTTCGGCCTATTCTGGAACAGATTTGGATGAATTAAAAAGTGTATTACAAAAAGAAAAAATAACTACATTAAAGGATGTAAGATTATGTTGTGTTCCAAGAAATTTTTGGAGAGAATTTTACGGCACATCAAATTATATAGATGCTCCTTTTTCTCAAGAACCAGTTGAAAGAATTTTAACTACAGGGCATATGTGTATTCCACAAGACCATGCAAGTCCAGAAGACATTTCAGTACAAGGCTATCTTGAAATATTTGAAAAGCGTTTTGGAATTCCTGTGATTGAGCTTCCGTCTTTATAGATTTTGTGTATTCAACGTCCCAGCAGTTACTTTTATTAACAACTCCTGATAAAGTTATTCTATGTTTAAATGGTATGGTTTTTTAGGTTCAATATTGGTTCTCTTCGCAGAATTAAATTTCTTTTTAAGGATCCAGCCTTTTGCTAACTGGTATTTTCCGATCATTTGGTTTGGATATATTTTACTAGTTGACGCAGCAGTTTACAAGATAAAAGGAAAATCAATGATATGCGGAAATCTCAAAAAATTTGTTTTAATTGTTTCTATTTCTGCTTTAATATGGGTCCTATTTGAGATGTTCAATCTTTTCATAGAAAATTGGGTCTATGTTGGAGTGGGTGGTTTTGGTTCTGAATTTACAAAAATGCTATTTGGTCTCCTTTCTTTCGCAACAGTTCTTCCGGGGGTTTTTGAAACTGCAGAACTTCTAGGTTCTTTTAAATTATTCCATAAAGTTAAACTCAAAGAAAGTCACAAAATAACTCATAAATTCTTATATATTATGATTGGTCTTGGTTTTGTGTCTCTTATTGCTCCAATACTTTGGCCGAAATACACTTTTGCGTTAGTTTGGGTAAATTTATTTTTCATATTGGATCCAATAAATTATTTACATAACCAGCCATCAATTATCAAACATTTGAAAGATAGAAAATTACAAATTCCTTTAATTCTTCTGCTCGCGGGATTGGTCTGTGGTTTCTTATGGGAATTTTGGAATTTTTGGGCGATTCCTAAATGGAATTATACTGTTCCTTTCGTAGGATTCTTAAAAATCTTTGAAATGCCTGTCTTGGGATACATTGGATTCGCATTCCTTGCCTGGGAACTTTATGCAATATATCATTTCATTGGAACTCTTTTTAATAAGGACAAAACAGTCAAAAAATTTCTATTGAAGACTTATTAGGATTAAGTAAGATTTTTTAAATATGAAGGCAGAGGTTTCTTCGATAGGCTTATAAAGTTTACACTAAATAAATGAGATTATAAGGTGAATACACTATGGCAACAAAACCACATATGAATTTGGTCGTTATCGGTCATGTAGACCACGGAAAATCAACTATGGTCGGAAGACTTCTTTATGATACGGGAAGTATTGATGAAGCACAAATGAGGAAGTTAAAAGCGGCCGCAAAAGAAGTAGGAAAGGATACTTTCGAATTCGCTTTTGCATTGGACGCTACAAAAGAAGAGCGAAAAAGAGGTGTTACAATAGACCTAGCACACAAAAGATTTGACACTAAGAAGTATTACTTTACTGTTATTGATGCCCCAGGACATCGTGATTTTGTCAAAAATATGATTACAGGAGCATCTCAAGCAGACGCAGCAATTTTAACAATGGATGTCAGTGAAGGAGTACAACCACAAACAAGAGAACATGCATATTTGTCTAAAACATTAGGTATTAACCAAGTCATTGCAGCAATTAACAAAATGGACAAGGTAAAATACGATGAGGCAAAATACAATGCAGCAAAAGCGGAAATGGAAAAACTCTTGAAAGGGGTTGGATTCAAAGATGTGACATTTATTCCTACATCAGGTTATATGGGAGATAACATTGCTAAAAAAAGTACAAATATGCCATGGTACTCTGGTCCAACTATTGTTGAGGCTTTGGATAATTTCAAATTGCCAGAACAACCTATTGACTTTGATTTAAGGCTTCCTGTTCAGGATGTTTATAAGATCAAGGGAGTTGGAACTGTTCCAGTAGGACGGGTGGAAACTGGTAAATTAAAAAAAGGAGATGTTATTATCTTCGAACCGGCATCTACGAGGATGAATAAACCTATTAAAGGAGAAATAAAATCTTTGGAAATGCATCACGAAGAGATTTCAGAAGCATTGCCAGGAGATAATATTGGTTTTAATATCCGAGGTATCACTGCAACAGACATTAAAAGAGGAGACGTAGCAACCATTGCAGGTAAACCATTAACTGTTGCAGAGGAATTTACAGCTCAAATTATTGTTTTGAGTCATCCAAATGTAATTACAGTTGGATATACTCCGGTATTCCATGTTAATACGGCACAAGTTGCTTGTACCTTCACAGAATTGGTAAAAACACTGGATCCAAGAACCGGCGCAGTAAAGAAAGAAAAACCAGACTTTATCAAGCAAGGTGAAGCAGCTATTGTAAAGCTAAAGCCAACTAAGCCAATGGTTATTGAACCAAACAGCAAATTCCCACAATTATCTAGATTTGCTATTAGAGATATGGGAATGACAATTGGAGCAGGCATGTGCATAGATGTAGTACCAGCAAAGAAATAATTCAATTCTTTGCTCCATTTTCTTTTATTTTCTATTTATCTGTTTACTTAGATTTAAAATTAGTTCTCGGCGCAAATATATGTTAGTTCATGTAATCTATCAAGATTAATTTCAATTGTTCTAACTGTGCGCTCGCAAATTGTGATTTCATTAATTGTTCTTGTTTTTTTCTTGTAAAGCTCTTCTAAAAATAAAATAAGTTCGAGTAATAGAGCCTCTCTTAATTTTACTTCTTGATCGGCAACCAAGAGCTCCTCACGAGATTGGACTTCAAGAAGCATAAAGGCGTTTGATAGGCTCATTGTAATACCATTAAGTGCTTTTAAACCATTTTTTAAAAGGAGTTTTCGGCCTTCTGCTATAAGAAACTCAGGGTTAGTTGTATGCCAATTTAATTTTTTAGAGAAATTATATGTTCCACCATCTTTGGTTGGAATAAACCCTTTGACTCTTTTTCTAGCATATATTCTTGCCTTTCTTGAAAATTTCTGAGATTTTAAATTGAGAATTATTGGATTTTGTAAAAACGAGTGAAATTTCATTTCAGGTTCTTTGTAATCACTTATTCTCATAACATATGATTGAATTTTGATTTAAATAACTTTTTTAGAAAAAATGGGAAGGGGGAGGAAAACTCTTAGTAAAATAAGAGTTCCCCTCATAGTAGTGTTACTACTATTTACGATATTATACTCAATAAATATATAAATCTTTCGTTCAAGTTGTACCGGTCGAATAGTAAAACTAAAAAGATAGCCTTTTATGTATTCGAATAATAGTTAAGCTTATGAATGTAGAAAAATTAAGACGGGATTTTCCAATCTTTGAAAGAAAAATTAGGGGTCAGAATATTGTTTATTTGGATAGTGCCTGCATGACTTTACGACCAAATTGCGTTATTGATAAAATCAAAGAATATTATGAAAAATATCCTGCTTGTGCGGGTCGATCTTCTCATGTTTTAGCAAACGAGGTTACTGAGAAATACAATAATTCTAGGAGAACTTTAAGTAAATTTATCGGTGCTAAGACACCAGAAGAAATTATTTTCACTAAAAACACAACAGAAGGAATTAATTTAATCAAAAATTCATTGAATTTTGAAAAAGGAGATGTTGTTTTAACAACAGACAAAGAACATAATTCAAATTTAATTCCGTGGCAAATTCTAAGAGAGAAGGGGGTTACTCATAAAATTGTTCAGTCTAATGAAGATTTAACATTTAATTTGGAAAATTATGAAAAGAAATTGAAGGAAGGCAATGTCAAACTGGTTTCTATGGTTCATACATCAAATTTAGATGGAGTAACTAATCCTGCTAGAGAAATAGTAAATATAGCACACGATTTTGGAGCTTTAGTTTTATTAGATGGGGCACAATCAATTCCAAGCTTAGAATTTAATGTTAAAAAGATGGATGTGGATTTTTTGGCTTTTTCAGGTCATAAACTGTGTGGACCAAGCGGAACAGGTGTGTTATATGGAAAAAAAGAATTATTAGAAAAATTAAATCCTTTTTTAGTTGGTGGAGATACTGTTGCTCAAAGCACTTATGAAGATCATGAATTCTTACCTATTCCTGAAAAATTTGAAGCTGGGTTGCAAAACTATGCAGGAATAATTGCATTGGGCGAAGCAACAAATTATCTATTACGAATCGGCAAAAATAAAATAGAGAAGCATGAAACTAATTTGAATAGCTTTATTACAGAGAAATTAAATGAATTTGATTCTATTGAACTTATTGGTCCTTCAGATCCAAAATTACGTGGGAGTATATTTTCATTTAATGTTAAAGGAATGAATGCGCATGACGTTGCATTAATGTTAAGTAATTTAAGGAATGTGTGTGTGCGATCAGGTCAACATTGTGTTCACTCATGGTTTAATGCACATAAATTAGAAGGCTCTGTAAGAGCCTCATTTTATTTATACAATACTTTGGAAGATATTCAAATATTTATAGAAACTTTAAAAAGAGTTCTTGTCTTAAAATAAAGTGATTCAAATGGTTATATGCATTATAGCACTGGTTGTTTGTGGAATTTTAGGAATCTTTTCTGTGAAATATCGCGCTATTGCAAAAGAATCTTTTAAATGTACTTTCAGATTGATAACTTTTCGTCCATGTAATACAAATCTAGATCAAAGAATTAAAGCAAATATCACTTCTAAACTATTAAAAAGAACTCCAAAACTTGCAAAATTGGTTTATAGGTATTTTACATTACTTTCGGTTGTATTTGTAGTGATTTTCTTTGCAAGTATGGGCTATGGTGCGTATGCACTTTATAATTTAGGAGTACATGGAACGTGTAACTTGAAAAATCCAGATGAATGTATTTTTGATCCAAATGCCGGAGAAGAACAATCATGCAATTTAGGTGTAACTCACAATTTTATACCAAATATATTATCAAGAAATAAAATTTCACTTGATTCTGCTTGGAACTTCAGTAAACAATATAAAAGTATCATATAATTTAGAAAGAGATTAAAATGCAAAAAGCTCGCGTTAAATTAACTAGCACAAACTGTGAAAAGATAGAGGGACTATCAAAAGAGATTGTGGGAATTGCTAGAAAGTTTCATGCAGAAGTAGCTGGACCGATTCCATTGCCTACAAGAAAGCTAAGAATTACTACAAGAAAAAGTCCTTGTGGAGATGGAAGTTCGACCTGGGAACGGTGGGAAATGAGAGTTCATAAACGTATGATCGACATTGGACAAAATGAGCGAGCTTTAAGACAAATTATGCGTGTTCATGTTCCGGAAGGAGTTAATATTGAAGTCGAACTATTACGTTAAATAACAGCTATTTCTAATTCAATTGTACAGCAATAAAATTATATTTAAATACCATCAAAAATTCATTTGAAAATGCTGTGATGGCAGAGTGGTCTAATGCGCCAGCCTGGAAAGCTGGTCTCTGTTACGGAGGCGCAAGTTCGAATCTTGCTCACAGCGTAGCCTTTTTGCGCAGTGAGCTTTTTAGATAAAAGCTCACGGAAACTTGTTAAGTTTCCTAAATCGGAAATTAATGCATTTCCAATTCAAGCAAAATAAGCTTTTTAATAAAGGCTTAAGCGAATAAGCTTTTTGCACAAACGTAAACGTGCAAAAATCTTAAGCAAATAAGCCTTTTAATAAAGGCTTAAGCGAAAATTGAACAGCGAGTTACGAGGGTAACTCACTAAGCCTTTTCAGTTA
>JAFCCC010000012.1 GCA_017610385.1 Candidatus Nanohalarchaeota archaeon
TTTTCGCTTAAGCCTTTACTAAAAGGCTTATTTTGCTTGAATTGGAAATGCATTAATTTCCGATTTAGGAAACTTAACAAGTTTCCGTGAGCTTTTATCTGAAAAGCTCATTTTCTTTTGGCTTAAGCCTTTTACTAAAAAGGCTTAGTGAGTTACACTCGTAACTCGCTGTTTAATTTTGGCTTAAGCCTTTTACTAAAAAGGCTTATGTTAATAAAGTTTTGTATGTTTATTAGGAATAAGTAAAAGTAGATTTATAGAGTGGTAAGTATGACAAGAAGTGCGGGAATCAGACGAAAAACAAGAAGTTTATTAAAGAAAGATAGACGAAGTAAATTAACACTTACACGACTTATGAAAAAACTGAAAATAGATGAAAAAGTTGTGATTAAAATCAATTCATCAGTACAAAAAGGTATGCCACATCCGAGATTTCAAGGAAAATCAGGGGTAGTTGCAAATAAAAAAGGCCGAAGTTATGTTGTAAAAATAAAAGATGGCGGGAAAGAGAAAACTCTAAATGTGCATCCTACGCATCTAAAGCGAGTTGAGGAGTAAATAAAATGAAAATCTTAGCAAGACAAGAAATAACGGCAGCAGAAACATTGGAAATTCTCTCTAAAACAGAGAAAAATAGGGATTTAGTTCGTGAACAACAAATCTGCCTAGATTTTCTAAGGAAACATCTTAAATTTAAAGAAATTAAGGAATTCAATCATGTTAAAGAAGAATTGAAGGGAATTAAAGACTTTAAGGAACATCAATTAGACAAACTTGTAGAAATTCTTCCAGTAACTGAAGAACAAGTGTATGCATTATTTTCCAAAGAAAGAATCAAGCTAGAAAAGGATGATGTTAAAAAAATTATTGATTTATGCACGTCCGTGATTAAAAATGGTAAATAGAGGTTCGAAAAATGAAAGACGAATATGGAATAGTATTAGATTTTTTGGAAAACGGTCATCCTTCTGGAAGAAGTCAGCCTATTGCACAAATAATTGGGGAACAATTTATGAACTTATTAGAAGTAGTTGTAAGAAAGGAAATTCGATTAAAATTAGAAGATCGTGTTTATATTGGTGAAGGTCTAAGAAAAGACGTTCAATTTATTAAAGGAAGAATTCAGTTACATGAATTAAGTGGAAACGCTAAATCTGAACTAGAATATGTTCTGGAAAAATTAATCAAAAAAAATGAGTCAAAATTCATAGAGTTCTTTAACACTGCAGAACCAATTAACTCTAGAATGCATACCTTAGAACTACTTCCTGGTGTCGGTAAAAAACATATGTGGGAGATTTTAGATGAAAGAGAAAGAAAAAAATTCGAGAGCTTTGAGGACTTAAAAAAACGGGTTAGTTTACTTCCAGACCCAGAGAGAATGGTTGTAAAAAGAATAAAAGAAGAATTATCCGGAACCACCAAAAGGTATCTTTTCATACAAGCTCCAAAAGAGAATAAAGAGTATTATTGAAATGCTAGAAGAACTTTTGAAAAAATATAATTTAAAATTAAATAAAAATAGAGATCAATTCTTTCTTAAAAATGAAAAAATTTTGGATTTTGAAGTTAATTGTGCAAACATTTCTAAAGAGGAAACAATTTTAGAAATTGGGGCGGGAATTGGGACGCTCACAAAAAAACTTGCTGAAAAAGCTAAAAAAGTTTATGCAATTGAAAAAGACAAAACTTTAATTCCCATATTAAAAAATAACGTGAAAGACCATAAAAATGTTGAAATAATTCGGGGGGATATTTTAGAAATTACTCTTCCAAAATTTGATAAATGTGTTTCAAATATTCCTTATAAAATATCATCAAAAATCACTGAATTATTAGCCAAAAATAAAATATTCTCAATAATATGTTATCAAAAGGAATTTGCAAAAAGATTAATTTCAGAACCTACCGAAAAAGAATACTCTAGAATATCAATATTATCTAATTTTTATTTTACACCTGTTTTTTTAAAAGAGGTCTCCAAAAAACAATTTATTCCAGAACCAAAAGTGGATTCTATGATTATTAAATTAGTTCCTAAAAATTTTAATTATAAGGTAAATGAAGAATTATTTTTCAAAATAGTTTCTGCATTATTTGTTCATAAAAATAAAAAAGTAAGAAATTCATTTTATAATTCTAGAGTGTTTTTTAATTTAGAAAAAGAACAAGCGAAAAAATTAATTAAAAATATGCCATATAAAGAAATCAGAGTTATTTCATTAAGTATTGAAAAATTACTTGAGATATATAATTATATTTCAAATAAATGTAAATAAATAAATTACAAATCAAAACTCATGGAAATTCCTAGTAAAAAATGAAATTTGAATACGAAGATTTAATTTTAGTTGTTCCCGAAGAGGTCTATGAACCTAGAGAAGATTCTTTTCTGATTGCTCAAGAAATTAAAAAAATCAATTTAAAAAATAAAACAGTTTTAGAGATTGGAGTTGGATCAGGAATACTTTCATTAATTGCAGCAAAAACTGCAAAAAAAATAGTCTCAGTAGATATTAATAATTCAGCAGTGATTGCAGCACAAAAAAATTCAGAGAGAAATCAGATAAAAAATATTGAAGTTCTAAAAAGTGATTTATTTGAAAAAATCAAAGATAAATTTGATTTAATAATTTTTAATCCGCCGTATGTTCCTTCAGAAGAAGTAAGTGAAATTCAAGATAAGTCATGGTCTGGAGGAAACTCTGGGAGGGAAGAAACAGATCGATTTTTAGCTCAGTTTAATTTCTATTTACGTAAAGGAGGCCAAATTCTACTTTTACAAAGCTCTCTTTCGAATATAGAACTAACTTTAAAGAAACTGGAAAAATTTAATCCAAAGGTTATTGCTTCTACGAAATTAGCGTGGGAGAAACTAGTGGTAATTCAAGCACATAAGTAATGTTTTTATACAAAGAAATGAATTTTATATTAGTATGATAAGAAGAATCCTTTATCTATTTTTAATTCTATTTTTATTAGTTCCAGCCACACATGCTGCATGGACTTTAACAGCCACAAGTTTACCCATGGAACTAGATAGTAATTCATACACCGTACTTAGAGCAAAATTACTAAATGGAACAACCCCTATTGATGAAGAAACATGTATTCCGGGCCCCATTACAATAAAATACCAGTACGGGTCAACATTGGGCTTTCTAAATTCGATTGGGAATGGGATATGGGTTGCAGAACATTCACCCACAGACTTACCTGCAACAATCACCATAACAGCTACAGGAGATTGTGGGGTAGCAAGTGATGTGACTACATTTTTAAATCTTCCAGCAAACGGTGGTCTTTCCGTAGACATTTTGAATTTCAACTCAGAAGCACCACAAGGAAGTTCAAAAGTACTTTTGGTTAATGTTAGTAATTCTAGCGGCGTTGTTTCTGGCGCTACGGTGCTATACAGAATATATAATTTATCAGGTTCTTCACAAGCAATAATGGAAGGCACATTTTCAGAATTCGGTGAATTTTATAATGCTACGATGGAACTGCCTACAGAACTTGGAAACTATTCATATGAAGTTACTGCAACGGCTCCAATTGGGACGGGAGTAACAGGTGGGGACGGACGTTTATTTCATACAGTTGAAACGATTTCTGGTCCAGTAAGCATTAATGGTACAGAAAACAAATGTGCAACCTCTAATGGAATTATTACTTCATGCGAATTAAATTCTATGCTAAGCTTTGAGTTTGAAGAAGAGGTTGGGGTTCCAGATAATGTTTGGGTAGAAATCTGGGGAACTGATTTAATAGAAAAAGTCAATTTAAGTAATGTAACAGAAGGTAGCCAAAGATATTGGCGGGGAACTTATTCTTTACCAGAAGATTATAATTTATCAAAAACAAAAGAATCTCAAAACAATGAGCTAACTTTAAAAGTTATTGCAAATGACGAATTTGAAAATTACACCCTATTAACCTCAAATGTAAATTTAGTTACTTATTGGACAATTCCGTATTCTAAGTATTCTACTAGACCAGGAGAAGTATTAGATATTTCTTTTGAAGTTGTTAAACCATATAGTGGAGATCATTTGCGTATGGGGGATTTAGAAGGTTTTAATGTTTCTGTATTTTATATCACCGATTCTGGGACAAAAACATCAGTAAAAAACTATACTCTCTCACAGATGACTTATGATAATGACTTATTTCATCTGCAACATACTGTACAAGAAGATACTCTTGAAGGGACCTATGGATATCAGTGGACTATATTAAATGCTTTTGGTCAAAAATCATCAGATTCACTCACATACAAAGAATTTTCAGTAATTAGTCAAACACAATCTGGTCCAGTAATAATTAATCGGTCTGTGATTTCTAATTCATTTGAAGAATCAGGAATATTTTATGAAATTTTAAACTTTAATAACACAGATTTAAGTAGAGTCATTGTTCGACCAATCGTTTTAGGCTCTATTTCCGAAATTGTTTTTGGGGATTTTGTTCTAGATGAAAATAACGCGAGTGAAGATAGCAAATACATAATTGAATCCAATACTTCAAAAGAATTTATTATTGGATATAATATAACTAATAATTTATCTGAAAACTACGATGGAACTTTGGTTATTCGGGTGTTCTCGGATTTACAGGGCAGCATAGAAAAGTACAGAACAGAAATACCGTTAGAAACGCAAATTGGTGGCAAAACAACAAACGGAACCCTTCAAGTTAATGTAAATAAAATAGAACGAAACTTTATTGATTCGGGAACATATGTTCAAAATATTACCGTATTTAATAGGGGTTCTGAGACCATAAATGTAAGTATTAGCGCAGAAGGGACGATTAAACAAATAAATTCTATCTCGCCAACAGAATTAACAATTGCTGCAGGGGATGTAGGCTATGCTTTTTTCACTCAAACAGTATACGTAACTGATAATGGAATTTATGGGGGATATTATGTTTTTAATACCTCTGAAAATAAAATAAAAATTCCTGTAAATCTAACCACAGACATTTCTGGTATTGTAAGTGGAAAATTACAAGTAACTATTGAAAACGCTTCACTTGGTTCCGTTATTAAAGGAGATCCATTAAATATAACTGTAGAAGTAAAAAATATAGGGCAATCTAATTTAAGCAATTTTACAGCCTCTACTCTAGTTATCTCTAACTTATATACCATCACAAATGCAGAAGGACTTGTATTAGAACCAGAAGAAAGTATTAACTTAGAACTAACAATTCACACAGAAAAACTAAGTGAGGGAATAGACAATACAAGAAAATTAATTATTTCTGCAGATCTCAATGCGGAAAATTTTACATATATTTCATTAAAAGTAGATGCAAACTATTCGACTAAATTTGAGAGTCTAAATAGCTCTATATCAACATATAGAACTGACTTGGAGGACATTTTAACAGAAGAGTTAAAAGAAAACAAAACAGATTTAGAATCAAAAATTACAGATTTAGAAAATCTCATTGAAAAAGGAAAAGGAGAATGGGACACTAAAAACTATAATGCATCTAAGACAACATATAGTGCTGCAGAAAGACTAAGTGAAGAAATACATTCTAGAATAAGAGCTTTGCAAAATTATACGCCAGCTCCCGATGAAACTCCTTCAGGGAACTCTAAAGCGTGGATTTTCATAGTTATTTTTATAATTTTAATTGTTATTGGAGTAGTAATTTACATGAGTTTAGTTCCAGAGTGAATCTTTTTAACCTAACAAAAACAAATTGTTTTGTATGGCAATAACAGATTTTTTAGGAGTATTTCAGCTAAATAATCTTTTGTTATTTGTTCTAATTGTAATTATTCTAGTGATTGCATTCAAACTTCTTAAAATATTCTTTGAAACATTGTTAGTTGCGATATTATCTGCAGTATTTTACTTATTTTTAAGCTATTCTGGAGCGAATTTAGACATGAATGCAACTAATATTCTATTTTTCTCTTTAATTGGAACAATAGTCTTCATAATTTATTCTATGCTCTCTCCGCTAGTTTCTTTGCTCTTTAAAACAGGCAATAAAGTAGTTAAAGGAACTTCAAAAGCATTAAAGGGAAGAAAATTCAAATCAAGAATAAAAAGCAAACCAAAAGAAAGTGCACATCCTCAAGAAAAAGAAGTGATCTTAAAAGAGATTAAAAATGACTGAAGTGTATTTTATAGAAAATGGCAAAGTAGAGTACAAAAATTTTTATCATGTACTTACTATTGCCGAAGCAAAGGCACAGGAAGAAAATAAACCTGTTTTAATTTTTAAAAAACTACAAGGGTATTCGAAACCAATTTCAAGAGTATATCCCACGGGTAAAAGAGAAGACATAAAAAATACAAAATAGCTATTTTGTAAATTTAATAAGGGGTGTGCCTTCAATAAGTAATTTTGAAACATCCCCAACAAAAGAATATGTTTTATTTTCAAATAAGAAAACCGCAGAGCCTTCAAAATCTTTTATAGAAAGAGGTTTATCTTCTAAAAAGATTCTTGCTCCGGAAGAATTAACTTGCCCATTAACTGAATCAAAACTAAATCCAGTTTTTGGAAATCCATTAATCTCTAATTTTTTAGGAATTAATTCTTTTGAAAATAACTTGGCGTTTTTAAGACTCACGTCTCCGAATTTAAGTTCTCCTGCGTATCCATTTATACTAAGAACCTCTCCGAAAGTAAACAAACCCTTAAAATCAAGAATATGCAAAGTCAGACTACTGGCATTTGTAAAAACCTCTGATCCTCTTACTTCTACTGAACTTACTCTGGGATTATATGTTAGCTTTATTTCAGATACCGGGGTACTAAATATTTTAGTTCTAACTGGAAATTCATCGGTTGTAAACAGAGCAGAGATAGGAATTTCAGAATCTGGTGAAAAAGCTCCAAATAGATCAGTTACACTCCAACCGCCTGTTTTAAAATTACTAGTACTGATATCTGAAATATTAATTGATCCTTGCGCCATGCCGATTGCAATACCCCATAATGTAATAAATACTGCAATCAAAACTTTCCAATCGAACATAAATATAAATTGAATTGTATTTTATAATAAGTTATCGTACGAGGAATTATAAAGAAATTATACTCATTTACGCGGCTTCTTTTTCTTCTTAGAATTTAAAAAGCTTGTAAAAAATAAAATTCCTGAAATACATAGAGGCACAGAAATTATAACTACAGAAATCCAAGAAACTTTTTGAGATGTAGCTAAACCAAAATAGCCCAAACCATATAAAAAAAATAAAATGCCAAAGTTCTCCCATCTCCAAGAAAGAATTAAAGTTAATAAAAGGATGGTTCCTGGAACTGAACTCATTAAGAAGCTGTAAATATTAAATTGTTCAGCAAAACTTTTCGCGATAAACAAATAAAAGAACAGTACAATCAAGATTGTAAATATTCGTGTAGTCCAAAATAAAATTTTTCTAAAATCCATAATTCTTATTGGTTTAATTTATTATAAAAACAATTCCCTAAAGTTTATAATACAAGCTCTACAAACTATTATTGAGAAAAATGAATTTAATAATCATAGAATTGGTAATCGGTTTGATCTTTGCTATCGTTGGTGTTCTTGGCTCTTTCGGATTATTTGGAATTGGAACAATAATTTCATGGATTCTTGTAGGCATAGGTTTTATTTTATTAATTGTCGCATTACTCCAGAATAAAAAGAAACAATAAAAATCTTGGACACAAAGCCAAGATAATGAGAGTTGTTTTTGTAGAACCAAAAATAGAAGGAAATATTGGTTTCTTAGCAAGAGTAATGGCCAATTTTGACTTTAATGAGCTTTACTTAGTTAGCCCTATTTTTAAAATTTCAGATGAAGATAAAAATCGCGCGGTCCATGCAAAAGATGTTTTAGAAAAAATGAAAATTGTGGATTCTTTAGAAGATGCCCTGAAAAATATTGATTTTGTTATTGGAACTACTGGAATAAAGTCAGGTTCAAAAAACATCACAAGAAGAACAATTACTTCAAAAGAACTAGGCAAAATCATTTCAAATTGCAAAGGAGATTTTGCAGTATTAATTGGAAGGGAAGATGTTGGTCTTTTTAATACAGAATTAGAATTATGTGATATAATTGTTCGCATTGAAACTTCCTATAAATATCCCATAATGAATGTAACTCACGCGGCAGCAATTATCCTTTATGAAATTTACACGTCCAAGTTTAGGGGAAAACGCGAAAGCGTTTTATTTGAAAAAAATCAAATAGAAAAAACATTTGAATCAATAATTAATCAGATGAATTATCCGGAGAATAAGAAAAAAATTACATATAAGTGTGCAAAACATTTAATAGGTAGATCTTTTATATTTAAGGAAGAAGCCAAGAATTTAATTGGTCTTCTAAAAAATATCAATCACAAGTTGAGGAATAAATAATGATTTTTGAAGGTTTTTGGGCGGGTTTTGATCCCCTTAGAATTTTATTGTCCTTAGTGACATTAGTACTCTTTTTCCTACTGCTCCCAAAATTAATGATTTATACATCATTAGCCAAAATGAAACGCTCTTTATTAAAAATGCAGAATTATGCAAAGGACTCAGAAGAACTCTTCTTAAAAGCAGTCATGGCTAGACCGACAAAAGCTATCAAGGAAAGTTTAATACCAATGAAAAATTTAGTTATTGTGCCACCAACAGATCTTGATCCGTATGGCATTATTCAAAAACTAGAACATTTATTAGATGGTTCAGAAACCAAAATTAAAAATTATATTGAAAAAATTGCACCGAAGAAGAGTAAAGATGAAAAAGCAAACTTAGCAATGGCTTTTAAAGGAGTTTATGGTGCACATCAACTTTATGTAATTATGAGGCATTTTACAAAGTTAATTGAAAAAACAAATAATTATCAGTTGGGTGCTGCTATTCAAATGTTTCTTCCTATGTACGAAGAAGTTTCAAAGTCTCAAAAAGATGCGACAGTCGCGTTTGTTAAAGCGCTTCCAATTGGAGATTCAATTGGACCTTTTGTAGCTGCAAGTTTCATTTCTAAAAAACCAAAAGAAGTTGCAGAGGATATTATACTTTCTACAGAAAAAGTAGGCGGTAAAAAATTACTTGTTTTGAAATCCAATGGTCCTGGTTCTCGTTTAGGTAAATACGGGGATGCTGTAAAAAAACTAATTAAAACTGAGAAAATTGAAGAAATTATTACAGTTGATGCTGGTTTAAGATTTGAAGGAGAAGAAACAGGTACTGTGGTAGAAGGTATTGGAGTTTTAATGGGTGGCCCGGGTGTTGAAAAATATAAAATAGAACAGGCGGCTACAGAAGCCAAAGTTCCTTTAGAGGGATTTATAGTGAAAATGAGTGCACCGCAGGCGTCTGAAGCAATGAGCAAAAAGGTTTACGAAGGCGGTAAAAAGGCAGTTAAATCAGTTGAAAAACAGATTAAAGAAAGCGAAGCCAAAACGATCTTATTAATTGGAGTAGGAAATACTGTCGGCGTTGGAAATATTAAAAAAGAATTAGGTTCTGTTCCCAAGAAGTTAGTTGAGTATTGGAAAGAAAATAAAAAAGAATCAACATCATATGTGGGTCTAATGAAAGCGTTCCCATTAGGCGGCGGATAAGTCTGTAGTCTTCTTGTATTGCTTCTTAGAAACTCTTAAAAAATTAAAAGTTTGAACGAGAGTAACACATTTAAATATATTCTGTATAATGAATTCAAGAAGGTGTAAAAATGGCGTTAAGACCAGCAAAAATTTACAGGAATTTTACTAGAAGGCCGTTTACTAGAACAGCTCAAAAACAAAAAAAGGCATTTATTACAGGAGCGCCAGGTTCAAGAATCACTTTGTTTGAAATGGGAAATAAAAAAGATACTTTCGAAAAAACCCTAAAATTAAAAATTTCAAAAGATTGTATTATTAGGTCTAATGCCTTGGAAGCGGCACGTATTGCTTCAAATTCCTACATTAAAAACAAAATTGACGTAATGAGTTATTATTTGAAAGTCCATCCATACCCACACCATATTTTAAGATACCATCCCTTGGCGGGAGTAGCTCAAGCAGATCGATATTATAGTGGAATGAGTCATGCGTTTGGTCGACCAACCGGAAGAGCTGCAAGATGCAGAAAAGGACAGGAAATTATTACTGTTCGAATTAATGAAGCTAATGTAAAAATCGCTAAAGAAGCATTAAAAAGAGCAAGTATGAAATTTTCAGTATCCTCTAAGATTTCTATTGAATAAGCAAATAAGTTAGATTGAAGAATCAAATAAATTCTATTTAATAAAATGAATAAAAGTTCTTAAGCTTTAGTGAGAATATATTTTTGCAATGCTTATCGAATGGATTAATAAATTAAATCAGCAACAAGTGAATAGAGTTGGCAGTAAAATTAGTTTATTATCTGAATTACAATCTATGAGTTCAAAATTTGTTGTACCACAAGCATTTATCTTAACAACTCAAATTGTAGAAGACTTTTTGAAAGAAAATAACTTACACACTCAGATCGACGCTATTTTAGCAGAAGTGGATTTAGAGGATATGAATCGTCTACAAGAAGCCTATGCACAAATTAAAGAACTTATTCTAAATGCTCATTTCAATAAAAATCAAGAACAACAAGTATGTGAAACATATAAACAAATTGGAATGAGCGAAGAACTCAGAAAGTATGGAAAAACTATGGATTTAGTTAGTGGAAGACGAGATAACCAACCCGTTGCAATTAGAGCATCTCCAATGGCGGGTGCAAATGTTTACAAAAGCATATTAAATGTAATTGGAAAAGAGTCAGTAATTATGAATATAAAAGAATGTATCGCATCATATTATTCTCCAGAAGCCATAATTTATCGTAAAAATATTAAAGAAAGTTCTGGACTTTCTATTTTAGTTCAAAAAATGATTATTTCTGAAAAATCAGTTAGTGTATTTACTGCCAATCCTCTTGGAAATTCTTCAGAAATAGTTGTGGAAGCAGTGTGGGGCTTGGGAGCTTCTTTAAAACAAGGTATAACATCTCCAGATCAATATAAAATTGATAAAAATTCTGGGCAACTAGTTAAGGAACAAATAAATGTGAAAGAGTGGCTGTTTACAATAGATTCAATGTCTAATCAGGTTATCAAAGAAAGAGTTTCTTCAGAATTAAGAACTAGAAGTGTATTAACTACAAAAGAACTTCAAAACGTGGTTGAATCTGCATTATTAATCGAAAGTAAAGTAAATGTCCCATATAAACTTGACTTTTCTATAAATAGAGGTAAATTGAGTTTATTGGGTATAGAAAAAGCAGTTAGTCAAGATACGTCAAGTTTAGAGGAGTTTAATGAAGAAACTTTACTTATAGGCTCGGGTTCATCTGCGGGATCCTGCACTGGCTTGGCAAAAGTTATTTATGATTGTCAGGACATTTCGAATCTAAATGAACAGGATATTTTAGTTACAGTTAATCCGTCTTTAGAATTTTTGCCGGCCATAACAAAAATTCAAGGAATTATAACTGATGAAGGATCTATGAGCTGCAAATTAGCAAGCATACTTCGAGAAATTGGAATGCCTTTAATTACATCAACAAAAAATTCAACAGAATTATTAAATTCTACAGAGATTTCAATGAATGGTTTGACAGGAACCATATCTGAAAAACCAATTCCACAGAGTTCTGAACCATCTTCCAAAAATTTTGATAGTGTCGAAATGATTACTGGAATTGAAGTCAAAACAATTGGAATTCAAAAAATTCCAGGATCTGATGGCGCGGTAGTTATAGATCATATTGGTTTTGAAGCTGCTAAAAATCTTGCATTAGATCACGCAAGCGGAAGCATTTGGATGAAAAGCGCAGCTGCGGGTTTTGATTTTGATACCTCTTACTATGAAAATTATAACTCATTGGAGACTTTGCCAGAAAATGTAGAGTTTATCAATACTGATTTTCATACAATTAATCAGAATCCACAAAGAGCTCAAGGAATTGTGCTTAAAGACTTTACATCTCTGATGCAATTAGAAGATTATTTGAGTGTTTTGAATTTTGTGGTCATTGACTTAAATAATCTAAGTAGAAGCTTTGGGCATGCAGCAACACATCCTGCGGTCTTAAATTCTATTAAAAAAGTTCATGAAGTATGTAAAGACACAATCGAACTGTCTATATTATTAGAAAGTATGAACCCAAAATTAATTGAACGTTTAATTGAAATTGGGGCAGACTCTTTTGTAGTGCATCCAGAAGACTTTAATAAAATAAAAGCAATTTTAATGAAGAAGGAAAGAAAATTCATGATTAAAAAATTAAGAAAATTATAGTTACCGTCCAAGAGAAATAAAGCCTACCGCAAACTTTATAAAACCTTGATTGATTTATATGTTTCATGATTGTGAATTTTGGTGAGACGTTAAACACCATTTCAAAACTCGGGGAGTTTTATCAGTGGTTTGCTTTAGTCTACATTGCGCTTCTATATGTTTCTTTTGTTGGCGTATATCTAAAATAAGTTTATGAAGTTATGTGTTAATTTCTTTTTATGGACTTAGAACAAATTTTAGATGAAATCAAAAAATTAGATTATAAAAAAATAGCAATTCAGGTACCTGACGGTTTAAAAAAAAGTGCTATAGATATCGCAGGAAAAATTAAAGAGCTTGGCAAGAAACCATTTATTATTTCTTCATCCTGCTTTGGCGCTTGCGATCTTCCGTACAATCAGATAATAGATTTTAATTGTGACTGTTTGATTCATATAGGGCATTCTAAATTTTATGGTAATTTTGAGGAAAAAATTCCAACATTTTATTGTGAAGTAAAATTTAAGGGGGATAGTCTGGGTCTACTTAAAAAAAATTATGAAAAAATTAAAGAGACCAAAATTGGCCTAGTTTCCACAATACAGCACCTGCATGAACTTAAGAAAATAAAAGAATTTTTAGAAAGTAAGGGAAAAATTGTGATTATTGGTAAAAGAGGGTTAAGAACAAGACAGGAAGGTCAGATTTTGGGTTGTGATATAACTTCTGCTGAAAAAATTCATCAGGCAGTGGACTGCTTTTTGTTTCTCGGGAGCGGGGATTTTCATGTATCTAAACTACTAGAACTTAGGAAAAAAATATATCAACTAAATCCATACCAACAAATATTTAGTGAACCGGTTTTGGATATAGAAAAAGAAAAACGAAGAGAAATTTTAAAGGTTTTAAAATACCAAAACGAAAAAAAATGGGGAATTATATTAAGTTCTAAACCAGGGCAATCTTTCCCAGAATTAGCAGATCAAATCAAAAAAGTATTACAAAGAAAAAATAAGGAAGTTTTCATGTTCATTGCAGATAAAATTGTAGAATCAGATTATATGGGTTTTGGAATTAAAATTTTTGTGAATACTGCATGTCCGAGAATAACTGCAGATTTTACTGAATTCGCACTAGTGAATCCATGGACATTAGAGTATTTAGAATAGCATTACTTTTTAAATCTTATAGTTGAATAAATAGAGTGGATAATTATGAAATTACGAGCCGAACAACATAAAGATCGATTAATTCTACACATGGAGAAAAACCATACAGTAGCTAATCTCCTAAGAAAAACCTTATGGGAAATAGGTTCAGAAGCCGGTTACGACAAGGGCCATCCGTATATAGGAGAAAGTACATTGGTTATTAAATCTAAAGATGCTAAAAAGGATCTTGAAAAAGCATTAACAAAGATAAAAAACGATTTAAAAGAATTCAAAGTTGAATTTGAAAAGAAATCAAAATAAAGGGCAATGAAATTTTTTGATGTGCGTTTTCCAAAAGATGTTAAGACAATTACGCTTTTTCTTGTTTTAGCAGTTATTTTAGCATACGGAGCATATAATACCGCAGGAACAGCATTACACACGACCATTCCGATTGTTTCTGTTGTCTCAGATTCTATGAAACATGATGAAAAAACTGGAAGTTCTTATTATGAGTATTTAATAACTAAATTTAGTTATACTAGAACATTTATTGATACCTGGCCACTAAAAAATGGTTTTGTGAGAGGGGATTTATTAACAGTGACTGGTGCAAACACATCTACTCTAGATGTGGGGGATGTTATTGTTTATAATCTAAAAAACAGCGAATCAATAGATTGCGATAGATTTGAAAAAGCTTTAAAAGAGCAAGGAATCGATAAAGTAGTACACAGAATTATTAGAAAATTTACAGAAAATGGAGAGATTTATTTTATGACAAAGGGGGATCATAACTTTCAGATGGACCCGTGCAGAATTCAGAATAAAGAGATTGAAGGAAAAGCCATTTTTAAACTTCCCTTAGTAGGTTATTTGAAATTAATCCCTGCTAAAATCTTTGGTGCAATTTAAGTTTTTATAGGGGAGTATATACTTTTTTAAGCGTAATTCTTATTACAAGTTACGGGAGCCTTTTTATATTTAACTGAACCATAAAGGCTGGTATCTTAACAGAGGTGAGTATAATGAAATTTTGTGATGCATGTGGTGGAATATTAATTCCAAAAATGGGCTCAAATGGTACTGAATTAGAATGTAGATCTTGTAAAGCAGTCTACAGAGTAGAATCAGAAGATCTTAAAATTTCAGCTAAACACTCTGAAAAAACTACTGCTCGCATTAATATTTTGGAGAAAGACAAAACAGGATTACCAATAACTGAAATATTATGTAACAAGTGTGGACATAAAAACGCATACTGGTGGATGCAACAAACAAGAAGTGGTGATGAGCCAGAAACCAGATTTTTCAAATGTACGAAGTGTGGAAATACTTGGAGAGAATACGATTAATCAATAAATAAAAATTCGACTTTGTATTTTTTCTCGAGCAATTCTCCTAGTTTTAAGATGCTCGTAATTTCGAGAATTTTTTTAGATCTATAAATAATATTCATATGGGTTTTATGTTTGAAAATTATTGGATTTTCTGTAGTCAGAATGGTTTCTACGCCCACTTTTTTAGCTTTTTCCATCCATTCTTTATCATTTAATTTTCCACCAATTGCAATTTTGCCAATTTTTTTGTTTTTCTTTTTTATTCTTGGTTTCTCTCCAGTTAAGTTGTATAATCTTTCTTTAAAACTATTCAAATCATTTAATTCACAAGTACCATATATTGAAGTTTCATCTAAAGAGCCCTCTACTGTAATCCCCAATTTATCTGCCAGAGACTGCTCTGCATGCATAAATTCCGAGGTTTTTAAGGGTATTTCAGATATATATGTAGAACAATTAACCTTTTTTAAGAATCTGGACTTTACTTTTGAATTAAAAACAATTAAAAGATCTATGTTATTTTCCTCTGTTTTTCGAAGAATATTTTCATTTAAGTCTAGAGCAAATGCCACTTTTTCAATATAATTTCCTCTTTTAATTATTAAACCGTCTGTTGCTTTTGATTTAAAAATTTGATCCAAATAATTAACTATATTTTCTAAGTTGGTACCCATAAGTATATTTTATTTCATGAGAATAAAAACTAATAATTTGCGACTGTAATCTACCGGTATGATTCAAGCTTCCCAAGCTTGCTGAGCGGGTTCGATACAAACTGCTGTCAGCTTGACCCTTACAGGGGGTTAATAATAACCCACTTTAAAGTCCGAGTACTCGGACTTTTTAACACTTTTATCAGCAGTTTGCGAAAATCCCGCCAGTCGCAATTATCTTTAACTGAGTTCCAAAATCCAAAAATAGAATGTAGAATTCGAAATTTATTTCTTCCTGTGCCTCATCTTTCGTCTTCTTTTTCTTTGCTTGTGCTTCCTTAATTTTTGTCTTTTTCTCTTCTTTCCGCAAGGCATGTATAAAACCTCTCTCAGATAACATTATCAGTTAACTATATTAACTTTATTATGGGGGTTCTGGAAGTGAACAACCAAAAAGCAAAAAACGTTATATATTCTTAGTATTAAAGGATAGTGGGTCAGCCGAGACTCGAACTCGGGTCTGGACCTCTTTCTTAGCGTTTAATAAACTCAAACATTTGATTTTAGCTTAAACTTTTTATTAAAAAGTTTTATTTTATTTTCGCTTAAAGCTTTTTGTTTTTATTTTGCTTAAGCTTTTATTTGAAAAGCTTATTTGCTTGAGCTTTGTGAAAGCTCACCCGAAGGTCCAATGATACCACTACACTACCGACCCAAACTTTACTCAAAACATTTCTCA
>JAFCCC010000001.1 GCA_017610385.1 Candidatus Nanohalarchaeota archaeon
TGCATACGATATAATCTCCGAGCCTAACAACCCTGTTTATAGAGTAAAAGCACTAAGAGATTTTAGAGATGCTATGGGAATCAAAATACCAACATCTACTTTAGAAAAAATAACAGGTCACTCTTTAAGGAATTCTGAATGGACTTACCCCCACGCACTCGTAGAAATAGACGAAAAATTGGGGGATTTACCAGAATATAAGAAAGTAGAAATAGATCCCACACAGGCACAGCAGGCATATATGAATTGCCTTCCTAAAATAAATGAACATAAGGACGATAACTATTCTCGTTTTTTGGCATGGCGCGACGTGCTTGGTATTGAACCCTCGGAAGAAGTTTATCGTGCCTTGTTTGATTCATTGAATGAAAGAACTTGGCCATCTGTACCGGACACATTAGATGCATTTAGAAGTGAGGGGGTAGAAGGATGAGATTAAAACAAACACAAAAACAAAATGTTTCGAGGATAAAGAAAAATATACCCGATCAGAGGGAAGTATTAAAATATGGAAATCTTTTAATAGAAGAAAGATCAGTACCAGAATTTTTGGATCCAGCCCGCACATTCTCTTGGATGGAGGATTACTTTGAAGGGGGTTTTCCATATAACATTGATACAAAATTTCGTTCAGGTAGTTATGCTAAAGAATTAAAAATAAGGCAAGAAAAAGGTTTTAGTAGGTTTCCGCACCCTCGAGAGATAATGAATGTATTGTACGAATATAATGAAAATGAGGGAGCATTAATAGAACATTCTTCAAGAAAATATGATGATCGCGACGCCCTAGACAAATGTGGGCCTCTTGAAGGACTTCTAGATAATTTACCAGATCTAAGTCTTAGTATAGATCCTGATCTTAAAAATTTTGCAACAGATTTCTTCAGAACGCCTTATGGGGAGTGGACTAATTTAGCAATGGAACGTACTCCTGACCGCATCATACTAACTGAAATTCTTCCTTATTATACAGCAGACTCTGTTGGTGTATCTGAAAGGAAATACAAAGGTCAATTAAAAACAGATCCAAAACAAATTGAATTTAGAATATCTGAAAAAGTATTGCCTTCTGAAACTCCATTATCTTTACGAGATATATCAGAAATTTTTCATGAACGAGGGACTATCGGCACACATCTTACAACATCACCAGATACGTGGTTAGAGTTTATAAAATTAACTTGGTATTTGTTTGGAAACACGCAGGCGTATGTACGTAGTGAAAATCTTGGAATTTATCTTCCACCAATAGGAATGAAAGGATTTGTCTCTTTTGGAACTGGAAAGTATAAATTGCATTTAGGAACCTTTCCAGACAAAAGCGGAACACTTTATAACACAAAGGTTGGTCGTGGAGTCAGAACAACAAGAACTGATGAAATATATACTTCTTTGCTAGGAGGAAAAAAACGGAGAGGAGAAATAACTCTAAAACAATATTCTGGTAATGGCTCTGAGATTCCAGAATCAGTCATTCTTCCAAATTTGAATATTCCTAAACAAGAAGGATTAGAAAAATATCCGTTAAGATATGAAAAAGAATCTTGTGGTTGGCAGGGCATAAAGATGTCTTTTAAGGATGGAGAAACTTTTTTAACTGTAGAAGATTTTGCAGACCTATTAACTGATAGACCTACAGCCGAGATTTGGGAGAAAACTCATGGAAGAAAAAATATCTTTGCAGGAGAATGGGAAAGCCCATTACAAGGAATTCGGGGTCCTGGTTTGTTTGGAGTGCGAGAAAGATTAAAGGGATATCCACATTTGGCAGATGTTCTTTCGGTTTGGGATGGTTTAAACAGCTTATGCGAATCCTATGACGTACTCAAAAACAAGACTGGAAGACTTAGTCTTATTCCTAAAAAGAATAATCAGGGTGATGAAAAATGAACTTAATTCAACGACATCGAGAGAAGAAGATCCTCGGTTATATGGCACAGGAGTTAGAATACGATCTTGATGGCAAAACTTGGGCAACTATTGAAAAATTAACAAATAAACATGACTCGGAAGACATAGGATTTATGGTATATATTGGACCTCGACCGAGAGACAAAATCCAGGAACCAGACTACGACTTTGAATACGGCATAGAGGGAGTCATAATAGAAGGAACTAGGATAAGATTTATGGGGTGTGAGGAAGGACTAATTGATAAAATAGCATATGCAGAATTTATTCGTAGAGTTCCTAGTCGTTGGGAATTGGAAAACCATCTTAGTAGAGGGGCAAGGAATACCTTAGCACGTGGGGTCATCTATAGCTCTGACATTCGTGCATATCAAGTGGTAAGAGAAGATAAGGAGGGTTTTTACTTAGTCTTTGATGAGGAACATGATAAAATTTCAGGAAGAATAGACGCATTAGAAATAGGTTCATACCATGCTTCAACAACAAGATTCTCAAATGGAGTAGTATTACAAGGCAATATGCCTCCAATATATGGAGAAAAAGGTATAGAACCTTATGCGGGCGTAGGATATGGTTCAGGAATATATAGTCCAAAAGATGGTTCTAGAAGTCGTATTTCGCTCAAAAAAAGAGATGAGTTAAAAGACATGTTAAATCAAATAGAGAATAAAAAAGACATCCAGGGATTTTTAGTTCAAAGGGATTTGCAGGAGATTTTGCGTAGAACAAAAAACCTAGTTGAATAAAGAGATGTAAAAAATGAGTAAATGGTTTAATTTAAACAATAAGGAGTTGATAAAATCTTGCAAACCAGCACTTAAAGAGCTCTTTCAAAAAAGTAAGAAAAAATATATTGAACTCTTTTTGCAGGAGAAAGATACTGAAATTAAAGGAATTAATTTGGATCCTCTTCTTAAAACTGAAATAATTAAAAGAGTTGGAAACAAATTTCGGGCCAATGTTCAGGTTTTCCCTCTTTCAGGAAAATTTGTATGTACAGACTTCATATTTTCAATTCATAGAATCAAAAACAGTCGATTTATAAGACGAATAAATGATGTTTGGGCAATATTGCCTTATGAATCTGCTTACATAGCAAAAAAAGCGATAGTAAATGAAAAGGATTTTGTTCTTGATTTGGCTACTGGTTCTGGAATAATTGCAATTTTTTGTGCAGACAAGGCAAAAAAAGTGATTGCTACAGATATAAATCCCAAAGCAGTAAATTATGCGAAATTTAATGTAATTCTAAATGATTTAGAAGATAAAATTGAAGTTAGGGAAGGGAATTTATTTGAACCTGTAAATGATTTAAAGTTTGATTTAATTATCTGGAATGGGCCAACAGTTGCCGTCCCAAAAACACCAGAGAAATATCCAATTTATGCTTATGGTGGTTTAGATGGTTTGGATTTTACGAGAAAATTTATTAAACAATCTCCAAAACACCTACAGAAAAAGGGTAGAATACAATGGTTAGAATTTGGGATAGGAAATGTAAACCGGCCAGAAATTCTTAAAATAATTGAAAAAGAATGGCAAAATCTTAATTTTAAAGTTTTATTTGAGAGAAGAGTAAAACCAGCAGATCTTTTTAGAGTTATAAATTATCATGACGAAAGAATGGAAGAAAATCCTTTAAATCGCCCATCTTTTCCTCTGTGGATAAAACCTATTAATAAGGAAGAAGAACAAAATTGGCACAATTTCCTTAAAAAAAATAATTTTACTCACATTCATAGTGGAGTTATTAAAGTTTATCCTAACACACATTTTGAGATAAAAATAGCTTCTTTAGAAGAAAAAGAATCATTTAAAAGGATGTTGTATTTTCTGCCAAATGATTGGCATTTTTTGGGTTATAAAAGAATCTTACAAATACTTAAAATCTGCGAAAATTATTAAAAATCAATCTATTTTTTTATAGTCTTTTCATCTAGATTTTCAAGGGTTTTACCGATCCAAATAGTTACAAGTACGGCCAGAATAGTCACAATAACCGCATAAACCCAAACCCCTCCTGAAGCTAAAAAATGTAATGGCCCTCCAACTGCAAAAAGAGATTTAATTGCTTCGTTCCACGCTAATGCAGCTACAAGTCCAAATGCGGCAGTAATCAGAGCAGCTAATTTTTCAATCACTTGCTTATTCATAAGATCCCTTCCTAAAAACTAATGGGCTAAAATATAAATCCGTATGTTTTTTCAAAGAAGCAATATGCTTTTTTTAAAGTCCAACTTGGTCAGAAATCTTTTGAATCGCGGAAATAGATAATTCAAAAAATTCAGTTAGGCTTAATCCTAATTCTTCACATTCTTTAATAACATCCCTATTTATTTTTCTGGCAAAGCTCAGATCCTTAAACTTTTTATTTAGACCTTTAACCTTCATTTCATTCATACCACCACGCATAAGTGCATACGCATGAATTAATCCCGTCAAGGTTTCTGCACAAGCCAGTGCATGTTCAATAGGTTTAGTTCTTACCTGGTCTTTAAGACCAGCACAATCAAATCCATATCCATGGGATTTAATTACTTCAATAAATTCTTCGCCAAATCCATTTTCCTTTAAAATTTGCGGTGCTTTTGTCAAATGATTTTTCTCATTTTCACGCGTAAGTTCCCAATCAATATCATGTAGTAACCCTAACATGCCCCAAGATTCTTCATTTTTCCCTAGTTTCTTCGCTAGAGCCTTCATAATCGCCTCGCTCTCAAGATAATGATTAAGACTTGTAGAGTCTTTATTATACTTCTTAACTAATTCCCAAGCAGATTCTCTGGTAATTGGTAAATTCATTTTAACCTAAACTAAAATACGTAAAAAATAATAAATTAATTTTCTTTTGGTTTTTCAGTTTCTTCGTTTTCTACTTTTTCAACTGTGGTTTTTTCCTCAAGGGATTCTTTCTCAATGGGTTTTACGGGTGTTTTAGCAATAGTGGAATACCCGCATTTTCCACAAGTAAGTCTGTTTTTATGATTTGCTAAAAGACCTCCACAGCGCGGACATCGTTCCCCTTTTAAAGTTCCATCAGAACCATATTTTTCATAAAGCTTAACTTTTGCATGTTTTGGCATTTAGATCGCCTCTGTATTCTCTTCAGGTTTTTCAGTTTCTTCTACTTTTAATTCTTCTTTTGCAGTTTTCTTTATTTTTTCATTAGAAGGGTTTTCTTTAGCGATAACCGCAGTTTTTTCTTCAACAGAAGTTTTTTCTATAGTTTCCACTTTTTCTTCTGCGGGAGTTTCCTTATTTTTTTCTTCGATAGCAGAAGTCTTTTCTTCTTCTTTTGCAACTTCTACTATTTCTTCTTTTAGTTTCAAACGTTCCTGAGATTCGTCCCAGACCTTAATTATGCCTTTAGAAAATGGAGATCCATAAATAGAATGAATAAATTTAACTTCAATTCTATTTAAATCCCAATCTTTTTCAGTAGACAATTTTCTTCTAATAGATTCTTTAGAGGGAGTTGCACCACCTTCATGATCAATAATCACTTCTAAATCTAATCTTTTCAATAATGAATTTCTTTCCTCTTTTTGGATTTTAAATTTCATTTAATCACCTTATGCTCTTACTCGAATTGCATATCTGCCGGGAGAAGTAATTCCTACTTTTTTGGCAATCTCACTCTCAGCATCATAAACAATTAATAAACCACTCCAAGACGCAGTTAAATCTTTACTTCTACAAATTGGACATTCATTACCCGTCGTTATAAGTCTTCTACAGTTTTTACAGGCTTTTTCCATTTATTTTTCCGCCTCTAGTTTCTTTTTCTTTTCTTCTTCTTTTTCAGAAATCCAAGTTATACTTCCTAAACCGGGCTGTCTCATTGTCAAATTTACCTTATTAACTTCCCTTTTATCCAAAGAAACTGCAGTAACCCTAGTAATAACTTCATCTCCAACCTGCAAACTTCTTTTATTATCTCGCCCAACAAACCTATTTTGTTTATCATCATAACTCACAAAATCATCCATAATTTGTGAAACATGACATAAACCATCTAAAGGTCCAATTCTTACAAAAGAACCAAATTCTGTAATCTCAGTAACTTCTCCTTTAATAATTTCATGCAGTTCTGGCTGAAAAACAACTGCACGGTATTTTGTATCGAAAAATACGCCTGCATCTTCTGGTTCAATAAGGCCGTCTCCTATATCTGAAACATCTAAAATAGCTAAAAAAACTCCAGCATCTCTGCTTACTTTACCTTCTAATGAATCAGCAAGACTACTAATTATAGCTTCTTTTACGTTTGTGCCTAATTTTTCAGGAGGCACCCTTATACGATCTTCAATTGTGAGAATTCTGTACATAACAATCGCTCTCCTACCGAATGTATTAAATATCTTTATAAAGTAATTTCTTCTTGGATGAAGTTTAAACAATAAAACATTAAAAGATTTCTTTTATATTTCTAAAAATTAAGCAAATAATTATTTAAATCGATCAAATTGTTCTAATTGCAATTTATTCTTTTGCCGCATGAAAATATGATTAACTCGTTTTTTGTACAAGTGTGATCTTAATTCTTTATCATTAGTCGCAATAATGTACCCTACCGTGCCTAATTCTAAAAGTAGATCATCTACTGGAATATTTTTTTCGTTCTCTAAGATCGTAATATTATGCAAATCTATAATTTTTTTACACAAAGACACATAGCGCCCATTTTCTAAATGATAAAGTTCATCAACGCTTCTTTCTAATAAATACAGTTTGAAATTATCTAAAAGTCTGTTAAATTCTGAAAAAATATCTACATGAAACTGAATTGGAATTAAAATAAAATTAGTATCTAATATAATTTTTTCTAACATAAATAAAACTTAGAAATCAATATTTAAAAATAAGAGAAAGTATAAAAATAAAAATTCATATTGTGTGTAGTAATTAAACTACATCACTACGAGACTACCAATCTTCATCTTCAAAATCTTCATCTAAAGGATCGTCAGCCTCATCTGGGTTTTCATTTTTTTCCTTTTCTTTTTTATCTGCTTCGTCGTCCCAAAAAGCCCCTTCATCATCATCCATGGTATGAATCCAATTTTTAATCATATTAAATCATCTCCATGTATTCTTAATCGAGAAATGTTGTGCACATTTAAATACTTTATTATATTTTTTGCGCTTAGAACAAATATATACTTTTGAAATAATTTAAATTAGTTTTTAATCATGCCGTATCCAATAAGTCTCCATCGAGATCCAACAATTCTAGAAATAACTACTTTTTGATTTTTTTCTGTACAAACTGGCAGATTTAGTCGAATGGTTGTAATTTTACCAACATCTAGAATGGTTCCGGAAGTTTTGGCAGTGCCAACACTAAGCAGTATAACTTCTCCTTTTTTTAAAGCACTAATTTTTTCTTCATCTCCACTACCAAGAACTCT
Organism: Candidatus Nanohalarchaeota archaeon; assembly: GCA_017610385.1. GTDB lineage: Archaea > Nanohalarchaeota > Nanosalinia > Nanosalinales > JAFCCC01 > JAFCCC01. The sequence continues at coordinate 7,323 of JAFCCC010000001.1, forward strand.
TTCCATTAAAGTAATCTCTAAGTCCAAGGCGTCTTGTGCATCAGGAACTTGACCTATATTTCCAAGAACATTTCCCACCAAGGCATCTGCTTTAGTTAGGGAAGGATCTAAATAAGTTTCAATTGCCAATAATCCTCCTGGAGAACCAATATCTAAATCTTCATTTCCTTGTCTAATATTCTTTATTTTTGTGAAAACCGGTTTCCAAGAATTTTTTTCTTTAAATCCCGGCCTAATCTCAATTTCATCTCCAATTTTTAAGGATCCGGAAATCAAACTACCTCCCAAAACACCTCCATGCAATTTATCAATAGGCGTTGCTGGACGATTAATATCAAAACTTCGTGCAATTAACATTCGTGCATTTGCCTTTATATTCCTTTTAGGTGTTTTAATCGTATTCTGAATTGTTTCTATTAATAAATCAATATTTACCTTGTGTTGTGCGGATATAGGAATAATTGGTGCGTTTTCTGCAATTGTATTCTTAACAAACTTTAAAATTTCTTGATAGCTTTCTTTTGCACGTTCTAAAGAAACGGCATCGATTTTATTTTGAACAATTATAATATTTTTAATTCCAACTATATCTAAAACAGCTAAATGCTCTTTGGTTTGTGGTTGAGGGCACGCTTCATCAGCAGAGATTACTAATAAGGCCCCATCCATTATTGCAGCACCACTTAACATATTTGCCATAAGCGTCTCGTGTCCGGGAGCATCAACCAAACTAACTGTTCTAAGAATATCTGTCTTTTCATTACAATGACTGCATTTTTTAGCAGTAGTATATGCTACAGATCCCTGACATTTCTTACATTTTCGTATAGCAATATCCGCATAACCTAATCTAATCGTAATACCTCTTTTAATTTCTTCAGAATGAGTATCAACCCACAGTCCACTTAGAGCCTGAACTAGAGTTGTCTTTCCAGAATCTACATGACCTACTAATCCAATATTTACTTCGGGAATTAATTTATTTGACATATGGCCTACTTTAACAACGAGCTTTTAATAATTGACTCAAAGATCATAGGAATTTTGTTTCTAATCCTATGTGCTTTTAGAATTTTTATCTTCTACAGTTTCTATATTATTTAAATTCCAAAGTTCTTCAACAGATTTTTTTCCCTCTTTAATAATCTTAATATTTAATTGAGCAATTTGTTCAGAAATAGTATTGCCTCTAATAGATTTTCTACGTCTATATCCATTTCTATTAGCGTTTTTGAAACCGATACCAGGAGTTAAAACAATAGAGACTCTATTTGCTCCTTCGATATTTCTTTTAGAGGGAAATCCTTCTTTATCGCTGGCACCAGTCACTTGTAAGTTATATCCCATTAAACCCACCAATGATCCATCGAATTCATCTCCGATTTTTAATCCTACTATATTCTCTATTTGATTTTCTTCAATCTCTTTTTGAAAAGTTTTTCCTGTTTTAGTTCCGATAACCAGTATTATTTTAATCACTCAATAAACAGTTTTCAAATAAGCTTTTATAGCTTTGTACAATCATGCTGATTTTTGAATAATTTTATTTACGCTCCTAACTCAAACAAACATAATTGATTTAAGGCAGTTTCAAGAAAGTATTGTCATATGGACTTATCTCCTCTCTTGTTAAAATTAGGAATACAGTTAAATTCAGAATTTAGCATATTGTTTACTATTGGAATTATCATTATTACTGCAGCATTAATGGGTCTAATCGCTAGAGTATTAAAACAGCCACTAATTTTAGGATATTTATTCGCCGGATTAATTTTGGGCCCGAATTGTTTAGGATTAGTTACGAGTCATGAAATAATTGCTGCTTTCGCGGAACTTGGTGTAGCATTCTTATTATTTCTAGTAGGATTAGAATTAGATTTATCTAAATTAAAGGAATGTGGAAAAGTCGCATTATTAGCAGGCATAATTGAAGTTTTGACGGTTTTTTCATTGGGATTTTTTATAGCCACTTTATTCAAATTTGGGTTGCTGTCCGCAGTGTATATGGGTATGATTCTATCGTTCAGTTCTACGGCCATTTTAATTCAGTTATTATCAAATAAAAGAAAACTCAGTACATTACATGGCAGAATTATTTTGGGAATTTTATTGGTTCAAGATGTTTTAGCTGTTATAGCATTGTCTATTTTAACTACTATTGGAAATTTTTCAATCGGGGCACTCGGTTCGTCATTATTAATTGGAGTAGGATTGGTGGCTTTAGCGATATTTCTAAGTCAATATCTTGTGCCAATCATATTCAAAAAAATCCAAAAATCACCAGAATTAATGTTTTTAATCTCAATAGCGGTACTTTTCTTGTTTATTGGATTAACCACTAAGGTAGGTTTATCTTCTGCGATTGGCGGATTTATTGCCGGGATCAGTCTAAGTGCATTTCCATATAATGTAGAAATTATGAGTCGCGCAAAATCATTAAAGGATTTTTTTGTGACTATATTTTTTGTTTCTTTGGGCTTAATTATAGATCTATCCAATTTTTCTGCGATGATACTTCCTTTTTTAGCATTTTTAGGTGTTGTAATGATATTTAAACCATTTATTGTAACTTTAATAATACACTTACAAGGATATAGACGTAGAACCGCATTGCTCTCTGGAATTTCTTTAGGGCAGATAAGCGAATTTTCGCTTGTATTGGCATTAACTGGATTAAGTTTAGGCCACATTAGCTCTCAAACATTTTCATTGGCGGCGCTGTTACTAATTGTTACGGTGATACTTACATCATACATAATTAAATTTGATAATCAAATAGCGAATAAACTTTCTTGGCTATTTTATTTTTCAGATAGCAAAAAAACAAGAAAAGAATCAGAAATTGAAAATATTCCAAAACACATTTCTAAACATATTGTACTGTTTGGAGCTCATGAAAAGGGCAGAAAAACCATAGATTACTTAAAGAAAAAGGGTATGCAGATCATAGCAGTAGATTATGATCCAGAAGTAGTTAGAAGACTGAAAAAAAGAGGTATTCCTTGTTTATATGGGGATGCAATGCATCCTGAAATTTTAGAAAGATTAAATCTAAAAAAAGCAGAATTGGTAATCTCAACACTAATAGATTTTGATGATAATTTATTTTTAGTAAAAACAATTAAAGAATTAAATCCAGATGTTTTGGTATTTGTCTCAGCAGAAGATTTAGATTCTGCTTTAAGGTTATATGATAAAGGTGCAGATTATGTGTTGTGCCCAAAAACCGTTGCTAGTGAAGCATTATTAAGTGCAGTTGTAAACGCAATACATACAAAAGATAGATTAGAAAGACTTAAAATTTCTCAAATTCGGGAATTAGAACATAAGAAAGAAGAAGATGTATTAGGTACATTTGGACCAACATTCTTAAAAGATATAAAAAGAAGGATTAGTGAGAAATCTTGGAGAAGTAATAAAAATGAAACTGATCAAAAGCGGCGCTGAAGCAGAAATATATCTTAAAAAAAATTCTATAATTAAACGGAGAATTAATAAAGGGTATAGACAAGCAGAATTAGATTCAAAACTTATAAATAGTAGAACAAAATCTGAAGTAAAGATCTTAAGTAAATTAGAGAGGTTGGGTGTTCCTGTTCCAACAATAAAATTTTCTAACAAATCTGAAATAGAAATGGAATACTTAGACGGACCTATTTTAAAAAACATAATAGAAAAGAATTTAGATTTATGTGAAAAAATAGGAAACAATATCGCACTCTTGCATAAAAATGGGATAATTCATGGAGATTTAACAACATCAAATATGATTTTAAAAGATTCTAAAGTTTATTTTATTGATTTGGGACTTGGTTTTTTCTCAGATAGAATAGAAGACAAAGCAGTAGATTTACATTTATTATATCAGGTTTTAGAGAGCACTCATTCTAGCGTAGCGAATGAAGCATTCTCTAAAATTCTAAAAGCGTATCAGAAAAATTATATTAAAGGAAAGGAAGTCATAAATCGCTTAGAAAAGGTTGAGCTTAGAGGACGATATAAAAAGAATTAATTTTCTAATAAAGTTTTCATTCCTTTAACGTGCCCGGCACCGACAAAAACCAATATTTTCTCAAATTCGGTTTCTAACAACTTTAATTTTTGAACCATAAGTTTATTTCTATCAGAAATTAAAACTTTGTAAAATTGAGGCAAAAATTTCTTAAATTCTTTTAAAACCATATCAATTAATTTCTGAGACGGAACTTCTTTTAGATCCAACTGTAAATTTTTTTTACTATTAAATGGAACAAAAATAGATAACAGAGCGAACACGATCTTAATTTTTTCTCTCGCTGGAATTCTTTTGAATTTTAGAACAGTAATTCCAATATCTTGATCAATTAACGCCATAGGAATTTTTCTAATTTTTGCTTGATTATATGCCTCAAGCATTTCTCTACCAGGAATAATATTTACTTTTTTTCCAAAATATTTTTGTACTCTTTCCATTAAGAAAAAAATAGGGGTTCTGCTCTTTTTTAATCCTTTTTCGCCTAATAGTGCTTTAAGTCTTAATTCATCTAATTCTATAGCAATCAAATCTGGTTTTTCTTTATCAATTATTGTTTTAATCTGATTAACTATCTTCTCGGAAATATGAGATGTGCCATAAATAGAAATCATAAAAAGGACATTAAATTAAAGTCTTTAATAGCTTTGTTATTTTTATTTGGAAATTACCAAATAATTCAAAGCGTCCTGAATTGTTTTTACTTCTTTAATTGAAATTCCTGTTTGTTCTGAAAGATTTATTTTTTTACTGGTCAGTTCTGCAGCACAAAATTCTGCTTTTCCATAAATTTGACAATAATCCTCTGTCGTAGTCTCAATTAACTCACTTTGAGTGTATGGAACTAAAAATAAGGATTTGCCAAGTGATTTAGCTGCTTCTGCTTTTTCAGTAAGACCCTTTGCAGGACCAATTGTTCCATCGTGATTAATTGTGCCTGTAATTATTACATCATTATTTAAGGTATAATTTAACAAAGCAGAAATGGTTGCTATTGTTAATGCGGCACCTGCAGAAGCACCTTCTATTGCTGGTGCATCAATATCTATGTGATAAACAACATCATACTTGTTTAAATCCTTTTTGGTATATTTAAAAGCATAATATGCGGCGGTTCTAGCAGAATATTCTGTATCTTCGTTGAGTAGAATATTTCCAACATCCGTTAGTATTAAACCGGTTCCTTTTTTGATTATAACTACAACCCGTCCAGCTATACCTGTTTCATCAGAAGAAATTGCGGGAATACTGATTATTGGAAAGTTCTCGGAAAAAACCGTGGGAGGTATTAATTCCAAAACCCACAAAGAAAGCTAAAATAACCATAATTAATAGTAAAATAACATAAATGTTAGTAGGAATTACGTGGTTTTTTGAAGTTTTTTCCATAGCTATCTTTTCTAAAATTTCATATATAAAATAATGGGAATGCCAGAAAATGGACTTCTTTGAAAATCAGGTTAATCCATATCTTTTCTCTCCTCCGCGACCCCACAAACATTCAAAATACAGTTTATGGCTGCTCCCGTCAAGGTCTGACCCATTCGCTGCAAGTTAAATCCTGCAGGACGGAGAATCAACGTCCAGATATGGGCCATCTCCTCGAAGTAGCCTCTTCTCTGACTTCGACTCCGCTATAGAGGGTTTGCGGTAACAAGTTTCCCCTAAAAACCCAGTCTATCCCAATGTAAAAATTCATCAGCATTTATATAACCTTTATGCCTGATTTTAGAAACAAATTTAAATCTGAATACAAAGTTATAGAATAGGACAATGAAAAGTGATTGCCTTTGTCGGTGCCATTAACGGTCAAATTCTTTTATCAAGTTTAAAAACTAAAAAATCAATTAATTTAAAAAATGCTGGGATGGCAGATCGGCCATGCGTCCGCCTGCAGAGCGGAATAGAGGGGTTCGACTCCCTTTCCTAGCTTTCAAAAATTAGGAGGTAAGAGTTATGATTACAGAGAAAGAGCAAAAAAGAACCGCAGTAAGACGTGGAGACCGATTAGATGTAGGTTATTCGTATCTTGGCGCAGAAGTAATCCAAATAGAAGAAGAATTAAGAGATTTGGGTTATTATCCTACCACAGAAAAAGGACACTTAAAAGCAGAAGTAGCTGGAGGATTCGCTTATTTTGGGGAATTTAAAGCGAGAGTTTGTCCAACACACCCAACAATAGACTTAGATCCAGATGTGCTAAAGATACTTTATGATTATTACCCACATTCAACGTCGGGTCGGAGGGAACTTTTAAATATTGTTGTCGGAATATCCTTTGCCAATTATGCATATCTAGGACTTATACTGGAGAAATATCTCTCTTAAGTATCGCAATGAAAAAAATTTCAGTAGTTTTGTTTAACACCCTCTCACGAGAGAAAGAAGTTTTCAAACCAATTAAAGAGAAAACGGTGGGTCTTTACTCGTGTGGGCCAACCGTCTATCTTCATGCACATATAGGAAATATGCGAGCGTATCTTTTTGTGGATTTCCTTCGCAGAACTTTAGAATACAATGGATTTAAAGTGAAACACGTAATGAACATTACAGATGTAGGACACTTATTTGGAGACGAAGATGATGGCAAAGACAAAATGGAAGAAAGCGCTAAAAGAGAGAAAAAGAATATTTGGGATGTTGCAAAACATTATACAGATCTTTTTCTTAAGGACATTGATTCTTTGAATATATTAAGAGCAAATATACTGCCCCGAGCAACAGATCACATAAAAGATCAGATTGAATTGATTAAAACTTTAGAGAAGAAAGGTTACACTTACAGAATTTCTGATGGGATTTATTTTGATACCTCAAAATTAAAAGAATATGGTAAATTAGCGCGTTTGAATTTGAAAGGACTAAAGGAAGGTGCTAGAGTTAAAAAAAATATTGAAAAGAAAAATCCAACAGATTTTGCGCTTTGGAAATTCTCTCCAAAAGATAAGAAAAGGCAAATGGAATGGGATTCTCCATGGGGAATTGGTTTTCCTGGCTGGCACATAGAGTGTTCTACAATGTCTACAAAATACCTGGGGCAACCATTTGACATTCACACAGGAGGAATTGACCACATTCCTGTTCATCACGTAAACGAAATTGCGCAAAGCGAAGCAGCATATGATAAACCATTAGCAAATTTTTGGATGCATAATGCATTTTTAAACTTAAAAAATGGTAAAATGAGCAAATCAGAAGGTAAAATTTTAGTTTTGGATGATTTAATAAAAATGGGTTTCAGTGCATTAGACTTTAGATATTTAGTTTTAACGTCTCATTATCGTTCAGAGTTGAAATTTTCTAAAGAATCAATGATTGCTGCGCATAATACGTTTAATAGATTGAAAGAATATGTAATAGAACTTAAAAAAACTGCAAAAAATAAAATAAACAATGAAAATATTGAAAAATTCAAAGAGATGTTCTTAAAAGCAATTAATACTGATCTAAATACACCCGAAGCCTTAAGCGTTCTTTGGAAGGTTATTCGTTCGAATTTGAACACAGAAGAAAAATTAATTTTGATTGAAGATTTTGATCAGGTGTTAGGTTTGGGTTTGAAAGATCTTAAAAACGAGTCAAAAATACCAAAAGAAATAGAAAAAGTAGTAAAAAAACGAGAAATTGCTCGCAAAGGAAAAAAATGGGCGGAAGCAGACAAACTAAGAAATTTAATTCTAGAAAAAGGATTTATTGTAGAAGACAGAAAAAGTGGACCAATGATAAAAAAGGCTTAATTTTTATAAAGTGAAGAATTCAATTTATACTTGATAAATTATGGAAGATCTTCCCGAAGGCAAATTAATAGTATTTTGGATTGCGGGTTCTTTAGCAATCGTTTTTGGTGCATGGATTGCGGGTCATGTAGAAACAACCTTGGGTGTCACCACAGGAAGTTATGCATTAGCAATTATAATTGCAACACTATTGATAATGTTCGGAGGACTTTCTTGGATTGCGGTAGCAGTTACTGTAGCGCAGGAAAAGGAATTAGAAATAGAACGCGCAAAAAAACACAGAAAACATTAATTTTTATTTCTATAAAGATCTCTTTTTACCATTTCTGCAATATTCGTACCTAAAAATCCTTTAATAAAATTTACCTGTTTTGCTTTTTCTTCTTCTGTTGGGGACATATTCATAATTTTTACAGATTCCTATAAAAATGTTCGTGTTATAGATAAATGTAATATAGCCCGGTAGTGTAGTGGCCAAATAATCTTTTGATTAGGCTAGGCATAGGGGGTTTTGGGCGAACTTCCGTTCAAAACAGTGAGCACAGTTGTGCGGTGATCGGAAAAATCCCTCTGACTCAGGTTCGAATTCGAACTGCTGTCAGTTCGATCAATAAAGGCGACATTCATTTAGTGAAGTCTCCTTACCATACTTTTAATGACTGACACATTCAACGAAAATCCTGGCCGGGCTATTCTTTTATTTTTAATACTTAGAACTCCGAGCGCTCGGAGTACGAGTAACTGAATTACTCTATAGTGTTTACCTATAGACCTCTCTGATTTGCGCGGTAAAAGGATGTGGGGGAATCTGGTTTCGGAGTTTGAGGGGAAGCGTATGGATTCATTACAAAAGATTAAAAACCTTTAGAACAATGCTAAAGTATGAGCCTTAACTATGACACTCTAAGGCGAACCGCATCTGGTATCTGGGAAAAATTAAAGTTCCATGTTATTTTCTTGCAGGAGCATCCCTGGCGGCTATCTTAGCAGGACTATCTGATTTAGATAAGACATATCGAGAGGAAATAAATCAGAATTTAGTTAGAATGAGACTACTTGCAGATTCTGTAATTTCAACAACAATAAACTTAAATGGAAATCCAAATGATCTTACTTGGGAAGAACAAAGGGCTTTGCTATCCGGAATAAAATTTGAAGGGTTACAAATAGAAGGAACACCTATAGAAGTATTGCCTTGGTATTCTAAAGATGTTAAGGGATTTCAAACTCCAGAATATGGTCTGATGGTTGTGTACGGGAACAATAGACAAATTATATCCCCTGAAGTTGCTGAAGCATATCTTCAAGAAAATAATTCTTCTTCCAAATAACCTCCACACCTTCTATCGGGGGTTTTTCCTTTGGGAGGGAATGCAATCGGCTCTGAGAGTTACACGGTGGAAGTATATAGGAGATTTAAAATAAGAAAACAAATAAGTGGTATGGCATATCAGGAACTAAAAAAGAAGGATTTTTTAAATGACTTCGAAATGACAGAAGATCTAATTCCAGACTTCCTCGTAGTTGAAGGATTATATGATTTCAACAATCAGCTAAAAAAACGACAGAAATTTTTTGATAAGATAATTTTTGAAAGTAAGAGCAATTTCTTTTTTATTGGGGAGAAAAAAGGATTAAAAATTGGGTACTGTTGTGCTTATGGTCCAACACTTTCAGGTGAACTTGTTCATCAATTTGCTGTATTCGGTTCAAAAATTATACAAATTGGTTGTTATGGAGGACTCCAAAAAAAGAGCAATATCGGAGATTTCTTAATTGCCTCAGAAGTTAAGGCATTGGATGGGGTGTCTAAGTTTTATCAAAATAATACAGAAAAGATACTGCCGTCACAAAAGCTTTTGACAGTTATTGAAAAAGAAATTAAAACTCAAAGATTGCCATATTATAAAGAAAAACTTATTTCTTCGCCGACAATGTTGGGAGAATCTATAAAAATAATAAAAAGTTGGTCTAACGCAGGATTTTTTGGTGTAGATATGGAAACGGCATCGACACTTGCAATTGCCAACCATTTCAACGTAGCTTCAGCATCAATATTGTATCTATTTGATTTAGTTATCCACGGACAAACAGTTCTTGATAAAAACACAGAAGACCAGAAAATTCGAAAGTTAAGAGATGAACAGATGATGTCTATAGTCTTTAATGTAATTAAAAATTACCGGGAATAGTATTTTAATTTCAATAATCCCTCACTTTCTGTCAGAAACCGTCTCTATGATTTACATGGTAAAAGTAGATAAGAAGTTCGGAGTATGGTAAGTTTTTGTAGTTCGAGACGGGAATACGATACAAAAACAATACACTCCTTTTTAAAAAGTGAGCCGAACAGTTAATCATGGCTGAAAAGCCGACAAAATACAAAGAGCCAACTGCAGAAGGTATTGCATATCTTGAAGCACGAGGTTTTGAACTTAGAGAATGGGATAAAAAGTTATCTCCTGCACAAAGACCTATTCCTAGATTAGAATTGACTCGTGGAGCATTTTATAAGAACGTGCCGTCTGGGGGCGTTCTAGGTACAAGCGGTGCAACACCATGGAATCCCACAAACGGTGAAACAGAGGCCTTGGTTAACGCACTCGCGTATATGATTTCAGAAACAAGAGACGATGGAAATCTAACTAGACATACTGAGCCAGGCGAACCAATACCTATTTTTATTAAACAGGATACGTATCCTTCTTGGAGAGACGCTATCGAAGCATTGATTGAAAGATTCCCACCCACTTCCCAATAACCTAATGACTATTTCTTCCTGAATAAAACCTGCTCTGAGAGTTACACGGTAAAAGCATATAGGAAAGTAGATCTATGAGAACATTCTGGAATTTAAGCAATACATAATTTTAAATTTCTTGTAGATACTTTCAAGATATGGAAACCACAAAACCCCACACACTTCTAAGTTTTACAGGATATATTCATCATCCAGTTAAATATACTAGAACTTATCAAATCCAAGAAAATGGATTAAATAGATCGCTTATTGGAGAAACTCCAAGTACTTTAGAGAACACTTACGGAATAACCCCGTTAAGAATTGGTCCAAGAACTCGCTGTAGGCATAATAGTGCGCACCAAAAAATTATACATGGGACAAAAATAGAAATCTGCGCAGGAGAAGAAACATTGCGTGATTTCGAAGAGGCAGTGGGTTTAGCTTCAGAAGAAGATCTTAATTTTGAACCAGAAGACACATATTGAGCGATTTAGCAAAATATTTAGAGGAGAGTAGTTTAGAATCCGTTAGAATCTGAAATGAGGTGGGTTGCTTGCACCTCGCTGTGCTTGTGAATTTTGTTCACAAGTTAGGAAAACTCGTAAGAGTTTTACGTGGTGATCAAACTTCTTGAAGTTTGTTATAGAACTTCTGTTTTTCTAACTTCTAGAACTCTTAAAGGATAAATTGTTTTAACAGACCTAAGAATTTTCTTTTGTAATGAATTCAAGAAAATTTCAGTCATAAAGCCGTTAAAATCTTTTTCTGCGGCGGCATTTACAACCATCTCAGAAATCTTTGCTCTTAAATCATGTTTTGTCGCACTCTCTGTTCTTTTTAAAGTTATGGCTACTAATTTAACTCTTATTTTACTGCCGTCTTTGGTTTTAACATCTTGAATGATGTCTAATTTTGTGCTTCCTTTTCTTGCTAATCTAAATATATAAGAACGAGTGCAATCATGACCTTTTAAAACAGTTAAGGCTTTTTCTCCTTCAATAGATTTAACTTGTAAAAAAACATAAACATAATGTTTATCACTATTTTGCATTACTTTTTTTAATCCTATTTTCATTAGTCTATTCTTTAATTTCTTTGGGTCATCTGTCAAAGTCTCAGAAACCTCAACATCATTAAAAATATTTGGGGCAATGATTTTATACCAGGATTTTTTTGGTGTTTTAGTTTTTCTTGCCATTTTTTTCCTCTAAATTAAATCTCTTGACAACTTCATTTAAAAGGTTTATAAACTTTTCCTCATTTTCTTGGGGAATTCTTCCGCCGGCAGCTAATTTATGCCCACCTGCTTTTCCACCACAATCAGAACAAATTTCTGATAATATACTATTTATACAAAAGTTTTTATTTAATGCTTCTTGAGAAGATCTGCCAGAAATTTTGATAGAATCATTTTCTGCATAAGCAGTACCAATTAGTACAGAGCACTTTAAAGTATTTGATCGATGCAAAATGGAGGTGATTGTTCCAATCATATTCGCATGAACTTTATTCTTTGCAATAATTACCTTTACCCAGTCCATCTGTCGAATAACTTCTGGATTTTGTATATTTTGCTCAACGTAATTTAAATATCTTGCAATTTTTCTTCCGTATTCTTTTGAAAGTTTATTTGCAATTTCCATATTATTAGTTAAACAGAGTTCTAACCCAACATCTGCTTTTTCTAAACGACCACAGGCATTCAACATAGACGAAAACTCAGAAATTTCCCAACCATTATCTAAAATCAAAATTTCACCTAGAAGTTCCTCTGCAGGGTAACCTCTAATTAACAATCCATTGATGATTTTTTTTTCTTCATCTAAATCTAAATCCTGAAAAGTCCTCCATTTTCCGTTTACCTTTAAGGGAATTCCTAATTCAGAAATAAATTGAACTGCACCGGATTCATTATATGTTATCCCTGGCAAATATGGTTCAGTTGTATAAGTTAATGCTTGGGGAATCGGTTTTCTTCCTCGACCATAAATTTTTAAACCTTTTTTAGTTTTTAAAAGACCTAGTCGTTTAGCATCTTCTAAAAAACCTCTATTTAATCCTAAAAAACCATTTTCATCATTTTGAATATCTCCTGTAGCACCAATCAAAGCAAAAGGAAGTAAATCTATGTTTTTGGAGTCAATCATTTTCATTAATAAATAAGTAATACCCGCACCAGAGATATCTTTTCCACCATCTATTCCAACTAGGTGTGGATTTAATTGAATCAACTTTGTTTCTTTCTCTGGCTGATGATGATCTGAAATAATTATTTTTTTAGTCTTTGCAATTTCTTCTAAGTTTGAAATTTGGCCAGAACCAATATCTGTAAATAAAATCAAAGGTTCTTCAAAGGTTTTAATTAATTCAACTTCTTTATCACCAATTTCTTTTACAAAAGTGAATTTAACAGGAATATTTTCTCGTTTTAGGGCTTTATAAACTATGGCGGCGCTAGCGATACCGTCACAATCGTAATGAGAAACACAGTGAACACTTTTACTGGTTTTAAATTCATTAGATACTTTTTGTGCTAATTCAATCAGTTCTTTATTCATTCACATCACAAGAATTTATTTGTTTGAAACGTTCAAACCTTTTTTGGTGTAATATTTAACTAATCTTCTAATTTTCGCTTTGGTTAATCCCAAATATCTCTTGGCGTTCATATCTTTCTTATTTTTTTCTAAATGACCACCAATACTTTTTGCTTTATTTTTTAGATTAGATAAATCCTCTGGTTCTTTGTAAAGGTTTTCTTTCTTGAGTACAGAAGTAATACTTTCTCCTAAAATGGATTTTACATCGGGAATGCCATATTTATCCCTTAAAATTAAGCCAATCTTGGCGGCAGGAATATTTTTCTTCCTAAAATTAATAATCAATTCTCTAATTTCTTCTTTTTTATATTTCACAAAATCAAGAGATTGTCCCCTTGGCTTTTTTGAGCCAGATTTTCCTTTTTTTCGCGAGTGCATTCTTGCCATTTTTACTAAGTTTACTTTATGCATAAAGTTTTTAAACGTTTGCTGACCGAAAAGCTTTTTTAAAGAGATATACAAAAATAAAATATGATCTCAAAAGCAACTCAAAAAAAGAGACTTCATCAAAATAAAATCATAATTATCTCAATTCTATTAGTCCTTGGAGGGGTAATAAGCATATATCTTTATCAATTTTCGGAAATTTGGTGTGACTTGTGTATAGACCCACCTTCTGTTGAATATATAGCTCATACGTGTAACAGCACATGCAATATACTTTCCCAGCAAGAAGTAGATAGTGCAGAATATTTAGATACCGTTTGGGAATATTGCTATACGTGGGTAGGTGAGGCTGCGGGAGACTATCCTACACAATTAAGAAAAATGGATGATGGAAATTATTTCTGTAAAGACGGAGTTCATTGCTTTAATCTACTAGAAAATTACTGCGAAGTAGAGGGCCAAATCATTACTCCAGAATATTGTAAAGATATTGCGTGTAGAATACTAAAAAATTCAGGAAAAACAGAGAAGGAATCCGAGAGGATTATTAAGAATAGGATAAATGAAGGTAGTTGTAGTTTAACAAAAGGTCATACACTTTGGGCCGGACTTAAAAAAAAGAAAATTACAGAAGAAACTTGGTGGGAATTATACTTTGAAAATCCGGATTGTTCTGCAGTTTTCAACAGTTCTTAACTTTTTATTCCAAAGGCAATAAATAGGTTTTATGAATCTTGATTTAATTTTAAAATCAATAAAAGAAAAATCATTTTCTTTGGAGTTTCACTTATTTTAGTAATTTACGTAGCAACAATGTTTTCAATTCCGCACCAAACTTTTGGTACAGGTTTGATGTTGCCAGTTTGGGCGAAGGTCATTTTGGCACCCTTATTACCCTTTTTAATTTTAGGGGGGTTTTAGTTCTATAGTTATGCTCTTTTTGATTTTACAAATTGTATATCTTTATCTTCTATGTGCAGTTATGATAACATTTGGGAACAATAAAAAAGTCAGGCAGTGATAAAATTGTTTATGATCTTTTATTTTATCGCGTCGATCTTACCTTTCGTCATACTCTTTTTATTCATACAATAACAAGATATCTGTATGCAAAATTTTGAAATGGAATTGGTTAACTCTTTTAATAAATTCTTTGAAGAGAAAAAAATAAAGGCCATTGCATATAGAAGAAAACAAGCTAAATTCGCTGATCAATTCTGTGACGTTTTAGTAGATTCTGGTCATTCTGAATTTTATTTGGCAATTGAAAATAAATCAGTTAATTTAAATTCAACTAAAAAACTGTATTTTAGCCAACATTTCCATTGCAACGAACGAGATCAATTAGAAAGAATTACTGATTTCTTAGAAAAATCAGGAAGGAAGGGTTTTTTAGCTTTAGAGATCCGGGAAGGTCGCGGAAAACTAAAGCGCGCATTTCTAATTGATTGGGAAGTCATTTGGGAAAAATATCAGAATGGGGAAAAAGGATTAGATCTAACACAAATCAAAAAGCTGAAAGGTATAAAAGAATTGAAACGACAGTCTAAATATTACTTGATGGGGTGAAATTAATGAGGTGGTTCATATACACCAAACGAGAGGTTGGTGATTTAATAATTTCTTGTTTAATTATGGGATTTTCATTCATGGTTCTCTTATTTGAACGTAGCATTGTTGGATATTTTTTGGCACTAGGTTTGTCTATTCTCTGTTTTATGCCTAAAGAATTATTGCAAAGAGGGTATGCAAGAAAACTTTCTATGTACTCTCAATATAAGATTTGGATTCCTGGATTAATTATGGCCATAATTTCTCCATTCATGGGGTTTGCATTTGTTACGCCGGGTCACGTAGATTTTTCTTCAAAATATTATGAAAGATATGGAAGAAAGCAAATTTCAATTTCAATGAAACAAATTGGAATAATTATAAATGCAGGATTTTGGTTTAGTATGGGTTTTGGGATATTTTCAATGATCTTGGGCATTAGTGGATTAACTATTTTTTCAACAATAGCTAAAATGAACTTCTATATTGCATTTTTCAATATGTGGCCTCTTGCAAATTTAGATGGAGTTAAAATTATCAGGTGGAAACCATCTTTATGGGTTTTTTATATAATTCTGAGTTTAGGTTTTCTAATCGGCTCATATTTTGTATAGATTAATCAACTTTTTTATTTAAGCGAAAATAATATAGTATTGACTATTATGCCAAAGATTACTATTGGACGAAGTAGAGGAGATTTACAAAAATTTGGACCGGATTTAGGAACAGCCTATTTAGGAAGAAGCCTGGTTGGAGAAAA
Source organism: Candidatus Nanohalarchaeota archaeon (assembly GCA_017610385.1). Classification (GTDB taxonomy): domain Archaea; phylum Nanohalarchaeota; class Nanosalinia; order Nanosalinales; family JAFCCC01; genus JAFCCC01. The sequence goes on from JAFCCC010000001.1 coordinate 23,113, forward strand.
GCGTGAATCCCATGCTGCAAATATGTTGCGCATGGATATTGCTAGACCGCATGTAATTGGCGTCTTTGGTAAAAGAGGCTCTGGAAAGTCTTATACTTTGGCTGTAATAGCAGAAGAATTAATGAATGCTCCTCCAGAGATCAAAGAAAATATTTCAGTCATAATTGTGGATACAATGGGTATTTATTGGTCTATGAAATATCCCAATGATCGAGAAGCAGTTTTACTAGAAAAATGGCATTTAAAACCAACTGCAATTGGCATGGAACATTATATTCCAGAGGGACAAGTAAAAACATTTCAAAAAAACAACATCCCATTTGACAAGACATTTATGTTAAATCCAGGCGATTTAGATTCTTCTGATTGGGCTATGTCATTTAATATTGACCCAAATGAACCGATGGGAATTTTATTAGATCGAGCCATTAGAAACGTAAGAGAAACTATCGGAGATGTTTTTTCTATTGAAGAAATTATTGAAAGTGTTCGTACTATTCAGGGATTCGAAAAAAAAGAACAAGAAGCATTAATAAATAGATTTTATAATGCGATGGAGTGGGGGGTTTTTTCAAAAAATTACACAAACCTAAGTGATTTAATGTTAAGAGGAAAAGTTTCTGTTTTAGATGTGAGTTTATTTGGAGAAATAACCGGTGGTTGGTCTGTTAGATCATTAGTCGTAGGTTTACTTGCCAAAAAAATACTGAGAGACAGAATGGAAGCTAGAAGAGTTGAAGAACTTGAAGAAATGGAAGGTGCTGCTACGATGAATATGCCAATTGTTTGGATGATTTTAGATGAAGCACATACTTTTGCACCAAGAAAAGAAAAGACACCCGCGTCCGTACCTTTACAACAATGGGTTAAATTGGGAAGGCAACCAGGGGTCTCATTAGTTGTGGCCACACAAATGCCTAATAAACTTCATGAAGACATTATTGCACAAATGGATTTAGTAATAAGTCATAGATTAACCGCGAGCTCTGATTTGAATTCTCTAAAAGAAATCATGCAAACCTACATGAGATACGATCTTTCAACATATATAGATAATCTTCCTCGAAAGGCGGGTGCTGCGATTTGTTTGGATGATAATTCTGAAAGATTATACGCTTTGCAGGTAAGACCCAGATTGTCTTGGCATGGAGGAGATACCCCAATAGCAATCAAAAGAAGCAAGAAAATAATATAAATACAACTATTTCAAGTTCACATTCTAAAAAAGAATTATGCCTTTTATAGAACATCCTCTTCTCAAAAAAAATCAGATTGAACAGAGACTTTATCAAGAAATAATGGTTGCACAAGCAATCAAAAACAATTTAATGTGTGTAATACCTACCGGATTAGGAAAAACTGCGATTGCATTAGTACTCGCGGCATATAGATTACAAAAATTTACAAGCTCTAAAATAATTATGATGGCACCCACTAAACCCCTAGTAGAACAACACAAGAATTATTTTCAAAATTTGTTTGAACTTCCAGAAAAAGATTTTATAACACTTACTGGAAAAACACAACCTGCAGAACGGAAAGAACTATGGAAAACTGGGAAATTATTTTTTGCTACACCACAGGTTGTTGAGAATGATATTATTACTGGAATTCTAAATTTAGAAAACTTTTCATTAATTATTTTTGATGAATGTCACAGAGCAGTACGTGATTATCCGTATTCTTACATTGCAAATAAATATATGCAAAGCAGTAAATTCCCAAGAATATTGGCTCTAACTGCCTCTCCAGGCGGAACTAAATCTAAAATCGAATCTGTTGCACAAAATTTATTTATTGAGGCCTATGAAATAAGAACTGATGAAGATCTTGATGTAAGACCATATATACAGAAAAAGAACATTGAATGGATTCGAGTTCCACTTTCAAGAAATTTTGAAAGAGTTAAAGTCAACTTAGATAGAGTCTATCGCAATATTTTAAAACAATTAAAAGAACTGGGCATAATTACTTCTATTTTAGGTATAAAAAAAAGTGGTTTATTAAAAATTAGGGGTTCTTTATCCTCGCGACTTTCTCAGGAAAACGATCCGAAAATTTACAAAGCCATTTCCTTAATTGCAGCAGCCATTAAACTACAATACGCGCTTGAACTATTACAAACTCAAGGAATATTTCCAGTATATAAATATTTAGAAAAATTGAAAAAAGATCATTCGAAAGCGGCTCAAAAATTATTAAATGATCCGCTAATTCAAAATGTTTACGCAATTGTAGAATGGATGTATAATAATCAAGAAGAACATCCAAAACTCATAAAATTAGAAGAGTTGCTTAAGAACTTTAAGGGAAAATGTATTGTTTTTACACAATATAGAAATACTGTAGATTTAATTTTTGAAAGATTGAAAAATAATAAAAATCTCTCGCCAGTAAAGTTTAAAGGCCAAAAAGAGGGATTTACTCAGAAAAAACAAATAGAGATTCTAGATAAATTTAGAAGTGGTAAATTTAATACATTAATATCTACCTCAGTAGGAGAAGAAGGATTAGATATACCGAATGTAGATTTAGTAGTTTTTTATGAACCCATTCCTTCAGAGATAAGATCCATACAAAGAAGAGGACGAACTGCGAGACAGAAGGAAGGTAAAATTTGTGTATTAATCACCAAAGATACATTGGATGAAGCATATTACTGGAGTTCATTTCATAAAGAAAGAGAAATGAAAAATACTTTAAAAATGTTGAGGGGTGATTCTGTAAATATGATAACAAAAAGAGAGAGACCGTTAGATTCATTTATACAATCCAAAAAGGAAGAAAAAGTTATAATATATTGCGATGATCGAGAAAGAAAATTAATCAAAGAATTAAGTAATTCAGACATAATAATTAGATCAGTTAGACTTCCAATCGCAGATTTTGTTATTTCAGAAAGAGTAGGCGTTGAAAGAAAAACTTCAAGCGATTTTGTTAATTCAATAATAGATCAGAGATTATTTATTCAATTAAAAGAACTTAAGAAAGAGTTTGAACTTCCAATTTTACTAATTGAAGGGAACTCTTTTTTTGAAAGGGGAGTACATCCGAATGCAATTTTTGGTGCGCTTTCGTCTATTGCATTAGATTTTCAGATCCCAATTTTATGGTCTTCTAATTTAAAAGAAACTAAAGGAATTTTGATTTCTTTAGCCAAGCGCGAACAATGTGAATCTAAAAAAAGTTTTAGCATCCGTGGGGCAAGAAAAATGAAAAATGCATTTGAATTGCAAAAATTCATTGTGAGTGGTCTCCCAAACATCAACAATTTGTTAGCAGAGAGGTTGTTGTCTCATTTCAAATCTATAAAAAAGATTTTTAGTGCATCTGAGAGCGAGCTTAAAGAAATTGAAGGTATTGGAAAAGAGAAATCAAAAAGGATTTTTGATATAATAAATTATCAACATAACAACAAAGATTAGCGCGTTAATGAATATTTTTTAATTCAGAATCGCTTTCTTTGGAATTTATAAATTTTTGTGAGATTTTATTTTAATCTATAATCTTGAAAGTACCATAAAAAGTGTATAAAACGTTTAGAGAGCATATAAAGAACACTGGAGGGCGCATACAGATAAAAAAATTTTATAAAATTGTATAAAATAATTAGAGATAGAATCATAGGTTAATTTAATAAAGAACTGATTTTAAATTTCTGATTTATTAAAAGAAAATTATACAGCAGTCTTAAGTAATAATACGTTCTATCTGATTATAATAGTGCTCTGTTGATTTTCTGCAGGAGTTATAAAATTTATAGAGTGAAATAACCAAAAGAACAGATTAGTTTTCTAAAACGATGTCTATGCTATACGTTTTAAAGCAATAAAAAGGACACGGGGATTATGACTTCAAGTTAATAATATACAATAATCTAATTAATATACAAAGAAATGAGGAATATTTATTTTTTTCAGAAACTCAGAAGATATTTTCAAAAATTAGAAAAGAGAATCACAAAGAAGTTTAATAATACTCAAATGCAACTTTGGAATATTTTTATTTTCTTAATGATTTTTGCAAGTTCTGCTTTAATTTTACATCTTTTAATTTGGATAAATTGGAATCCTGTCATGCTTCAAAAGATAGATGCATGGCTGGTTTCAAAGATATTAAATTTAATAGGAATAAATACTATCTGGATAGGAACTTACATTAAAATAAGTGGTTTTGGTCTCATAGAAATTATTAAAGATTGTCTTGGTTGGAAATCTTTTATTGCATTAACTAGTTTGATTGTGGCAAGCAATTTTGTTTCATGGAAAAATAAACTTTTAGGAATCTTTTTTGGAATGATATTCGTTTTTATTATAAATATTATTAGATTAGTCACTACATTTTATTTGGCAACTAAACAAATTATTAGCTTTGAAGTAATTCATTCTATTTTATGGCGATGGGGCTTAACTTTGTTTATACTTTTATTTTGGTATATTTGGATTAAAATTTATGATAATCACAAAAAGGTGTAATGATGAAAGAATTTGTAATAATAAAAGCAGAAAACAATGTAATGTTCTTTTTTTAGGGGGTTATTTTTAAAAGATTTGGTTTTATAAAGGATATTAAGCTTCTTATGAGGGGGTCAATATGGAAACTAAAAACATGAAAAATAATCAAAATGAAATAAAGATTGAAAATGTTGTTGCTTCTTGTGATTTAGAAACAAAACTGCCTTTAGATAAAATCGCAATGCAGATAGATAACACAGAATATGAACCAGAGCAATTTCCTGGTTTAGTATATAGAATAAAGGATCCCAAAGCAGCGGCTTTGTTATTTGGATCAGGAAAAGTTGTTTGTACCGGTACAAAATCACCAGAACAAGCAAAGATTGCAGTACAAAAAATAATAGAAGAATTAAATCAATCAAACATCCCTGTAAAAAGTAATCCTATAATCCATGTACAAAATATTGTAGCGTCAGCATCCTTACACGAAAAATTAAACTTGAACAAAATCGCTTTTGACTTGGAAGGTACAGAATATGAACCAGAGCAATTTCCTGGTTTAGTATATAGATTAAAAGTACCGAAAGTTGCATTTTTGTTGTTCAGCTCCGGAAAGATTGTCTGTACGGGGGGAAAGAAGTATGAAGATGTTGAGATTGGAATAGAGAAAATGAAAGACAATTTGAGAGAAATCAACGCCTTAAAAGGTTAAAATGGAACTAAAAACATCCCAGAAATTAAATTTTCAAGATAAAATTGATCAGTTTGAAGAGTTCTTTAGAGATCAGTATAGTTCAGAAATAGCTATAATTTTGAGTGAAGGAATAACTCATCTAAAAATAGATTATCAAATTCTACAAAAATTCAATACACAATTAGCAGATATACTATTAGAGGATCCAGAAGAATGCCTTCAGTCGGCGCAAAAAGCATTAGAAAACATAAATGTGTTAGAAGGGATCTCGGTAGTTCCGCGCTTCTTTAATCTTAATAAAGAAGATTGTATACGAATTCGGGATCTAAGAAGCATTCATATCGGTAAATTAATTACAATTGAAGGCATGATTAAAAGAGCATCAGAAGTACGTCCAGAAGTTATTTCTGCTGTTTTTGAATGTTCAAATTGTGGTCAAACGTATGAAAAAGAACAGAAATCTACAGAATTGAGATCTCCCTATGAATGTAGCAATTGTGGTCAAAGAAAATTTGAAATTGTTCAAAAGAAAATGATAGATGTACAAGTAATAACTATTGAAGAAAGTCCAGAAGACATTGAAGGCACAGAACAACCAAGCAGAATATCCGGATATTTAAGAGGGGATTTAGTAGATCCAGAATTCAGAAAAAAGGTTGTTCCAGGAAACAAAGTTTCGCTTACTGGTGTTCTAAAGGAGTCTCCAATGAAATCAACATCTAAAAGATATGATCTTTTCATGGAGGTTGGTTATTTAGAACCTAAAGAAATGGAATTTGAAGAGTTGGCGATTTTACCGAAAGAAGAAAAAGAGATTTTAAAATTATCTAAGGATCCTATGATTTTAGAAAAAATAGTGGATTCTATGGCTCCATCAATTTATGGTTTCAGAGAAGTCAAAAAGTCAATAGCACTACAGTTATTTTCAGGAGTTAGAAAAGAAAGACTTGATGGGACAGTAACGAGAGGAGACATGCATATCTTACTTATTGGAGAACCAGGAACTGGTAAATCAATGATTTTAAAATTCGTTGGAAAATTAGCGCCTAAAGGGAGATATATTGTGGGAAAATCTAGTACGGCGGCAGGAATTACTGCATCCGTAGTCAAAGATGAATTAACAGAGGGTTATGCCCTTGAAGCTGGTGCATTGGTCTTAGCAAATAAGGGTATTGCGTGTATAGATGAAATAGATAAGATGAGATCCGAGGATCGCAGTGCACTACATGAAGCAATGGAACAACAAACAATCACAGTTAGTAAAGCAAATATTCATGCCACCTTACAATCTAGAACATCCGTTTTAGCTGCTGGTAATCCAAAATTTGGTAGATTTGATCCTTTTAAACCCGTAGCAGAGCAAATTAACATTTCAGATAGTTTATTATCCCGTTTTGATTTAATATTCCCCATAAGAGATATACCAAACAAAGAAAATGATCTCAAATTAGTTAATCATATTTTGAGTATGCATAGAGAACCAAACAAAAAACGAGCAGTAATTGATCAAAAATTATTAAGAAAATATATTGCTTATGCTAAAAGAAATATTCATCCTAACCTTACTAATGACGCGGAAGACGAAATTAAAAAATTTTATATAGGCATAAGAACTAAAAAGGGTGCTAGAGAAGAAGGAGATTTATCTATACCAATTTCAGCTAGACAACTAGAAGCTTTAATTAGATTATCAGAAGCAGCAGCAAAATCTAGGTTAAGTGAAGTTGTAGAAGTAAAAGATACAAAAGTGGCAATAGATTCTCTAACTTTTTGTTTAAAAGAAGTTGGCATAGATCCTGAAACAGGTGAATTTGACATAGATAGAATAGAATCTGGCATTACTACATCTCAAAGAAGCAGAATTAAGATTATCATGGATATAATACAAAATTTGAGTAACGAATTAGGAGAAGCGGTTCCAATAGAAGACGTAATTGCAGAATCTGAAGAACAAGGAATTACTGGCGTAGACGATATTATTAAAAAATTAAAGCAAGAAGGAGAAATATTTGAACCAAAATCCGGACACATACAAAAAATTTAGGGGAATAATGTGATAAGAAAAAGACAAATTGCGAGAAAAGCAGTAATAAAGGAAATAACTGCGGCAAAATATTTTAAAAAAGAAGGTTTTGAGCCAAATTATATAATAACACGGACTGGCCGAAAAATTTCAAGGGTTTCTTTTATTGCAACAATAGTAGATACTTATAAAAACGACGCAGGAACATACGGTGCAATAACTTTTGATGATGGAACAGATACAATAAGAGCCAAATATTTTAAGGATTTAACAGACATGGAAGCTGCTTCAAAGGGAGAAATAGTGGAAGTGATAGGTAAAGTGAAAGAATATGGTGAAGAAGTGTACATAATTACAGAACACATGTTCCCGCGCGATGCATCCTTTGAATTATTAAGAAAAGTTGAACACAAACAAATTATTTCTAAGTGGTTGCCTTTGGTTGATAAATTACGAGAAAAAATTAAGTCCAATGCATCACTTGAAGAGATTCTTATGGAATTTAATGGAAAACTAACTGAGGAAGAAATTCAGGGGTTGTCTGAATTTTACTCTATAGAATCTGAATTTGGGGTTAAAAAAGAATCTGAGACGGTGGAATCACGGGCTTTAGAAGAAAAAGTAAGGGGAAATGCTTCCGAATCCAAAGAAAGTGAAAAGGTTTTAAGTAATGAAAAACTAATTTTGAAAATTGTAGACGAAGTAGATGATGGGTTAGGAGCAGAATATTCTCAAATAATACAAAAAGCCGACTTAAGTTCAGAGCAAGTTGAATCAACAATAAATAATTTATTAAGTGATGGTACGTGTTATGAACCGCGACCAGGAAAAATAAAGAGGTTGTAAATATGAATTATGAAGAAATGTTAAATAGAGGAAGAAGCAGTATGCCAAAAGAAACAGGAGATAATCATAGATTTGAAATTCCAAAACTAAAAGCCAGATTAGTGGGTAATAAAACCCTTATTCAGAATTTTAAAGAATTGTCTTTTACACTAAATCGAAGTGAGAATTTGCTTTCCAAACAATTATTAAAAGAAATTGGCACTTATGGAACTATTGAAAAACAAGGTTTATTGCTTAATGGAAAATTTTCACTAGTATTTTTAAATCAAAAATTAAAAGACTATTGTAAAAAATACATTTTGTGTGAAAAATGTAATAGACCAGATACGAAGATTATCAAAAATGGAACTTTTCTAAAATGTGAGGCCTGTGGATTTACTAAACCGTTATAACTCTGATCTTGCATTCAAAATTCATGAAAATCTAAATTCTATGTGCAAGTAGTCAAGGTTTAAAAAGAATCCTTTCAATGGTTATGCATGGTTAGAAAAAATAGCAAGAAGACTCAACAGAATCCAGAAGAAATAATTACTAGAGCAAGACTTCCTAAATCTGGAGAAGTACTGGGAGTAGTGCTTTCAAAAATGGGTGGACGGCATTTTAGAGTATTTTGCTCAGACAAAAAAGAAAGACTTTGTAGAATTCCTGGTGGAAAAAAACGAGGAATGTGGATTGATATTGATTCTTTTGTACTTGTTAAAATATGGGAAATTCAAGGAGACGAACGAGGAGATATTATTTGGAAATATAGAAAAGCGCAGATTAGATGGTTAGAAAAGAATGGTCATTTAAAAGATATGAAAGAGTTTCTATAAACTAACACATAACTGGTGTTTTATAGTAGAATAATATTTATATATTCGTATATAGTATAATAATATGCAGCTAATACTGATTCCGGAAAAAAGGGCATCTATACTCCTTAAAAATAGAAAAAAGAACGTTGAGAAGATTGAGAATTTACTTCATGCGAAGATTAAGGCCACAAAAACCGGTGAAGTAGAAGTCTCATGCACAGATGCTATTGAAGAACTAATTACTTGCGATATCATCAAAGCTATCGGCAGGGGATTTTCAGTAGAAGACTCGTTAAAATTGTTAGAAGATAATTCCGGATTTCAAGTCATATCCATAACAGATTTTGTAAACACAAAGGCTGCGGAAATACGACTAAAGGGGCGTATAATTGGAAGGGAAGGAAAAATCAAATCCTTTCTTGAAAAAGAATTAGATATAAATATGTGCATTTACGGAAAAACAGTATCAGTTATTGGCAACTACAATAATATTGAAGTTGCAAAACAAATTATTGAACTTCTTTTGAAGGGCGGATCTTACGCGTCAATGCGTAAAATAATCCAAAAGAATTCAGAAAATATTCGGTGAAATTAATGGACGAGCATAGAGAGATTAGCATTGCAGAGTTTTTTGAAAAAAATAGACATCTATTAGGATTTAGCAATTTCCAAAAAGCAATAGTTACTTGTGTAAAAGAAGCAGTTGATAATTCATTAGATGCAGCAGAAGAGGAGGACATACTTCCTGAAGTGCACGTAATAATAGAAGATTTAGGAAAAGATAGATTAAGACTAACTTTTAAAGATAATGCGTCGGGTATTGCTAAAAAACATATTCCAAAAGTCTTTGGAAAATTATTGTATGGAAGTAAATTTCATAAATTGATGCAGAGCAGAGGACAGCAAGGCATAGGAATTTCTGCTGCCGCATTATACGCACAACTAACTACAGGAAATCCAATACAGATTATTTCAAAATTAAAAGGATCTACAAAAGTTCATGCGTTTACTTTACATTTGGATACTAGAAAAAACGAACCAGAAATTATTAAAGAAGAACTACTAGACACATATGAATTCCCTCATGGAACATCTATTCAAATGGATATAGAAGCAAAATATACTCGAGGGACTCATTCTGTATTTCAGTATTTAAAAAGTGTAGCAATTGTAAATCCGTCAGCAAAGCTCATACTACAAGAACCTGACGGAAAAATTTATGAATTCCCAAGAGTAACTAAAGACTTGCCGAAAAAAGCTAAAGAAATTAAACCACACCCATATGGAGTCGAGCTCGGAATTTTAATGAGAATGCTAAAAGAAACTAAAGCTAGAACTATAGGTTCATTCTTGATGTCGGAATTTACTCGAGTTGGCAAGACCACTGCACAACAAATCTGTAAAGCTGCTGAGATTGATGTTGTAAATGGCATACGGTTTGTTACGGGATGGGAAAGACGCCCGAATACACTTTCTAAAGACGATATTGAAAGAATTTTAAGAGCAATGCAAACGACTAACATTCAGAATCCTCCAACAGATTGCCTAGCACCAATCGGAGAAGAATTACTGAATAAAGGACTAATAAAAGAACTCAATCCAGAATTCTCCGCAGTAGTTACCAGAAATCCCTCTGTATATAGAGGAATGCCATTTCAGATAGAAACTGCAATAGCATATGGTGGTGGGATTACTGAAGGACGTTTGATGAGATTTGCCAATAAAGTTCCATTACTATATCAACAAAGTGCAGGAGTAACTATGAAAGCTTTAAAAAGCACGGATTGGCCAAGATATGGTTTAAAACAATCTGGAGATCTTCCACAGGGTCCTGTACTAGTATTAATGCATATGTGTTCTGTGTGGGTTCCATTTACATCTGAGGGTAAACAAGCAATTGCAGATTACCCAGAAATACTAAAAGAAATGAAACTTGCTCTTCAAGAAGTTGGAAGAAAACTGAGAACATATATAAGTAAAAAAAGAAAAGGCCAAATAGAAGAGAAAAAGTTTAAAACGCTTACCGCATATGCTAAAGAAATGGTTGAACCACTTGCTTATTTGGTGGAAACAACAACAAAAGAAGACATATCTATGTATTTTGAAGCACTTTTAAAGTCTAAATATACGATGATTGGTGGTGTCGCAATAGATAATGAAACATTAAAAGAATTGCAAAAAGAGGTATCACAACAGGAGGAAGAAAATGCCAGCACTGAGTGAAGATAAAAATACAATTGAAAAATTAACGAATCTGGGTAAAAAATTACTTAGTGAATTAAAACAAAAGGAAAGTCCTTATTTTGATCGGCCAGTTAGGTCTCTTTCTAATGTCATATTTGATGAGAAGGCAGGAACCTTAAAATTAGGAGATAGAACATCTAGAAGAACTTTTTTGAATATCGGACACGCACGAACTTTTATGCAATCGGTTATGATTGCGGCAAAATGTAAAGAATTAGTCAAAAATGAAAGATCTGCATCTATCAGAGAATTATATTATCAATTAAAACATACTATTCCGGGCCTTACTGACAATACTTTGGAAGGACAAGAAGAAAGCAATCCAGTAATCGTAGATTTAGAAACTGCATTAGATGCATTAAGAGAATATTTACACTTAACAGCAGATCGAAGTGGTCAATTATTTGGACCATTAACAATAGAAGATCAGGGAGATAAAATAGATTGTTTGAGGTTAGGAAAATCAGGATTATCTATTCCATCCATTGTTGATGATTATAAATTCTTAGATCATGATGCTGAGTTTATTTTAGTCGTTGAAACAGGCGCTATGGGAGATAGATTAGTTGAAGAAAAATTTCATATAAAAAACAAAGCTATATTAGTATCAAGCGGGGGTCAGCCTTCTAGAGGAGTTAGGAGATTAACTCATTTACTGCATCAAAAGTTAGAATTACCAGTATACGTATTTACAGATGGGGATCCGTGGGGATTCTATATATATTCTGTTCTGAAAACAGGTTCAATGAACTTAGCTTTTGAATCTAAAAGATTAGCGACACCGTCTTCTAAATTCATTGGAATGACCATTGAAGATATTGAAAAATATGGTTTGAAAAAAGTTACAGAAAAATTAAAGGGCATTCCAGCCAAAAAAGCAGGAGGTCCTACAGAAGATTATAAAAGAGCTATTGAATTGAAAAATTATGCGTGGTTCAAACACGAACTATGGCAAAAAGAATTAGATAAAATGTTAGCAACGGGTATGAGAATAGAGCAACAGGCTTTGGCATCTAAAAAATTAGAGTTCGTGTCTGATACGTATCTTCCTGAAAAAATCAAAAATCACGAATTCCTCCCATAAGTTGGTTCAGCTTTTTATTTGTTTCCACAGAATACTTTATAGACGGGACAATAGCTCAGCCTGGGAGAGCGCTCGGCTGAAGACCGAGGTGTCGTGGGTTCAAATCCCACTTGTCCCACACATAAATAATATATTACATACTCAAGTTCTGAATAATATTTGTAGTTAATTAACAAATTGATTTTACTATATATTTTTATATTAGCACACAATAAATGCTTAATTATGCGCGCACTTAAAGGAACCTTTCATATTTATGGCCGGCAACCAGTAGTAGAAGCATTAAAATCTAATTATCTAGTCGAACAAGTTTGGCTTGCTAAAGACATTCAAGAAAAAATAATCGATGAAGTAAGATATCTCGCAGGAAAAAAAGGTGTTCCTATAAAATTTGTAGATAAAAATGAAATTCAAAAAATAAGTGGTGCGGTTGTACATCAAGGAATTGCTGCGGTCATGGATCACATTAAAATACAGTCTTTTGATAATCTAGGATCATTTTTAAAAAGGAAAAAAAATCCATTTTTAATAATTTTAGATCAGGTTCAGGATCCACATAATGTGGGAGCTATTCTAAGGACTGCCGAAAGCTGTGGAGCAGATGGAATTATCATCCCAGAAAAAGGCTCTGCACCATTAAATGATACTGTTGCTAAAACAAGTGTTGGTGCGATATTTCATCTGAATATATTTAAAGTAAATAAATTAGAAAAAGTAATTGAATTTTTAAATGATCAACAAATAAAAACATGTGCACTCATGCCAAATTCTGAAACATCTATGTATAAAATTAATTTAAAATCTGGGGTGGCAATTCTTGTGGGTAGCGAAGGAGCAGGTGTACGTAAAAACATAAGGAAATTATGCTCAAATAAAATCACAATTCCTCAATTCGGTAAAATTGATTCGTTAAATGCGTCTGTAGCAACCGCAGTTGTTTTGTATGAAGTAGTACGTCAGAGACATTCTTAAAACGAGTTAAAACACATTAATTCTTTGATTTGAGATAAAAAGTAATTATGAAAATTCAAACTATTTCGATTTGAAATAAAAAAGAAAAGAAATTTGGAAGAGTATTTAGCTCTTCACGAATTTAACTTGACTATTCATCCAACAATTAACTTGGATATTCTGCGCTTGTCAAAGTAATTTCACTTACACCTGTTGCTGCTTTGTCGCTAAATGGTGCTACATCATATGTAGCAACTGCTTTGCTTGCAGATCTGGTATCGTCGGCGCTGTGACCAGCTACGACTAATGCTACTTTTCCTGAGACAAATGCGTCTTCAACCAAGACAACTTGAGCCATACCATCGTGTGCTCCATCTCTCCAGGTATCTAAATCCCAGACAGTAGAACCTTCTTGTGCAGATAAATCAGCTACCAAAGTATTGATTGCTGGTCCACCTATCAAGATTAAGTTGTTATCGCTCTTAATTGATGGTGTTACTTCAGTGTCTAACCATGCAGCGTTAGCTAATAAGTCACCTTGTGTGCTTTCTGTGTAGGTAACATCAGTTGAACCGCCACCAATAGTTATAACTGGTTCTTCTCCTACTGCAACAGCTGCAATGGATTGCTCATCTGGATAATAGATGGTAATTGTTCCTTGTTCGTATGTGTACTGTTTTACGAAAGCACCATATCGATCAACTGTTTTGTAGGTGTATGTGTCACCAATCATATTGTCTTTGTAGTTTGTTGCAGGTGCAGATGCATCTGTATAAACTACAGTTGAACTCCATCCCATTTTCATAGGCGCTGTTCCAGACGTTCCACCAATTGCAATGATTGCATCTCTTACTTCAGATCCACCACTATTCTTGCCTTTTTCTTCTAATAACAAGACCATTGGATGTAACAAAGGAAGGACTCCACCGATTGTAGTTATATTGGAGGTAGACATACCATTTGTCAAGGCGTATGTAATTCTTCCTGCACTAACAGACGTTGTTGCATTGGTAATCCCGACAATAGTTGTTCCTGCACTGCCACCGGGTACTTCATAATACGTTGTAGTGAGATTGCCATTAGCCAATCCTTGTGTTGAAACGTTGTTTAGGAAAGTTAGAAACTCTCCATTTGCTCCCTTGATTAAGGGGAATAGAGTGGTTATATTTCCTGTACTACCGAAGGTTGCTGTGTCAGTTGAATCTGCGTTCCAGGTAAATTTAGCTACAGCAGATGTTGCGTTGACAAAGTATGTCAATCCATCAATATATGCGGTTGCATTTGTATATCCTGGTGCTTCCAGATAGATTGTCGTTTTGTCGCCAGACATCATATCTGTTAACTCAACTTGTGGTGTTCCAGATGAATCTCCTACATCATCAATGTTTGATACTTGGAAGATGTGTGAGAAGTCTCCTTGAGATAGCAACACATATTCGTATTCAGGTACTGCTTCTCCTTCTATTACATGATACACCCTTGCGCTTGTATCTGTTAGGGTAGGAGTAACTGTTCCTGTGACTGTGTCGTTATCATAACCAATTGACAAAGTCTTTTCATATCCTCTGTAATCAGTGAACTTTAAGGTTTGTGCGTTATCCCCAGAGGTAGCTAAGTAGGTTTGTGATCTGCCAGCGTCTTCTAAGTCAGGACTTACACCACCGAAAGCCACTTTGAAAGATCCAAAAACTGGGTCTACAAATGAATTTCCTTTTGCGATGTAATCTCCGGTTGCGTCTGGTGCTGCAACAGCAACTTCTAATTTAGAGATACCAGAATACTGTGTACCTGTATTAGTTGTATAAGTTCCATCAACAGAAGTTAAACTTGTTCCGGTTTTTACTTTATTTGCATTGTCTAAGCTAATTTTTTCAGAACCTAAGCTCAACGTTGCGTAGTTCTGTGTTAGGTCTGTACTACTTGCGTAAAATACGCTTTTAATGTAGATATTTAGACCTTCCAAGGTTGTACTTTCTCCTTGTGCGTAAGTTGAACCGTCACTTACTCCATTAACTGTAAATGCAACATTGGAACTCGTGTCTACGACAGCCTTAACTACATAGTCTGTTCCACCAACAGTAACTGTTTGTTCTACTCCGTGTGTAAATTGATCAGTTACACCATATCCATAAAGAATTAGTGTATTGTAATCTGATCCACTACCAATAGTGTAATCTTTGTTGAACAAAGTTAATGTCTTACCTTGTACTCTGGAATTAGATATATTCAATAATTTATTGAACACAACTCTTGCAGTATATAATGGTGCTGCAACATTAGTTCCACCAGTACCTGAATCTACATACATTACGGGATCTATACTTTCGCCAGATTTTCCAAACGTAACTGTTCGGCTTCCCATGACCAAGTATTGATCATAGGTGTAATCTACACCTGAAACACTAAGGGTACCAGATGCAAGAAGATTTGGTAATTCGTTTTTAGTTATTGTCGTTTTCGCGCTGTTTATGGCGTCGCCTAAATATAGTTTTGTATTTGCAGTGTCTAAGGATTCACCACCTGTTACTGAAACAGATGCTGAGCCTGTTGCTGCAGTTGCGGTTTTTTCTTCGCTTGTTATAGCCAAGTTACCTAATCGCTCTGCGATCTGGATACCACCAACTACGTCGGCAGTCATAGCCCCACTCCCAACTACAATTTGTGATGCAATATTTCCATTGCTCACAAAAGGACTTGGAAAGTCAGCTAGATCAAATGCGGAAACCATACCTAATGTGGCCCCCATCATTAATGCTCCAGATGCTAGTGCGCCAATCTTTCTGATCGTCGCTTTTAAATTTTGCATTATTTTTTCACCTTTCTCAAATCAATTTTTGTTTTTCTCATTTTTCTCTGAACTAAGATTATCATCTATAAAACAATAGAGATAATTGTAAGTATCAAAGATGTTCTAAGAAGTATATTCTATAGATTCACATATATAACTGACTTGAAACCTTTGTGAAACCATTTTTAATCTGAATAAACATGCGCTTTATATGTTATTCTAGTATCACTTACTCCGTTCAATTGTTCCAATAGGCCCAAAAGACGGTAAAACTTGAAAGTAAGAGTATATAGCAGTTTTCGAATATGTGAGTTTATTTTATTAATCTATTCTTTTAAATCCCTTCATATCCCTAAAAAGAAGTTATTATAACTTAAAGAACCTTATCGACAGCTTATCTATAAATAAGCTATGAGAAATAGTGATTTTTTGCATACAATCTAAAAAGTTATGATATTTTTAATAATTTTTCTTCATATTATTGTCGGTTTTGTTTGTTTTAGAAATGTTTTAGAAGTATACTCTTAATAATTTTGTGACAATATATTAAAGTATTAATAACTGTTGAATAAACATATTACAAGTTATTCAAATTTGCCTTGGTAGCTTAGCTGGTAGAGCGCGTGGCTGTTAAAATTTTGCAGTAACCACGAGGTCGCAGGTTCAAGTCCTGCCCAAGGCGCACTGTTCTTAAAAATAAAACTATTACATTTTTATCTCATTGATTTCAATTAGATGTATGGAAATTAAACAAGTTATTCTTCTAAGAACGGATTTAAAAATGAGTATAGGAAAGAGTGTAGCTCAGGCATGTCATGCGTCTTTAGAATCATATAAATTAGCAGATAAAAAATCAGTGAAGTCGTGGGAAAGGCAAGGCATGAAAAAGGTTATACTTAAAGTAGATCAAGAAACAATATTAGACACATACAAAAAAGTGAAAGGGGAAAAGCTGCCTTGTTATCTCGTAAAAGATGCTGGTAGAACAGAATTAGCTTCGGGAACTATAACTGCTTTGGGTATTGGACCCACAGAAGAAGACAAAATAAATAAATTTACAAAAGATCTAAAACTATTATGAGGTAAAAATGAGTGAAAATTTTAATTGGGGTTATTATTCAAGGACCTCCGGGGTACGTGGAACAATTAAAGAACAAATAGACGATTTTATAGTTAGAGAAAGAGCTACACACGATTTAGAAAAAGGAAATCATCTTATTCTCAAAATGACTAAATATAATTTAACTACTTTGGAAGCATTAAGAGAACTTTCAAATATTCTTCATGTGCCACTGGAAATTTTTGGATATGCAGGAAATAAAGATAAAAGAGCGATAACAACACAACACATCTCTGCAAAAAACATGGACAGGGAACAATTTAAGAGGGTTTTTATTCCAAATATAGAATTAGAACCTTTGGGCTATGGTAAACATATTTCTTTGGGTCAGTTAGAAAGCAATAGTTTTGATATAACCATTAGAAAGATTAATGTAGATAGTGAAGATATAATTGCAAGACTAAATGAAATCTGGAAGGAACTTAACGGAAGAATACCAAATTATTTTGGAGATCAACGATTTGGCACTGTTAGACCCATAACGCACATTATTGGTAAACACATTCTACAAGGAGATTATGATGCAGCAGTTTGGACATATATTGGAAAATCAGTTGAGACAGAACCAGAAAGAATTAGAAAAGTAAGAAAAGAGCTTTGGGAATCTCGAGACGCATCCAGGGCCGCAGAAAAATTCCCGAAACAGTTTGTTTATGAGAAAGTTTTATTATACTACCTTGCAAAAAGACCCAAGGATTCTGTAGGTGCTATAAAACAATTGCCGTTAGGTTTACAAAAGTTATTTGTCCACGGATATCAATCGTATTTATTTAATATTGTTCTTTCAGAACTAATCAAAAAAGGCTTTGATAAAGAGTATGAGTTACCTTTGGTGGGATATAAAACTACATTTAAAAATTCAGAACCAGATCAGAAACTCAAAGAACTATTAGAAAAAGAAAAAATGGATATAAGTTCTTTCAAGTTGTATGATCTTCCGTATTTAAAATTAGAAGGTTCTTATAGATCGTGTTTTGCCAAAGTAAAAAATTTCCGTATCATAAAAGCAGGAGAAGATGAATTAAATATGGGCAAAAACAAAGCAAAAATTAGTTTCGAACTAGGAAAAGGCTGTTATGCTACATCTGTTCTTAGAGAATTTATGAAGAAATAAAAACCTTGACTATCCTATAATACTGTATGGCATTTTCACCAATAGACGGAATATATCTTACATATTCAACAATCGGGATATTTATTTTTAGTGTGTTTGTTTTATTACATCTTCAAAATAAATCTAAATTTTATGATCAACCTAAACTAAAATACACGCCATTAGTAAGCATCATTGTTCCTGCATGGAATGAAGAAAACGTTTTATCCGGTACTTTGGATTCTATAAATAAATTGAATTGGCCTAGAGACAAACTAGAAGTTATTGTAGTAAATGATGGAAGTACAGATAAGACTTCAGAAGTAGCTAAAAGGTATGGTTGGGTAAAATTAATTGAAAAAGAAAATGGAGGAAAAGCTAGTGCATTGAATGCGGGTATAAAAAAAGCTCAGGGGGGCTTTATTGCATGCATAGATTCTGATTCTTATCCAGAACCAGATGCATTAAAATATCTAATGCCTCATTTTGAGGAAGATGGGGTTGGTGCGGTAGTTGCAACCATATTGCCAAAATCTCCCAAAACGTTTATTCAAAAATTGCAAGCCATAGAATATACTGTTATAGCATGGAATAGAAAACTCCTGCAATTTATTGATGCGATTTATGTTACACCCGGTGCCTTGGCAATTTATAGAAAAGACGCTCTTGAAAAAATCGGTAATTTTGATGAAAAATGCATCACAGAAGACATTGAAATAACCTGGAGACTTCAAAGAGCTAGATACAAGGTACGAGCAAGTTTAAATGCAAGAGTATATACAGATGTGCCAAAAACACTACGAGTGTGGTGGAAACAAAGACTAAGATGGCATCTTGGAGGCGAACAAACTATTCTAAAACATAGAGGCGCATTTTTTGACAAAAATAAAAATAAAGTAAAAACATTTATTGCACCCTATCAAATTTCATCGTATATAGTAAGCATTTTAGGGATAAGTACTGGATTTTACATCTTCGCTCGTTTGATGTATAGATTGATCTTGTTTGGCTCATTAGCCAGTAAAGTTGGGCTTACATTCAAAGAACAGACTAAGCTATTTGCACCAGTTTTTCTACCAAATATTTTCCTGATTTTTGGACTTTTAATTTTCACAACATCTATTATATTTACAAAGTTAGCAACCAGTAGCGTTAAATACGAGCAGGTAAGTACATTCTCCAGCATAAAATATGCAATTAGACTGCTAATCTATGTATCTTTATATGTTATGATATTCCCATTTGTACTTATACACTCCTTATGGAGGTTAGCAATTAGGAGGATTGATTGGTAAAATGAAAAAATTGATTTTAACTGCGGCCACAATAACTGCAACGGTTGTTCTTTTGGGTCTATTGATGGGTTATTGGATGGAAAATCGCAGGGTCTCTTCTATCAGTAAAGAAATCGAAGATCTAAGTATTCAAAACAATGATGCACTTCTTCAAATGGCTTATTTTGAAACGTTTCAGACTAAAGAAAATTTCTGCGAATCTGTGGTACCAACAACAATAGACTTGCTGCGAAACGCCATTGATAAAGGAATGAAATTGGAAAGATATGAAACAATTAATCGGCTTGCACCGGGGTATATTTTAGAAAAGAAAAAATATGCCACTATCTTGTTAAGATTGTGGTTTAATGTAATCCAATTAAGAGAAATTTGTGACGAAAACTATTCTACGATTATTTATTTGTACAATCATGATCCAATTAATGGAGCAGAAAAAACAAGACAGGATATTCAAAGTAGAGCATTATTAGAATTAGAGCACGTATGTGGAAAAGAAAAAATACTGTTGTTTGCATTACCTTCAGATTTAGAACTCACTACGATAACACTACTCAAAAAACAATATAATATCACTCAAGTACCAAGCATAATCATTAATGAAAAATACGTTTTTAAAGGTATAACAAATTATAATGAAATAATTCCGTATACGAATTGTGATTTAAATGGCTGAAAAAAAATCAACTAAAGAAATGTCTTTTAGATCAAAAATCTATTTCTTGATTCTGTTAGCCGTAATTATTTTTGCGGTAATTTTACTTTATAAATATTTTGATAATCAGGCAGTATTACGAGAATGTGCAGAAATAGAACAAGAAATTTTAATGAATCCAGAACTTCAAAAATTGAATTCAACATGCATTTGTCAGCCAGGACGATTATATAAAAATAAAATTAACTATAGTGCGGAACTCGATAGCAAAGCAGAACTAAGATATATGGTAATTTGCCAGTCAAATAATCAAACAAGGCTTTATCCTATTTGGAAGTCTAAGTAAAAATTAAGAGGCGTTATTGTCTAAGTAAAAATTAAGATGTGCTGTCTAATTTACCAATTTCTCGTTCAATCACAATCAAATTTGTTCTTCCGCGTTTTGTTTTTTTGATCAAATCTCTTTTTTCTAGATTATGAATCAGTCTAGATGCCTTTGCCTTTGATAGATTTAATTCTCGCACAATATTTCGTTGAGTGCTTTTCTTATCTTTTTTGATTAGAAATTCAAGAATCTGTTTTTCATCATCTGTTAAAGCAGGCATTAGGGACGCAATACTACCTGAGTTTTTCCTTAAAGTTCTTTTATTATTAATTATAAAGAATACAATGACAATTGCAAAAATCACCCCAAGAGGTATAAAAACAAATATGGGGAAGTTACCGAAAAAGCCGATTTTTTCATAATATGCTCTAAAATGCAAAGTTGTGCCTAAAACTACTTTGGCATCTGTCCAATCTATAGTTATCTGACGTCCAGTACTACCGATAATTCCTGTTGGTGGATCTATTGGAATTACAGAACTATCATTTTCTTTAAAAATAACATATCCTTCAGGAAGAATCAATTTAACCGCATATAATTTAGTAGGATCTACAATACTGTGTTGATATTCAAATCGCTCTATTTTATCTTTTTGTGATACTAAATCTTTTGTCTGAAATGATAATTTAACACTATAATTCTCTTTAAATGTGGGAATACAAATAAACTCTGTACCAATATTTAGGATTCTTATTTCACAATTAAGTCTTCCAAATGAATCGGAAGCAATAAATTTTTGAACATTATATGGAACCAAATACGAAAGCTTATCTGATGTTAGTTCTCGGTAGAATAACGTAATATCTACCGATGTAGACTTCCCCAGAGAAATACTTACTTCTTCGCGCGATATTTCTGTTCCGTGCACCACAAACACCAAAAACTGGGCTAATACCAATAATGAAACTATTTGGAACAGTCTACGAAGGATTCTCATAATGAAAATTTGGTGTAATGATAATATAAAACTATGTAAAATTTCCCAAAAACAGACTAATCTTTAAAAAGCGCCAAAGATATATACTGTAATAGGTGAAATTAAATGACTGAACTACCAAAAGCACCAGTTAAAAGAATACTTGCTAATGCGGGAGCCAGAAGGGTTTCAAATAATGCTGTAGATGCGTTTGTTAAGGCATTAGAAAAATTTACTGCTGAACTTACAAAAGACGCAGTAAAAATGGCAAAAAGAACTGGTCGCAAAACAATCCAAAAGAAAGATGTTCTTGCAGCAAGAAGAGCATAGAAAAATGGGGACTTTTTAATTTATTTTTACTCCCTTTTATTTTTATTCTCGATCTAAAATAACTAAGCCACCAAGACCAGATTCTAAGAATTTGTGCATCATTCCGGCAACAGAATTAACACCATCTTGAAGTTCCCCTAGATTAATTTCGATCTTTTTCGGTTCTAGAATTTCAATCATTGTAGGTCCATAATTTAAAGTAATATTAATTAAACTAGAAAAGCCATTAACAACGAATTCAATTTCACAAATTTGAGAATAACCTTTTTCTACTTTGGGGTGTGGTTTATCTATCTCCTGAACTTCTTCAAATGTTTCTTTGGTAAAACTAACTGTTTTCTCGTCTTTCAAGGATTTAATATGGTCTTTTAATGATTTTTCAGCTAGGGTTTTATCTGTAGCTAAAATTTCAAACAAGGCCCACACCATAATCTGCCCCTTTTTAAGTTCCATAAAATCAAATTTGAACAAACTCTTAAGTAAGTTACGATTTTATTACCAAATATAAATCTTTACATTCACAGTTTGCATAAGTAGTAGATAAGCTTTTCAAATAAAAGCGAATAAACTGACGGGCATTTTAGCTGCCACAGTGGCTCAATTGGCAGAGCAGCTGCTTCGTATTGTAATGAGGAGGACACTTATTCCGATAAAATATGAGGACGTGAACACCCCCCGAACAAGAATCAGCAGCAGGTTGTGGGTTCAACTCCCATCTGTGGCTATAGTAAATAAAATAACAATAGAAAAATACATCAAAACATTTTGAAAATAGAAAGTGTATCATAATACGTTTTGAGGTGAGATTAACTGATTTTAACTATAAAGTATACGGGATATTGGTATTAAACAATAGAAAAATGCAACAAAAGAATTAACAGGATGATAACCTTGATTTGAAGTATCATTTAAATTTAATGCAAAAGATAGGGAAAATGTTTCACACAAAGGAAGAATTAGAAAATAGAGGCATAGTTATTTTAGGTATAAGAAACAAATATAGGTATAATGATAATAGAGAAAAAAACATGGCCTGAACTTTTTCAGGATATATCTGATGGGAAGAAAAAATTCGATGTCAGAATGGCTGACTTTAAATGTCGGGTAGGGGATACACTAATTCTAAAAGAATGGCTTCCAGATAAAGAAGATTATACGGGAAGAGAATTAGAAAAAGAAGTAAGTTATGTTTTAAAAACGAAATATCATCCCTTTTGGAGTAAAGATCAATCGAGCAAATATGGATTCCAAATAATAGGATTTAAACAAGAGGAAGAGAAAAAACCAGAAGAAATTATTAAAAGTGAAAACTAAGATTTTCCATTAAGAATTTCCTCATAAACGTGAATGTATTTGTTTGCAGTTTTATCTAAAGAGCGTGCTTTAGCTGCATTTCTTCCGTTTTTGATAAACCTTTCCCTAATTTTTGGATGTTCTATTAGTTTAGATAATTTTTCTTTAAGATCTAATGTGTCTTGGCATAAAAAACAATTTTTTCTATCTTTCAATAATCCATGATATGCAGGAATATCGCGCGCAACAATAGCGGTGCCACAACCCAATGCCTCCAAAACAACTAAACCCTCTGTTTCAAATTTAGAACATTGTAAAAATACTTTAGCGGAATTATACGCACCAATCATCTCAGTTTGAGATAAATAACCCAAAAAATTAAAGTTTGGTGGAGCTTTAATGTGATTAAATAGCCGTTTAGCAAAAGACGTTGGGAAGATAGGTAAAATCTCTCCGGCATGCGCAAACTCGTATTCAGTTTCGCTAGCTATCTTTATTGCTGTTTTTAAATCTTTTCTTGGATCATTTATTCTTCCAATTACAAAAACAAAGTCTTTTAATCCGAAATTATCTTCAAAGTGCTTTTTTAAGTCATTATTTCGACGCATAGTTCTTAAATCAATTCCATTAGAAATTGTAATTACTTTTTCGAAATTTTGCGTTCTCATTGCAGATTCAACATGTTTTGTAGGTGTAATTAGTAAATCGAACTTAGAATAGAATTTTTTGTAAAAATCCCAACTTAATTTGTTCACAAACTCAAACGGCACATATGCATTTTTGAAATCATTTGGATTCGCGTGAATCGTTCCAACAAATTTCTTATCAGGATACTTATTCAATACATAATGCGCAATATGCAATGGAGAGTGAGCATGAATTATATCTGCATCTTTAAATCCATTATTCCTATAAACTGTGATTCCTTTTTCTTCTAACCTTTGTATAATACGATTAACAGCATATGTTCTTCCATAACCAATCGTTTCAAATTCCGAAATAAAGGAAACTTTCATCTTTTATTTAATTAATCTTGGCAAAGTTTTTAATATTCTTTTCGCACATAATAAAGTGATAAATATGGAAGAACTACAAAAAAAAGCGGATTCTATTTTTGTAAAGGTTGATGGATACAGAATTATTCTTCAAGATTTAGAAGGTACAAAACAGATTATTGAGAATTTGAAGGAAGCAATCTCTGTGTTAAATCGGGTTACAGAAGTAAAAGAAAAAAGTGTGTCTGCGGTTATAGATAACATTGCCAGATTAAATGAAAAACTAATTTCAATTTCTTCACAATTACCCGATGTAAGAGAACCAATTTTAAATCCAATAATGTCTCAGCAAATGCCGTCGCAAGGAATCATTAAAGATACGGTAAATGATCTCAGAGGAGAACTTGAAACACTAAAGAATGATCTCTCTAAAATCAGATAATTTTGTCTTTAGACAGATATTTAAATTTGTTCTCAGAATGAAAGGGTAGTGGGTTGCTTGCAACTCGCAGGTGTGTTAACTGGCATTTCAGTTGCGGGGGTAGCCAAGTGGTCAACGGCGATAGGCTCAAGTACTGAATTTGAGATCTGATTTAATGAAGAAACCTATTCCCATAGGGGTTCGTCGGTTCGAATCCGGCCTCCCGCACAATCCCAAAATCTTGATTTAATTCTAATTGGCGCCGAAAAAGTGAACGAACTATCAAATAGATTAAGAAAAGATGGCTTTAGTGTTATTCAAAAAGAAATACTGGGATGGCTTGTGAATTTATTCTCATTTCTTTGGTTCTAATATTTGAAATTCAAATCCGTTTGTCAATTTTGCATTTCTGTTGCAGATTGGACAGCGAGCATTACTCATTCCTTTATGTGTAATTCCTTCTCCTTCATAACCACATTCGCATTTAATCAGAGAGCGGGTTGTTACAATATCTAATGTGGTATGAGTCAGTTGTGTATTTTTGGTCATTAAATCAAAAATCATTCTAAACGTGGTGGGGTCCGCTAGAACAGAACCTAATCTCAATACAATTGATCCATTATATTTTCTATTTAGAACCTCTAAAATAGTATTCATTACCAAATCTGCTTCCTTCATTTTCTTCACTTAATTTTTTGAATCTGTGAACAGTAGGTGTATATTTCGTATTCGTCTTTATATTTCTGAAATTTTCCTTCAACACTCACACGATCTCCTATAGTTAGATCGCTTTTACCTTTATAGGCACTACAAAAAATCAGAATTTCATTTGATCCATCAGAAACCTTAAGTCGTTGATAAACGTAACCTTTTTTAGAAGTATAATCCTTCAAAACAGCAGAAATATTGCCTGCTACTTTAATATTTTGATCTAAAGGACGCTTAGACAACAACTGGGTTATTGTATATGTTCCACTATTCTTGGTTGAATCAAATTGTGTTGAATTGGACATAGAAGAAGCTGTTGTATCAGAAAATATTAAAGAAATCAAAACAGTTCCAATAATTAAAATTGTGACGTAAATGAATCTTTTTAACTCTTTATCCATACAATCAACCTCTGATGATATTTCCATAAAACAAAAATTAAAAGTGAAAATAAAATAATCATTAAGTTTCCTAGTAGACTACTAGAATAAACTAAATTTAAAGAGTAGTATTTTTCATACGGAAAAAGCCACATAATTCCCATAGGCGTTAATGAATCTAAAAATAAATGAGTTAAAAAACCAATGGCAAAAGCCAAAGTCGAACTTTTATTTTGGGTTATTAAATAGAACAGAGTCGTTAGAACAATTAGCGCAATAGGCGTGTGCAGAATTCCTCTATGTACTAAAGGAAAAGCGAAGGTAAAGGTTAAATCCAAATCAGGGAGAATAGAGCTAATTATTCCTGCGACAATAGGCAATCTTAGAATATAAATTAGTGAAAATGCGAAAATCACATGAGTTAATCCGATCATTGAATTATAATTAAATTCTTGGCCATAAATTTATAACGGAACAAGAGGAATGGCGCTTAAAGCGAGTTTAAACGTGCTTAAGACAAATAAAAAGAAATAGCGAGAGATGGATTTGAATTCGACAGATTTGGCCATGACCAATAATCTTCCATCGACCTTCGGGTTATGAGCCCGACGAGCACTCCTGACTGCTCCATCTCGCTATATAATCTACATTAATTTTATACATAAACCTTATAAACGTGATGCCACCATGTTCAAAACTTCGCCTGCTGTTTTAAATTTAAGTCCTAATCTTTCACGCTGTGTGGGGTTGTGGTTAGCGGAAGGAGATAATAAAACTAAATCAGAAATAACATTTACTAATTCTTGTGCCGATTTAGTTGACTTTTTTGCTGAGACAATTATTCAGGAATTTGCGTTCAAAGGAAATCCAAGAATATACTGTTATTCTCATGAAAATCTTATGAAACTAAAGAAAATTGGAATCGCCGATTTGCATCCTCTAAAGAAAATTGCATTCGAACGAATGGTTGAAACTTACAAAGAAATTCATTATCCTGCCCATTTTTTGAAAAATAGAATTTGGAAAGATCTTAAAGTACCTCATACATCTCAACAACTTTCGAAAAAATCTGATCGTTCTATTGCGAGAATACAAGATATAGTGATACAGCTTAAGAAAGATGGTAAAATTAAAGATTTTAGAGTGGAAAGTACAAACTATTGGATTCGGAGTGATCAGAATATGATAATCATCTCCAACACAAAAAAGAAATATCTGGATCTATTGGGAGCTGAAGCTCTGTCAATAAAAAAAATATCTTCTCATTTCGAAGTGAGACTGCGTTCTTCGTACAAAATTCTTAAGAGATTAGAACAATTGAGATTAATTAAAAAAGATAATCATAAATGGAGAAAAGTTCATACAAATAAGAAGGTGATTGTTTTGTGAAAGAAATTAAACTAATATTAGGCATCGATGAGGCGGGCAGATCTTGAAAGTCTCTTGGTTTTCAGGGGCCCAAAGGGCCTGTAATCGGTAGCATGTTCGTAGCAGGGGCAGTCATAGAAGAAAACCGAGAATCTGAATTAAAAAAACTGGGAGTAAAAGACTCTAAAATGCTCAAAGAAAAAGATAGAGAAAGAATGGCTGCGGAATTACCCGGAATTCTTAATAAATACGCAGTTAAAGAAGTTACAGCTATGCAAATCGATGAATTAATGAAAACAATTAATTTGAATGTTATTGAAATGCAAATGTTCGCTAAAATAATTCAAGAATTAAAGCCAGATAAAGTAATAATAGACCTTCCGGAAAATAATGCTGAAAAATTCATCTTGAAAGTAAAAAAATTCATGGATCCAAAACAGTATAAAAATCTTGAGTTTGTTGCAGAACACAAAGCAGATGAAAATTATCCGATTGTAAGTGCAGCTTCAATTTTAGCGAAGAGTGCAAGAGAAAAACATGTAAAAGATCTTTATGGGGAATATGGTTATTTCCGAACAGGTTATCCTCATGATGAAGACACAATAAATATGCTTGAAAGGTATGTTAAAGCAAACAAAAAGCTTCCAGAAATAGCCAGACATTCATGGAGTACATCTAAACGAATTTTAAAGAAGTTCGCCCAGAAAAAATTAGGGCAATTTTGAAATTTATTTATATAATCTAAACCTTATTAAAACTATGCTTGGTCATATAAAAAAATTAAGTAAAAAGCAATTAATTTCTACATTTGCGATTGTTCTACTTATTTTGGTGTTTGGTATATTGATATTCAATGGAACAATAACAGGAAGCGTAATTAGAAATGCACTTTTAAGATAATTCATCTCGCAAAGAATAAAAAGATTTTAAAAGAACTTATTGAAAAGAGTTATTATGAACTTAAAAGATCGAATCACAATTTCTGAGGCATTAAAAACAAAAGAAGGATCTAAAGTAAGTGTTGCTGGTTGGCTAGAAAATCTAAATGTTTTGGGCAAGATTGCCTTTCTGAAACTAAGAGATGGAACAAGCATAATGCAACTGGTTGTTTCTAACAAAAAATTATTAGAAGAATTAAAATTAATCCACCCAGAAACAGTTGTTTTAGTCGAAGGACTTATACAAAAAGGCCAACAAAAGTCAGGTGATAGGGAATTAGTCGCTGAAAAATTTGAATATTTGGGCTTTGCTGAGGCACCATTACCTATTGATTTTTCTGGAAAGATTGCAACGTCTATGGATAAAAAATTGGATTGGAGGTGCTTAAGCTTAAGAAATAAGAAAGATCACTCAATTTTCAAAGTTCAAGCCAAATTAATAGAAGGAATTCAGGAATGGCTAAATAAAAATGGATTTTATCAAGTATTTACTCCTTGTATTATGGGTACGCCGTCAGAATCTGGAAGTGAAGTTTTTGAAATTAAGTATTACAATAAAAAAGCATTTTTGAGACAAGATCCGCAGTTGCATAGACAATTAACAATTGCAGGAGGACTAACAAAAATTTATGACATTGGGCCTAGTTGGAGAGCTGAAAAGAGTCATACAAGTAGACATTTATGTGAGCATAGAACTTGTGCAGTTGAAATTGGATTTATTAAATCAGAACAAGATACTATGCGAATTGAAGAACAAGTTATTATTTCAGCATTTAGAAAAGTTAATGAATCCTGCCAAGCAGAATTAAAAGAATTACAAATTAAATTAAAAATCCCAAAAGCACCATTTCTAGAACTGAAATTTCCAGAAGTATATTCTATCTTAGAAAAAATGAATAAAAAGAAGCAAATTGGGGATACATTAGATACAGAAGATGATAAATTATTGTGGGAATACATTCAAAAAGAATATCCTGCATGCGAATTTTACTTTATTAATGGGTTTCCCTTTGCTCATAAACCATTTTACGTGATGAATAATGAGAATTCAAAATACGCCAGAAGCGTTGATTTATATTATAAAGGAATAGAAATGTCTTCTGGAGGACAAAGAGAACACAGATACAATAAACTTATAGATGCAATTAAAGAAAAGAAATTGAATCCAAAATCTGTGGAGTGGTTTACAAAATTTTTCAAATATGGGGTTCCACCACACGGAGGTTTTGCTTTAGGTATTGAAAGAATCACAATGGCCTTATTGGATTTAGATAACATTCGAAAGGCGGTTTTATTTCCTCGGGATTCAGAAAGATTCTCACCATAGTCTTTTCGAGAAAATATTTATAACCTTCTCGAATAAATAAGAAAGATATGGCAAGGATTAATAAACTTACAATGGAAGGTTTCAAGTCGTTCCAACGGAAAACCGCCATACCATTCTTTCCCGGTTTAACTGCGATTGTTGGAGAAAATGGCGCAGGTAAAACCAACATTTTAGATGCGTTATTCTTTGTTATGGGTAATCGTACATCAAAGTTAAGAACAGATAAAATGACTCATCTAATTTTTAATGGTGGAAAAAATCATAAACCAGCGGAATATGCTATGGTTACCTTGCATATTAATAATAAAGACAAGTTATTTGACGAATATCTGGGTGGTGCTCATGCAGAAGAAATTACAATTGCTAGAAAAGTGACTCGGGCGTCCTCAACATATAAATTCATGGGGAAAAATTGCCAAAGAAATATTGTTGATGAAATTCTTTCTAAATTAGCGCTAGACTCTTTTGAAAATAGCTTCATAAAACAAAATGAAATTACTAGAATAGTAAAAAAGAATGCTCTTGAACGAAGAAAAATTGTGGATGAACTTTCAGGTGTGGCCGCCTTTGAAGAAAAAAAACAAAAAGCGATGAAAGAGTTAGAAAAAGTTGAATTAAACCTAAGAGAAAAAGATATTATTTTAGAGGAAAGAAAAACATTATTATTAAAATTAAAGTATGAAAAAGACAGCGCCTTGAAATACAAGAACCTTGACGAGTTGAAAAATAAATTAGAATTTGCAATTCTCATGTTACGAAAGAAAGTACTAATGGCTCAGGTAGAAAAAAACATTGAAAAAATCAAAGAATTAAAAATCAGAGAAAGTGAATTTACCACAGATTTAAGTGAATTAGATGTATCTTTGGATTCTACGGAAGAAGAAATGGGTAGTTTGGATGAAGGAATTGAAAAAAACCAAGAACTATCTATTTTTAGAGAAATAGAGCATTTGAAAAACCAGGTTTTCAGGAGACAAGGCGAAATTAAAAGTAAATTATCTGAAATACGAACAATAGAACAATCTATTGAAGAAATTAACAATCTACGAAACAGATATCAAGGACGAGGTGAAAACAAGGCAGTTCGGTCAATTCTTGAATTAAATTGGATGGGGGTACATGGAACTGTAAGAGAATTAATTAGTGTGCCAGAGAGATATTCTATTGCATTAGAAACCGCTGCAGGAGGACATCTATCCGATTTGGTGGTAAATACTCGAGAAATTTCAATTAAGTGTATAAACTACCTGAAAAAAGAAAATCTAGGGCGAGTTAGGATTTTGCCATTAGAAAAACTATCAAATCATGCTAAAAATCCAAGAACCGAGAGAGCATTACAAAATCCGGGAGTTATAGATTATGCAATTAATTTGATAAGTTTTGAACCAAATTTCGGAAAAGCAGTAAGATATGTTTTGCAAGATACTTTGGTGGCAGAAAATTTGGAAGCAGTTAAAAATGTCGAAGGAGTACGTGTAGTTACTTTAGAAGGGGACTCTCTAAGTGCGGGTGGTGCAATGGTTGGCGGGTCAAAAATTCAATCAAGGAAAACAGAAACCAAATCTTTTGATGTATCACACAAAATAAAACGCGTTGAACTTCTAAAAAAAGAAATTGAAGATTTAAAAAGAGAGATTGGAGATTTAAATGGTGTTTTAGATCAAAAGAGATCTTTAGAAGAAAAAGAGAGTACAGATTCTAGAAGTCTAATTGATAAAAGGAAAGATATTACCAAAAGATTAGATGATTTAAGAAAATCAAGAGAGAATAGTTATTCTGAGCTATCTAATACGAAAATGACTTTGAATAAATTAGAAGGAAGTAATTTGCATTTTGAAAATGAATTAACAGAAATTGAACAAATGAGAAAAGAAATTAAAGAGTATAAAGACAAAGAAATTGAAGAATTCATGACGTCTACTGTAGAGACTTTAAAATATAAAAGAACCTCTGCGATTAAAAAGCTCAATAACATAGGTATTGTTAATTTTAAATCAATAGACGAGTATGACCAGTTCAAAGAAGAATATGACAAGTATAAAAACAAGGTAGAAGGCATACGAATAGAAAAAGAAGAAATTGAACAGATAATTAAAGAGGCAGAAAATAGAAAGAAAGAAAAATTTATGATTTCTTTCAAAAAACTGACAAATGATTTTGACAAGGTTTTCAAAAAAATATTTGATGGAGGAGAAGCTTTTCTGGAGTTGGAAGATTCAGAAAATATTGAAAGTGGATTGATTATCAAAGCGCATCCACCACACAAGAAACCACATGTTATAGATTCTTTAAGTGGGGGAGAACAGACTTTAACAGCCATAGCGTTTATTTTTGCTGTTCAAGAACAAAAAAAGAGTCCTTTTTACATTTTAGACGAAATTGATGCTTCATTAGATGCAAGTAATTCTAAAAAAGTGGCGAAACTATTAAAGAAATACGCGGAAAATTTACAATTGATTATGGTTTCACATAACCAAGAAACAGTAAGATTTGCTGACCGTGTTTATGGGGTTTCCATGGAATCTGGAGTTTCCAAAATAAGATCTATTGATTTAAGTAATATTATGGATACCAAAGAATCAAATAATTAATATTAAACAAATGAAAGAAAGCTTTTAATACTATAGAGAGGTATATGTTTGAAAAGGGGGGCGGGCAAAGGAATTTATATGCTCGACTTAGAACTGCCAGAAACAGAGATTGCAAAGGAAGAACTTAGTATGGAGTTTATTCTAAAAAATAACTGGAATTTGGTATTAGATACACTTTCTAGAGGTCTGGATCCATGGAATGTGGATATAACTAAACTTGCATCAAGATACAAAAAATACATTCAATCGATGGAAGATTATAACCTTAAAGTACCTGCAAGATTTATTCTTGTTTGTTCGATTCTTCTACGAATGAAAGCAGATATTTTATTTGGAAAGCGGGTTATCCATTCTGAATTACCAATAGAAGAATTTAATGAAGATTTCTTTGATAACGACCCGCAAAAAGAGCAGTATATCCCAAATATAAGTTTTCCTGTAAGGCGTGCTCCAGTAAGAAGAGTAACTTTGGAGGACTTGAAATCTGAACTCGCAAAGGCGATGAATATTGAATACTCCCGTAAAAAAAGATGGTCTGAAAGAAAAACAGATTTTGGAATTCATTTGAAAAAATCAAATATAGAAGAAAAACTCAATGGAATGATGGAAATACTAAGAAACGTTTTAGTAGGTCATAAAACAATTTCATTTGAAGAATTATTACAGGATAAAAATAAAAAAGAAGTGGTGGAAAAATTCGTAAATATTTTACGATTGGAAAATAAAGATCAAATAAAATGTAGCCAAAAAGAATTTTTAGGAAAGATTCTAATAAAATTAAAAAAAGAAATGCAGGCAAGAGAAAATGAATGATAAATTGGCATTGTTAGAAGCTGCGTTGTTTTTGTCAGCGAAAGCACTTAGTGTTAATAACCTTGCAGATATTTTGGGTTTTGGTTCTCCAGGATATGTACAAAAAATAATAGATGAATTGAAAGAAGAACTAAAAAAAGATTATAGAGGCATTGAATTAATTGAAAGTAATGGAAAATATGAATTAAAGGTTAAATCGAGTTTAATTAATAAAGTTGCATATCTTGCTCCAGATCAAGATATTTCCTCGGGAACTCTTAGAACACTATCTCTAATAGCCTATGAAACACCAGTTCAACAAAGCAAAATAATTGAAATTAGGGGAAATCGAGGATATTATCAAATTCAAGAATTAAAGGAAAGGGGTTTTGTAACTTCTGAAAGAAAGGGAAGGACCAATGTTTTAAGTATCACCAAAAGCTTCTTGGATTATTTTGGATTAGAAACTCCCGAAGAATTTAGAATGAATTTTTCAGCTGATTCTCAGTAAACGCAATAGTACAGAATTATAAACTTTCAAATAGTAGAGTTTCTTATGGTTTATGAAATTTCATCTATTGATTTATTGGCATTGCTTCCTGAGTTGCAACAATTAGAAGGAAGTAGAATAAGTAAAATTTATCAAAGAGATAATGAAATAATCTTGGATGTGTATAAAAGTGGGGATAAAAAATATTCCTTGTTCTTGGCTGCCGGAAAGGCATTTCTAACAAATTATAAAAGAAAAGTTCCAGAGATTCCTCCAAATTTTTGCATGTTTCTTAGGAAATATTTGTTAGGAAAATATATTACAAAAATAAAACAAAGGAGTTTTGATAGGATTTTAGAAATTCAGATAGAACATTATATTTTAATTTGTGAGGTATTCGGTTCAGGCAACTTCATTCTAGTGAGTCATGAAAAAATTTTGGCGGCTATGCATCCAAAAAAATGGAAAGACCGTTCTATTTTTAGAGGTGAGTTATACAAAGCCCCGCCTTCGTCTTTAGACCCCCGACTAATAAAACCAGAATCATTTGCAAATATAAGAAATTTTGACAAACCAATTGTTTCTGCACTTTCTACTATATTTGGAATTGGTGGGAATTACGCAGAAGAGGTATTATACAGAACTGGGGTAGATAAGAATACCTCATGTAAAACTCTAGAAATAAAACAACTAAACCTGATCTTACACACACTAATAAAACTAATTTTAGGAGTAAATACTCTTTTTAAACCGAATATTGTGTATAAGGATGGTGAACCTTTGCTAGTTCTTCCAATAGACTTTTTTAAATACAAAAATTTTGAAAAAACATATTTTGAAACTTTTTCCAGAGCATTAGACGAATATTATACCTCCCTTGAAAAAAAAGAATCTATAGAAGAATTTATTGCGCCACAACAGAATAAAGTAGAGGAATTAGAAAGAATTAAAAAACAACAAATTGAAACACTTTCTAAATTGGAAAATGAGCATGAAAAAAGTAAGGAAAAAGCAGATTTGATATATCGTAATTATTCTCTAGTCGAAACAATTATCAGTGCTCTAAATTCTGCAAGAGGAAAATATGATCAAAAAGAAATAGAAGAAAAACTATCACAAGAAAAAGCGCGGGGCGGTATTGAAGCAGGAGCAGTTATTTCAATTAATTTTGCAACCAAGATGGTTCTATTGGATTTGGAACAAGAAATTGAAGTTGATTTTTCGTTGGGTGTAGAAAAAAATGCTGAGCGATATTATGAACAATCGAAACAAGCCAATAGAAAAATGGGTGGCCTAAGAAAGGCCTTAGAAGAAACCAAATTAAAATTGAATAAACTTGAGAGTAAGGAAATTCCAATACAATCTGAATCATTTCGACCAATTTATAGTAATCGAAAAAAATATTGGTATGAGACATTTCGATGGTATTTTACTAAAGAAAATATCTTGGTCATTGGTGGAAAAGATGCTATGACCAATGAAATTTTAATTAAAAAATACACAGAAAGCACAGATATTGTAATGCACGCCGAGCTACCTGGTGCACCGTTTGTAGTAATTAAATCAAACGGAGGCAATATTTCTGAAGAAGTACTCAAAGAAGCTGCGATATTTGGTATATCTTATTCTTCTTCATGGAGCAAAGGAATAGGAAATGCAGATATTTATTATATTAAACCAGAACAGGTTGTTAAAGTTCCTGGGTTATCAAAGGGAGCGTTTCAAATACAAGGTAAGCGAAATTATATCTATCATGCACCACTAGAACTGGCTATAGGCCTTCTTGAAAAAGATTCGGATCTTCGAATCATGGGTGGCCCAATAAACTCTGTAAAAGACGTATGTAAAACATACGTGATAATTAAATATGGCGTGGATAAAAAATCAGATATTGCAAAGAAAATCAAATTCTATTTCGAAAAAAACATTAAAGAAAAAATAGACTTAGATGAAATAATTCGAGCATTGCCTCCTGGAAATTGTAAAATTGAGAGATATTCTGAACAAATAAATAGAACTACGAGCACTCGTAGTTAAACCTTTTTTAGTGGAATACTGGAACGCAGGTAACTACTAAGTTATGTAAAATCTTTAATAAATAAAGATAGTGTCTTAAAAAGCTTATGTGAATTAAAAATTCAGTAATAAAACGCATTTGAATTTAAGATGCAACTGGTCTGTGTTAGAAATGAAAATCGAATCCTTATTAGGTATGAATTTACCAAAATACGTTATTGATAACTTAAAGAAAAACAACATAGTTGAATTAAATCCACCACAAGAAAAAGCAATATCTTTGGGTGTGTTAACTGGTCAAAGCTTAATTGTGTCCACTCCAACCGCGTCAGGAAAAACTTTAATTGCGACTTTGGCTATTTCAAAACTCTTTACTGATTCTAAAGGAAAAGCCATTTACATAGTTCCATTAAAAGCCCTGGCTAATGAAAAATATAACTACTTCAAAGAGTTTTTTAACTCTCAAAAGATAAATGTTGGAATTTCAACAGGAGATTTTGATTCAAAAAGCCCACAGTTAGCAGATAAAGACCTAATTATTGCTACTGTAGAACGTGTTGATTCTTTGTTAAGACATAATGTTCCTTGGTTGTCTCAGGTCAAACTAGTAATAGCTGATGAGATACACCTTTTAAATGACCGTTCCCGAGGCCCAACATTAGAAGTTGCTTTAACCCGTTTAAAAGAAATTATAGATTTTCAATTTTTAGGATTAAGCGCCACCATTAAAAATTCAGAGGAGCTTGCCGCTTGGCTAAATTGCAAAGTAATTAACAGCGAATATCGTCCAGTGGAATTAGAAGAAGGTATTTTATATAATAATGAAATAGAGTTTTATTCTACTAAAAAAGATAAATCAGAATTTCAAAGAGGTAGTAATTTTTTGAAAGAGGGATGTAGGTCACAAAAAATCATCAAAGAATTTAACAGCGGCTTATTTGACTTAATAAAAGATACTTTAAAAAAAGATAAACAGGCATTGGTTTTTGTAAGAAGTAGAAGAAGTGGGGAAAGTACTGCTAAGAAATCAACTAAGATTTCACAATCGTTTTTGAATAAAAAGGAATCTGAAAAACTAATGCAAATGTCACTCAAAGCAGAAAATGTGCTTTCTACCCCTACTGCTCAGTGTAAAAATTTATCATACTGTTTAAAATCTGGTGTGGCATTTCATCATGCGGGTTTATTAAACGAACAAAAAAGAATAATTGAGACTGCGTTTAGAGAAGGATTAATTAAAATAATTTTTGCGACTCCGACACTTGCAATGGGTGTTTCTTTACCAGCTTATCGCGTAATAATACAGGATTTACGTCGATATAGCAATTATGGCTTGAATTTTATCCCTGTTTTAGAATATAAACAATTTGCGGGGCGAGCGGGGCGACCAGAGCACCATATGACAGGAGAATCGATTTGTATTGCAAAAGATCTTAAAATGAAAGAAGAAATTAAAAAAAGATATATTTTTGGCGATGTTGAAAATATTTATTCTAAATTGGCTGTGGAACCAATTCTCAGAACGCATATTCTAAGTCTAATTGCTACGCATTCTGTTTCAAGTCAAGCAGAATTGCTGGATTTTTTTTCTAAAACCTTTTACGCATATCAGTATCGCAATTTAAGCAAAATAGAGACTCATTTAGAAAATATTATCAATAACCTAACAGAATATGGATTTATAAAACAAGGGAAAGAATTAGAAGCAGATTTTTTAGGTAAACGTGTCTCTGAATTATATATAGATCCATACACTGCCCAGTACCTCTTGAGTAATTTAGAGCCACATAAAGACCATCAAATTCATGAAATTGGTCTTTTAAAGCTCCTTTGTGATTCAATAGAAATGAAACCGCTCTTATCCCTAAAAAAAGCAGATTACGCATACTTAGAAGGATTATTAGAAGGAAGTGAACAAGTCCTGCTGGGAACCATTCCAAAAGAATGGGATTATAATTATGAGCAGTTTTTAAGATCATTCAAAACCGCATTGGCAATACATGAATGGATAAATGAACAAGGAGAGGATAAATTAATGCAAACTTACGGAGTATCTCCCGGCAGCCTAAGAGTTAAATCAGAAATACTAAATTGGCTATTATACGCGTGTAAGGAATTTTGTTCTATTAAAAAGTGGAATAATCTCTATTCACAAATTGAGTTATTAAGAATAAGATTAAAATACGGTGTAAAAGCAGAATTGCTTCCATTATTGAAATTTAGAGGGATTGGACGAGTGCGGGCGCGAAAATTATTTGATAAAAACATTAAAAACTCTCAGGATTTACTCAATTGCTCATTTGAGCGTTTAAAAACAATTGTTGGTAAACAGACTGCAATAAATATTAAAAACGAACTTGGTCAACGTCATTTTGATAGAGAAAATGTATTAGATTACTTTAAAAATACTTCGGTGGACGATAAAATGCCGCTCTAATTCTATTTTTAAGTGATTTTTCTTTTGGTTCTACACCTAAAAGCCTATATGCAGTATTCATAAATTGTCGAGAAACTTTGGATTTAGGAGAATAAGTAACAACAGGTATTCTTAATGCAATTGCTTCTCTAACACGTTTATGATCTGTTATTTCTCCTAAAAGTCGCTGATTTAATGTCTCTTCAATGTTCTGTGCAGTTAATTGACTTTTTTCATTTCTTTTCTTATTAATTACTACACCCGAAATTGGGCGGTTATATTTTTCAGCAAGTTTGATAATTCCAATCGCGTTAGTTATAGAAGGCATTTCTGGCTCAGTAACTATAATTATCTCGTCAGATGCCTGAATGACGCCTTCTGCTACTTTTCCAGATCCAGAAGGACCGTCTATTAAAATTACATCTCGATCTCCTGTAAAATCTAATAGAATATTTTTTAATCTTGTAATATCCTCACTATAATCCAAAATAGATGCGGGAATAATTGCTACGCCGTTAATTTTATAAAAAGCTTCTGTAATAAATGCGCGACCGGCCATAACGTCATTTAACGTAGTCAGAGGCTCTATTCCAAAATGTTGAATCAAATTTGCACCACTTAAATCCGCATCAACAATTAAAACACTTTTACTAAGGTTAGAAAGTGCTGAACCCAGGTTTGCAACTAAAGTCGTTTTACCAACGCCTCCTTTTCCAGAAAGAACACCAATAGTTCTAGTCATACTTACCTTTTGTTAAATTTCCTTAATAAATGTAGTTGAAATTAAAAAACAGATATAAAGTTATGTTCTTGCAATAACTAACAGATAAAAATGTCAATTACAGGGACGCTCGCACAAAATAAAGTTAGAGTTACAAAAGAAATAGATCAGATTCACTCAGAAAAATATTATGGAAAAATAATTTCTGATTCTGGAAAAGATGTATTAGAATTATCTCTAACAGAAACGATGCATCTAGTCAATAAAGGAGAATTAACATTAAAGGACGGTAGAAAAAAATTAAATAATGAAGTAGTTTACGAGCGATTCTGCGAAATCGATGCAGAATTTCCACAGAAATACACAGTTTATGCGGATTTGCGGGAACGAGGATATATTGTAAAAAGTGGTTTCAAATTTGGTACACACTTTAGAGTTTATTCCAGAGGAGTAAACCCTTACAAAGAAGGCCAAAAAGAACAAAAAGAACATACTAAATGGGTTGTACATGCAGTTCCTGAAAATTATACATTATCTTATCAAGAAATGTCAAGATCTGTCCGTTTGGCTCAAAACATTAGAACTAAAATGCTTTGGGCGGTTGTAGATTCGGAAAATGAAGTCACGTACTATGAGATATATCGTTTAAGACCATAGAACTATGAAAGAAATCTTTACTGGCATCGATCTAAATAAAGTAGAATTAAGCACAATTAGAAGATTCTAATATAATTCTCATAATGGTTCTAAGATACTACTGATAATAGCTAACTTGAAATAAAGAGATTCATAAATATATGGTATGCAAAAGAAAGGGCAAAGTGTGGGGATTGATTTTAGTGTGGGCCTCTTTGTAATGTTACTAATTATTGGAATTTCAATAAATTATATCTCAAACTCAGTTTCTACAAAAAGTTCTTTTTCCGAACCAATTAAAAATGCAGCGTATTCTACAATAAATAAATTAACGCGGAACTTACAATGGATTGTTTATCAAATGCCAATTTTAGTAGAAACAAATCACAGTTTAACAAATCAAAAATTAGGATTTTATTTTAATTTTTCTAAAGTTGATGTTAATTCAGTTATATTGCTTCAAAATGGAGAAATGATTCCTTACTTACGAATAGACAATTCAGTATTATTTGAAGCGAATTTAAGTTCTGGAAAAAATCTAATTCAACTTACCTACACGAAAGACACAAATTTGGATTATATTAGTCCTATTTCATCTTTTAATAGCT
This sequence comes from Candidatus Nanohalarchaeota archaeon, assembly GCA_017610385.1. GTDB lineage: Archaea > Nanohalarchaeota > Nanosalinia > Nanosalinales > JAFCCC01 > JAFCCC01. The sequence goes on from JAFCCC010000001.1 coordinate 62,485, forward strand.
CACAGCCAGAAAGCTTCTTTACATATCCTCTTAAAATTCTTTCAGAAACAGAAATAGTTGGACTATCTGAAGAGAAAATACAAGAGTATTTTCTAAAAACAAATGATCAGATCGGCGAGATTTTAAATCTTGGATCTTTTGAATTTAATATAACAATTCCAGGAGAAATAAGTGTGGGGGGAGTTTTGCCTGAATCCCAAGAAACTTATGTGCTTTCTACACCAAGGCACATTCTATATCGATTTGGAAATCAAAGCACAAAAAGAATGGAGGTAGCAATATGGGCTTAGAGTCTAAGGGATTTATTAAGTCTTTAGAAGCAGTTATGTCCGCTTCATTAATTTTAATTTTCGTTATTGGAATTTTTCCAACCATGCAGTCACATTCTGAAATCAAAAACAATGTTTTTAATCTTTTATCTTTCGTAAAAAATGCAGACGATCCAGAATTTAGAATTGCGATAATAAATAAGGATAATAATAGTATTTCAGAAAAATTAAAACAAGAATTCCCAACAAAACAGATTAACGTGGGTTTTTTAGATTTGCGTTCTACAAAAGAAACACTTACAAAGGCCAATACCCTTGTGTTTTCACTCGAAAAAGCTAAGTCCACCAAAGAAATTCTTTATATTTTTCTAGTCAATCTTGAAAATATAACCATTAAATTAAATAATGAGGAAATTTATTCTAAAAATCAATTAGAAGATAAGTTAAGCTTAGAATTTGATTTAACGAATAAAACAAATGAGGGCAATAACCAATTAGATTTATTAGGTACGTTTGAAAAATTAGATTATATTTTGGATTTTTATTATTATGAAATTAATGCCCCAGATAAAGATACAGTTGAAAGCATCAGTTACTTTATATCTGGAAACCAAACAATATTACAACCGAGCACATTGGTGCTAATGAGGTAAAATGAAAAAAGGAATTTCTCCATTAATATCCTTTGTACTTTATACGGCAATAGCTATAATGGCTATTTCAATGATAATTAGCGTTGGTTTTCCATATTTAGAAAAAATTAGAGATTCTGTTGCAATTAAACAAGCCCAGGATTTTTTAGGTGTATTTGATTCTGTTGTTTCAGAAGTGGCGTTTTCTGGGCAAAATTCAAAGGTTCCAATAACCTTAAGATTTGAAAGAGGTAAATATATTTTCTCAGACGATCAAAATGAATTGAGATTTAAAATAGAAACTGACTCAAATATAGTTTCGCCAGGTGCCTCTGCGAGACTTGGTCCATTGAGTTTGGAAGCAGACGAAAATGCAACATATGTAATTTTAAAATATAATACAACAGAACTCATTTTAGCAGGATATAATAAAACACTATTTTCAGGAACACATAAACTTATTGTTCGGAACCTGGGCGTAGAAAATAATCAACTTATTATTGAGGTAAACTCCCAATGAGAAAGGGACAATATTTTTTAATTAGTACAATAATGTTCATTGGCATTTTAACAGCGTTAACGTTCTCGCGCGGTCACTATGTTGTATCTAATTTGGAATTAGTTCCAGAAATTTTAAAGAATTCTATTGGAGAATTTTCTACAGCATTAAACTCTATATTATACGATAAATACAGTTCAGAAAATTTAGAACAGTCTTTGAGATCTTATACAAATTTTCAGAGGTTTTATTTTAAGAAACATGGTTTAAATCACAAAACATATTTTTTGGTAGGCGTACCAGACGGCAATAAAGTAAATGTTACGTTTGGAAACTTCTATGGCAATTTAGAAAATTTAGAAATTTCTATAAATTCAGAGAAGAAATATTTGTGGGTTAATGATACAGAAATAAGAACTGTGGTATTTGATAACGTCCCAGAATTTTTTAGTGTCAATCTAATGCTTTCAGAGGATGGAACTCCCGTAAATTACACCATAAACACAGAAAAGAGAACGTTTTATATTGTGAAACTTGTAGCGGACTTTAAAGAAAATCATTTTGAAGAAGTAAGAAATAGTTAAAGTAAACCACGAATTGCCAGTTTCTTCCTTAAAAAATACCCATAAAGCAACCCAACGAGTAATCCTGCTAAATGTGCTGTATTTGCAATTGGTGCACCAGCAAGTCTTAAAACGAGATCCAAGACAATAAAAATAATCAAGGCGCGACTTAATTTTACGGGAATTGGAATAAACATTATAAAAACCCGAATTTCTGGTGCTAAAAATACTAATGCTCCCAATATTCCATAAATTGCTCCAGAAGCTCCAACTGCGATTGCTGGAAGAGTGTATAGTGCAAATATGCTATACCCCACACTTGCAATTATTCCTGCAACAAAGTAGAGTATTAAAAACCTTAATTTGCCAATTTTTTTCTCTAAATAACGACCAAACATAAATAATACAAACATATTCAAGAAAAGGTGCCAAAGACCAGCATGTAAAAACATGCTAGTAACCAACCGCCAAGGCTGAGCCAATATTTTGGCTGGATCTAATGCAAACAAATTGAAAAAGCTTATATTGGATAACCCGATTAATGAAATAAGAATAGTAACACCCACCAAAAAATTAGTAATTTTTTTTGGCAAATAATTTTGAAGGCTGAATTTTTGTTTTTTAGACGCTTCGTGGGCATAATGCCGAAAGGGTTCGTAGATCACATTTACTTCCTTTTTAGCTCGTTGTTTATGTTCTATTAGACCAGAACATTCGTGATTCTCAGGAAGTCTGTGTTCTGCACAAAAATATTTTCCACAAAACTTACATTTAAATGGCATAGAAATTTTTTTCTTGCAATAATAACATTCCGACATAGTAAAATCTTCTCTCTCAAACATATATTCTTATTTTTAATGTTTATTTATCTGAGAAAATTTAAGTGCTCCAGAAATAAGCTCATTTACTGTTTTCTCTATATCTGAAATTTTAATTCTGATTTGTTTCATAGAATCTTTATCTCTTAGAGTTACTGTTTGATCCTCTTTTGTTTGGTAATCAATAGTAATTACAAAGGGGATTCCTTTTTCGTCGACACGCCTATATCGTCTACCGATAGACGCAACTTCGTCATAATAAACTTCTAATTTTGCTTTTTTCAGAGTTTGGTAAATTTTATTAGCTAATTCTGCAATTCCATCTTTTTTAACCAGGGGGAATACCGCCAATTTGATTGGAGTCAATTGTTTCGGTAATTTTAGAACTGCTCGAGATTCTCCATTAACTGTTTCTACCTTGTAAAAAATATCTAATAAACAATAAATTGGTCTATCAACGCCAAATGCTATTTCTAAAATTTGCGGATGAACATTATTCCCATTTTCATCTAAAATCACTAAATTTTCATTTGAATATTTTGAGTGTCGCTTTAGATCATAATCTCCTCGATCATGTACACCACAGCACTCAATCCAACCTAAAGAGGTTTTTACTTCAAAATCCCACGCATCAACTGCATAGTGCGCTCTTTCATCATCTTTATGTTGTCTTATTCTTAATTTATCCTGAGGAAAACCCAAACGCTCAAACAATTTATATGTTAAAAATAAGTAATAGACATAAGCCGGCTTTTCAGTATATTTTGAAACTTCTTGGTAGTTCATTAATTTTTCTTTTTGGGCCTTTTCCTGGAATTCTGCTGGCCAAAAAACACCTTTAACAGACTTAAACTCCTTCAATTTACTTTTAAACCGTTCCGAATATTCTAATTCTTTTGTTATGAAAATCTGACCTTCCGCCTGTGTAAATTCTCTCCCTCGAAGTACATTTTGCCGTGGAGAGATTTCATTTCTATAAGCGCGACCAATCTGAAAAACCTTAATTGGGAGTTTTTTTCTGAAGAAATCATAATATCTTTTAAAAGGCAAATAGGTCATTGTAGCTGTTTCAGGACGATTAAATGCCTCTCTTCCACCCACCTCTGTTTTAATCATTAAATTAAAGGATTCAACTTTAGATCCGAGAGCCCCGTTGCAATTAGGACACTTAACTTTATTTTCCTTTATTCTCTTCAGAAGCTCTTTTACTGAGATTCCTTTTTCTTCTGCTAATTTATCAATTCTAAAAGACCTTTTACATTTTTTACAAATTACTACTTTATCAACAAAACCCAATAAATGACCAGAACCCTCCCAAACTTCTTTTGGTGCAATAAAAGGCGATTCTATTTCGAAGAAATCTTGAACTTTGAATTCATTTCGAATTGTGTTTTCTACATTTCGTTTTAATAAGGTGCCCAGTGGTCCATAAGTATAAAAACCAGCTAATCCTCCATAAATTTCAGGCTCGGGCCCCCAAATAAATCCGTTTTTAATTAAAAAAGATTCAAAATCATTTGTTCTTGCCATTTTCTTCTCTTAAAAATAAAGTCTTTTATAGTTATAAAATTATACTCAATTTATGAGAGCAATAGATTATCGGTGGCTCTGAAAACCGAAACGATTTCTTTAGTTGTATCTCTAATTTATTGTGGCGTAGTTATATTTAATTTATAAGCTCGGCATCAGCTTTGTAACTCAATCAGCGTAAGCTCTACGGTTCATTTCAAATTTTGAACCGTAAGATATTTAAATAAGATAGAATAAGAAATATTATGTTTAAAATGAAACTAAGTGAGTATCTTTGGCTTTGAATTCTTAAATGCACTTAGTTTAAACATTTTTTCTAAAGAAAATTTAAGGGGTTGTAGTTTAATCCGGCAGAATATTCGGCTCCAGATAACAGCTAGCTTAGTTAACATGCTCAACGAGTTGCGGGCAACTCACTTCACTTCGACGTTTAATTTTGCTTGAATTGGGAATGCATTAATTTCCGATTTAGGAAACTTAACAAGTTTCCGTGAGCTTTTATTTGAAAAGCTCATCCGAGCGCTCGGACTTTCTGGTTTTGGAGAAACCGAAGGATCTGGGTTCAAATCCCAGCGACCCCATCAAAACAAATTATTAAATGTCAGAGGAGGTAATTAATTAAAATGACAAAAATGATCGTCACGCCATGGACTGTTGAAGGAGACATAAACTATGAACGGTTGATTAAAGAGTTTGGAATTCAACCACTTAGAAAATTACCAGATGTTTTTGAAAAAAATGTTTTGTATAGAAGACGTGTCGTTTTTGCACACAGAGATTTTGACAAAATTATAAGGGCGATTGATCAAAAGAAAAAGGTCGTAATGATGACTGGTCTAATGCCTTCTGGAAAATTTCATTTGGGACATATGTTGCTTGCACAGCAATTTGTTTTTTATCAGAAACTAGGAGTTAAATTGTATATTGCAGTGGCAGATCTTGAGGCATATAATGCCCGCCAAAAAACAACAGAAGAATTAAGGGAGATTGCAATTGATCAGTATTTATTAAATTATATTGCATTGGGATTAAAACCAGAAAATGTCGATTTTTATTTTCAAAGTGAAAGAAGTAAGGACGCAAAAAAATCAAATGCATTTTATTCTTTAGCAGGCAAATTTGCGCGTTATGCTACGTTTAATGAATTTAAAGGAGTTTATGGAGAAATTACGCCAGGAAAGATGTCTTCATCTCTTTTACAAGCAGCAGATATGTATCATCCACAATTAAAAGAGTTTGAGGGTCCAAATACTTTCACTTTTATTCCTGTTGGAATCGATCAAGACCCACACATAAGATTAGCGAGAGGAATGGCAAATAGAATGAAAGATTACACTTTTACTTCAATTGCTTCAACATATCATACTTTTCTTCCTGCACTAAATGGGAAAGGAAAAATGTCCAGTTCAAAGGAATCCTCTTTTATTGCGATGACAGATGATGAAAAAACTGTTGAAAACAAAATCAAAAAATACGCATTTTCTGGAGGCAGAACCACTGTGAAAGAACACAGAGAAAAAGGCGGTAATCCAGATAAAGATGTTTCCTTTCAATATTTGAAAATGTTCTTTGAACCAAATGATAAAAAATTAGAAAATATTTATAACTCGTATAGCTCCGGAGAAATGTTGAGTGGAGAATTAAAACAGATCCTAATTGAAAAAATAAATGCGTTTTTGAAGGCGCACCAAAAAAACAGAGAAAAAAGCAAAAAGCTACTTGATAAGTTTATTTATTAGTTCTTTTTAATACTTCTTTTTTTCCACTTGATCCAAATTATATAGAATAAAACCAATAGAATAGACACAACAAAGGTAGTTAGACCCCAGTAAATCTTTAAAAATTCTACAATTTGCTGACCAAACAACATAATGATAAATGCTTCTGTGAAAAAACGTGCACCGCGAGAAATAAAGGAAACTAAAATAAATCTTTTCAAATTATGATTAAAGACACCCGAAGTAATAGTAAAAACTTTGTAAGGAATCGGAGAAAATCCAGAAATTCCTAATGCCCAGTCACCATATTTTTTATAATACAAGTCAATCTTGTTTGCTCTATCTTTTGAAATGATTTTTCTTAACAACGGTCTGCCACCTTTTTTACCTATAAAATAGCCAAATAAAGCTCCAGAAGTAGATCCTAAAGTGCAAACTAAAGCGTAAAGCCACCATAAATTTGGGGCTAATAAGGTTAAAGGAATTAAAAAGACATCTGGTGGTATCGGAAAAAAAGATGCCTCAATAAACGCTAAAATGAACAATCCAAAAATCCCCATATTTTCTAGAGCAGTTTGGACAGCAATAAAAAAAGAAGTGATGGTCATTTTTCTAAAGTAGTTTTATATATTTTTAATCCTTTGTTCTTTTTAGAAAGTGGGTATCATTTCAATTTATAAAATAATTTGTATCATGAAATGCTTTCTGCTTAGTTTCAATTATTTATTCTACAAATTCTATTTTATTAACAGAAGAAAATAATTTTGGTGATTTATATGAGTGAAGCCCCACTAAAAGCAATTGAAGTTTTAGAGCATTTAGAGAAATTGGGGGGAATCGCTTTTGTAAAACAAATAGAAGAAAAGGGCCTAGCGCACTCTGCAATTATGCGTTCTATTTTATTTTTAGAGGAAAATAACCACATTAAAAAATACGAAAGCAAAAAGGATTTATTTATTTTGACAAAAAGGGGTAAAGAGGCCGTAAAAGACGGATTACCAGAAAGAAATTTAATTCGGGGCTTTAATGGAAAAAATAAAATGTCTTTCTCAGAACTGAAAATAAAAAATGTTGGTGTGGCCTTGGCCCAAGCTAAAAAATTAAATTTGATTTCTATTGGTTCTAATAAGACTTTTGAATTAACAAAGAGTGGGAAAAATTTAATCAATAATAAATCTGCAGAGGAGATCGCATTAAAAAACATTGAAAATGGGAAAATAAGGAAAGATGTGTTGAAAAACCTTTTAGAAAGGGGGCTTATTGAAAATAAAGTTCAAAAAACAATTAAAATTTCTATTTTACCTGCTGGAAAAGAATTATTAAAAAAAGGAATAATTAAAACCATAACCTCGTTGGATTCAAAATTAATACGATCCAGAGACTGGAAAAAAGTGAAATTTAGAGCATATAATGTCAAAGATCCAGTTAAAATACCCATAATCGGAAAGAAACATGTTATTTCAGATGCTATAGAATATGTACGAAACATTTGGTTGGAAATGGGATTTAAAGAAATGACCGGCCCAATGTTAGATACAAACTTCTGGGTTTTCGACGCACTTTATCAACCTCAAGATCACCCTGCACGAGATATGCAAGATACACTTTTTATGAAAATTCCAAGCAAAGGGAGACTTCCTTCAAAAGAATTAGTTAATGCTGTAAAAAACGCACATGAAACCGGTGGCGATACTCAATCTACTGGATGGGGATATAAATGGAATTTAGAATTTGCTAAGAAATGTATTTTAAGAACTCATACCACATCTCTCTCAGCAAGAACTCTTGCGCAATTAAGAAAAGATGTAAAAGAAAATAATCTTCCTGCAAAATATTTTTCAGTTGGACGAACTTTTAGAAATGAAACTCTAGATTGGAAGCATTTAATAGAGTTCCATCAAACAGATGGAATTGTTGTGGGTGAATCTGTAAACTTCAGGCAATTTTTATTCTATCTAAGAAGATACTTCCAAAAATTAGGCTTTCAGAAAGTAAGATTTAGGCCAGCTTATTTTCCTTATACAGAAATGTCTACAGAGATAGAGGTATTTCATCCCGTCCATAAAAAATGGTTAGAATTGGGTGGCGCAGGTATGTTTAGACCAGAAGTAGTTAAGCCATTATTAGGAAAAGATATTCCTGTTTTAGCTTGGGGTCCTGGTTTCGAAAGAATTTTGATGGTACAATATGAACTAAATGATATTCGAAAATTGTATAATAATGATTTAAAAGAATCACGAGAAAGGGTTTTGTGGGGTGCAAAATGCCTACGATAACAATAACTCTTGACGATTTAAATCAATTAAGTGGAGCGGACTTTACGTTAAACGAATTAAAAGAGCATCTTCCCATGATAGGTTCTTGTTGGGAAAGTGAAGTCGGAAACGAGTTTGTTTTGGAATTATTTCCAAATAGACCAGATATGTTATCCTTGGAGGGTTTAGCGCGGGCTTTTTCCTCGTTTATGAATATTAAAACCGGTTTAAGAAAATATATTGCAAAAGACTCTAAATTCGAGATTAATGTAGATCCAAAAGTAAAAAAAATCAGACCGTATATTGTTTCCTGTGTTGTTAAAAATGTAGAATTTAATGACAGATTAATTAGATCTATAATGCAATTACAAGAAAAACTTCATATGACGCATTGCAGAAAAAGAAGAAAATGTGCAATAGGTGTTTATGATTTGGATCAAATAAAATTTCCTTTAAAATATACAACAAAATCGAAAAATACTAAATTTATTCCTTTAGATGAAAACAAAGAATTTACTTTTGAAAATACGTTGAAAAAAACCCAGAAGGGGAAAGACTATGCAGGAATTTTAGAAAATTTAAAAGAATATCCTTGTTTAATTGATTCAAAAAATAAAATTCTTTCACTAATTCCTATTTTAAATTCAAATAACACAAAAATTACTGAAAACACGCAAAATATTCTAATTGAGGCGACAGCGACAGATGAAAAAACCGCACTTCAGGCATTGAATATTATTGCAACTTCTTTTGCAGATCATTATTCTGATTTATATAAAGTAAAAATTAATTATGGAAATAAAAAAATCACAACTCCAAATCTAGAAGTTAGTAAAATTAAAGTCAAATTAGAATATATAAATAAATTATTGGGAATGAATTTTTCTAAAGAAGAAATTAAAATTCTTTTGAATAAAATGGGTTTGGGAATTTCTAAAAAATCAATAGCAAATGAATTAGAAGTTTTAATTCCGTGTTATAGAACTGATATTATGCATTCGATGGATGTTGTGGAAGATATTGCTATAGCATACAGGTATAATAACTTTGAATCAGAGCCGCCTGAGATTGCCACTATTGGCGAAGAAAACCCCTTAGAAGTATTTACTAGAAATGTTCGTCATTTAATGATAGGTCAGGGTTTGCAAGAAGTAGTAACCTTTATTTTGAGCAATAAAGAAAAATTATTTAAGAAATTAAATTCGAATGAAGAAAAACTTGCTGAAATTGAGAACCCAAAAACCAGAGAATATTGTGTTGTCAGAAATAAATTATTGCCAAGTTTGCTGGAAGTATTGTCAAATAATACTCATAATGAGTATCCACAAAATATTTTTGAAATTGGAGATATTATTGAATTAGATTCTAAAGAGGAAACAATGTCTAAGACGGTTAGAAAACTGGCGGTTTGTTTAAGCCACAAAGATACAAATTTCTCTGAAATTAAGGGAATTTTAGAATCGCTTTTTTTGAATTTGGGTCTTTCAAAGTATTCTATTAAACAATTAGAAAGAACCCATTATATTCCGGGCAGGTCCGCTAAACTGGAAATAAATGGAAAAGTAATTGGGGAGTTTGGGGAAATTCATCCACAGGTTCTAAATAATTGGAATATTGAAATGCCAGTTTCTAGTTTGGAAATTAATTTCTCAGAATTGTTTAAAATTCTAAACAAGGATTAATTCAAGAATCCAAAAATTCGTGTAATCCAATTTCTTTTTTTCGCTTTTGGAACATAATCCGATCCACTTAAATGTGCTGCTAATTTCTTTAATTCAGTTGCAGCAGAGGAATCTGGTCTATGATGAACAACCGGGCTCTTCATTGCTAGACTTTCGGCAACCTTTTTATCTTCTGGAATTGTTGCAATGACTGGGTGTCCAATCATAGCCTCAACTTCTTCTACACTTAATTCGCTTGGAGATTTTCTTATTCTATTTAAAACAACACCCAAAACCTTGGTTCCACATTCTTCAGCAATATTTGCTGTTTTTAATGCGTCTGTAACCGCAGGCAAATTTGGATTTGTAACAAGAAGTAATTCATCTGAGCTCTCAATTGCTTTAATTGCTTCTCTACCAAGTCCAGCAGCACTATCAATTAAAACAACGTCTGGTTCTCCAACTAAATCTAATAAAACACCGCCTAGTTTATTCGGAGAGGTACTTTTCAAATCTTCTATAGAAAGTCCTGCAGGAATAACTTTTAAGCCAGAATTATGCAGATATGTGGCCTCACTAATATGTGCTTCTCCTCTTAAAACATCATGAAGAGTTTTAGGATATAATGGAACACCTAAATGAAATCCTAAATTAGGATTAGTTAAATTCGCATCAACCACAACAGTATCTTTACCAAATTGAGTTAGTGCAGCCCCCAAATTTGCGGTGACTGTTGTTTTACCTACTCCTCCTTTCCCAGAACTTACACATATTAATCTTGTCATTTTTATACGTTACAATTTGGGCAGTGCAAATATTAAAAGGTTAGCTCCAAAATTGTCAGATTAAAGAAAGTAATTTGGTGGGATTATTTGCATAGAATATCAGCTAGTTGTGATGAATGGGCTTTTTACTGAATTACTTATCCCAAAATTGAACATACGGCCACCCAAATCACAATTAAAATTGAATCTTCTTAAAATAAAACATCAAAACTATCAATAAAGATAGTTTTAAATACTAATTATAAGAAAGTATGGTTATGAATGCCATTACACTTCTGAAATTGTTGGAAGATAAATCAGTTTTCAGAATGGAAGATATACAAAGAATTAAGAAATGTAGCCAAGGGTATGCTTGGCAAGTTCTTGCTAGACTTCGTAAAAAAGGTATTATCAAAAAAGTAAGTGAAAATAGTTACACCACAAAAAGCGACATAAACGTAGTAGCCACTAATTTGTTATATCCTTCTTATATCTCATTTTTGTATGCTTCATATTATTATGGATATACAGAACAAATAGTGAGGATTGTACAACTTGCTACCACTACAAGGAAAAAAGAAATAGACTTTGAAAAATATACAATCAAATTTATTCCTATAAAGCATTTTTTTGGCTACAAGAAAATAAGAATATCAGAAGGTGAAATCTTCATAGCAGAAAATGAAAAGTTGTGTATAGATGCCCTATTGAGACCAAAAGAGTGTGGAAATTTCAATGAAATCGAAAAAATGTTTGAAAATGCCAAAATTTCAAAAAAGAAGATAATAGAATACTTAAAAAGAACTAAAATGCAATCATTGATAAAACGAGCAGGTTTTCTTCTAGAAAAACACCAAAACATAGATGTTAGAAGACATTTTGAGCTTGATAAAAATTATACAATCCTTAATCCCTTTCAAGATAAATGCACAGTGTTAAACAGTAAGTGGCGAGTAAAAACATGATAACAAAAAAAGAGCTAAGGGATTACGCAAAAATAACCGGACTTAACTTAGGGGAAGCAGAAAAGGATTACTTTCAGAACATCTTGCTTTTTATTATTTATCAGTTTCATGACGTGGGAATAATTTTCAAGGGAGGTACAGCACTAAAAAAGTGTTATGGTCTTAATAGATTCTCAGAAGATTTGGATTTTACATGTATTAAAAAATTCAATATTCAGTCACTCAAAAAGGGTATGAACAGATTTAGAATAGACTTTGAAATAAAAATGAAAAGTTATGAGAGAAGTCAAAAAATAATGCTAAAAATTAAAGGTCCGTTATACATGGGAAATCCTCAAAGCGTTTGTGGCATTGCCCTTGATTTGAGCTTCAGGGAAAAGATTATTCTTCCTCCAAAGCTAAAAACTATTGGAAGGTTCTTAGAAGAATTGCCTGCCTTTGATGTTATTGTAATGCAGGAAAAAGAAATATTGGCAGAAAAGATAAGAGCTATGCTCTCGAGAAATGCTGCAAGGGACTTATATGATATTTGGTTTCTTCTTAATAAGGATGTAGAACTTGAACCGAAACTACTCAATGAAAAATTTAAATATTACAATCGGGTCTGGAACCTGAAGGATTTTGAATCACAAATAAATAATTTAAAACATATTTGGAAGTCAGAATTATCTCTTCTGATAAAAAACGTTCCAGATTTTAACGTAGTAAAGAATTTGGTTATGTGTCATGCTCAAAAGTGGAAAAGGTAATGCCTAAACAAATAGTCAAAGGTTGTTCTTGCGTATTATCTCTGTAGTACTTCAACTAATTCAAATAGTGGGTCTTCTTCCTCTTTAGTAATGTTCATAAATCAAATTCTGGTGCCTCGCTCCGCTCAGCAACTCTACTGGCAGGGAAAGAACCGAAATAAGGGCTCCTGTAACTCGGCTCAAAGTAGAGGTCTATACACAAAGGACCGTCGTCCCCGAAAGACCAGGAAAAGATGGCTCTTGTTCCTGAATCTACTCTGTAATTTCGAGATAATTCATATTTTGCCTGTTCTTCACTTATTCCTAAGCCCTCTGCGATTAGTTTTCTTGCAGTTTCAGAATCTTCCTCTGATTTTAAAAGTGTTCCTGTAACAGAGTGGAACATTCTTCCATTTAGAGGAACAATAACGCTTCCATTTCCTCTTGGCAATGGAACTAAAACGCCTCTTGAATGTTCTTCTTCAATAGATGGCTTTACTTTCCAATCTCCTTCGGTTTGCTCAAATCCTTGAATGTATTGGAAATATCTTGCTAAAACATAATCTTGTTCTAAAAGTGGCTGGAATCTTTTGAAAATTTGTGGGTGTCTTTTCGTAAGTTCTTCTGTATCAAAAATAACTGCTCCGTCTCTGTGCCATGTTCCTTGGTATGATTGCCAGGGTTTGTACTATTCATTTCTTCTTGCTCTGCTCTGGCAGTCTGCATAAACTAACTTCATGGCTTCTTGAACTTCTTCTGGAAGTTTTCCTGCATTTCCTACTCCGTATGCTAAATCAAAACCGCCTCTATAAAGAACTTCTTTAAATAATAGAATATCTGATCTTGGTGCTAAAACTTGTGCTTGTTCTCCTGAACCAATATCTGCATACAAACCTCTGCCTAATTCTCTTGCTTCTATTTGAGAACCCAAATATTCAAAATCTGGTGCTTTTATGGTTTCGGTTGTCATTTTTATCATAAACCTCTATTTTGCTCTACGCTCAAGGAACTCTTGAAATCTGTCCAACATCTCGCGATCTGCTTCCAGAGCTTCCAGTTCTTCTCTTCTTCTTAAAACGTAGTCTGGATTTGCTGGTGCCTCACTCCGATCAGCAACTCTACTAGCAGGGAAAGAACCGATATCGAAGTTCCTGTCCCTAGGCTCATTGCTGAGGCTTATACTCAAAGGGCCGTCGTGCACATAAGACCAGGAACCGACGGCTTTAACTCTTTCTGTTCCTCTGAAAAATTTTGAAAGTTCTTTTTCTGCTTCTTCATCTGTTAAATTTCCGGCTTGTTTCCATATTCCAATTGCATTGTCTTTATCTGTTGTATATGTTGGCGTTCCAAATCTTGGGTCAAAAACAAATCCGTTTTGAGGGTTTGGCGCAATAAATTTGCCTCCTCCTTGTGGAAGCAAAACTAAACCTGTAACAGTATTCTCATCTGTCGTTGGTCTCCATACACCCTCCTTTACTTCTTCAAAACCTAAAATGTCTTGGTAATATCTTGCCCACTGGTAGGTTTCTGGAGCAGGCATAACGCCCAAAGGCAGTTGGTCATTTGGCAAAAATTCGACAGCATCTTTATGCCACCCTCCTCGTACTTTTCTCTCTTGAGCATCATTGTAAACTAAAAGACCTAATTCTTTTACCTCTGTTGGAAGTACTTTTAATTCAAAAGAAGGTTCTCTTTCTCTTGTTTGATATAATGTTAAATCTCTTCCGATTTGATATAAACAAACTCTCCAAGATAGAGGACTTGACAAAGGAGTTAATTCATACACGGATTTGCTTGTTCCTAAATTTTCAATTAATTTCGTTGGGGTTTCAATTGCTGGAACATGAATTCCACGGTAAATAAATCCTGGAGTTTGAATGGTGTTGGGCATATAAAAATACTTTGATCAAAGAGTTATAAAGTTATTGCATTTTACTACTTGGCGTGAGTTATAATAATTATAATTTATTATATAAAATAGATTATAAATGCAATATCCACTATATATATTACAGCATACGAGTTAGCGGGTTATTTCAGTAGATATAGAATATATTAAAAGCTTTTGAATCCCTAACTTGTTATTATGGATGATTCTATAAACTTTCAGAAAATTGAACGTAAATGGCAGAAAAGATGGAAAGAAAGTAAGATTTTTCAGGTAAAAGAAAACTCAAAGAAAAAAAAGTTCTACAATTTAGAAATGTTGCCGTACACTAGCGGATTAGGCTTGCATATGGGCCATGTAAGAAATTATTCGATTGGGGATTCTTTCGCACGTTTTAAAAGAATGAATGGTTTTAATGTTCTTTATCCTATGGGTTTTGACGCTTTTGGACTTCCTGCAGAGAATGCAGCTATAAAGAACAATATTCATCCAAAAAAGTATACAGACAAAGCAATTACACTATACAAAAATGCAATGGAAAGAATAGGTTTGAGTTATGATTGGAGTCGAGAACTTGCAACTTGTAATCCAGATTATTATAAATGGAATCAATATTTCTTTTTGAAATTTTTGGAAAATGGATTAATTTACAGAAAAAAAGCGCCGGTGAACTGGTGTCCGAAGTGCAATACGGTTTTGGCAAACGAACAAGTCATAAACGGTAAATGCTGGAGACATGAAGACACAGAGGTCAAAACGAAATATCTAGAACAATGGTTTATTAGAACCACAAAATATACAGAAGAATTATTAGAATATATTGATAAACTAGATTGGCCTGAAAAAATAAAGTCCATGCAGAAAAATTGGATTGGAAAAAGCGAGGGAACAGAAATATTATTTGAAATTAATCAGAAAAAGTGGCCTGTTTTTACAACGCGGCCAGATACGATTTATGGAGTAACCTTTATGGTTATTTCTGCTCAGCATCAAAAATTAGATGAATTAGTTACAAAAAAGCAGAAAAAGAATGTTGAAAAATTCCTGAAAAAAATAAGGGCGACAACTGAAAAAGATGCAGATATTCTAGAAAAAGAAGGTGTTTTTACAGGAAGTTATGCTATTAATCCAATCAATAAAGAAAAAATTCCAGTTTATGCTGGTAATTTTGTTTTGGCAGAATATGGCTCTGGAATGGTCATGGCAGTTCCAGCGCACGATCAAAGAGATTTTGAATTCGCAAAAAAGTATAAAATACCGATTAGAACTGTAATTAAACCAAAAAAAAGTGATGCGAATGCTCAAAAATTGAAGAAAGCATACACCCAAAATGGGCGTTTAGTTAATTCTGAAAAATTTGACGGTTTAGAAAATTCAAAGGCCATTAAAGAGATTTCAAAATATTTAGAGAGAAAAAAGCTCGGAAAAAGAATTGTGCAATATAAATTAAGAGATTGGTTGATATCTAGACAAAGATATTGGGGAACACCAATACCGATAATCTGGTGCGGACACTGTGGTTTTGTGCCAAGTCCCGAGGAAGATCTACCAATTCTACTTCCAAAAAATGTAAAATTCGGTGAAAAAAATCCGTTAGAAACCAATGCTAATTTTATCAAAACAACCTGTCCAAAATGTGGTCGGCCTGCTAGAAGAGAAACAGATACAATGGATACCTTTTTTGACAGCTCTTGGTATTATTTGAGGTATTGCGATCCTAAAAACAACAAAGAACCATTTAGTACAGAAAAAATAAATCATTGGATGCCCGTAGATCGTTATATTGGAGGAGCGGAACATGCTGTACTTCATTTACTATATGCAAGATTTTTTACAAAAGCATTACGAGATTTAGGATATTTGAAATTTGATGAACCTTTTACTAGTTTGTTTAATCAAGGAATTGTACACAAAAACGGTTTGAGAATGAGTAAAAGTAAGGGGAATGTGGTCACGCAGGAAGAAATAGAAAAAAAATATGGTATAGACACAGGAAGAATTTATGTTTTATCTGTGGCGGCACCAGGAAAAGATATTGAATGGGATGATAAAGATATTGGTGGTTCTTTTAGATTTATTAATAAATCTATGGCACTCTTAGAACGGAGTAAAAACATAAAAATGGAAGAAAAAGTCGAATCAAAAACGAATTTAGTTATAAAACGCGTTACAGAAGAAATGGAATATTTTGGGATGAATAAAGCTATTCGAATACTTATGGAATATGTAGATTATTTATATTCTATAGAAATAATACCAAAAAAGGCTCTAGAGAGTTTTTCACTATTACTAAATCCTTTCGCACCACACATTTCAGAAGAAATGTGGGAAAGATTAGGAAATAATACGTTTGCTTCAATTCAAAAATGGCCCAGGTTTGACGAAAAGAAAATTAATATGGATTATGAAATTGAAGAACAATATCTTCAGGATATTTTTTCTGATTTGAGAGATGTTTCTAAATTTGTGAAATCATTTAAAGAAATCAAAATAATTGTGGCTTCAGAATGGAAAAACACACTTTTTAAAAAAATAAGTGTGATTGGCAGAAAAAAAGAATTAATTTCAGAGTTAATGAAAACTGCTGGATTTAAAAAACAAAGTCGATTTACAATAGATTCTGCTCAAAAATACATGAAAAATCCTGGAAATATTCCAGAACGCTTGTTGGGTATGCAAAAAGAGTTTGAAATTCTGGTTCAGAATCAGAAAGATTTTGAAAAGGAATTCAAAGCGAAAGTAAATGTGGTTCTTGAAGAAAATTCAAAAGACCAAAAAGCAAATAAAGCTGCACCAGGCAAACCTGCAATTATCTTGAAATGATCAATATTCCTCTAAACTTTTTCTTAGAACTGGATTTAAAGTGACGCGGGGTTTAATATGCGTTCTTTCTATTATTTGTTCTATATCTCCCAGTCTCTGATCTAATTGATCTAATTTATTTTGTAGTTCCGCTATACCCACCCAAATCTGTGCTATAGTTGGATTTTTACAATAGTAATATGCATTTTGATGCATTTTAACGCGTTTTAAAATTTTATTCAGTTTAAATTCTATATCAGAACTTAATTTATTTCGCCAATCAGTCAACATATTTTAAAAATAGACTCAAATTTTTAAATAGTATGCTTCTATAAAAAGAATAAGATGAAAAAAGGAGATGTAATTGAAATAGAGTATGTTGGAAAAATCAAAGAAACTGGAAAGGTTTTTGATTTAACTTCAGAAGATGTGGCAAAAGAAAATGGGGTTTATATTTCACAAGGAGAATATGGTCCAAGAAAGATTGTTCTTGGTGCAGATTACATTCTAAAAGGATTAGATGAAAAGTTAAAAAAAATGAATGTCGGAGAAAAAAAAGAAATTGAACTTTCACCAGATTTAGCTTTTGGGAAGCGAAATCCAAACTTAGTAAAATTAGTTTCTGAAAAAAGATTTAAATCAGACGGCGTAAAAGCGGAAATTGGTACCCTCGTTTCCTTAGGTACCTCTATTGGAAAAGTCATTAGTAAGGGTGCGGGAAGAGTTAAAGTGGATTTAAATCACCCGTTAGCAGGAAAAAAACTTGTTTACACAATTAAAATTAACAAGCAAATTACAGAAAATGAAGAAAAACTTTCTACAATCTTAAAGCATCGATTAGGAGTAAATACGAAAAATTTCGCGTTAGATTTAGAAAAAAAGACATTAGAGATAAAGGTGAAGGACATTACAGATGTAATGCAAAAGAAAATCGTTTCTGACATTAAGTTGTGCTTCTCTGACATTGAGAAGGTTAATTTTAAATAACTACTACTTAGAAACGCAAAATAACATATTTATTTAAAAATTCCTGATAATGTATGTTTCACAGGGTTGGGAGATATATATGAATAACATAAATGATTCGGATATTATGAATATTTCTAGATCACAAACTGATCATAGTATTGATGAAGATTTAAAAAAGATTCTTGAAGAACGACAGGCTCAAATTGTTGTTGTTGGTACTGGTGGAGCAGGAAATAACACTGTTACAAGATTAACTACTGTTGGGATCATAGGAGCAGAAACAGTTGCAATTAATACTGACGCTCAAGATTTACTTTATGCTGACGCAGATAAAAAAATTTTAATAGGCAAAGATTTGACTAATGGATTAGGTGCTGGTGCAGATCCAAATGTAGGACAAGAATCTGCAAGAGAAAGCAAAGATCAAATTAAAAAAGCGCTTCATGGCGCAGATATGGTATTTATTACGTGTGGTCTTGGTGGAGGAACTGGAACAGGAAGTGCGCCAATTATTGCAGAAGTTGCTAAAAAAATGGGTGCATTAACAGTTGGAATTGTGACTCTTCCTTTTAGAATGGAAGGAATGCAAAGATCTGAAAACGCGAGAAGAGGATTAGAACAAATGGAAGCGGGGGTTGACACACTAATTGTTATTCCTAATGATAAATTATTAGAAATCGTACCTGATGTTTCTTTAAATACTGCATTTAAAATTGCAGATGAAATTTTGGTTAATGCAGTAAAAGGCGTAACAGAACTAGTTACAAAACCAGGATTGATTAATTTGGATTTTGCAGATATAAGAGCAGTCATGGGCCAAGGAGGAATAGCGATGATTGGAATGGGACAATCAGATACAGAGAATAGAGCAAGAGAGGCTGTTGGTAAAGCATTAACAAATCCTTTATTAGATGTCGAAATAAACGGCGGAAATGGTGCTTTAATTAATGTTTCTGGTGGAACGGATATGACTTTAAAAGAAGCGCAAGAAGTCGTAACAGCTGTTTCTGAAAAATTAGATCCTTCTGCGAAAGTAATCTGGGGAGCACAAGTTCAAAAGGATTTGGAAAACACTTTAAGAGCCATGATTATTGTAACTGGAGTTCAATCACCACAAATATTTGGACCAGATCAATCCTTTAAAGTGGAATATACAAAAGAAATTGAAAAAGAACTTGGAATTGAATTTGTATAGGCATCATTTGTAACAAACAAGTTCTCTAAGACACAGAAATTCATCACAGCAAAGGTACATTGGTTCTAATTAAAATCAAAAGAATTTAAAACATTTTTTAACTCTAAAAATCGCTTTTCAATAAGCTTTTCCTTTTCAGAATTTCTCTTTTTTAGTTGTTCTACTTCCTGAAATTCTGTTTCAATATTGCTTTTGATTTGTTCAATCTCTTTTTCTAGGGCGGTTTGTTTTTCTCTGTGCGAAGTAATCTTTGATTTCTCTAATTCAACAAATTCAGATTGAATATTCTTGTATTTTAAAATTAATTTTTCAAAAAGATTTTGATTTAATATTTCGTTTAATTTTCTGGTAATTTTTCCTTTGTTTTTTAATTCAATTTTATTTTCTAAAATACTATCCCTAAACCTATTCAAAATTAGATTTAAAGAAATAATATTGTCCTTTTCTGTTAAAACACCCAGGGGATCCTCAAGAAATTTGTTTGTCAATAATATTTTGTCTTTTGTTATTTTTCCGGATTTTTGAGAAAAATAAATAAATTTCTTTAATGGGTGTTCTATAGATGACACTTGTGCATGAATTTTGCTTTTAGTAAGTAAAAGATCTTGATATAGTTTTTTATGCAATTCTCTGTTTTTAAGATACTCTGAATTTTCTCTTAGAAGGTTAATTTGTTTTTCCAGATCCTTTTCCTTAGTTCTTTGATTTTTCAGTTTAGTACTGAATCTAATGATCTCTTTTTTATTATTGCTTATATTTTCTTTTTCTAATTTTATTTTAGATGAGAAATCCTGTGCAGAGTTTATTTGTGCGGTCTGCGTATTTTGTTCCCAAACAGACACACTAAACTCACGTATTTTAGAACTTAGTTCTTTGAATGAATCTAAAGTGTTTTTGCTCTCTGGGATTAAAAGATTCCTGAAAAACAGGAAATCGCGCATGGATTTTTTGTTAAAGTCGATTAATAGGTGATTTACTCGTTCATTATACTCTACAATGGAATTAGTATCAGAAAGTGATTTTCTTAGCTGTTTCAATAAATTCTGGCCTTTCTCTGTGAAATTTTTTCTATGAATCTTTAGTAAATTCAAATGAGCTTTATCGCTTTTTGTTAGTGTGCTTCCAAAATTCCTTTTAAAGTTTGCTTTGTTTAATTTTTTTAGATAATCTTCAAATAACTGCGCGTTTTTTTGTATTTCATTGTATTTGATATGTGAGGTGATTTTAAATTCTCTTACTTGTTTTTGACGTGTCTCTTTTAAAAAAGAATCAATATGCTCTAAATCAAAATCTTTTAGAGACGCTTTATTTCTTGCGGTTATCTTAGGAGTTTTTTCAGTTTCTTTTCTTATTATTTTGCTACTTTTTGTGTTTCCAAATATTTTTCCAAGTTTTGAGAACAAATTCATTTTAGATTAATTATTGATTTTTATTCTATAAATGCATGGTGGCAGCGAGTTTTCGAGAATAAATTTATAAAGGTTGTTGTAAAAACCTAATTAAACTCGCTTAACTGCTTTGGCAGGAGAGATAAAAAATGAAGTTCGGAATGCGAACTTAAACTTGAATTAATTCTTTCTTGTCTTTGGTGAAAAAATGAGTTTTAAGAAAAAAATTAAAAATTATATTCGGGTATTAAAAATAACAAAAAAGCCCAATAAAAAGGAGTTTTGGGGAAGTGCTAAAATTACGGCCCTTGGAATCGCAATAATTGGCTTCATAGGTTTTTTAATTTACATAATAGCAACTATGATACAAAACATTTAGAAGGGAAAAAATGATCTTAACTGTAAGGACAACAAGAGGTAGAGAGAAAACTGTCGTAGATTCTCTTGAAGCACGAATGAGTCAAGAGAATATTGAAGTTCAGTCAATATTTTACCCACAAGAGTTAAAGGGTTATATTTTTGTTGAAGGGGACGAGAGTGCGGTCGAACAATTGGTTCGTAATTTAAGGCACGTTCGAGGTGTAATAAAAAAGCCTGTTCCAATGGAAGAACTTGAGAAGTTCTTGTCAGAAAAACCCAAGGAAATCGAATTAGAAAAAGGGGATGTTGTTGAAGTCATTGGAGGACCATTTAAAGATGAATTAGCTAAAGTAGACCGTATTGATAAGGTTAATAGAGAAGCAACAATTGAACTGTTAGATTCGCCAGTACCAATCCCATTAACAATTGATGTAGAACAATTAAGAAAAAAGAGAGATTAAAATGGCAAAAAATATGATTTCAGCATTAGTAGAAGGCGGAAAAGCCTCTGCAGGGGCTCCTTTAGGTCCTGCTTTAGGCCCCTTAGGAGTAAATATTGGTAAGGTTGTATCTAAGATTAATGAAAAAACTGCGGCGTTCGCTGGAATGAAAGTACCTGTAACTGTGGTTGTAGAACTGCGCGATAAATCTTTTGAGATTGAGGTGGGTTCACCGCCAATTTCCGCATTATTAAAAAAACAAATTTCATTAGAAAAAGGATCTGGGCAAGCAGGAAAAGAAATTGTAAAAGATGCGGCTTTAGATGATATTATTGCAGTAGCAAAAATGAAAATGGATGGCTTATTTTCAAAGACATTAAAATCAGCAACAAAAGAGGTTTTAGGAAGCTGTCTAACAATGGGTATCTCAATTGAAGGAAAAGATCCGCGAGAGATTCAAAAAGCAATAACAGAAGGAGAATTTGATTCAAAATTAGAGGAATAAAATGAGTGTACTTGATACAATTAAAAAAGTGAAAGAACAATCAAAAAAAAGAAAATTCAATCAGTCAATGGATATTGTAATTAATTTGAAAAATGTGGATTTGAAAAAACAAGAAAATAAATTTACAGCAGATTTTCAATTTCCTTATGCAGTTTCTAATAAAAGAATAGGAGTTATAGGAGAAGTAATTACTAAAAAAGCAAAAGATGCTGATGAACTTATTAATAAAAGCAAATTACAGGAATTAATTAAAGATAAGAAAAAAGCAAAGGAGTTTTTCAATACATTGGATTTCTTAATTGCTGAGGCACCGCTAATGCCTACCATCGCTAAAGAATTCGGTATTATCTTGGGTCCAAGAAATATGATGCCGAAACCACTGCCTATTCAAGAAGATCCATCAAATATGATTAATGCCTTAAAAAAGACAATTACTATTAAATTAAAAGATGCTGCGATCATTCAATGCAAAATTGGACATGAAAAAATGGAGAATAATCAAATTAAAGAGAATGCTGAAACACTTCTTTCATTTATTCGAGGGAAATTACCAAAAGGAAATAACAATATCAAAGATATTCGATTAAAATTAACAATGGGTGCGCCTATAAAGGTGAAATAAAATGGTTCTATCAAGACAAGGCAAAAAAGAAACAGTAAAGCAATTTCAAGAGCTAATAACGAATTCTAAAGTTGTTGGATTATTAAATATGGAAATGTTGCCTTGTAAACAATTACAAACAATTAAAAAAGAACTTAGGGGAACCGCGATCATTAAAATGAGTCGAAAAAGAATTATGAATTTGGCAATTGATGCGTCTAAACGAGGAGACTTGAAGGATCTTAATCTTAATAGCTTAAATCAACCAGCATTATTGTTCTCAGATAAAGATTCTTTTAAGTTATTTGCAGAAATTAAGAAGAGAAAGATTCCTACTGGAGCAAAAGAAGGCGCGATCGTTCATAAAGACGTTTTTATAGAAGAAGGACCTACAGATTTACCACCTGGCCCAGCAATGTCTGAAATTCATAAAATAGGTTTAAAAACAAAAGTAGAGGGTGGCAAAATTTCAATAATGGGCAGTAAAAAAGTTCTAAGTTCTGGTGATGAAATAACAAAAGATATTGCAAATGTTTTAAATAAATTAGGAATTGAGCCATTGGAAATTGGTTTAGATTTAGTAAGCACTTGTGAAAATGGAAAATTATTCACAAGAGAAGTTTTAGATATTGATCAAGAACAATATATAACAGACCTTATCTCTTGCTCCCAGAAAGCATTTAATTTAAGTATAAACGCGGGAATACCTACAAAACAGACGATAGTTCCTATGATTCAAAATGCGTTCCAAAAAGCAAAGAATTTGGGTGTAAATGCAGAAATTATGGACTCTGGAATTGTGGGTGAATTAATAGCGAAAGCAGTAAGTGAAGCAAAATCTTTGGAATCACAAATAGACATAAAGACCTTTGAAAAATAAAGATTACGTTTTTAGTCCGTGCCCTGTTATTATACAGACAATTGTTTTTTCACGTAATTGTTCGCGCGTTTGCTTTTTTTTTGACAATTTGATTAATCCTGCCAAAGAGACTGCACCAGATTCTTCTGCATAAATACCTTCTTGCTGAGCTAAAAGTCGTTTGGCTTCTAAAATTTCGCGGTCAGAAACAGTTATTCCTAACCCATTTGATTCTTGAAGTGATTCTAATGCCTCTTGACCATCTAATGGACTTCCACAGGCAATAGCAGCAGCAACTGTAACTGGATCATTAACATACGAAGGAGCACTATTATTTAAAAAAGAGCCAATAACTGTATCACAGTTTTCAGATTGTACGCCAATCATCTTCGGTGTTTTTTCAATTAAACCAGTTAGCTTTAATTCTTTAACACCTTTCCATATTCCTTTTAGCAAAGTTCCATTACCGATAGGAACTACAATGTAATCTGCATTAAGTTCATCCATAATTTCATGACCAACACTCTTTTCACCTTCTCCTCTGTATGGGTAATCTCCTAGAAGATAAATACCTTTTTTATTAAACATTTCCATAGCTTTCTGTGCAGCTAAAACATAATCTCCGTGAACTTGGATTATTTTCGCTCCATGACTCTTCATTTGTTTTCTTTTTATTCCTGGCGTTTTCTCGGGAATGAAAATATTGGCTTTAATCTGAGCCTTTGCACAATATGCTGCAATTGATGCGCCCATATTCCCTGTTGATGCCACTACAATTTCTTTAGAATTAAAATCAAGTGCTTTAGAAAGTTCAATAGATGTTCCACGATCTTTGAAAGATCCAGTAGGATTAGAGCTTTCTAATTTAAAATAAAGCTTAATTTTGGAGTCTTTTAAAAGATTCTCACTAAAAATTAATGGAGTTCCGCCAGCACCGAGTTTAATTAGATTCTTATCATTTAAAGTTGGGAAAAATTCTCTGTATCGGTAATGATTAAAGGGACGTTTTCTGAGTTCCTTCCAGCTTACTTTATCTTTAATCTCGTCATAATCATAAATAACATCTAAGCCACCGCCACATTTTTCACATCTAAACTGAATTTTATCTTTCGAAACTTTGTTTCCGCATCGGACACATTGCAAATATTTAACATGCATTTTAACCTATAACTCCCAAAAAAGCAACCCAAACAAAAACAATGCCATAATACTATCCCACAAGGCATTATTTAGAACCAAACTTATTAGTAAACAGGTGATGAAGAGTATTGAAAAAATATAAAAAAAGATTTTGGAAGATAACTTCAGTTTTTTAGGTTTTTTGATTGCTTTAAAATATAATTTATAAGAAAATCCTAATGAAATAACAAGTAGAATTAAAGAAATCCAAATATTCTGAATAAAATAATTTAAAATTCCTGAAAGAATCACACCAAGTACCAAAAGCGGACCAATTATCAACAACACTTTCTTAATAGAGTATTGTAAAAATAATTCCAAATCGAATTTTTTCTTCTTTGTTTTAAAATAATAAATTGATCCCAAAATAAATAAAATAAGTAAAATATATTTACTAGTAACAGAAGCAACGTCCCAAATAGCACCCAACAAATTAAAAATCCAGCTCACATTATCACCTAATTATTGCATTTAAAGAATTTACAATTCTCTCTGATATTTCTCTTTTTATGTTAAGTGGCAGTAAAAACCTAATACTCGGATTAAATAAATCATTCCCACACCCATAAGTTAAAATTCCTTGTTTAATCAAAAGATCATTTAAAATCTTGTCTCTCATTTTTGGATCAGGTTTGCCTTTTTTATTTTGAATTTCAATTCCAAACATTAATCCCATTCCACGAACTTCTTTAACAATCTTTTTGTTTTCTAAATTCTTAATTCCTTTTAAAATAAAATCTCCTTCTTTTTTTGCATTTTTTAGATAATTATTCTTTTCAATAAGCTCAATCGTATTAAGTACTAAAAAACAGTCCTTGGGAGAACCACCAAAAGTATTGCTCATGTGTCCTTCTTCATTCGGAGAGTATTTAGAATCAATTAAAGCAGCACCAAATGCCGAAAATCCTCCGGAAAAGGCTTTTGCTACAGAAATCATATCTGGTTTAACTTTAAAATTCTCAATAGCAAACCAATGACCGGTTCTTAAGGAACTTTGGATTTCATCAGCGATTAAAGGAATATCATATTTATCACAAACTTCTCGCAACATTGGGAAAAAATCTTTATGAGGAACAATATATCCCCCCTCCCCTTGAATTGGTTCAATAATCACGGAATTAATATTAGAAGGACTTTCCCGTAGAATTACTTGATTTAAATACGAAATTACCTCTTTTGCTAAATCTTCTTCTGCGATATTAAATGGAAAAGAAGACTTTGCAGGGTATGGGATTGGTAACGTTCTAGCTAAGAAATTATAACCTTGCTTATGTACTCCCTTTGAAAAGTTCATTGAAAGTGCTAAAGAAGTTCTTCCGTGAAATGCATTTAAAAATGAAATATAACTCCCACCGCCACGATACAATTGAGCAGCTTTTAGGCATCCTCTTTCAACAGCCTCACTACCAGAATTGCAATAAAACACTTTCAAATCTCCCATTTTCATGTTTCCTGGAAATATTTCTGTGAATTTTTTAGCAAGTTCTAATTGATACGGATGATAATGTTCTTGACCAGCAGTCATAATTGGACGAGAATCATTATCTGAATAATATTGTCTCATTAATTCTAATAATTCGGGAGGTCTATGACCTAACGGAGCAGTCCCAACTTGAGAGCTAGCATCAATAACTTCTTTTAATGTTTTTTTTGCAGTTCTAACTGTAAGGTATGCTCCTTTAGCTTCTAAAATTTCAAATTCTTGTCGGGTGGTTGGCCACAAAACTTTTTTGTATTCTTTAAAATTACTCATTTTAGTCGATCCCCTGTGCTTTTTGTAATTTGCCTGAATAATCAATATAAATTGTTTTTTCCTCAGAAAATTCATTCAAACACGACCAACCAGCTTCTCGGGTTCCATTACCAGTGTGTTTTGTTCCTCCAAACGGTAAATGAACCTCGGATCCAATAGTACTAGAATTCACATACGTTAATCCGGTATTAATCTTTTCGATTGCTTTGAAAGCAGACGTAATATTGGTTGTATAAATTGCAGAAGATAAACCATATTCTATAGAATTACAAATTTCAATAGCGTCATCTAAATCTTTTGCTTTCATTAAACATAAGACGGGACCAAAGATTTCTTCTTTTGCAATGGTCATTTCCTTTGTAACATTAGAAAAAATGGTAGGTTTATAAAAAAATCCATCATAAGCTCGGGGAGTATATTTACAACCACCGATTAATAATTTGGCTTTATCTTTCATTTTACCTAAAATTACATATCCATTAATTCGCTCTAACTGCTTTTCATTAACTATAGGACCAACATCGATGCTTTTATCCAATGGGTCTCCCAATCTTAAAGCTTTTGTGCGCTTAAGCAACATTTTCTCAAATTTCGAATATATTTTTTCATGAACAATTACCCTAGATGTTGCAGTGCAACGTTGACCTGCGGTTCCAAATGCACCCCAAATCACTCCCTCTAGTGCAGAATCTAAATTAGCATCATCCATAACAATTATAGCATTTTTTCCGCCAAGTTCTAACCCAGTTCTTTTCATTAACGCTGCGCACGTACTCGCAATAAACTTTCCGGTTTTTAAAGATCCAGTAAATGATATCATCTTAACATCAGGATGCTCAACAAGAGGTACACCTACTTCTGTACCAGAACCAGTTACTAAATTTAAAACACCTTTGGGGAGACCGGCTTTCTCTAAAACCTCAACAAATCTTACCGCACAAAGAGGAGTATCTGATGCAGGCTTAAAAACAACAGTATTTCCACATACTAATGCGGGAGCGATTTTCCAAGCAGGAATTGCAATCGGAAAATTCCATGGAGGAATGATTCCACAAACACCGATTGGAATATGAAAAGTCATTGCAAATTTATCTGGAAGTTCAGAAGGGGTGGTACGACCAAATAGTCGTCTGCCCTCTCCTGCAATATATTCAAAAAAATCAATGGCCTCCTGAACATCTCCTAGTCCCTCTTTTAAAACTTTACCCATTTCTCTAGAAACCAACGTTCCTATTTCCTTTTTTCGTTCTTTTAAGATTTGTGCTGCTTTTAGTAAAATATCTGCTCTTCTTGGTGCCGGAGTATTTTTCCAAGAGTCAAATGCGTCTTTAGCTGCTCTAACTGCTTTTTCTACATCTTGCTTATTGGATCGCTGGAACTTTCCAATTATTTTTTTATTAGTGGGATTAAGACTTACAAAAGTTTTTTTAGATAGTGATTTGACCCATTTTCCATTTATATAATTAAAATATTCTGTCATACAATAATTATATCTTAGGTACTTAAAATAATTATTTTAACTCTCTAAGGTAATCTTATACTATGAAAACAGCAGTTCTTGCGTTGGGTGGAAATGCGCTGATTCAGCCTGGAGAAAATGCGGAGTTAAAAGTAGAGTTAAAACATTTGAATAGAACTTTAAAGAGCGTCCTATCATTATTCAAAAAATATAAAGTAATTATAACACATGGAAATGGTCCGCAAGTGGGAAATCTAATTTTACAGCAAAAAAATTCTGAAAAGATTGGGGTATCTAAAGTGCCACTATATGTTAATGTTGCGCGGACTCAGGGAGAAATTGGAATCCTTATACAGGAAATGTTGCAAGAACTCTTAGCAAAAGAAAAAATAAAGCTTCCAATTGTTAATATATTAACAAGGATAATTGTGGATTCAAAAGACCCAAATTTTAAAAACCCCAGCAAACCTGTTGGACCATTTTATACTAAAAAAGTTAAAGAGTTAGGAAAAACATTTATTAAAACAGAAAAAGGTTATCGAAAAATTGTGCCGTCTCCAAATCCTTTAGAAATCGTTGAATTAAATCAAATTAAAACCTTATCAAAAAAAAACATAATAATCTGTTGTGGTGGTGGAGGAATACCTGTAAATTCAGAATTAAAAGGAGTAAATGCGGTAATTGACAAAGATTTGACCTCACAAAAACTAGCCACGAGCGTAAAAGCGGATTTGTTTGTAATTTTAACTAATGTAGAAAACGTTTATCTTAATTTTAATGCGAAAAATCAAGAAAAACTCTCAAAAATTTCCATTAATAAACTAAAAAAATATTATGAAGAAGGCCAATTTATGAAAGGAAGTATGAGACCAAAAATTTTATCAGCAATAAACTTCATTAAAGAGGGTGGCAATAAAGTTATAATTGCGTCACCAAAAAATGTACAGAAGGCTCTGGAAGGAACATCTGGAACAATAATAACAAAGTGATATCATGAAAGACTTTTTAGACTTAAGGGATTTTTCAAAAGCAGAATTAATTAATTTATTATCTCTAACAAAAAAATTAGCCACATCTGATAAAAAGTACTTAGAAGGCAAGATCCTAGGTTTGATTTTTGAAAAGCCATCTACTCGAACTTCTTTATCTTTTATGGTTGCTATGAAAAAACTCGGTGGGGATTCAATTTATTTTAAACAAAATGACTTGCAATTAAGCCGTGGAGAACCAATAAAAGATATTGCGCGTGTCTTCACAAGGCAGGTAGATGGAATTGCTGCAAGAGTTTATAAACACAAAAGTTTGGAAGAATTATCAGAAAATGCAGACATACCAATAATAAATGCATTATCTGATCTAATTCATCCCTGTCAAATTTTAGCAGATTTTTATGTGCTAAAAGAACGTTTTGAGAAACTTAGAAACCTGACGTTAACATATGTGGGGGATGGAAATAATGTTTGCAATTCCTTAATCACAATGTGTTCTAAATTTGGCATAAATATGAATGTTTCTTGCCCAGAAGGATATGATCCAAATAAAAAAATCTTGCGGGATGCTAAAAAACAACCAGGCAAAATCACCATTGAACGAGATCCTAAAAAAGCAGTGGAAAATGCAGATATAGTTTATACTGATGTGTGGATTTCTATGGGAGAAGAATCAGAAAAAGAAAAACGGTTGAAAGTGTTCAAAAAATATAAAGTGAATTCAAAGCTTTTATCAAATGTAAAATCAGATTATATTGTAATGCACTGTTTGCCAGCACACAGGGGCCTCGAAATTACAGAAAAAGTAATAGAAAGTTCTAATTCTGTTGTTTGGGATCAGGCGTACAGTAGAATGCTAACCTCCAAAGCGCTTTTATATCATTTTTTAAAGTAACATCTTATTTTCTAAAATAATCAAGAAATTTGTTCTAAAAGAAGTAACTACCGCTTTGTTCTAAAAGAATTAACTACAGCTACCAGAAACATTAGAGGTAGTATTTAGAACATTATCACAACCAACCAAACCCGAATTATGCCTACACATCTGAGATCTGACGGTTTCTGAATCAATTCCTGAAAAAGTATATTTATTGTTTGCTAACCAGGTTGGACTTGCGCCAATTCCTAGTTCTTGAGCAAGCTTAATATCTGTTCTCAATAGTTCTTTACCTTCTTCTCCCTGAGAACAAGTCTCAACAGCAGAGATATTAACATTTGCAGAGGTAGCACAGGTTTTCCAGTCAATATTCTTCACACCATTTACACTTCTACAATAAATATAATCAAGCCATTCATCTGGAGAGTAGTTCTTTACACACAGTTGAACAATATCTTCATTAACTTCGTATGCCCCATGCAAACTTGAGAATTCGCCTCCCTGTTCGCTTGCAATATAGTGAACTTCATAAGTAATTGCATTCCCAAAATTGTCTACAACACCCTTCAATGCTTTGATTGCTTCTTTACCATAAGGACAATCACTCATCACAAAGACTTGAACATCATTTTTAATTTCTGGTTTACATTCCATGGTTCCCACACAATCTGAATCATTACAATCAATTAGACCATTTCCTGTATCATCAATTCCATTATCACAAATTTCACTAGCTGGATTAAAATCAGCACCAATTCTTAAAGATAAATAAGAGCCAACAGGCACTAAATAAGATTTAATTTGATCATACGACGAAGAATTAACTACATTTGCTTCAAAAAGCAGTGCAGGAAGATATTCAATTCCAATAGAATCATAAAGGGATTTCCCGTCTGTAGTAGAATAATCTAATTCCTCGATTTTAAGTCCGGGAAATAAAGATCTTAATTGTCCGTATAATCCAGTAATAGAAGCGCATGCGTCGCATCTTTTATCATTTAAAACAATCATTTTAATGGTTTTTGGTTTTGGGATTGATTCACATGGTTTAATATTATAATCGTATGCGGCACAGATTGCTGATGTAAACGCCTGAGCGGTTCTACCACCAGAATATTGTTTATTATTTAAATAAATCGTGGGGCTTCCTGTTGCATTCCTTTCGTTAGCTTTTAGGGAGCTTTCTTGCAATAATTGGACTCCCTCATCTGAATTATAACAGCTTTTAATTTTATCAACGTTTAAATTATTCTGTTGTGCGCAAATCTCCCAGTTATTCGGAATACTACTTGCGTTTTGATTCATGCAATAAATCATATTTAAATAAGAATCGGGATTGTATTTTGCGGCACAAAGTTCAACAATGTTTCCTTTAACTTCATTTACTCCATGCATTCCACAAAAGTCCCCAAGACACATCTGAGCTTCACGACCTGCATAGTATTGTGGAGAATATGAAATATATTCGATATCCAAATCCAAATACTTTCCAAATTGCTCTTTAACTGGTTTTATAGCATCCATAACCTGTGTTCCATACGGACATTGACTCATTACATACATTTCTAATTTGGCGGCATTTTTTACACCCGTTTGATCTGTTGAAGTGGGATTAATCAAAAAAGTAACAAGAATAACTGCTACAAATAATAATACAATCCCGCCTAGAAAATAATGTTCTTTCTTTAATGATAATTTTTTTACTTTCTTTTTTACGTTCTTTTCTGATACGTCATTTTCTTTCTTCGGTAACTCTTTTTTTACGTTCTTTAAGGACGAGTCAGTTTCTTTCTTTGATGATACTTTTTTTATTTTCTTCGCTGCTAAGTCTTTTATTTTGTTTAATGATAATTTTTTTATGGCAGCCAAAGGTATCACTTAGTTTTTATAATATATTCATTAATTTAAATGTTTTGGTTTTGTTCTTCTGGTATTAACTTACTATTATGTCTTTTAAATTGTTTAAGTCCACATTAACATAGTATTTGCCACCAACCTTGAATACTTCATGAGTTGTGTATTTATAACCTTCAATAGTAGCATTTAAAGGAATTCCAAATATGCTCGTACTCCCTGCGGCAGTTAAAGGAATTTTTACATTTAATTTATACGCTGCTGTTAAATTTCCTTTGTAAACAGAATTATATTTAGATATATCTAGTTCTTCTTTAGATTCTGTTGTTACGCTACCAATACTTAGCCGCTCTCCGTTTTTACCAAATAAGGTTTCTGCGACCAATACAAAAGCAGAAGTCTTGGCATCATCACCAAAAATAAAATCCTTATCAATGGGTATTGTTGTTTTTACTGCAGCGTCTTTGTAATTTCCTGCATTTAAACTAGAATAAAAAGAATTCACAGCACCTTCTGGTCCAAATCCAAAATTTTCAATACATCCCGAAGCCAAAAATATACTTATGAGTAAGACAACAAGAATAACTTTTTTCATATTATGTTATTTGTAACGTAGTTTTTATTATTTCTGATTAGCCTAAATGTTTTTAGAATGTCTTTTTTATTATTTTTGAGAATTATAGAAAGTCTTTAGAAGTATTGCATCTTGTTCATTGTTTGGGCTCTCACAAACCACAATCCCCTTAATTTTAAAATCTTTCCAAACGCGCAGAAGCTCCTTAAAATTAAGATCTGAATCTAATAAATTAAGGTGATTTAGCTCTCCTTTATCAGAATAATTTATTCCAGACAGATGTATATGCATATTATCCAATGCAAACCTTCCTAAATCTTGTTCGATTTTATCTAAAACACCAGTCCACTCTTCAGACGTATTAAATTTACCGTTACTTCGTGCATGCAAGTGAGCGAAATCAATACACGGAAGAACTTGCTCTACATCCTGACTAAGCTTAATAACTTCATTTATATCCCCAAATTGAGTTCTTTTGCCTGTTGATTCTGGTCTTACCCAAATAGAAATACTTTGATCTTTTAGCCTAGAAACAATATCTTTAAGCTCTCGTTTAACTTTCTGGTAAACAAGTTCCTTCTCCTGCTTTAAATAGTATGCGGGGTGAAAACAAATGCTCCATGCACCACACAACGCACTTATTTTAGCAGTTTTAATGATTCTTTGTTTACTTGCGATCACTTTCTCATTCTCTTGAGCATTTAAATTAATATAATATGGTGCATGAGCAGTCAATTCAACACCGTGTTTTTCCTTTGCCTGTTTAACCTGCGCTGCAAGATTTTCAGAAATATTAACTGAATGTACAAATTCAAGTTCCATTGAATCTAAACCCAAGGATTTAACGTGAGGAATAGCGTTTAAAGTACTTCTGTCTAAAGTACTTCGTGGAATTCCCGCTGTTCCAAAAAAAAGTTTATTCATTTTGATTTTGAAATTTTTCTTTCATTAGTTCATTCATTTTTGTGATTCGTTCGTGTTTTAGAGTTATTATTTTAGGAATCTCTGTCTTATTTTTAGTAAAATAATCATAAATAGCTTCATTTAACGCATCTGCCGCTAAAATAGAACAATGGATTTTTATTTGCGGTAGTCCACCCAGAGCATCAATAATCTCCTTATTTGAAAATTCCATTGCAGCATTCAAGGTTTTCCCTTTTACTAAATCCGTAATTATGCTGGACGTAGCTAGGGCTGCTGCACAGCCATATGTTTGAAATTTAATATCCTTGATAATTTTTTCACCTTTTTCATTTTCAGAAATTTTAATATATAGTTTCATTAAATCTCCACAAACTATATTTCCAACTTCTCCAACACCATCTGGATCTTCTATTTCTCCAAAATTATGTGGATGTCTAAAGTGTTCAATTACTTTTTCATTGTACATTTTTTCACCTTTAATTCATTTACCTCAATGGACTTAGTTTTCGTAGGCGTTCAACTACGTCGGGAAGAACGTTTAAAAAATAGTCTATTTCCGCTTTTGTTGTATCTTTTCCTATTGAAACTCTCAAAGAACCGTGCGCTTGATCGTGTTTTAGTCCTAAACTCAATAAAACGTGACTTGGCTCTAAATTCGGTGAAGAACACGCAGAACCAGTACTACAAGAAATTCCTCTGTCATCTAATAACAAAACAAGACTTTCTCCTTCAATAAAAGAAAAGGAAAAGTTTGCATTATTTGGCAACCTTCGGGTTGGGTGACCATTTAATCTGGAATTTGAGATTTTAAGCACTTCTTCAATCAAATAATTTCGTAGTTTTGTTTGTTTTATTTCATCTTCTTTCATTTCGTTTTTGGCAATATTAACTGCTTCTGAAAAACCAACAATACCTGAAACATTAACGGTTGTGGATCTTAGACCAGATTCGTGACCGCCTCCATGCAAAACTGGCTCAATTGAGACTCCCTTTCGAATATAAAGTGCTCCAACCCCTTTTGGACCGTAGAATTTATGTGCATTAATAGTCATTAAGTCAATATTTAATTTATTAACATCAATTGGCAATTTTCCAAAAATCTGAGTTGCGTCTGTATGTAAATAAACTTCTTTGTTTTTACAAATCTCTCCGATTTCTTTCATGTTTTGGATTGTACCAATTTCATTATTTGCATAAATTATAGAAACTAAAATCGTGTCTTTTCTAATTGTATTTTTTAATTCTTCTAAATCGATTAAACCAAACTGGTCTACAGACAAATAACTCACTTCGAAACCGTGCTTTTCCAACCACTCACAGGTTTTTAAAATGGCAGCATGTTCTATTTTTGTTGTTATTATGTGTTTTCCGTTATTTTGATTTGCAAATGCGACCCCTTTTAATGCCAAGTTATCTGACTCTGTTGCACCAGAAGTAAAGACTAATTCCTCGCTCTTCGCGCCCAGAAATTCAGCTATGTTTGACCTACAAGAGTCTAAAGTGGCCTTAGCTTTTCGTCCTTCTTCATGCAAAGACATTGTATTTCCAAAGTTCTCATAAAAATAGGGCTGCATTGCGTCCAAAACACGCTTGTCAACTGGAGTTGTAGCTGCATAATCTAAGTAAATTCGTTTGTTCATAAAAGGGTATTTTATAGAATATTTTTTATATGTGTGTAACTATTCTACCTAATCTTTCTTGGGTACTTATTCTATAGAACATTTTGTGTGCGGCTATCACGGTTTTTATTTAAATCAAAACAGTCAAAATAATAATATGACATTACCGAGTTTGGAGAACGAAGTAACACTTGTATCTGAAATTATGAATTTAACAGAATTAGAACAAGAGATTTATTTTCATATGCTAAAGGAAGATTGCACTGTTAAAGAACTAGTAGGAGTAAGTAAAAGGACAAGAAGCGTGGTTCAGCGGGCCCTTCAAGATTTAATGGATAAAAACATGATTGTCAGAGAAGGCAGGATAAATAAAACAGTGTATTATATTTATAAGTCACTTCCATTACCAGATGTCAAGAAAAAAGTAAAAATTGTTCTTTCTGACTGGTATAATTCTGCAGTAAAATCCTTATAGTAAAACTAAAGAGTTAAGCTGCTCCACCATGGCTTTCTTATAGAAATTAATTTGCCAAACTGCGCATCTATTTTAGTTCTAATCTTTAGCGAAATTGGAAAAATTGCAAATAATTTTGCTTTTTTTGTACTGGTTACCAGATATACAGGTCTCTTCGCCTCTTCTTTAAGTTCTATTTCTTCTACAGAATTCTTTGAAAACGATTCAGAGATTTTAATTGCATTTTCTGGAAGAATATTAACTTGCTTTTTTCCGACACTTGTTCTCATAAATAACTTGGATTCTTCTACAAGCATTTCTTTAGAATATGAAACAGGAATAGAATTTACTTCTATGATTCCTTTGTCTCTTGAAGAAGATCCTGTTTGCCACATTGTCACATTGTAAGAATCTGGCTTTTCGGTCTCACCAGAGATAATGATGCTGGTCTGTGTAATTATATTATAAGATACTGTATTTGTATTGGCATTTGAATTTGGACATTGCGGACCAGTACACTGACAATGAATCTGACCAGGATAGCTTTCTAATATGATACATTCGCTATTTGTTGGGCACTTGTAGTAATTGCATGGATTTAGTTCTGCACACCTTAAACCTAATCCGGGGAACTGGTAGCATTCTAGTCCTTCTGGACAGGAATTCAGAGCATCGCACCACTGATCTGTAATTTGCGAATAATTTTCTTTGCAATCTTGTGGACAATTGTTCTGATCTTCAGGATAGTTGCAAGTGTTATCCCCACAAGCAACACAAATAGAATATGACTTCGAAACTCTTATTTCTGTTAAACCAAGACAACAAGTTCTATTTGTAGCTCCAGAAAATGGATTTCTATTTACTCTTTTTCCTTCAGCAGCACAAGCAGTGTTTGTAATTGGTCCTGCAAAAACCGTGCTTGCAAAAAGTAAGAATACACCTAATACCAACATAAAACTAAACTGTTTTTTCATAATAGTACTATCTTAAATTTTGTTTTTAAAGATTCTGAAAACAGTGGGAACTAACCAAACATTCTGTCAAGTTAATTTTTATACTCTAAAAGTTAAAGTTAGTTCATGAAAGCACTTTCCGAATTTGAAGCTAAAAAATTTCTAATTAAAAATAAAGTGCCGTGCATAAAAGATGTTCTTGTTTCTAAAAAAAGTGAATTTAAAAAAACTAAAATCAAGTTCCCAGCCTTTATGAAAATCAGTTCGCCTGATATTTTGCATAAGACTGATGCAAATTGCGTTCTAGAAGTTAAAAGAGAAGATGAATTGGATGCGGCATTTGATCAATTATTGAAAAATGCCAAGAAATATAATCCAAAAGCGAAAATAGAGGGGGTCGTGCTTGAAGAAAAACTTTCAGGAGTGGAACTAATTGTAGGTGTAAGTGTTGATCCTCAATTTGGTCATGTAATTATGTTTGGTCTTGGTGGCATTTTTGTTGAAATTCTAAAGGATGTGAATTTTAGAGCAATACCTTTGAATAAAAAAGATGCTTTTGAACTTATTGAAGAAATGCGCGCCAAAGGGCTTTTAGAGGGTTTTAGGAATCAAAAGAAAGTTAATAAGAGAAAAATTGCTGAATTCTTGTTAAAAATTTCTAAAATCGTTGAAAACAACCCCAATATAATTGAATTGGATATTAATCCATTATTTGCAAATGAAAAGGGTGTTATTGCAGCAGATGCATTACTACGTTTTAATTAAAAGTGTTTAATCTAAATCCTTTCTTTATGTTATTTCTAAAATCCATTTAAACTTCCTTTAAGATCTCTCTCAGCTCTACTAGATCTGTGAAAATTACCTTACAGTTTCCAATAGCTACCTCTTTCAAATCTGTTGTGCTGTAAAGAGCCCTAAGAAGCGTTTTTTAAGGTCTAGTTTTTCATTAAGTACAATTTGAGGATGTCCTCCACAGGTTGTGTGCTCTCAAATACTCCTTTGCAGGATTTTCTCATTCAAGACATATTATTAAATTATGTTGATCAATAGATAATTCGTACTATTCTTTAACTGGTGTTAACTTTTAACCCTGCTAAACTTTAACTGCGGGTTAACTTTAGTTAGGAAATAAAGTAGATGAATGAAAAATGATTGTTTGTTTTTGTAGTTTTTAAGCAGAGGGTTTAAATCTGAAAAATCCTTCGTCTTTGCGTTGTTTTCGAACTTTTTTCGCTTTTGAAACTTCATAAGTTTTAGAACATTTGTGGCACTTAATGATTTTTTTTGCGAGGGATCTTTGCAAGTGTCCGCAATGTGGGCATTGATAATAAAGGCTCATAATAAATTCATCTCATATGAAAAATTGTTTTAAAGAAATTTACAAGTTTCGATAAACCTTGTTTTATGAAATTTCCAGAAAGTGAAGCTTCATGATCTTGTTCTAAAAAAGCTGTTCGTTCTTCTAACTCTAATAGATTCTCTCGCTCAGGAGAAATAGAATTTGAAATATCATCTAAATGTGATACAGTATTTCTAATAACTAATGTTTCGCTTGCAAAATTGTTTTCTAAGTTTTCTTCAGAACAATTTGAAGAAATTACTGTGGTTCTAATACGATAAGCAGACAAGTTATCTTCTATGTCTAACTTTTCAGAGTAGGTAACTGTCTCACTGCAAACAATGCTCTTATAAATCCGTTTATTTGATAGCACATTCCCAAAAAAGTCTTCTATAGTGATATAGGCTTCAAAACTCTGTTTTTTTGTTTTACAATTCAAATTGGAAAATTCAATAAAATACTGAAATTCTGAACCACTTTCTACAACTTCAGGACTTTTAATTTGAACCTGAAAATCACAAAGGTTGCTTTCTAAAACGTTTGTGTCTTTTCCTTGAACAATCTCTTCTTTTTTTACTGGAGCTATTACTTCCATTGAAACTTCAGAGGAAGTATTGCTTAATTCTGAATCAGGAGTAATAACGCTTTCTATATAATTTTCTATTCCAGGAGAAGGAATACAACTAATTAGTTCTTCATTGTTATTACAAAGAGATTGACCTTGTTTTGCAATATTCGTATACTCTAAAGAAGTTATAATGTTTTTTGAATTGTCTGCAATTCCTAAAACCTCTCCAGAATTTCTTAAAGAACTCCAAGAACTATCAAATAAATTTCCATTGAAATTAGGATAATTAACTAAAAAAGTTGACCAATCCTGGCAAATTACTGCGTATTGATCTTTATGAAGTGTTTGTTTTCCTTTTTTAAACTTGATTCTATGATTTGTATCTGCCTCATAAAAATAAAATGTACTAAAATTAATTGCGTCGCCCAAATTTTTAACTTCAATCCATTCTTGATTTTCATCACTTCCTTCTGGATTATACATTATCTCTGTGATAACCACATTCGCGCCTGCTCGAATGCCCACTTGAGAAACAAAAAGTAAAATAAAAACAAGGTAAAGCAACATGAAATTTGCTTTCATACCAATAAAAATAGGATTTGGTAGAATAAAAGAGTTTAGTATATTCGGTGTTTTTCAATCAGGATTTTCCAGAGCAATAGTTAACTATATAAATTATTACTACTACTCCATATTAACTACTACTACCTTTCATTATGAAAGATTTTGTTTGAACACATGCTTTTCGTAATGTGTTGTTAGTACTTTGAAAAAGATTTGCACGAATTAAAAAATATTGATTAAATGCTTTGATAAAAATGATAACAATTGTTTTAGGAACTAGAGCCGAACTAATTAAGACTTTTCCAGTTATGAAAGAATTAGATAAAAGAAAAATTAAATGGGAATGGATTCATACTGGTCAGCACAATTTAGATTCATTAATTAAAGATTTTAATATAAAAAAGCCGAAAATTGTTTTAGATATTCCAATAAGTTCTAGTGGGAGATTTAAAGGCGGAAAATTTTTAGCGGTATTTAACGCTATTTTATGGAATCTTAAAACCACAAACAAAATAAGAAAAAGTGTTAAAAAATTAAAATCAAACGTTGTATTGTGCCAAGGAGATACCATGGCTACGGCAGCAACAGTGTTGGCAGGGCGATCAATTATATTTAATCGACCAAAAATAGGGCACATTGAAGCAGGAATTAGATCTCATTCATTTACAGAACCTTTTCCAGAAGAAATTTCAAGAAGGATTTCTGACTTTTTTTCAGATTATTTGTTTGCGCCAACTCAAAAAGCTGTTGAAAATCTAAATAGAGAAAAAATAAAAGGAAAAACCTATTTAACAGGGAATACCGTCGTAGATGCGGTTAAAGACATATTATATACTATAGATTTAGAATTTCCTGAAAATTTACGAGCTAAAAAATATATTATTGCCCAAACACACAGATATGAAAACATTACATCTCCAGAAAGATTAGGAAGATTTGTAGAGATTATAACAGATTTGCCACACAATATTGTTTTAATAATGCCTGAAAACACTGAAGCAAAATTAAGGGAATTTGAACTCTGGAATGATTTGCAGAAAGAAAATATTCAAATAAGTGCATTAAAAAACTATAAAGACTTTTTGAAAATGTTATATCATTCTTCTGGAATAATAACTGATTCCGGAGGAGTGATGGAAGAATGTGCCATTTTAGGAAAACCTTGTCTTGTTTTCAGAAAAAGAACAGAGCGGCCTGAAGCAATTAATGCTGGCGTGGCCGAGTTAATCATGGAAAAGGGGAGTGATTTTATCTTAGACTTCTTAAACCGAAAACTAAAAAACACAAAGAATCTCTTTGGAGATGGTAACGCAAGCAAAAAGATTGTTGACGTTATTCAAAAAGAGTAAACTCAAAAACGAATTAAACCATTCTGATGCACTGCATTTTTTATAAAATTGTGTACAATATATTGAGATAAAAATGGAAGTAATAATTCTTTGCGGAGGTACTGGAACAAGATTAATGCCGCTAACTAAGAATAAGCACAAAGCTTTGGTCGAAGTTGATGGCAAACCAATAATTGAATGGCAACTTCGGTGGTTACAAAAATATGATATTGAAAAAAAGAATGTTATTTTGGCGTGCGGTCATATGTTAGAGAGCTTAAAAAACTATTTAGGAAATTCTGTAAAGTATTCTATAGAAAAAGAGCCCTTGGGCACTGGCGGAGCATTAAAACAAGCAATGAGATTGATAAAAGATGATGAATTCTTGGTTTTTAATGTTGATGATTTAAACAATATTGATTTAGGTGAATTAAAAAGAATTGGTTCTAATTCTATCTGTGTTGCAAACCCACGTTCACCTTTTGGCGTCGTTGAGCTTCAAGGAAATAAGGTTACAGGATTTATTGAAAAGCCGTTGTTAGAGGTTTGGGTTTCTATGGGAATTTATTTGCTTAACAAAGATATTATCAAAATGCTTCCAGATAAAGGCAGTCTAGAAAAAGAGGTTTTCCCAAAGATTGATTTAAAGGCCTACAAACACGAAGGTTATTGGCACACAATAAACAATATTAAACAAGCACAAGCGTTTGACGCAGAAGCATTTAAAAAAGCATTAGATTTTTAATTTATTTTAAAGAGAGATCATATTATTAACTGTTTCTGTCATAATGAAATTATGAAAGTTTATTTGGCGTATCCCTGGATATTTCCAGATTCTCCGTATTATAAATATTTGATTGGAAACCCACCAGAAGGCGTGGAATATTTGAACGGGGCAAAACAAAATGGAGTTATTACCAATAGAAGAAAGTTTGTGTTTTCTAATAAACTAAAAAATATAATAAGAAAGTCTTTATCTTTAGCTAATCTTTCAATTCCAAATGCTCATAAAATTAAAACAAAAGAGAATTATGATTTAATTCACTGTGCACATTGTTTGTGCAAAAATAATTCTCCTTGGGTGGCAGATTTTGAATCTGTCTGGCAGTTTTATGTCG
Organism: Candidatus Nanohalarchaeota archaeon; assembly: GCA_017610385.1. GTDB lineage: Archaea > Nanohalarchaeota > Nanosalinia > Nanosalinales > JAFCCC01 > JAFCCC01. The sequence goes on from JAFCCC010000001.1 coordinate 103,446, forward strand.
GAAAGAAAACAAAATGGGCAAAAAATAAAGTCAAAAAGATCTTACAAAACGAAAACTGCAAAAAAATTATGGCATGGACAGAAAAGACAAAACAAGATATAATTACAGAGTTTCCTGAAATAAAAGACAAAGTTGAAGTTGTTTATCCTGCTGTGCCTTTACAAAAACTAAAAAAGAAAGAAAATAAGAAACCCACTATTTTGTATGCAACACGCTATTTTTGGATTAAGGGTGGTTTAATTGCGCTGGAAACTTTGCGCAGATTAAAAGAAAAATATGATATTAATATTATTTTTATTTCTGATATTCCTAAGGAAATAAAAGAAAAATATAAAGACATTAAAATCCTGGATTTGGTTCCACAAAACAAATTATTTGAATATTATTCAAAATCAGATATTTTCTTTTATCCATCTCTTATGGATACTTTTGGCTTTTCTTTGTTAGAGGCCATGTCTTTTGGATTGCCAATAGTTACAGTAAACACAGAAGCAACAAAAACAAGAAGAGAAATAATAGAAAATGAAAAAACTGGTTTTATCTTTGACGCCAATAAAGTAAATTACAAAAATCTAGGTAAACTTGAAAATAAGATTATAAGTCAGTTGGTTAAAGATCTATCCAAATTAGTTGAGAATCGGAAATTAAGACAAAGGATGGCACATAATTGTTTAAAACTATTTAAAAATGGAAAGTTCTCAATAAATAAACGGAATGAAAAACTAAAAAGAATTTATGATGGGGCTGTTTTTAAATGAAAATTTCAGTGATTTCTACAGTTTTAAATGAAGAAAAAAACATATCTCAGTTTATGAAATCAATATTAAATCAATCCAAAAAGCCAGATGAAATTATAATCGTTGATGGTGGCTCAAAGGACAAAACCTTTGAAATTCTCAGAGAATTTTCACAAAAGAATAAACTATTTGCAGTTTTTCAGGAAAAAGGTGCTAATATTTCTAGAGGAAGAAATATTGCAATTAAAAAAGCGAAGGGGGATATACTTATTGTTGCTGATGCGGGATGTGTTGTCGATAAAGATTGGATTAAAAACACTATTGCATATTTTCCAGAAGCAGATGTTGTAGCAGGAAATTACAAGGCAATAACAAAAAACAATTTTGAATATTTTCAAAGCCTTTTGGTCGTTAAGTCAGTAGACCGGCCATCAAGAATGTCCTCTAGAAATATTTCTTTTAAAAAAGAATGTTGGAAAAGTGTGGGAGGATACCCTGAAGATTTTCTGACCGGAGAAGACACAAAATTTAATTTAATGTTTCAGAGAGCAGGATATAAAATAAAAATAAACCCAAAACAAGATGTTTCTTGGGAAATGAGGCCGACTCTGAAAAAATTTGCAAGACAGTTTTATCTTTATGGAAAAGGAGATAGAAAACATGGAAATTTAATTGAAATGAAAAAGAATCTTGCAATGGTTTCAGGATTTTGGATCTATTTTGTTTTGTTAATTTTGGCGGCTATCTTTAATTTAAAGGCATTTCTAGTATTGCTGGATTTGCCTGTGTTTGTGTTATTTGTATTTGGAATAAAATACAGTATAAAAACAAAGAAAATCTCGGCATTATTCTGGATGCCCTTGTTATTGTTTGTTAAACGAGTAAGTTATATTTTGGGGGCAAGTTGAAATGATTGTTAATCTCATCGGAAACAGTTTTGACGAGAATTCTGGACAAGGAATTTATCGTTATTCTGCACAATTGTATAAAAATCTAAAGTTTATCGGATTAAATGTCCATAAAAATGCCTTGGGAGATATAAACCATGTTCAACAACCAGAACTCATCTGGAAGGTCCTATTTAAAAAAAAGGTTGTTACAACCTTTCACGATCTTATGCCTATATTTATTAAAGAAAGAAAATTGTTCTTTAGATTTTTTTTCTTTTTTTCCAGTTTGGTTGCAGCCATCAAATCAAAGAAAATCATAGCAGTATCTGAATCTACAAAAAAAGATATTCTAAAATATTTTCCGTTTACAAAAAATAAGATTTGTGTTATTTATGAGGGTGTGGATCATAAACGATTTTATCCTTTAAAAAGAAAGAATAACACAAATTTTACAGTAGGATATGTAGGGGGATTAGGCAAAAGAAAGAATGTTGAAAAGATATTAGAAGCTGCTCAGTTATTTAAAGAAGATAATAAAATAAAGTTTGTTATTGCGGGAAAGGGACCAGAATTAAATTCTTTAATTGAATTAAAAAAGAGATTAGGACTAAAAAATGTGCAATTTGCTGGTTTTATTCCTGAAAACAAGTTAAATGAATTTTATAATTCTTTAGACGTGTTTGTTTTTCCTTCTTTCTATGAAGGATTCGGACTTCCCGTTTTAGAGGCAATGGCTTGTGGGGTTCCAATCATAACTTCGAATGTAAGTTCCATGCCGGAATTGGTAGGCGCTTCAGGAAGGTTTATTAATACCAAAAATTCTAATGAGGTGGTAAATGAAATAATACAAATTTTTAAAGATGAGTCCTTAAAAGAGGATCTACATAAAAAGGGATTAAACCGAGCCAAAGAATTCACTTGGGAAAAATGTGCTAAAGAACATTTAAAAATATATGCAGAATTAATAAAATGATTATAAAAATAGATTTTATCGAATTATATTAAAACACTTACAACGATTAAAAGAAAGTAAATCCATCCAAAATAAACTAATCATTCTTAGATGCATGATTCGTTTAGAAAAATACTTGCGCTGGTGAGAAAATATGCAAAAAATAGTTTCTATATACATCTCCACATGGAATCGTGCAGAACATCTTAAAAATATTCTAAACAATGTAGCACAAGAAGCTAAGAACTTAGAAAAATATTTGCAGATTTATATTTCAGACAATGGTTCAACAGACAATACAGAAAAAGTAGTAAAATTATTTAAAAAAAGTAGTGTAAAAAGAGTAAGAGAATTCTTATGGGAAAAATGTGCTAAAGAAACTTTGGTAGTGTATAAGGGGATTTCGAAATGAACTTTAATAAAATTATAAAAGACTATTTTAGATTAATAAAAGAGGGGGAAACTTTTAAAGATAAAGGCATTATCCTTGTTTATTTCGTACAAATGCCCATAAGACAAATTATTAAGCGTTTTAGAAAGAATTATGCGATGCGATTAATTTCTAATGTAAGCTTAAAAAATAAAGATGGGAGATATTTTTGTGGGGACAATATTTTTGCGGCATGGTGTTGTAGCACCTTGGGGGAAGAAAATGTAAGTTCGAATATCGTCTTAAATTCTGGGGTATTTGTAGATGTTGGGGCAAATGTTGGAAAATATACTGTTAAACTTGGAAATCAATTAAAGAATAAGGGAACTGTAATAGCAGTAGAGCCAGAACCAGTAAATTTCAAAGCATTACAAAAAAATGTAAAATTAAATAACCTCGAAAATGTTTTTTTGGAGAATGTTGCTTGCTCCGATTCAAACGGATTTGCAGAATTTTATATTGATGTTATGGGAAATTATGGGGGCGCTCACTCCTTAATCAAAAAAACAAAGAATAAAATAAAAGTTAAAACTCGAAGATTAGATCATATCATAGATAAACTAAAAATGGAGAATATAGACTTAATTAAAATAGATGTTGAAGGCGCAGAGGCAAACGTACTGAAAGGTGCTTCGAACGTTTTGAAGAAATATCATCCAAAAATTATCTTTGAATCCTGGAATAAAAAACAACTAGAAACCGTGAAAAACGTATTAAAACCATTTAATTATAAAATTGAAAAAATTGATAAGGAGAATTATTTAGCGTGTTAAGATAAAAACATTAATTGTGGGATCTACTATTGTTGAATTTACGTAATAATTCTTTTGGAAAATATACGTTAATTTAAAAAAGCTTCTGTGAGTGCAGTTATAAAAATATTCAACCAAATAAAAACAATGAAAAATGAGGAAATAAAAACTGTCGCGATAATCAATGAAGACTGTGTGGGCACGAGCAAGGGACGATATGCTATACAGATGGCGAAATTGCTTAATAAAAAAATCAAAGTTAAACTTTTTCTAAGAGATACTGCACCATATAACTCCGAATTTGTTGTGAAAGTAAAAACATTTAAAACAAAGATAAGAATACTTGCCGGCCTAGGTTATTATATTCCTTTATTTTTTAAATTAAGAAAAGACAAATCTATTGACATTATTCACGCTCAAGATGATAAAACTGGTGCTTTTGCAATCGTTTTAAAAAAACCGCTAATAAGTACCTTTTGCGATGCTATTCCGTTCAACTTTAACTTCCCATTTAATTTTCAGGGGGTTGCACATCTTTTTACATAAAGCTAAATCAATTGTAGTCATTTCGAACAGCACAGGAAATTTGTTGATAAAAAAATATTCATCACTCTCAAAAAAGGTTGTACCGATTCATCTTGGAGTAGATATAAATAAATTTCAGCCGAGTGTCAAGAAAAATCCGGACCACCCAAACCTAGGAATATTGGGCAATTTGGATCAACAATTAGCAGCCGTTTTTGAAAGGATTTTGAAGGAATACAGAAAAAATGCGGGACTCGATCTTGCAGGAAAAGGTCTTTCTAAAAAATTCAGTCAATTCAACTGCATCCAGGAAATTATTTTTAAGGGTTTTGTAAAAAGAGTCAGAGCTTCCGAAACATTATCAAAACATTGATATTTTTGTATACAAAACAAATGTAGAATGATTTGGACTAATTCCATTAGAAGCTATGGCGTGTGGGTGTGCGGTGGTTGCAATTAATGTGGACTCCTTACCAGAAGTAATTAAAGATGGTGGGTTGCTTGTAGAAAACACAGAAGATGCGTTTTACAGTGCCATCAAAAGATTAATAGAAAATAAAAACCTCAGAGAAGAATATCAAAAGAAAGGACGAGAACGTGCTAAAAAATTAACTTGGGAAAATGTGCGAAGAAACATTTGGAACCTTATAAGAAAGTTTTAAATGAGAGGGATACGACGTATCTTGCGTGATGGGCATAACTTTTTATTTTCTGACCGGGGTAAATTTCCTGATCATTTCTTTGTCTTTTTTATCAAATCCTTTTAGTAAATACATTACCGAAAAATAAAGTACTATAGCTAAAAAAATAATTACAACCATCTTCATGATTTTGGGTAAAGAAGTTTGTAAAATTAAAATGGTTGAAAAAGCCATAATCGCAGAAGAAATAATTGGCTTAAAAATGTAACTTAAGTTTAGTTTTATTTTTTTTCTTATAAACTTAATAGAAAGTAGGAATAATAATATAAGAGAAGTAACTGTGGCTATTGCGGCTCCATTAATACCCCATAACGGAATTAAGAAATAATTCAGAATTACATTTAAAATTGCTGCAATGAATGTATACTTCATTATCTTTCTAGGCTCATTTATTCCTGCAATAAAGCTCCTAGAAATCACAATCAAAGAAGTGAAAATTGTTCCTATACTTAAAATTCTAAATGCGGGAACTGCTGCCAAGTATTCTGAAGTAAATAAAATCTGAATAATTGGTTTAGCTAATAAAAAAGATCCTGTGGCCGCTGGAAGAATGAAATAAATAGAATATTTTAATGATCGATTAAAAATCTCACCCAAACTTTTTTTATCTTTTTTTGCATTTAATTGAGAAATCATGGGAAATAATGCTACTGCTAATGCAGCCATTACCATACTTAGCAGACCTACGACAGGTAGAGCAACATTATAATAACCAACATCTTTCGCTGTTAAAAAATAACCTATAAAAAACGAATCAGTCCATCCTAAAAACGTTGCTGCAATCCCTGCCATAAAAAGTGGAACTCCAAAACTAAGTAGTTTTTTTGCTAAGTTAAACTCTGCTTTTTTGAAAATTATGGGTGTTGTGTGTTTGTAAGCTACAACAAGAAAAACGAACATCACAAAAAAACTCAAAGAATAAGCCCAAGTTGCTCCGAGAATCTTGAAACCTAAACTGAAAAATAAAATTGTAAGTAAAAACTTTGAACCTTTTTCAATTACACCAGAGAAAGAAAGAATTCCCATCTTTTGAAATCCTGTGAGTACTCCACTAAAAAGACCGCTAAATAAACTAAAAAATACTGCTAATGATCCGATTTTGAAAGGAATTACTGCTAAGGGATTATGAAAAACATTTATTGCAAAAAAGCCTGAAAGAAAAAATAATAAAACTGAACCTAAAGTCGCTGTGAAAACGGTAATTGGTGCGGCAGTGGAAAAAATCGTATGAATCTCTTTCTTTTGAGAAATGTATTCAGAAGTATATTTGGTTATTGCACTTGGAAGTCCTAAAGAAAAAAAGGTTGTAAAAAATCCGACCATCATTAAAACCAAAGAGAATACTCCATATTCTTCTGGTCCAAGACCTCTGGCTAAAATTATCTTATAAAAAAAAGAAATAAAATATCCTGCAAGTGAACCCATAAAAAGTAAGCTGGTCCCTTTGGCTATTTTTACAGTTAGGTTCTCTGGGTTCATATAGTATTTTTATTCAAATAGATATATTATATTTTTCGCTTTGCCTAACTATGTAAAAATAACGTCGAAATTAAGAGGCAAGACTAACGTGTAATTATAAAAGTGGTGTTTAAAATGGGGGTTTGGTCTATATTTCTATAAATTGATTGCAATAAGTAACTTTATAAAAAGAAAATAAAAAATAAATTCAGAGAATTTGTTAGGAATATCTTTGCAAGGATAAAAATGAGTATCAAACTGACCAATCAAAAAACGATTTTACCAAATGTTTTTGTAGTTGGCGCTACACGTTGTGGAACCACTTCTTTATATCAGTACCTGGGAGAACATCCAGAAATTTATAAGCCACCTTATAAATGTGCGGAATTATTCCTTACAGAAAAAATAGATTACAAAAAAGCTCGATTACTCTATAATAAAAGTACAGACGCCCTACGCCTAGATTGTAGCCATTATTTTCATCTTGAATCTGCTGCTGAAAGAATAAAATCCGCGGTTCCTGATGCGAAAATAATCATTGGACTTAGGCCCGCTAAAGAATTGTTTCTTTCAAGTTATATTTATCGCCAAAATAAGGGAGAAATTCCTAAAAAGCTTACCTTTGAGGAGTACACACATACGTATATGGATAAAGGAAAGTGGTATGTAGTAGAACATTTAAAATATGACCGCAACATAAATTTTTGGATTTCTCGATTCGGGAAAAAAAATGTGTTAATATTTCAATTTGAAGAACTTGCTACTGACGCACCTCAACTATGTAAAAGAATCTTTAAATTTTTGGGGGTTGATAATACTTTTAGGCCACACATCTACCAATATAACAAACGTGATAGCAACATTCCCCGTACACGTTGGTTAAATAATTTCGTTAAAAGACTACCTCTAAGCTGGCGGCTAAGAGTTAAAGAGATGTTTCCAATCTTAGAAAAAATATATTCGGAAGTAATTTATTCTAAAATGGAAAAAGCGGAATAGATTTTCTAGTAATTGCATTCCTTTAAAAATGAAATAATTTCAGTTACAGATTTGTTTGGTGCTTCTTCATAAGTATTTACAATTATTTCTGGATTTGTGGGCGGTTCGTAAGGAACATTTTCTGAAACACCTATAAAGTTTTCAATTTCGCCCCCAAGGGCCCTTTTGTAAAGCCCCTTAATGTCTCTTTTAATGCAATATTTCAAAGAGCAGTTTACATAAACTTCTATAAATTCATCGCCCAACCTTTGCCTTGCAAATCTTCTAGACACTGCAAATGGAGAAATTATTGGAACTAATATGAAATCATAATTTTCTTTTTCTTTGGCACAAATTTCGGCAATGAGTCTGTTATTTTCTTTAATATCTTCTGGAGTAAATCCTAAATGTGTATGAAATTTCGATCTAACTACATCTCCGTCTAGTACAAGTGTTTTTTTGTGTTTTAGAAATGGGTGTTTTATCAAGGCATTAGAAATTGTTGTTTTCCCTGATCCAGAAAGTCCGGTGAACCAAATTATTTTTCCCATTACAAATCACTTACAAAAACTTTTTCCCCTGTGTTAATCTTGTTTATAATCAATTGAGAGATTTCTGGTCTCATAAACCATTCAGGGGGTTTTTTTCCTTGCATCAATAGTTTTCTAGCATGAGTTCCTGAAATGTGTTTTTTTTGAGTCTCAGGGTGATCTAAATAATCATCTTCATGTATGTGTTTGTTTTCCAATGTTGAATAAAATACCTTGTTATATTTTATAGGAATAATTCCTATTTCCTCTTTTCCAAATTGGTCAAATATTTTGTGAGATGCCTGCGGATCATAGTAATTTTTAACTCCTGTGTGATCTCTGCCTACAATAAAGTGACTGCATCCAAAATTTTTTCGAACTAATGCAGTAAAGACCGCTTCTCTCGGTCCTGCGTATCGAGAATATGAAGAAAATGTTGAAAAAATTACCTTACCTTTCGGATAAATTTCGTTTATCATTTTTTCATAAGTTGTAATTATGGCACTTGCCTCAAAATCACCCTTTTTCTTTTTTCCTATAATGGGGTGAACAAATAGACCATCACACAAAAATTTCTTCATGGCATCCATTTGAATAAACTCATGAGATCTATGAATAACATTTCTAGTATGAAACGCAACAATTTTACTCCATCCTCTCTCAGAAAAAATTCTTCTAATTTGTCTGGGTGTTAAATTATATAACTGAAAACCATTGTTTCTTCTTTTAATTAGATCTATTTTTCCTGCTAAAAAATACTGCCCCGAATCAAAAAAAGTTTTAACTCCAGGGTGATTCAAATCAGTTGTTCCAAACCATTTTTTTGCTGTGTCTTGCATATTTACTTGATAAATTTGTTCTAAATGTAATAGTGCGTGCGGTTGAGAATCCTTGTTATAAACAAGTAAAACATCTTGACCGTCCTGTAAGCCCTCGATGGTTTTAGTCTGTAATATTATTGGCATAGGCCACACAACACCGTTTTTAAGTCTCATTGTGTGCAAAACAGACATTAGATTTTCTTTATTCATAAAACCTTCTAAAGGGCTAAATGCTCCACAGGCAATTTGTTCAACATCCATAAGATTTGTTTCATCAATGCTAATTTTTGGCATTGTGAGCATTTGTTGTGAATCAAATCCTTTTTTTATATATCTCTCAATTAGTTTGCCTCCGTGGGGTGGCACCAACAAATTGTCTGTAGTATCTGTTATATTGAATTCCGATAAATCTTTGTTTTTATCAAATTCACGTATTAGTGCAGAAAGCATATTCAAAGTTTCTATGGGATAGTTCCCGATTGCAGTCTCTTTTGTTAGAACAAATCCTGTTGCACCGTCAAATAAAGTATTTATGACATCGTTAACTTCTGATTTTGAGGGTTTACGACATACAGACATATTTTCAAGGGTATTCGTAGCAACATAAACTTCTTTATTCAATTCATTTGCTTTTTTTAAAATGCTTTTTTGAACAAAGGGTAGTTTCTGCAAAGGTACTTCTCTGCTTAAATCTCCTCGATCTATTAAAATTCCTTCAGAAAACTCTAAAAGCTCTTCTAAATTCTCGAGAGCTTCTCTGGTTTCAATTTTGGTTAAAAATGTTGCATCACAATATAATTTCTGAAATTCCAGAAGATCTTTTTTATTATGAATGAAAGAAAGACTAAATTGTTTTACTCCGAGTTTTTTTGCGAGTTCTATTGCAAATCTGTCTTTTTCACTAAAGGTTGGAGCATCTAACTTTGGTTCTAAATGAGCTCCTTTTTGTCCACCAATCTTACCGCCCAATAAAACAGTACCTTCTACAAAACCTTCATGAATTGTTGAGGTGTTACTTATTTTAATTAATGCGGAATTAAAATCAAGGGAAATCAGTGTCCCTTCTTCAAGTTGTTCAACAACAGTTAAAGGTCTCAGAAAAAATGTTTTGTTGTCTGTCTCTACTTCTCGATTGTATATTCGAATTTTATCTCCTTCTTCGAAAGTGATTTCATGGACATTTCCTGTCCGTATTTGGCGCCCTTCTGTATCTAACATAATTGGTACACCATATGTTTTTAATTCTATAATTTTCTTTTCAATGTCTTCTTTAGAGGTATGAGACAAATTTATGCGAAAATAATCTACAGATCTATCTTTTAATTTCTTGAGAACTTCGGGGTTAAATGATGCTTCTCCAATTGTAGCAATTATTTTTATGTTCTTAATCATAATTATCTCATGTGCATTCATTTTTAAATAATTATAAAATGGTGGTGTCTTTTTTGGTTCTTAAACTGTCTATTGCAGTAGAGGCTGGCTTATAAAAATGAAAACGCCAGTAGATTCTTCGCACATTAATAAATTATTTAAACATTCATTCTAATTTCAAACTATGACAAAAACAGAGAAACCTTGGGGGTATGAAGAAATAATATTTAACACAGAAATTGATTCTGGGAAAGGTTATATTCCTATTGCATTAAAAAAGTTTGCTGTAGACAGCGAACAAATGACTTCTTACCACATACATAAAAAAATCAATGAAATTTTGTATGTAAACAAAGGGATGATTGAAGTTAGGTTGGAAAATGATGTCATTTCTTTAAATGAAGGCCAGTCTTATTTTATTGAGACAAAAATACCTCATCAAATTCAAAATATTACATCAAAAGTTGTTGAAGTTATTGAGGTTTCTTTTCCATTTGATTTAAAGGATGAGGAAAGAATTGAGGATCCTTATTCTGAACAGAGATGATGCGTTAAATTAAACCGCAAAAGCTTATTAGGGGTTAAGTTAGCTTGTCAGAAACAAACCATTATATGTCTAGCCTAATTATAGTATGAGTTATGATTATCCAAAAATATCATTATTTTGGAGAATTTGGGGGATTAATTTTTGTGGTTTTGGGCGGATTAGAAAATTTTTTTAATCTTTATCCCTCTGTAAAATTAGAAATTTGCACGTATAGAAACTATGGAATATTATTAGAACATCTGTTTCCAAAAAATGTAAGAGCCACCACAATAAAGTGGAATTTTAAAGATAATTTGAGAATAGGTTATGAATATGCAGATAGAGATTTTATAAATAATTTACATAAGAAAGGATATTTAAAAAATGTTATTGTTCTTTTTAAACAATTTTCTAATGATAAAATGGCTGTAAAATGTTTTAATAATCTATGTTTTAACGTATTTGATAAAGATGATGCGATATATTTCAGATTAAAAAAACCTATTACCTATGGGAAAAAGTCTTCTCGTCCAAAATACATAAGCATTTTCCCAAGATTTCGGAAATTGGATAGTAAAAGAAATATTAGTAAAAAAGATTGGGAATACATACTTAAAATTCTAAAATCTTATTATAAAAATTATAAAATTGTCGTTCATGGCTCAAATAACGAATTTTTAAAATTGAATATTGATGATGCAATTTATCCTAAAAATATTTTAGAACAAATTTATTATTTGAATAATTCCCGCGTATGTGTTAGCCCTAATTCTGGGTTTGCACATTTTGCAGTATATTGCAAATGTCCTCTACTTGTTATCGGTATGGGCTATTGGGAATACGAAGACATAAATCCTTTTAAAGTTCCTATAAAAATAACAGACGTAAAACACGTACGAAACTCTAATGTTTTGAGAAATTTCCTTGATAAAGTTGAAAATACAAAAGATAATTCAGAAATCAGAAAATCTTTTTATGATTTTTTATGGATTCATTATAGACAATCAAAGCGTATTGTAGGTACTTTTCTAAAGTATTATATCCCAAAAGCTTATTATTTGCTTCGGGGTCCAGATAGTTTTGATTCATATTCTGCAAAGTTAAAGAAGCAGATTTTTGACGGAATTCAAGGACGAGAGTAATTGAAACCAGCAATACATAAAACTAAAAAATAAAAGTTTAAAAAAAGTTAATAATATGATGAGAACATTAATAATTCCGGCAGCAGGCCATAATCTTCGTATGAAAGAATATTACTTTCCAAAATGCTTATTGCCAGTACATCAAAGACCGATTTTATTTCGAATTATCCATTCTTGGAAAAAGTTTATTGATCAAGTAATTATTGTGGTTAATAAACAAAATCACGAAATGATCAAAGAATATATGGATAAGTATTTTACCCTAACAAATATTTCGGTTGAGTATTGCGTTCAAACTAGAAATGGGGGGACGTACTTTGCAGTTAAGCTCGCGTTAGAAAAAGCGAAAAATGATCAAGTAATCTTGAATTGGTCTGATGTATGCCTAACGAAACCTTCTAAATTAAATGCGTTTATGGATATTGAAGAGAAAAACTTGATTTTTACTACAGATAAAGTAAGATGCCGTTGGAAGTTTGATGACCAAAAATTTATTCAGGATGAAAGTTATATTAGTTTAGATGATGGCATATTCGGCGTTTTTGTAATGAATAAAGTAAATGGAACTTTCTTAAAAAACATATCTGAAAAAGACAAAGAAGTTGAAATTTTGGAGGCTATGGACTCCAGTTCCTGCCTCAAAATAGACTTTGAAGATTTTGAGGACATAGGCGATCCAAAGAAGTACGGGTTGAATGTGCGTGGAGCCCAACAGAACGTTAGGGCTTTTGGATCACATAGCAAAATATACCAAAATAAGTCCTTTGTTATCAAAAAAAATAGTGATCCAAAACTTCAAGTTAATGAAATTAACTGGTATAAAAATAGTAATTTTTCATTTACGCCGAAAGTATACAGCTATGAGCCATTAATTTTACAAAAACTCCCTGCGGCCCCCATCGCAGAAAAACTCACCGAAGCAAATGAAGTTTTTGAAACAGAGGTAATATCCAATTTATTTGATATAGTTCAAGAAATTCATAACTTCAAAGAGCCTGTAGACGCCAAAAATGATGATTCGTATGAACAATACATTGGAAAAACGATTAAAAGATTGGAAAAAATTAATTTTCTGTTTAAAGAATTTAATCAAAGTTCCTTCAAGATTAACGGTATTTTATGCAAGAATCCTCTGACACTACTAAAGGAAAAGGAGGAAGATATTAAATCTCAATTTACTAGAGAATTTAGATTCATTCATGGAGATCTCCAAACATCAAATGTATTAATAGACAATAATAAGTCACTTTATGTGATAGATCCGAGAGGTTATTTCGGAAATAACCGACTTTACGGTGATCCTGCATACGACTTTGCTAAAATGTATTATGGGTTCTGTGGGGGGTATCATACATTTAGTAAAGGAAATAATCAATTCATTATACAGAATGGTGGGTTCGAAATTTTGCCGTTAATTCCAAAAACCATTGTAGAAAGAAGACGAAAAACATATATGAAGCTGCTTAAGAACATAAATTATAATAATATAACAGAAAGGAAGATTGATTTATTACACGCCATAATTTGGATTTCTGTAGCAGAATATACTTCAAATGACGTTCTTAGTGCCATGTATGCTTATTTAAAAGGAACTTTACTATTAAATCAATATTTCGGAGGTTTGAAATGAATCAAGAATTTGACTGGTTAATATCTGACGTAGATGGTATTCTAACAGATGGCGGTCATTATTATACTGCAGAGGGAAAGCTTATGAAAAAATTTGGAAGTAATGATAAAGATGCCCTAAAGAAACTAAATGAATTATATGTTAAAGAAATTGTTTTTATTACTGCAGACAAATTAGGTTACTCCATTTCCTGCAAGAGAATTAAGCGAGATTGGGGTCTTAATTTGAAGTTGATACCGATAGATAAAAGAAATGATTTTTTTAAGCAATTAAAAGGCAAAAAAATCTATATCGGGGATGGAATTCATGATGCGGAAGATTTCGAAGGAATAGATTTGTCTTTTGCTTTAAATAATTCTACACCGCAAGCAAAGAAAAACGCTTCAGTGGTTTTAGACACATCTAGCGGAAATAACGTATTTCCATACCTTTTAGAATTCTTGGGTCGCCGAAAGTTAAAAATTGAAAAACCTACTGAGTCTGAAGAAACCTTAGACGCTTCTGAATTATATAGGATGTTAAAACAAATCAATTTGATTCCAGAAAAACGACAAGAAATTAATAGATTTTGTAATTCTATTAAAAATAGTTATACCGAAAAAAACAAAATTGTTTTGTGTGGTGTCGGGAAAAACGCGCTTCTAGCGAATTTAATTTGTGAATTTTTATATCCATATAACATTACGTCAGTAGTTTTAGATCCGCATAGGGCGTTGCATGGAAATTTAGGTCTTCTAGAAAAAGACGACATATTAATTATGACTTCTAAAAGTGGTAATACTGCAGAATTAGTTCACTTGATGAAATGTCTTCAAAATAAGGGAGATATCGAAAATAAATTTTTACTTACATGTAATAAAGACTGTGAACTGGCGAAATACGATATAAAATGTATCCTTTCTGTCCCTGTATCTGATGAAGTTTCGCGATTTAATCATTCTCCTCAGACAACTTTCGTGGTTTTTGCAATTATTTTATTTTTGGTGGTAAATGCTTTAGCAAATACAAAAGAAATGACTCAGATAGATTATTTGTTGAATCACCAAGCAGGAGAAATCGGAAAGGTTTTACGCAATGAAAGATAAATACTGCTATTTTGGAGAATTTGGATATTTGCATATGGAGCTTTTAGGCAGTTTAGAGAAATACTTTACACAAAACCCTAAAAAGAAACTTGAATTATGCACTTATTTACAGTATGGCCAATTATTATCGTATTTATTTCCCGAGAATTTGATTATTTCAACCATTTCTTGGGACTTTAACGAGCGATTTAGATGTGGACACCAATATACTGAACAACACTTCCAAGAGCAATTACAAAGGGGGGGTTATACTAAAAACCTCATTAATTTTTTACGAGAAAATGTGAATTGTGATGAGCGTGCTAAAGGCTGTTTTGCAAATAGGTTTTTGAGTTCTGTATTAAATGTTAGAATCCATTTTATTTCTAAAGCATTAACGTATGGAAAAGCAAAGAAAAAACAATATCTCAGCATTTTTCCGAGACTCCGAAATTTAGATGCTTATCGAAATCTGGATCAAAAAACTTGGAAAACAATAATTGATTATCTTTTAGAAACATATCCTTACAAAATCGTAGTTCATGGAGCTGAATCAGAATTTATGAAATTTGACAATCCTCGCTTAGTATACCCAAAATCGCCGTTAGAACAAATTAAATATTTTAATGAATCTTTTGTTTGTATTACAACAACATCGGGTATAGCACAGTTTGCGGCGAATTGTGCGTGCGATGTACTAATTCTAGATAAATTCTATGGATTAGTTCAAGATTTTAATCCTTTTAATAGAATAATCACGATGTGTAATCCAAAACAGTTGTTAGAAACAACACTATTAGAAAAAGTAATTCATCTGAGTACTGTGGAAGAAAGTGGAACGCAATTCCGAGAATCTCTCAAAAATAGGTTCTGGTACAATCAAATGAGATACAAAGTTCTTGTAGGTAATAAACTACAGAAACTTATGAAGTAAGACGGAAAAGGTTTATTTTTTGGGAAAATGTGCACAGAATTAAAGCAACAAAAGAGGACCAATAATACATAATACCACTTCTAGCGTGATAATACAAAACACAACTTTCTTTTCAGTTGCTTTTTTGCCCATAAACACGTGAGTTAAAGAGTAAATTTTTGGGTATGGTCTGTGCAAAGTTCCGTCTTTTTGTGGAATTCCAAAGGATTCTGCCTTTAATTTGCTTCTAAGTTTTAGTGCTCCCTCTATGAAGTACGGAATAAACAACAATAAAGCCAATTTCTCCATGTTTCCTAAAATAGCCACAATGGCGATAAGAGCACCTATTGGATATGTTAAAGAGTCTCCTGGGAAAACTTTGCTCGGGTATTTATTAAATGTTAAAAATCCCAATAAACAGGCGACCATTGAGAAAGCGATTGCAGATAAACCAATTTGCCCTTGGGAATATGCAATGGAACCCATGGTAGATAAAATAACCGTTCCCATCAATGCTTCTAAGCCATTTAACCCTGCAAGTATATTAAAGGCATTGGACGCACCAATAATCGCAATTGGGATAATAACCAGAGCATATAACCAACTTAAATCTACAGAACCAATAAATGGAAGATTCATAATTGAATTACCCGCATTAATTACAATCAACGGAATAGCAATTGGGATAGTTAATAAAGGCTTTTGCCACTGTTTCAATCCTTTTTTCCAACCCAAAATATCATCTACAAATCCAATAAATCCAGCAAGCAATACAGAAACCAATACTGCGAAAACTACAACCAAATTAGCGTCTGTATGAAAAATAAATGTCTTAATAAACACGTAACCAAGCAACGCAATAGCAAAAGACACTAAAACAGCTATGCCACCTGATTCTGCAACCAACGGTTTATCTAACTTATTCATATCTTTTCCAGTTAGGTTAGAACGTCTAGCGACCTTAATCCAAGATTTAGTAAAAAATAAACTTACAAAGAATAAAACAACATAAAGTATAATTTGCCCCCACATTTTAACACCCTCTGGTACAATACTTCATAACAGCACAACACTCAAGATCCTTCATTTCTCTAAAATGTAAATTCCTCCAAAATTTTTGATTATCTTAAAATTTGTACGTGAAAGTAGATCTTGAAGTTCTATATGAGAATATCTTGAAACAGTAACCAAAAAACCACATCCGCCAAAAGTACGATAAATTTTAGAAGTCAACAACCACAATGCGGAATGTAATCTATGCTTCATGGAAGGCGCTTTTAGTGCAAACTGCACCGCACAACGTCCGTTTTGAGCAAGATTCTGATAAAATTTTTCCAAAGTTCGTAAAGACAAATAGGCTGGCAAATGATAAAAAGTCTCAAGACAAATAATTGCATCTACTGGTTGTTCTAACTTCAATTCGGACAAATCTTGCAAAATAAGACGATAATTTTTAAAATTATGATTTTTTAATACCGTGTCTGCTTTTTTTAAGGCGGTAGGAGACACATCAACACCCAAAACTCTGTAATTTAAACCAAGAAGCTGAGTTGCAATTCGCGCCAAGGGACCGATTCCAGCATCAAGAATTGCGCCATCTTGTTTGATTTTGGGTAAAATTTCCTTTTTTATGATTTCTATATCTGAATCCGTATGCATCTGAATAACCTTGGCGCTCGCAGTCTTTCCTAAAACTACGTGTTCTGATCGTTGTTTTTTTGACTTTTCTTCCCACACTGTAGAATACCATTTCACCCCGAATCCACCTCGTAAGTTAGAATCTTCCAGATTTTTACAAATCCGTTATCAAAAACTTTTTCAAATTCTGGCATTTCGTTTCCGTCTCTTAAATACAATTTGACTAAATTTGCATTAACAGATTCTTTAGGAACATAAACCAAACCAGACATTCCATAGTATGGATCAAAATGAGGACAGCCGGGAATTGTTGGCGAGTCCTCAGGAACTGCGAACTTTTTTATCCCATTTTTCGAACAAAAAGTACTAAAATGTGCTGTGTTTCCTGCATAATCTCTGAAAATTGGTGCAGCAGTAACAGTTAAAGATGTATTTGAAATCAAAACAGGGATAAAAATCTTTGGAGAATTTGTTACACAGTTTGCACCCGATTTAACACAATAAGTTAGGTACGTTTTTCCTTCTGATTGTGCTTGTTTTTCAAACTGAAAATTTTGTAAAACAGTATACTTAGAATTATTTCTATTGTGAATTTGAGTAACCGCAGAATATTTTCCAATCATAGTATAATCTAATACAATATAATTAACTCCAAAATCCTTAAGCCACCCCAACCACGAATCATATTCCTGGTCACTAAAAAAATCAGCTAGTCTTTCATGAATTAAGTCTCCATTATCAAAAGTGTATGTGTTTCCACCCCCATCTGCGAATGCAGGTCTAGAGCCTATAACTTCAAACCAGTATCCATAATCCCACCAAGATAAAACAGTAGAATTTGCGGGCGTTTCAAGTCTTAAGTAATCTAAACTTTCCATCCATGCTTTGTTAGGAGAACCACCAATTCCCTTCGCCATAGAGTCTGCATTAACTATATTGATTCTAATGGTTGGGATTAATATTAATGTCAAAATAATTAAAAAAACCCCAATTTTTGCATAATTTGCTTTAATTGATTTAATTTGTTTAGAGATAAACTCTCCGAGTTGAGTTATCAGTAGTGAATTTTTAATCTCAGTAATTAACATAACAAAGCCGTATCCTGCAAAGAATGCAACCGGCTGAGCAGTCAAGAAAATAATTCTTGCTTTTTGGGCTGACCCGTATAAAGCAGACAATAACCACAACAAAAGCAAGATATAATACCACTTAAACTCAATTTTACGAGTAATTTTTTCTGAATTAAACAAGGAAAGCAAAATAATGCTCGTAATCATTATTATAAGATATGGAGTAAAAATTAAGCTGAAGTTCTGAACTGTGATATTTTTCATGAGCATAAATAACATTAAAATCAATGCAAACATGGAAGCGAAGCTTATTCCATAAACCGTCCTCGCAGAAACTTCATCTTTCTTTTTAAATTTGCGATAAAACATTAATAAAATCAATGTTCCCATCACTGTTAAGCCAACTAAAGCAAAAGTCCAAGGACTAAAATATTCTGAAAATTTAGATAAAAATGAAGATAAATGTGCTTTTGCTCCAAAAGCGCCTAACTGACTTACAGTTTGCATCGCAGATGCAGGATTATTCTCCGCAACCGTGTTTCCAACAACTCCTGACGTTGAACGACTTTGTGACGCCAGACGAATTAATCCAGTAGTATATTTAGACATGTTTTGAGAAAATAATGGCATTAAAAGAAGTATGAAAAGACCAATTACACATAAAACAGGAATGAGATAGGGTAATTTTTTCTTGGAAACCCCTTTGTATTTGCCCGCGAGGTATCTTATCCAAATTAAACCTAAAATGCCCATAGAAGCTAAAAATAAGGAACTAGGAATTCTAAATGACCCACTACTCAAAGCAAATGCCAAGAAATTCCCTATTAATAATGTTGGAGTAAAGGCGCAAACCAGTGCTTCTGTGTCTTCATTAAACAATAAAACAATGAATGCTGTAAGCGGATACAATAAAAATAAGTGTTGTGTTCCCCCCCAGGAAGTCATTGAAATCGCTAAAAAGATTCCAGAAAGAATTCCTGCGCCCCAGGATTTTCTCTTCCATGCACGAACAATAAAATAAATTGATAAAAGCATTAAAACGCCTGCAATAGCTTCTTTTTCAAACCAGCCAGCAGAAGATCTGTGTAAAACCGCCGCAGAGGTGGCTAAGAAAAAAGAAGAAGAAAGACCGACCCATTTATTAGAAACTTCTTTGCCAATAAAATACATTACAACAACCATTAAAGCCCCCATTAATGCTGGATAAATTTGGGTCCAGCTTAAAAAATCAATATTTGTCAACCAATTGAAAAATTTAAACAAATACGCAGGAATTGCACTTTCTCCTGCGAAAAAACCAAAGGAAGTTGGAGCAGAATATGGAAAAGACCTTAAAAAATCTACAACTGGAACTGCGCCATATTTAACAATACTATAACTCATTTTAGAAATCTGATAAGGGTCCAAAGCCTGAAGATATTGTATAGATTTTAAAGGAATCAGTCGAATCTTCATTGCAAGGTAAAAGATTAATAATAATAATGCTGGCGGGAGCGCTTTCCAAAACGTGTTCTTTACCCAACGCCATTTCACCTTTTGAATAAAGTTCATAAGCATAATTTCAAATTGGAAGTTAAGTTTAAATGCTTTCATTAAGTTGTTAATAAAAAGATGACAAAAACGAATCAAATTACTAAAAAGAAAAATGAACTTTTAACTTTCTTAAACAAGTTCGATAAAAATTATTTATATTTAGGATTAACAATTGCCATTATTCTTTTAATTATGATAATTCATACTGCAAAAATTGAAAACAATTCGTTCTCTTTTGGTTTTTGTAATTATAGCATAAGTTGTTCTGGAATTTCATTAGGTAATGTATGTTTAGGAGGCAAAGTGAAAAGTGTTTCTTGTATAAATCCTGAAAATTATACAGAAGAATATAGAATGGTAGAAATGAATTGCGCGTTAGAAGCAAATGCTATCTGTAAATCTCCAGAGGTTGAAGATTTTGAATGGATTAATTCTTCAGAATATAACGGGAAAAATTGTCAAGAGTGGAAAGCAATTTATCCAAAGATAACTTTAATAAGTTGTAATCAAACCTTTGCAGATATAACTCAGTATTCCTTATTGCGGTGAGATGTAAATTATGATCAAAATTAATATTGAATCAAAGTTTAGAAAAACATTTAGTTCGATCTGGAAGAATTACGAAAAGTTTTTAGTAATTCCAATCTTGTTGGTTGTATTATCTGTAGCAATCATTGGAATTAATTATCAAAAAAATGGTTGGTTTTTAAAGAAAGGTATTGATTTTTCTGGTGGAACCGAAGTTATATTGTCTGTTCAAGGAGATCTAAATTTTGTTGGAGGTGTTTTTGAAAAAATAACTGGTTCAGAAGTAGTTATAAGAACTCTTGGTTCTGGAGAAGAACGGTGGGTTTCATTTACTACCGCAAAACATCTAGAAAAAGAGTCTTTGGAAGCGAAATTAACAGAAGAGGGTGTTACTTATTCCGGATTAAGTCTCAGAAATTTGGGTTCATCGGTTTCCTCAGCTTTCTTTAAACAGGCATTAATTGCACTAATTGTTGCTTTTATTTTAATGAGTCTGGTTGTTTTTATTGCATTCCGAACAGCAATTCCTTCTGCAGCTGCTATTTTATCTGTTGTAGTAGATATAACAATTGCTATTGGCTTAATGTCTTTGTTTAATATAGAATTAACACTGGGTTCTTTAGCCGCGTTATTAATGTTAATTGGTTATTCTGTTGATACTGACATTTTACTCTCAACGAGAATAATTAAAGATCGTACTGGAAATTTAGAAGAAATAACATTTGGTGCAATGAAAACTGGACTAACTATGTCTGTAACATCAATCTCTGCCTTCTTGGTCTTATTATTTGTTTCTTCGTCCGCGACATTAGATTCAATTGCCATTGTAATTATATTTGGGTTGCTAGCAGATATTCCCTCAACTTGGTTCCAGAACGCAGTGATTTTAAAAAGATACGCAGAAAAGAGGTTTAAAAAATGAATTGGAAGGCTCTTTTTAAAGATTTTAGGATTTGGATACTTATCATAGCCCTATTAATTTCAATAGTTGCAATAGGACCTCATTATGTTCAAAACGGAGATAAACTTAGTTTAGGAACTAATTTGAAATATGGATTAGACTTACAGGGGGGTTCTCGTATCTTGGTTAAACCAACAGGTAATGCAACTACAGAAGATATGGAAGCGGTGATACAAACTTTACAAACAAGGATTAGTGCGTTTGGTTTGAAAGAAGCGGTTATTAGACCAGTAACTTCTTTGAATGAGTGGTATGTTCAATTAGATGTTGCGGATACGAACGTTTCAGAATTAAAGAAATTAATTGAAGAAGAGGGGAACTTTGAGGCCAGAATATCTATTTTAGCTAAGAATGCACAAAATCTTCTCCTTGGTCAAGAAAAATATCTGGTTTTTGCAGGAGAAGATTATCTTGATATTAACAACAACACATATGTTTTGAATGATACTTTTTCTTTAAGTTCTGGGAATCATAACATTTCCCTAAAAGTCGTTAATTTTACACAAGAGGGAGCTGTTTTATCTACTTTAGCCTTTTCTGGCGCAGATATAGAAATGGTCTTGACTGATGTTCAGCATTCTAGAGTCTATCCGCAAGGAAGCGGCTGGAGATTTGAATTTCAAACAATCATTAAAAAAGGTGCGGCAGAGAGATTCAAAGACATTACACAGGCTTTAGAAGTGGTTCTTTCTGGAGAAGCAAGTGGTAATGCGTATTTGAACGCCAATTTAGAATTATACTTAGATGGTAAGTTAATGGATTCTTTGAGAATCGGGTCTGAATTTAAAAAGGATATTGTAACTAGTCCCTCTATTTCAGGAGGAGCAGAAACAAAAGATGCGGCAGTAACCCAAATGAAGTACTTACGTTCTATTTTACAAAATAGATTGCCAGTTCCAATTTCAATTGTAAGTGTAAGCACGATTTCACCAGCATTAGGAAAATATTTTATTAGAATTGCTTTACTTTCTATTTTAGCATCGATTTTGACAGTAGGAACTATTATTTTTATAAGATATAGAAAACCCAGCATTGCTATTCCAGTTATTATTACAGGTTTGTCAGAAGTTATTATCATATTTGGAATCGCAGCATTAATTAAGTGGACATTGGATCTTCCGTCTATTGCAGGTATTATTGCTGCAATAGGTACTGGAGTAGATGATCAGATCGTTATTACAGATGAAAGAAATAAACAAGAAAAAGAAGTAAGAAGTATCAGATCAAGATTAAAAAGAGCGTTCTTTATCATCTTTACTGCATTCTTCACAACAGTTGCAGCTATGTTGCCTTTGAGTTTTGTTGGGGCAGGATCGATTAAAGGATTCGCGATTACCACAATTATTGGTGTAACAATTGGTGTTCTAATCACCAGACCAGCATATGCACGAGTTTTAGAACATTTGGATGAAAAATAATTAGCTCATTAGTTTTATTATTGCTTCAGCGATATCACCAGTTTCTTCTAGTGCTTTTTTAGCTTCTTCTTTAGAGCAACTAGCTTTTTCCATAATCATTTCTATGTCTTCTTCGTTGGCAAATTCTTCTTCAGAATAATTTCCTTGAAGTTGGAACATTTCTTGTCCTTTAACACCAATTTTAGTTATCTCTGGGTTAGAAAAAATGATTTTCTTGTCTTCTAATTCAATAATAACTTTTTTGGCATTTATGCTTTCAGTCTTCATACCAAGCTGCTTCATTACTTTTTCCATATTTTTTGGATTCATTCCAGGAAACATAAATCTTTTTTGAATAGGAAGATTTAAATTTGTGGATGTCCGAGCGCTCGGATGCCTGCAAAATCAGGCAGCACTTTAGGCCGCACTCAATTCGTGAGGCAACCTTCACAAAAATAACCGCGAAACCGGTTAATTGATTAACGTGATTGGGCTAACTTAACATTAAATTATATTTTCCGGTCAAGTTAATCGCCGCGGTGCGCTACACGCACTTCATTAGGCAGCCCTCACCTAACTATGCTAAAAAGTGAAGTGAGTTAACATTCAGTTAACTCGCTGTTGGTGCCAGCTGGCATTTCAGCTGTCCGACTATTCGGATGGAATAGGTTATAAAACTAAAAAAGAAAGATAATTTGGAAATGACTGATGTTTCTCAGGAAGTTCAATTGGAAGAAAAAGTGGTTAAATCACGTAAAAAGCTTGATATGAGCTCTTATTTTAAATATATAGAAGATAAAACTAAAGAAGCCTATGAAATGGCCAAAAAAGCAAGAGCAAGTGGGAAGGACCCTGAAAAATACGTGGATATTCCTAGAGCACGAGATTTAGCTGAGAAATCAGTTGGCTTGGTTACAAGTGTTTTATTTCCAGAATTAGGTGGCATTGGTATTGATGATCGGGTAAGAGAATTAGAAAAAGAATACGGTAAAAACGATGAGCGAGTGGCGTTTGTTATAGGGAAAGAAATTGCTCAAGGAAAATTTTACAAGTTTGAAACTTTAGAAAAAGCAGTTGAAGCAGGAATTAGAATTGGGTTGTCTTATTTAACCCAAGGCGTTGTAACTGCCCCATTGGAAGGAATCGGTGCAATTAAAATAAGAAAAAATGATGATGGAACAGATTATTTGGCAGTTTATTATGCAGGTCCAATTAGAAGCGCGGGAGGAACGGCTTCTGCAATGAGTGTTCTTTTAGCAGATTATGTAAGAAAAGAAATGGGAATTGATAGATACAAACCACGTCCCGAAGAATTAGAACGGTATGGTGTAGAAGTAGAGGATTATTACACTCGAGTTACTAAAAAACAATATACTCCCACTAGAGAAGAAGTAAAAATGATTGCTAAGAATGTTCCAATTGAAATTACTGGAACACCTACTGAAAAAATTGAGGTTTCTAATTTCAAAGACCTGGCACGTATTGAAACAAATGTTGTACGTGGAGGAATGTGTTTAGTATATTTGGATGGTTTGCCACTCAAGGCACCCAAAATTAAAAAGAGAGTTAATGCGTGGGGAAAAGATTTTGGTTTAGAACATTGGAACTGGATTAAAGACTATTTAAAATTCCAGGAAAGTTTGCATAGCGTAACTAAAGGCCAAACAGAGGTCAAATATAAACCAAACACCACATACTTACAAGATTTAGTTGCTGGTAGACCTGTATTTGCGCACCCAGGAGCTGTGGGTGGATTTAGATTAAGATATGGTCATTCTAGAACGTCTGGAATCGCTGCAACAAGCATGCATCCTGCCACAATGGAAATTACAAATGGGTTTATCGCAATAGGAACACAAGTTAGGACAGAATATCCGGGAAAGGCCACAGTTCCGACTCCTTGTGATTCAATAGAACCGCCTGTAGTAAAACTAAAAAATGGGAATGTCTTGCGCGTTGAGACCCGAAAAATGGCCAAAGAAATAAATAGTGAAGTTAAAGAAATCTTAAGTTTGGGTGATACATTAATTCCTTACGGGGAATTTTTAAATAATGGAAAAAAATTGCTTCCGAGTGGGTATGTAGAAGAGTGGTGGGCTCAGGAAGTTAGAAAAGTTCTAAAAGAAAGAGAAATTCCGTCAGAGCAATTACATGGTTATATTACAAAACCATATCCAAAACCAAGCGTTGAAATAGCATTCACAATATCTGAAAAACTTGGTGTCCCATTACATCCATATTACACTTATTGGTGGCACTATATCATTCCTGAAGAATTTATGAGACTTTATAGAGTTTTAAGAACTATGCAAGATAATAAATTGCCAAACACGCCAGGAGTAAAGGCGGTTTTGGAGAAGCTTCTAGTTTGTCATACTATTGAAAATGAACAGATTGTTTTAGAGGAAACATCTGTTAAAATATTCACAAAATTATTAGATTTAAAAAATGATCATGAAGCCCAGTTTAGTAAAAGTGAGTCGTTCTTACAAACAATGGAACAAATTTCTAATATTAAAATGAGGAACAAAGCTCCAACCTTTTTAGGTTCAAGAATGGGGCGCCCAGAAAAATCTGAAAAAAGGATGATGAAAGGCAGACCTCAATTATTATTTCCTTGTGGGAAAAAAGAGGGTGGGCGAATGAGAAATCTGATGTCAACATACGAAATTGGTTATGTAAATGAGGATTTTTTAATGAATTATTGTCCGTCATGCAACAAAAACGTGCCTTATTTTTATTGCCCATATTGCAATGGTCCTGTTGAAGAACTACGTGTATGCTCAGTTTGTGGAAAAACAACAAAAGAAAAGAAACATTGTGGAAAACCTACAAAACGTCATGGTGTTGAGCGCGTAAATGTGCGTGAATTAATGGACATTGCAAAGAAAAACTTGGGTTTTAGAGTGCTTCCGGAACTTTTAAAGTCGCCTAGGGCCACTATGTCTAAACATAATGAAGTAGAACCAATTGAAAAGGGATTATTAAGACAAAAATATGGGTTATTTGTAAATAAAGACGGAACAATTAGATTTGATTCTACAGATCTGGCAATGACCCATTTTAAGCCAAAAGAGGTTCATGTTTCTATTGACAAATTAAAGGAATTAGGATATACAGAAGATATTAATGAAAAACCATTAACAAATGAAGAGCAGATTCTGCTTCTAAAACCTCAAGATATTGTAATTACAGATGCCAAAGAATTCTCTGCTGCAGATTACCTATATAGAATTTCTAAGTTTGTAGACGAATTATTAGTTAGTTTCTATGGACAAAAACCATTTTACAATTTTAAAAATAAATATGATGTTGTGGGTCAACTAGTGCTTGCATTGGCGCCGCATACGTCAGCTGCGATTATGGCACGGGTTATTGGATTTACTTCTGCAAGAGGCACTTTCGGTAATCCGTATTGGCATTGTGCAAAACGAAGGAATTGTGTTCCAGGAAATACTAAAGTACTTTTTGAAAATTCAAATAGAGCATATACGAAATCTCTTGAAAGTATATATAACTCCTCTATCGCTGCAATAAACTATGAAGAAGGTGGTGTTGAGTTTAAAGAAGTCGAAAATAAGCGTGCCATTTGTTTTGATTTGAATAAAAAGCAAAAAAAGAGGAAAATATTGAAAATATTGAAAATTCCTGCGCCAGAACACAAAATTAAAATTATTACTAGATCTTACAGAGAATTTGAAGCTTTTCCAAAGCATTTAATTGAAACAAGTAAAGGAAAAAAGCGATTTTTAGAATTGCGAGTTGGTGATGAACTTTTTGTTCCAGAAAAACTCTCTGTCTCTGAAGAAGAATTAAAAATAGATTTATTAACAGAATTTGAAAGTCATCCCTTAGAAAAAAGTTTGATGGTTAGAGACGTAAAGAAGTTTATTATCTCCTTGATTGAAAAAATTGGAAACTATGAAAAAGCGGCGAAGAAGATGGGTATTAACAAAAAAACTCTTTCCAATTATATTTATAGAAACAATATTCCATTTACGATTTTGAAAAAATTATTGGATTTAACAGGAGGTTCATTGTCACAAATACCTGAAAATTGTAAAATTTCAGTAAAAAGAGACAAGGTGGTTTTGCCCAGAATATTGGGTGTTAATGAATCCTTTTTTAGACTTATTGGATATTATTTGGCAGAAGGATCTTCAAGATGTTCTCGAAAAAAGGGTGCTGAATATTACCAGGTGGGTTTAGCATTTGCTGAAAAAGAATTGCAAGAGAATATGGAAAAAACAATTCTTAAGGCGCTAAACATCACTGCATCTAAGGGAGCTCATGCCTTGATTATACGTTCTAGAATCGTTTATGAACTTTTCAAAAAACTAGATCTTGGAAAGAACGCTCATGAGAAAAGAATTCCGGATATGTTTAAACGTATGCCAGTAAAGGACCTTAAACCACTTCTTTCATCATATTTTGCAGGTGACGGTTCTATAGAAAAAGGTAGATTACACATTTCTTGTTGTTCCGTAAGTAAACAATTAATAAAAGATCTTTCATTCTGCTTAAGCCGATTTGGAATCTTTTGCAGATTTAAAAATGAGAAAAGATTTGGTGGGGGTGTTTTAGTAAAGAAAAATTCTGAAAATGCTAAAAGCGTATTTGAATCACATTCACTTCACATTAGATCAAATTATGCTGTGCAATTCGGTAAGAAAATTGGATTCGCCTTGAGAAGAAAACAAATAGAATTAGAAAAAGTTTACCCTCAGGTTAGGAACTCTAGACTCCAAAAATGTGGAAACATGATTTTAGATCCAATTAAAGAAATACAAATTAGGAAGAATAATGAGCCATTTATGTATGATATAGAAGTAGAGCAGCACCACAACTTTTTAACAGAGGACTTATTGCTTTCTCATAATTGTGATGGGGATGAAGATTCGGTGATGCTATTAGGAGATGCTTTATTGAACTTCTCTAGAACGTTCCTGCCTGACCACATAGGTGGGAGAACAATGGATGCTCCATTAATCTTGGCGACGATACTAGATCCAGAAGAAGTGGATGATGAATCATGGAATATTGATTCTGTAAGTGAATATCCTTTAGAGTTTTATGAAGCCACACTAGAATATAAAAACCCAGGTGATGTGAAAATTAAGATTGCTGAAGATTTGATTAGAGAAGGCGATCCATTTAATTTTGAATATACTCATGAAACATCAGATATTAATGATGCACCAGTAAGATCCGCTTATGTTTCTTTGGGAGAAATGTCTGAAAAAGTTAGATCTCAGTTAGGATTAGCGACTAAGATTAGAGCAACAAACGCATCAGAAGTTGCAGAATTGTTATTACGAAGACATTTTTTAGGGGATATTAAAGGAAATTTAAGAAAGTTTTCAAGACAGACATTTAGATGTGTTAAGTGTAATGAAAAATATCGGAGACCACCATTAAAAGGAGTATGCTTAAAATGTGGGGGTAAACTTCTTTTAACAGTTAGCGAGGGCAACATAAAAAAATATTTAGAACCCAGCGAGCAGATTTCCAAGAACTATCATGTGTCTAATTATATGAGACAGCAAATCGCAATATTACGAGAGCGAATTCAAAGTTTATTTGGAAAAGAAGATAAACAATTTTCATTGGGCCATTTTACAGAAAATAATTCAAAATAGATGGGATTACTTTCATTTCTTAAAAGTTTAATTTCATTGTAAGAATTTACTTTTAATTTTGAGGTTTACGTATGAGTGAAACTCCAATGGAAATCAAGGGGTGTGATATTCATTGCATTGCTTCACACATCCAATGGAAATCAAGGGGTTTCTCCAGTAGAAACAGGGGGGTTTGTGAAGTTCATTTGAGTATTGTGTAATAAACATATCAAAACATATTTTGTGATTAAACCCACCGCAAAATTCAAATGACAATTCAATTATGAAGCAACCTTTACTAAACAAAATTTTCTCTTGAGCTTTTATCCAAAAAGCTCATTTTATTTTCGCTTAAGCCTTTTACTGAAAAGGCTTAGTGAGTTATACTCGTAACTCGCTGTTCAATTTTCGCTTAAGCCTTTTACTGAAAAGGCTTATTTGCTTAAGATTTTTGCACGTTTACTTTTGTGCAAAAAGCTTAGAATGCCTTTAAAATTGCTTCACGAGTTTTAAGATTTATAAGTGCTACTTTGCCAGGATCAGGAACGTGACCAATTCTTCTTTGAAAATCAGTTTCAGCCTGAAAGGTGCTAGCACAAATTAAATTAATTCCCTTGTAGTTGGAATATGCAAAACTATGCAAGTGACCTAATGAGAAAATATCTGGAATTTTGTTAATTGTCAAGTAATCTTTATCTTCTGGTGCGATTAGTGTTGAACGGGTTCCATAAATAGGCGCCAAGTGTCTTCTCCGTAATAAATCAACCATTACTTTTGTAGGATTCTCTTCAGCTTGTTTTCTTACTTCTGGAAGTGCATCAATATGGCCGTGATAATAATAACCATGATTTAATAAGACAGAAATTGGAGTGCCACCCATACCATGAAGATTCACATAACATGGATTTGGAGCTAAGTGAACATTATTTAATTGCGATAATTCAGGAATATATTTTTTAGGAATTGGTGGTTGTGGTTCTGCCATTCTTACAACATCATGATCTCCTGGAAGCAAAACAATCTGAATGTTTTCTGGAATACTTGAAACAAAATTAGATAAATCATCATATTGCCTATAAATATCCTTATATTTAAGATTCTTATCTTGTCCAGGATATTTACCAACACCGTCAACTAAGTCCCCAGTCACGCAAATATATAGAACTTTTTCTGCAATTTTGTGGTTGGAATTAATCCACGTTAAAAACTTTTTTAACTTCTTAGTTAAAATTTGCTTACTACCAAAATGTAAATCAGAAATAAATGCAGCATAAACTTCATCTTTTGTTGCATTAATGTGTGATGGAAGTGGAATTTCTGGCCACAAAACATCTCTGGCAAAAATGATTCCGTCGCCTGGTTTACCAATAAATCCAATAACATCATCTTCACAAATTCTATCGCCGTATTTTGGTGAACAATAAACCTTAATTGTACCAGTAATATCTTCAACTGTTAAAATGTATTTTTCCTTTCTTGTTTTGTAAATTTTATCAACCATGGCAATAATAGTTACTTCTTTTTGATTCGAATTCACATTCGC
Source organism: Candidatus Nanohalarchaeota archaeon (assembly GCA_017610385.1). Classification (GTDB taxonomy): domain Archaea; phylum Nanohalarchaeota; class Nanosalinia; order Nanosalinales; family JAFCCC01; genus JAFCCC01. Next base: position 133,154 of record JAFCCC010000001.1, read on the forward strand.
AATAGAAATGGCGTTTTTTAATTCTCTTCGTTTTAATAAAAGGGTTTTCATTTGATCAAATCGGTCATTAAATTGTTTAACAAAAAGAGCAACATCACGCTTTTTCGGTGTTGAAACATATGGATTTTCAAATTCCACTTTACCTTCTAAAGTCCGTTTTGTGCGAGCGATGATCTTGAACTCCGAGCGCTCGGACTCGCTGTTTGTTTTGTTTTGAAGTTGCTCTAAAGAAATATTATGCAGATTTTGCACTAATTCAGAATTAATTAAAAGTGGTTTAACAGAAAGCTCTTTTATCTTAAAAAGATCTTCTTCCTTCATCAAGCTTAATGCGTCTTTTTCAACTAAACATCCAAGATTAGTTAACTCTAAAACTATTTCTTGTGGTTTCATTTCAATCAATAGAATTTTTCTTTTAAAAACGAATCAATTTGATCTTGCACGTGAGTAGATAAATCAATTGAAATACTCCTGGTCCTACCATATCTTCCTTTGGAAATGACTCGGGCGTTTATAATTCCCAACATATCTAATTCAGATAATAAATCAGAAATTCTTCGTTGAGTGAGGGAAGTCAATCCTATTTTATTGCAGATGGTTTTATAAGTTGTATAAACATCTCCGGTAGCAATATTTCCGCTACTGGTCTTATTCAAGGTTAAAATGGCACTAAGTAAAATTTGAGCGTGTTTTGGCTGGGATTTGACAGCTTCGACAGTTCTATCTTTTTCTATTTTTTGTTGAGCTAAATCAACATGCGCAGTAGTTATGTGTTCGCTATCACTTCTCTCTGCAATTTCACCAGAAACTCTTAGAAGATCTAATGCACGCCGAGCATCACCGTGTTCTTGAGCTGCTAATGCCGCACATTTTTGAATTACGCCCTCTTGCAAAACAGAGTCACTAAACCCATGTTTACTCCTTTGCAACAAAATATCAACAAGTTCTATTGCATTATAGGGTGGAAAAATTAGCTCTTCTTCTGAAAGAGATGAACGCACACGTGCATCTAAATACTCTGTGAAATTTAAATCATTTGAAATACCAACTACAAAAACCTTGGTATGCTGTAATTCAGAATTAACTCTAGTTAAATTATACAAAAAATTATCCCCAATTTTCTTAACTAAGGCGTCTATTTCATCTAAAACTAAAATAACAGTTCCTTCTTGGTCCTCTAGTTTTTTAAAAAAACGATTGTAAACTTCATCAGTAGGTAAACCTGTGGCAGGAACTACTTCACCTAAGTTTCTAGCTAATTCCGCTAATAACCGATATTCTGTATCTGCAACCTTTTTCATTTTGCAATTAATGTAAATGATTTTGAGATTTACGTGCGCATCACGTGCAGCATTTTCTAATTCTTGTGAAACACGCTTAACAACCAAAGTTTTTCCAGTTCCGACACCACCATAAATAAAAGTATTTGATAAATCAGTATTACGCAAACAAGGTGCTAAGATAGAAGCAAGTTCTTGTATCTGGGCATTTCTATGAACAATTTCAGAAGGTTTAAAAACAGATGTTAATAAATTTTTATCTTGAAAAATAGATTTCTTATTTACATAATTTGCAAACATATCTTTTAAACTTTTTTGATCCATTGTTCTTTCAAATGTTCTATCGGAAATCTAGGCTTTTATTCATTTCTGTACTACATTACAATAATAACTAGCCTCTCACACCCTGAGTTCCTTTGCAAACTCAGAGTTATTATTATTATTTCTTAGTTTATTAAAAATATAATAATAGAACTTTAGTTCTATAGGAAATTACAGGGTAGGAGGGTCATGTATTTGTGTATTTCATCTCTCACCACATCGCCTTATTTTCTTTAAACAAAAACAAATATCCGAGCGCTCGGATATTTAAACTTTCTAAAATAAAATTAAAAAATGAAGAAACTGAAAATCCTTTGGATTTTTTTAACATTTATTCCCATACTTCTAATAATTTTAGGTTATATTTTTCCTTCAAGCTTTTTCTCAAGCCAAGAGCAAATCAGAAACTTTGTTACTTCTTTCGGAATTTGGGCCCCAATAATATTCATTTTACTTCAGATTCTCCAAGTTATTATCACTCCTCTTAGTCATTATTCTGTTTCAGTTGCCGGAGGTTTTATTTTTGGATTGTGGCCAGGTTTTTTGTATAATTGGATTGGCAGAGTTTTTGGTACGATTATCGCATTCTTTTTAGGAAAGATTTTTGGCAGAAAAATCATAAAACACGTAGTAAAGCCAGGAACACTCAAGAAATATGATCAAGTTTTTAACAAAGGCAAGCTTTTATTATTCCTGGCGTATTTTGCACCATTTTTCCCTGATGACGAACTATCCTATCTTTCTGGTGTTTCTTCGCTTAAATCAAAGATTTTCGTCCCTTTAATTATTTTAGGCCACATAAGTGGTAGCCTTTATTTAGCTTATGTCGGGAATGGAATTTCTTCCATTACCGCGCCCACATTTCTGATCATTTCAGGAGCTTCACTTATACCAGGAATTTTATTTGCGATTTTGTACCGAAGGAAAAAGAAACTCCGAGCGCTCGGAGTTTAACACCACCTCTGTAAACTTTCTTAAATATTGCAGGATGTGCAAACGCATCTTCCTAAGGTAGAAGCAATTTTAGTTCATTGTTCAAAAGGGATAAATCGCAGTCCTGCGGTTGCTATGGCTTTGAATGATCTTTTTGGATTCGGATGTGATCCTGATGTGCTTGTGAAACAACATCCTGAAGCCACCCATCGGCCATATGATATTTTAATACAAGAGGCAAAAAAATAGGGCTTTTATCTAAATAATTTGTATTGATTCTACGTCACAGAGAGAACAAATTCTTTAAAAAGATCCGAGCACTAGGATTCTATATGAAAAGTACCCAAAATGATGTTTATAATTTATTAAGGAATTCAAATGTACCTCTTTCTACAAAAGCAATCGCTGAAAAACTAAACATTGATTGGCATACAGCAAACAAACGACTGCAAATTCTACTCAAAAACGATCAGATTTACAAAGTGGTCTGGAAAAGTAATTTAACCCTGTATTGGGATAAGCCGATCTTTTAATTAGGCCCACACACGTTGTGATCTTTCTTTCTGCTGCAAATAAGATATGTAATTAGACCTCTGTTTATATCTTATCATGAAATGCTTTAGACTTCAAAAAGTTCATGAATCTCAGTACAGGATAAGCATTCCTGTTTCTATAGTCCGGGCCAAGGACTGAAAGGATAAACAAGAACTTCATTGGAAAATCAACAAAGAAGGAGATTTAGTTCTGAAAGAGTGATAAGATGATCTTAAATCCCAAAAAACAAGGTTAGAACTAACTCTAACCAGCAAAAGAATATATGCCTCTCAGCACTTAGTTCTATTATGAAGTTCAACAAACTAATTCCTGAATTAAGTGTATGTAATTTTGAAAATAGCATTAAATTTTATACAGAGATTCTCGGTTTCATTATAGAATACCAACGGGAAGAATCTAAATTTGCTATGCTCTCATTTCAAGGAAGTCAAATGATGATTGAAGAAACAAATAACCACTGGAACACAGGCAAACTAGAACGTCCTTTTGGCAGAGGAATCAATTTTCAGATAGAAGTTGATAAAATTCAACCAATCATAGAGCGTCTAAAAAAGAATGATTATCCCCTTTTTGTTGAGCCAAAAGAAAAATGGTATAGGCAAGATAACCAGATGATCGGAAACAAAGAATTTTTAATCCAAGACCCAGACGGTTATTTACTCAGATTTGCAGAAGATTTAGGAATTAAATCTTTGTAATTTCTAATTGTTTACTCAAGAAAGTCCTTGTGGTCGAGTTATTAGAGAGTGAGGCGGAGCCATATGAGACCCAGAAGAAATAGTGGGTATAGAAGATACTAAAAGATCTGCGAGACGATGAGCGATTCCTTGATCAATCTATTATACAATTACCTGAAATCTTCAAAGAATATCAGAAAGCAGAAGATCAGGATAAAAAGAATTTCTTATTGAAAGAATATCAAGATCGTGTTAAGATTTTGCGAGATACTTTGCAAGAGTGGGATTGTGATGAGAAGGAGTGTAAGAAAGAGTTTAAGTAAAAATAGATTTAGTAAAGTTTCCAATTAGAATATGATGTAAGAAACAATAGAAACACTCATAAATGTTTGCATCTACTACTTAGTAGAGGTAAGGAAATTCCATATTGTAATAAGTGTGGAGCTGAGTTGAAAGAAGGCGCAAAGTTTTGTACATCTTGTGGGGCCACTCAACCAATTAGGAAGAATCCTAAACAAGAAAAAGAAGCTAAACGAATATCTTTTGGTGGCGTCTTTCTAATAATCATAATATTGCTTGTAGGATATATTGCACTTGATGTGTACGCAATAAATCAATTAAAAGTAGATACCTCTGTAGATAGCGCACTTAACACGCTATTAAACTCCAAATCTCAACTCAGTATATCTTCGTCTAGAATAAATACCAAGGTTCGACTTCAAAACCCGACACCAATTCCGATTATAATGACTAATACCGAATTAAGAGCTAGTTATGGTGACATTCAGTTTTTAGAGGGTGGATCAGGATTTCTGATTATGAGTCCAAACTCAAAAAAAGATGTGTCAATTTATGCAGAACTTCATCATTTAGGCGCATTGAAAGCTGTAGGTTCGGGAATCTTGGATACCATAACTGGGTTATTCGCTAAAAAACACACTACAAGAGCCCTTTCTGCAGGATATTATGCCAAGTTAGGTCCAATAAGAATTCCTTTGGGTGATCTCCGATGAAAAAACCTTTATTTTTAATACTGGTTGTAATTTTAACATTTTCTTTTATTTCAATGGTTTTAGCAGAAGATTGTCAAGTTGCTAGGCCCCAGAGAGAAGTATTAAAATGTGATATAGGAGAAGCAATACAACCCAAACTTATTTTTGATTGTAGCAATTGGGAAAATGAGAAGTTGTGCACTACACAATACTCTTGCAAAGTGGGTTGTACACTAAATTATGCTGGCTCAGAAGATGCTTGGTTAGCTTTGACAGGCTGTGGCGAGATCGCTAATCTTTATGCACAAATATATAAAGATGGTATATTGATCCATGAAGTATCCACCACATCTAGTCAGGGATGGGAAGGAAAGACAACTCTTGGGGAGGGAAGTGAACTTCTAATTAAGGCAAGATGTTATACCTCTCTTTTTTCTGGTCATATAAAAAAGAAGATTCCTTCAGTAGGTTATCTTGAAATCGATGACACAGAGAAATATCTATATGCCACCAATTTTGATTGGCCGGAGCATAGAATCAAGGAATCTAAAGGCTGTATAGCTCAGGAGATGGTTTCAAATTATTTGAATAAACAGATTGATCAAGGGACTCTCCCCGCCGAAGAGAAATATACTACAAATATTAATGAACTAAATTTGAATTCGCCTCTGGCTACTAAAGATACACTCTCTTTTTTCTATCGCTGGGACATTGATAATGAGATAAACAAACGGTATGACGCAGAAGGAACTCCGGTATATTGTGGAAACAATAAGTTGTATGCGTATAATAAAATTGAAACTGTAGGAGGTAACTGCTATCTTGTTCCTGGGAATGTAATAAAAACTGTAGAATGTTGTTCTGATTCTAATTGTCCGATTTCAGGAATGTTGTGTGGTTCTGGATTCACTTGTACAGATAAAAAACCATGCAATAGTGACATAGAATGTGGTTCAGAAGAAGGGACCTGCAGTAATAAACAAAAATCCTGGCATACTTGTGATAAGCAAGGTGAAGAAATAATTTTGCCTAATGGACAAAAATACACCGGATATTGCAGTTTAAAAACAAAAAATGTTGAATGCTGCCCTGGAGATTGTAGTTCTGAGGAACATTGTGAGGAAGATAAAGGTTGTGTTAATAATATCCAGATTATAAATTGTCCTGCAGGAAAATGTTGCAAGGAAGGGAGTTCATATAAGGCTCAAGATTGCTCAAAGGGATTAGAGTGTTGTATGATTTCTGGGACTTATGTTGGAGAGTGCAAAGAAACTTGTCAACCAATTGTTGATGATGCCCCCGGATCCAAGGAAACTACTTCTAAAGCAACTGGAAACATCACTAAAAACGATGGAAATTCTTCTATTTTGTTTGTAATTTTGGCAATAGTTATTGTGGCGGTTGCCGGGGGTTCCTATTTCATGATTCGCAAAACAAAAAGTTCAAGTAAATCGTCTACTACATACCATAAAGAGACAAAACCTGCAGAAAAATACTGTATGAAATGTGGTGCAGAAATGACAAATGAAGACAAATTCTGCCCTGAATGTGGCGCTAAAAAGTAGATTCAACAAACACCATCTATGGTGAAACGGTAGTATTATTGGAATTCGAGTAGAATTTGAAATCTGTAATTAACTTCATATAAAGCAACTACCAGAAAGACACAATCAATTATATCCCTAAAAACTAATTTCTTCTTAGTAAATTTCTTAATTTGAAAGCACTGGGAGGATTGCAAGAATCTCAAAGGATACAATAGAGATACAATATAAAAACTATAGCATATGGTTATTTTCTCTTTTAGAGAGGTATAAGACATTCTTTAACCCCCAAACTTTCCGAGAAGCTTTTCTAGAAAGCAATACAGTTCTCACATGCCGTTACTTGTATCTTTTGGCAAAGTCCAAGTATTCGGATTTTATAGTAATATTGATTCCACCTTTACTCAAATTTTAAAAAGCTTTATACTTTAAATTACAAAAATTGATTTATGCCCAAATCTTTATCAATTGTGGCAAAAGCAGGAATGGCCGTAGCGGCATTAGCTATTGTCATATCATTTATAATTTCTTTTATAGTACTTCCAAAAAATTATCCGCTAACTTTTGAAGATTCTTATGGCCATCGTAGTGATGGGGACGTTTACCTCAATGGCAAACATCTGGGCAGAACCCAACATGGTGTAGTATATCTTAGAGGTTTTAAGACAGGGGAAGTTAAAATAATAGCGTACAAAGATGGAAAATCTTATATAAATTATTATGATCTTAATCCTGCAGAGGAAGGTCAGGACTTCATATTCGAGGTTGATTATTCCACACCTTGGGTTGCTCCAGTCAATGAAGAGAATATAACCCAATATCTTAATGCTTTAGACTTATCTAACAGTAAACTGAGATCAGAAGCTACAAAATACATTAGAGATTGTCCTTCAGGAGATATTGAATGTCAATTAATTTACGTATACGAGGGTTTTCTTTTGAACTATTCGTATATCGCAGATCCACGAAATGAAGAACATATCCAATCCCCCTTTGAAACAATAAATTATGGAGGGGGGGATTGCGAGGATTTAACAATTTTATTAATAAGTCTTCTTGAGAACATTGGGATTGAAACCTACATGGTGCTTGAACCAGAACATGTTTATGCTCTTGCATGCGGAGTAGATGCAGAAGTAATGTATAACTATACTTTACCTCTATTTTACACTTACGATCTTGTAGAGAATTCTACAGAAAAGATACATATCAAAGGAGACTGGGGCTGGTACTATGGTGGAAATGACTCGTTTAAAGATATGGCATTTACTATGCTTGTAAATATCACCGCCAATAAACCTATTACAGTTTTTGCAGTAAATGATGAATATGATTATCAAGCGTTCATGTATGGAGAGCCATATACTTACATTCAAGGAACGTATCGAGAAAATGTACGAAGTTATAATGAAACTTTAGTAGTTCCTGCTACTGGCGGCTTTGTAATTTTCAATCCGAATAAATATGGTGCAGATATAGCGCTAAGAGTAGAATCTTATTTGAATTACTACGGAATAGACCCGAAAAATCTTATTATTTATACATATAGCATAAATGACCAAACTTGTGTACCCTTAGATCCCTCATTAGGAGAAATGAGTTATGCGGGGTACGAAGGTGAAAACAATATTAGAAAAAGATTTATAAGTAGTTTAACAAGAAAGGAACATGTCCCAGACTAAAAAACCGCAGAAGAAAACCCAAAAGAAAATTGCACTAGAAGAAACTATAATTTACAAAGAACTACAAAAAAGAAATTTTAGATTGCTTTTAACTGGAATATTTAGCCTTATTTTGGGTAGTTTTGGAGTATGGGTAACTTATGTTCTTCATTCTATTTTTGCTATGGTTGTTGGAGGAATTTTACTAATTTGTGCCATCTATCAATTTTATTTAGTATACCTTAGAAATGAAAATCCTCTCGAACATCCAGATCTCAAGAGATTCGAATTGTGGTCTGGTAAAGATTATGAAAAGATTGTCAAAGATATGGAAGAAGAATTACAAGCTAATGGGGGCGCGTTAGGCTCTAAAATTATCACAGATAGTTTTGGGTTTTTCCCATCTACATACAGAATTAAATGGTTCCATTTAACTCAAATATGTTGGATTCACGGAGTTACAACCGCCCATTCAGTTAATTTTATCCCAACAGGTAAAACATATTCTATTAACATCTATGTAGATACTGGCGAATCTTTTATAATTCATACAAATAAATCTAGAAGAGAGGATGATCTAACAGGTCTGCTGAATAGAGTTCCTTTCGCGATTTTCGGACACAATAAGGAAATTCAACACAATTGGGAACATAATAGAGAACAAGTTATCATTGCTGTGAAGACAAGGTTAAACGAATATCTAAAAAATCCTAAAAAATTCATCAAGGAAAATTATGATGTAGTTGAGGAAAACTAAACTCGCATAGCGAATAAATCCGGTTTAGATGTACCTTAATCCATTCAACATTTTTGGGAAAAGTTTCATTATTTCCCATTAACCACTTGAAGAAGTTCTTCATATATGTCTTATTCACCGCGAAAGTATTGGTAGAATGAGACGCCTTGAATTATTCAAAGTACTCCTTCAAATCTTCTTCGGACATCTCTTTGAAGGGCTTTTTTACCTTGTGCATAAGGTTTTTAAGACAAGTAAAATAGCTCTGCTGAGTTCTCCAAGCTCTACCGTTTAACGAAAGATCTCTTAAGAATTTAGAAATAGCATCTCTATTCTCTTTCAAGTATTCCTCATTATTTAGCACATTTTGTTTCCAATTATTATAATGTTTCTCTCTGCTCGCCATGTATTACTTAGCTCCACAGCACATTATAAGCAATGTATCACAATAGGCCTAAATTGCGGATCAACTTATATAGGGATAAACCGATTTTTTGAATAGATTGCGCCAGTGACAAACCAAGCTTCTAATAGATCCCTAATTTTTCCACTTTATGAGATCCTTCTGAACAAAGTGATGCACTCGGAAATTCTTTTTCAAACTCAGCAATAATTTGACGATCTTGGGCCGCAATAATTACTGAAATATCTTTTGGCCCATCAAAAGGATACGCGACGACCGTTGCCACAGTTCTTGAAGAAAGATAAACATCATATTTTAATGCACGCGGTGTAACGTTGGTTAGCTCACCACTTTCTAAAAAATCCCGAATATTTCCCAAAGTGCGTGATGTATATTCTATTTCAAAAGATGCGCTAGAATATAACACCATATTCTCTTTTAGATCATTTACTTTTAAAAAATGCTGTGTTGCATTCTCATCACAAATCTTTAAGATTTATTAGTTAATTCAAATAAAATCTAAATATGGCAAACCCAACAAGTTTTATTTCAGTTATGAAAACAATTATTTCAATAATTTTCTTATTTGTTTTAGGATTGGCTCTAATTTTTGGAATCATGCATATCACAGGCTTAAACGTGAAAGAAAAGATTTTACTTCCTGCAGACAAAAAGCTCGCAACCAGGTTTTGTACAAATAAACCAGCAGTTCGCTCTTGGACCACATGTGACGATTTTTCCCAAACCAGAATTAATTATTATTGCAATTTCAGTTCCAAATACAACTGGCAATCGTTTAATGAAATTCAAAAATGCATTCCCGAGAATAAAAAAGAAGAGTATCTTTTAATTAAATATAATTGGACATTCCAACGGAAAAAATATAAATGGGAATATATTTTCCCAAAATCTCTTTATGATTATTATAAAAATAAAGAACGGATTTTTTCCAATGATTATACCATTTATGCAACAGATAAAAAAGATGATAGATTAATTTCTGATTTAGTCAATCATTTTGATGACTACGCAGATGATCAAGGATTTGACAAATATGAAAAAGTGAATTTTATAATTTCGTTTGTTCAAGGATTGCCTTACACGTCTGATAATATAACAACAGGTCACGATGAATATCCCAGATACCCTGTTGAAACTTTGGTAGACAATGGAGGAGATTGTGAAGACACTTCTATTTTAACTGCAGTTTTGTTAAATGAGATGGGCTACAATGCTGTTCTTTTAGAATTCAAAAATCACATGAGTGTAGGCGTTTCCTGTGAGCCAGACATTGGAACACATTATATTGACAGTTATAGTAACACTTTCTGTTACTTGGAAACTTCTGGAGAAAACTGGGAAATAGGAATGGTTCCAGAGGAGTACAAAGATAAAATCCCAGAAATTAGATACATTGTTTCAAAACCAAGTTTAAAATTAGAATGGACGTCCACTGGAAAAGCGACTTTGTTTTCTTCAACATATGTTATTAGAATCACTTTGAAAAACGAAGGTTCAGACACTGCCAAAAATGTAAAAATTTGGGCAGGATTTGATACAACAGAAAAAGGAAAAGTTTATGCACAAACACAAGCAGGCCCCTTTGAAATCGAACCAAATAAGGAATTATACAAAGAATTAACATTGTCTTTAAAACGTGGGAAATACACACAGCTTCACATAATTGTAAACGGCCTAAACTTTGAAACACAAGAATCCGTATCAGAATGGTTAACAACATAATAATAAAATCATAATAATTATAATTTCTGACACAAAACCAGATCATCTAAAACAAATTAAAAAATATTCAAATTCTCTACATTTATTTTACAAGTAATTCTTTACGAAGGAAATAAATCCCCAAATTCAAACAATGTTTGCTGAAGAACAAAAATGAGTTTGTAAGTGTCTTTAATTAAATTGAACACGTTTCTAAACAAATTAGTTGGCTTCTGGCGACAAAAATTAGTTAAAAGATTTAACCAAACATAAAATGAAGTAATTATACTCTCCCCCCACCCTCGTTTACATTCGATCCTAAAAGATCAAAGATACTATTCCAGAAAATCCAAAATAATATAGAATTGTTGGAACCAACAAAACCCCCATACACCAGTTTCTATTAACCCCAATCTGCGCAGTTAAAAATCCCAAAGCCGTTGAAGTAATTAAAACAATCAAACCAAACCACGACGTTAATATTATAGTTCCAAATATAATCAAAAATAAAACAGAATAAAGTAAGATTTTATAGTTTATTTTATTAACAACACTGCAACTGATTTTTCCTATTTTTAAACCAAGAGGAACAACCAATCCTAAACAAATCATACTCAATGAAATTATGATGAAAACCATTGGAAGGGTTAATCTAGTAGAGATATTTTGAATAATAATTGCTGCGCCACTTCTGGCCTTGTTTATTAAATAAAGCGATAAAATGGAAAAGAAAATCCCTGTTGTGTTTATTCCTCCCAAAGCAACCATAAATCTCTTTATTTTCATATTTGAAAACCTCTGCACAATTAAAGCACTTTGAGAACTACCAATTCCAGGAATAAAGCCAGTTAAAATGCCCGCTAAAAAACCAAAAAAACCACCCAAAATAACATCTTTTGAATTAATTTTTTCGTTTTTATTTTGTTTTGGGATTTTTCCTCCATGAATTAGTGAAAAAATAATCATTGGAATCCCAAACAAACCAGAGAACGCCGGAAAAAGAATATACATATTTCCTAAGTTTGAATTTAAGGTAATTAGCCCCAATAAACCAGATAAAAATAAAATCATCAAAGACAAAATCTTTCTTTTTCTCCTAAACAACATAGTTGCAATTAAAAGCAACAAGACATATTGCATATAACTTGCCAAGAACGGATAAACAAACGGAATTAAAACAAAAAGCAACGGGAGCAATACCAAAGCAAAAACAGTAGAACTCAAAGCCCCTAAAATTGTTAATGCAATTGCTTCATATCCCCTACCATCTAAAACGAATTTATGGCCTGGTAAAACACTTAAAACTGTATCTTCTTGTGGAACGCCCAAAAGAACAGATGGAATATAATTTAAAACAGTATTGGTAACTGAAATGCCAACAACAAATCCAATAAAATCCAAAAAATCTAATTTAAACCGAAAATAAAGTGGCAGAAGCAAGAACAAAACAGAATTCGGATGTAATCCAGGAATTAATCCCGTAACAATCCCAATAATTATTCCAACTAAAAAATACAATAAGAGCATAATTATAATTCATTTATTGCCCAAATAAAATCTATGAAAAAAGTTATTGTAGCATCTAAAAATCCCGTAAAAATTGAAGCAACAAGATTAGCTTTTGAGAAAATGTTTCCTAAAAAGAATTTCTTATTTGAAGGAATTTCAGTTTCTTCAGGAGTTTCAGAACAGCCTCAAACTCAACGCGAAACTTTACAAGGCGCACAGAATAGAGTAAACAATGCTCAGAAAATGATACCAAATGCGGCATATTATGTAGGAATTGAATCTGGATTAGAATCTTTAGAAAAAAATATTGGCATTGCAAATTGGATCGTTATAAAATCTGAAGAACAACTAGGTTATGCAAAAACAGGATTATTTGTTTTACCTCCTGGACTTTCTAATAAAATCAAACAAGGGAAAGAATTAGGTCCGGCTTCTGACGAGTTTTTTAAAAAAAATAATATCAAACATCAAGAAGGCACAATTGGAGTCCTAACTAACAACACCATTACTAGAACTACATATTACACTCCTGCAATAATGATGGCACTTATTCCGTTTAAGAATAAGCAACTGTATATTTAATCAACCCATTCTACATTTTTAAATTCGTGTTTTGTAGCAATTAATATCCAATCTATGAGCCACCAAATGCCAAAGCCTCCAAAGGTGATTAGTTTAAGAATACCCAAACCAATATGACCCATTATAAATCGATCTACACCCAATTGGCCAAAGACAATAGACATTACAAGCGCCAAAACCCAATTAACTTTTTTCGCCATACAATCTATTCTATAAAAACTTGTTTAAATACCAGGTAAGTCCGAGCGCTCGGACTTACATATCCTTTAGGTGACTACACAAAAAGAATATTCACTCAAGACGAACAGTCTATCCTAATTCAAATTTTTGAATAATTCCGATTATTCGAAGTTCTCATAGAAAGAGTACATCAATAATAATTGCGTGTAGCCTAACGTACTGTATAAATTGGCAGCGAACTTCTAAAAGTTCGATCATCGCGTAAAACTCTTACGAGTTTTCCTAACTTGTGAACAAAATTCACAAGCACCCCCAGTTATAAACAACCGACTTTCAGTATCTTTTTGTGAAGGTGAATTCTGAAGGAACGTCGCCTAACAGCTGAAATGCCCGCTGGCACCAACAGCGAGTTATGCGTATAACTCACTTCACTTTTTGCATAATTAAAGAAAGGTTGCCTCACGAATTGAGTGCGGCCTAAAGTGCTGCCTGATTTTGCAGGCATCCAAGCGCTCGGACATGTGATATATATTCTACATTGAAGAACAGAAAGACTTTAAAAGATGGAATCACATAAAATAAATATGCTTAAGGAAGAAATTCTTATAGGAAATATCTTTAACCCGAACGTAGAGGTAATAGAATCCAGTAAAACAGTATTAGATGCTGCTAAATTAATGAAGGAGAAAAAAACACGAGAATTAATTGTTGTTTCTAAAAAAGAAGTCACCGGCATTCTAGTTGATCGAGATTTAACTAGGCGAGTGATTGCATTGAATAAAGACCCAGCAAAATTGAAAGTTAGGCAGATAGTAAGTAAAAGATTAATTACGGCAACGGAATCAGATCGCGTTGAGACTGTTGTGCGTACAATGATTAAAAATGATATTTCCAGAATTCCCGTCGTTCGAGGAGAGCGTCTTTTGGGAATAATAACTTACAGAGAAATCTTAAAAACCTGGCCAGCATATGTGTCTCTCTTAGAAGAAGAAGCAGGAATTAAAACTAGCGAAGAAAATGCTCAAGAGGATTTAGAGCCAGTATTAGAAGGATATTGTAGTTCTTGTGGTAATTTTTCAGAAGAGTTAATACAAGTAAACGGCGCATTCCTTTGTCGTGACTGCAGAGAAAAATAAGACAAAAGAATATTAATTATAGATTATATAGATTTTAATATGGATGTAATTGAAGAAGTAGTTAGAAAGAAAACACAAGTAAGAACCAAAAACTGGAGAAAGGCACATTCTCAAATTAAGGATCTTTTGGAAAAAAAATTCGATTTCTCAGAAGTTTATGAAGAAACTTATAAACACCACGAAGAACAAAATACAATGTATTCTGAAATTTACTGTATTTCTACGGTAGATAAATACTCAAAAATAAAATTAGAGATAGATATAGATGCTTTAATAGTGGATGATACAGGAGACTTCACAATCTCGACAATTTCTACAATAATAACTACTTATCCAGAAGATACTGCGTTTAGAAAATCTTTGTTCTATTTTGCAATGCGCGCTTTCTGGGACAAAACATATTATGGTTGGGCCCGAGCCAAGTTTAAAAAACAGGCCATTGAAATTTCAAATCAGGTAAATGAGAGACTTATTGCGTTCTTAGGTTCAGTTCGATAACTCTTATGCGGGAAAGTTATAAACATATTCTTGCCAAAAATATAACTGAGGTTTATCTAATGCCAATCCAAAAATCAACTAAAATAGGAGAACGGCAAGATTTCTTTTATTTAAAACACGAGCGAGATTATCATATTTTCTATCAGAATATTAAAAAAATATTGATCAAAGAATTTAAATTTGATACTTTAGAAGAAAAGGGGCCAGTAAAATACGAGCCAATTAACTCTAAATTCAGTGTCAAGATTATTGCAAGAAAAGACAAAGATCCAAGAACCGCTTTATTAATTACAATTAAATTTAGTTATAAACGACCAAATGTAAAAGATAGAGTGTCTAAAGAAACATTCCTGGTTAATTTAAGCTATAAAGGAGAAGTTGTTACAACTTATAAAACAGATACTGAGAAACAAAGATGGATTTTTCAAGAAAAATTAAGAAACTTTTTAGAAAAAAACTTTTACAAAAAAGAAAGAGGAAAATATAAAGGAGAATGTAAGAAACTAATTGAATCCATTAGAGTAAAAATAAGAGAACTTTACGAAGAACCTCCATCCATCGCCAAAAAATAATAGCACAGGCATGATTAATAATTTATGGTGAAAATGAAAAAGAAAATAACAATTGCAAAAGCAGAAGATTGGTTAACCGTAGATCGCGTGAACGAAGTTTATGAAAAACAAATGAATATTTTTTCAGAAGAGTTAGGTATTAAAGATGTTAATGAATACTATTTTGAGCAAAATTTAGATACCAAAGGATTTAAGGCAAAATTAACTGCGAAAGAGAAATTAGATACTAGAACCACTTTACTTTTTGACATTAAAATGTTCTCAGATGGTCCAATTAAAGAAGTTGATGGAAATCTCAGAGGTAAAGTGCGAGTTAGTGTGAATGCTGTTTTACAAATAAACGGACCCGCAGAAGGCAATTTACCAAAATCTCTTAAAACCTTATTTACTTTTATGTGGTGGTATTTTTCATACAACAGACAATTTGCTCATTGGCAAGAATATGGTATTAGTCGTTTAAACCAATATATTTCAGCAGTTAGAGAATTTCTAGGTTTAGAACCATCTATTGGAAAAATAAAAAGAATGTCATATAAGCCAATTTTGTAAATCACACACCACTCCCATACATTTAAAACATTTCTTATTAAATACCCTATTGCACTTATAGTCTTACCTATGATTCATGATTAGGTACCAGTCAAGTGCATATACTTATAAGCCCACCTCGGTCAGCAATTAAACCTTCGGGAATGAATAATTGTGTTACAGGTGGGCGAAATTTCATCATGATCAAAGTTAAATTAAAAGTAATTCCAAATAGTTCACGATTTAAATTAGACATAACTAGAGCATATTTCAAAGTATATTTACAAAATCCACCTGAAAAAGGGAAAGCAAATTCCGAGTTAATAAAACAATTAACTAAGATATTCAAAATCAAAATTATAATCCTCCAAGGGTATAATTCAAAAAATAAATTAGTTGGATTTGAGTTAACTCAAAAAGAATTTGATCGCAAAATTAATGAGATAGGTTCTAGTGAAATATAGGCGATCAAATGAGTAAATTAGCTCAAACATCTTCAAAATATATAGTTAAAGCTTCAATGAGTGCTAGCGGAATTGTCGAAAAACCAGATATTATCGGCGCAATTTTTGGACAAACAGAAGGATTATTAGGATCCGAATTAGATTTAAGAGAATTACAAAAAACCGGTAGAATTGGAAGAATTGAAGTTAATGTTACTTCTGAAAAGGGTATATCAAATGCAGAAATTATAATTCCAAGTTCTTTGGATGCGACTGAAACCGCATTAATTGCAGCCGCTCTAGAAACAATTGATCGCGTTGGTCCATGTACTTCTGAAATTAAAATAGTTGGATTAGAAGATTCTAGATTATTAAAAAGAGATTATATTGTAGATCGCGCAAAAGAATTGCTTCAAAAAATGCAAAATAATGGTGTTCATCAAAAAGAAATCACAGAAGAAATCAGGCAAGAAGTAAGAGTTTCTGAAATAACAGAATATTTCAAGATGCCTGCAGGACCAGAAGCTGAATCTAGCACATCTGTTATTTTGGTAGAAGGTCGAGCAGACGTTATAAATTTATTGAAGAACGGAATAAAGAATGCTGTCGCAATTGGTGGTACATCAATCAAAGAAACCGTTCCCGAATTATCTAAGCAAAAGATAATAACTGTTTTTTTAGATGGAGATCGTGGTGGAGATTTAATTTTAAAAGAACTCATACAGGTAGCAGATCTTGATTATGTTGCAAGAGCCCCTGATGGTAAAGAAGTAGAAGATTTAACTCAAAAGGAGATTTTCAAAGCACTCAGGGAGAAATTAGAATCATCTAAGGTCACAGAAAATTCTAAGAAAAAATCAACACACAAAAGTTCTATTAACTTATCAGAAGTCGAAAAAAATCTTTTCACTGAAATAACAAATGATCTAATTGGAACAAGAGCAATAAGCATAATAGACAAGGATTTAAAAGTCTTGGGAAGACTTCCGCTTAACGCAGATTTTTCAATGCTTCCTGAAGTCAGTAACGTTTATGCGATTCTTTTTGACGGAGAAATTGATAACAAATTCGTTGATTTTGCAGTCGATCTGGGTGCAAAATACTTAATTGGTATGTCTAAAGAAGATTCCTTAAAATCTAGTGATGTTATAACTCTCATCCGAACAGATTTCTGAATAAGAGATAAGTATTAAATATTCATTTTATATGTATGATTTATTGTGATATGGAGATATCTTCGAAAACGGTTGGGTATTGAAGCGCAAGATGAAAGAATTACTTATTCTTTGAAAGAAATTGAGACCTTGCGAACCCACATTACTCACATTCAAAAGCAAGAACCAAAAATAATTAAGCAGATTATTTATAAAACTCCCAAAAATAATCTCCTCCTAAAAGAAATTGAAGAAATCAAGAATAGAGAAGTCCAAGTACAAAAAATTATGGGTACTTACAAAGACACTTTCTTAGAATTTGTTGATTTGGTATCTGAAAAATTAGAGGGATTTAATATTCGTTTAGACTCTTTCGAGCCAAAATTAATTATTCATAATGCTGAGTCGACCAGATTTGAACACATTGTTGGTCGGTCGACCAAACCCCTTTTAAGCACAACGACTGGTCGACCATTCTCAACGACCAAACGCACGACTAGACCCATCTCAACGACCGACCAAATAGAACAAGGTCAAAATTTGTGGGAATGTGCTACTGATGCAGAAAGAGACATAATCAAGACATTATATGATGCCGGTTATCCTTATTCTTATCATGAGCTTTCAGAAAAATTAGAGAAGTCCATCTCCACTGTTAAAAATCATTTGAATAACCTTAAAAGCAAAGGATTTCAATTCCAAGAACGAATCGGTCTTAATAACACCAAAAAATATCTGTTAGATGCGCGGGTAAAAACCTTCTTGACTCTCCGTCTCAACGATTAAACGATAAGAGAAATTACCAGTTCAACAACGAATAGTTTATATATATTTAGGATATTATTCAGAATTAATTAATTCAATTTTATCTGCAATTATTTCTAATTCTTGATTATAGATATTTACTTCTCCAGTCACATATATATTTTGATATTTCTCAAATCGATTGTTTTTTACATTGAATTCAATTACAAATATATCTGAATTGCCATCAGATATCTCCAAAAATAGATTATTCTTTTTATAATTTAATTCACTTATTTCTCCTTTAATTTTCACAACTTGCCCGATTTTATCTGAATTAATTTCTGAAATAGATATCAGTTTAGGAGAATATAGATTTCCAGAAATATAAAGAATTATTATCCCAATTAAAAATATAATTATAGAAATTCTTAAACCCACCTTTTCATAATTTCTCATTTTAATTTAACGTAACTCGATATATTATGGAATATACTGAACCCATTTGAGTTAATTCACTTTTAATTAATTTAATATCTTTAGTTAAATATTTTCCAAATTCATAATTCTGAAATTTCCTTAAATTATGTGAAATTAATTTGGTTATTTCCCCGCTCTGTTTTTTAATTCTAGCCAAAGTTATATGAAATTTAAATTCCCCTGTTAATTTTAATTCGGAATAAATAATCTTTGTCAGTTGTGTTAATTTTTCAGATTTTATCCCTGCCCAAAAAATTCTGGGAGATTTTGAATTTGGAAATACCCCCACCCCACAAACATTAATTTCAAAGCAAGGAAAATTAATTTTATTCAGTTTCTTAATCACATCTTTAACTTCACGTTCTGTTAATTCTCCCATAAATTTAAGCGTAATGTGAAGTTTACTGCTTGGAATGACGTTCACTCCAGAGATTCTTAATGAATTTTGGAGATCTGTAAATCCGTTTTTAATCGTCTCACTTATTGTAACTCCAATAAAACATCTCATGTTAGAGACTTATTTACATACATATTAAAATACGAATGTGAACTTAATACTTTATGATAACAAGATGAATGAATACTTTAATGAAGACCGCGTGAAGAATTGGTTTCATAAATATGGATGGCATTCTAATCCCTTCACTTTTAAAATATATCCTGAAATTATGGTGGGTTACAAAGACCAAATTGAAGATATACTAAATGCGATAAATGCAAATAGCACATTTTCTTTAGTTATTGGTAAAACTGGTGCAGGCAAAACCAATTTAATGCGATGGATTGCAACTCAAAGTTCTTATAAAAATTCTACATATTATTTACCAAAACCACCCGCAAATATTGACGAATTATTTGAATATTTGAAAAGAGAAATGCTAAAACCAGGATTCTTCTCAAGAAGATTTACCAATATCTCTATATATAATATTCATCAACAATTACAGAAAAAACTCAAGACCCGCGCATTACTTATAATTGATGAAGCGCATGAAGCCTCTTTAGACGTTTTAAAATGGATAAGAACGGCATTAGATCATGTTCCCAACTTAGTTGTTGTCGCTGCAGGACTTCCTTCTTTAATAACTATTTTAAGAGTTGATGTAAATACCCTCTATGATCGTGCTACAACGGTTATAGAATTAAAGTCCTTAGGAAAGGATGAATCACTGGAATTAATTCAAAAGAGAATTTTTGCGGCAGGAGGAAAAAATTTAGATCCATTTACTACCAAAGCGCTTATAGAAATATATGAAAGATCCTCTGGATTTCCAAGAAGTATATTGAGATTATGTAATAATGCTGTATTATATGCAATTAAAAATAACAAATTCTTAATAGACCAACAATGTGTTTTAGAATATTTAAATCAAAATAAATCTCAAATTTCTGAAAATAGACAAATTGATTTAGATAATACTGAATTAACAGATAAGCAAAAAGTAGTAATTGATTTGATGTTAAAATTAGGCAAAATTGACCCAAACACCATCGTTCAAAATATTGACTTAAAAGACTATAAAAGTGAAAGTCACGCAATTAGATCTATTAATAACATTCTTAAAAGACTGACTCAAAACAAACTAATTGATCGTGAAAAAAAAGGACGCACATACCTCTATTTTATTCGAGACAATGCAAAGAAAGTCTTGTCGTGAAATCACTTTAAAGTAAAAACACACTACCCTCACGATAGATATTTATAATCTTGCTCAAACCTATTATTAAGGTGATTGTTTTGAGTGGAAGAGTCCGAGCAAGTGATCTTATTGGGAAAATAATTGTAAGTGAAGAAAGAGGAAAGAAATTTGGAGAAGTCGCAGACGTAAGTTGCATTTCAAAAACAGGAGAATTAATAAATATTCTTATTGAGAATCCTACAAAAGATACTAAAGATTTAAAATTAGAAGAAGATCAAAAAGGTCGATTAAAGATTCCATTTAGTGCAGTAAAATCTATTGGAGATTTTGTGATTATTAGTGAAGACGAAATTATTTAATATCTTCTACCCCGTTTTCTGTAATCTTAAATACTGCCTCTCCTTCTGGCAAATACGGACAGTCAACTAGACGCGCAACCCGCGAGTTTTTCTTACTTTTTCGTATATACACTCTAAATGCAGACTGATGACCCACAATATGCCCGCCAATAGGTACTGTTGGATCCCCAAACAATACATCGGGTCTAGACATTACTTGATTGGTTACTAAAATTGCTACATTATAGGTGGTTGATAATCTATGAAGTGCGTGCATATGTCTATTTAATCTTTGTTGTCTGGGTGCCAATTCTCCTCTTCCAATATAGTCTGATCTAAAAAGAGAAGTTAACGAATCCACAATAATTAAACCCACCTTGTTATTTTTTAATACCTCTTCTGCTTTCTCTGCTAAAAGTATCTGATGATCTGAGTTAAATGCCCGCGCAACAAAAATATTCTTTAAAACTTTTTCGGGATCCATGCCCTGCGCCTTCGCCATTTGTACAACTCTTTCGGGAATAAACGTGTTTTCTGTATCAATAAATATAGCACCAGCACTTAATCCTCCATCTTTTTTTGGTTTTTGCACATTTACAGAAGTTTGCAATGCAATTTGTGTTTTTGAACTGCCATAAGCACCATAAAACTCACTTATACACTGCGTTTCAATGCCGCCACCCAATAATTCATTTAGTGCTGCGCTTCCAGTACTTATCCTTCCGACATTTTCACGCATCTTAAGTTTTTCCATACCAGTCTTAAAATTACCCACATCTGAAATTTCTTTTGCAGATTCTATTATTTTCGCTGCAGTTTTTTCCCCAATATCACATATATCTACTAGATTTCCAATACTCATTGTAGCAATTGTCATTAACTCATCGCATCCAGCCTCAACTAACTTATCCGCGATTTTTTCACCCACACCAGGCAAACTCTCTAACTCTTTTTTACTCATATCAATTAACCTCCACCATATTTTTTAATTTTTCACTCACATTCACTTCGGAAAAATCTTCCACGATTAATTCCAATGCATTGAAGAATGTATTATATTTAGACCTTCCCTTTACATTAATATATTTCCCCAGCACCGTTCCGGAAAGTCCATCTAATTCTTCATAATTATTAATATTTTCTGTTCCAATTAATTTAGTAGCAATATCTCTAAAAAACACACAGCGAATTGACGCCGAACCATCATCAATTATTGTGGAAATTACCATGTGTTTTATGGCCGTTACTTCACCGTGTTCTTCACATGTATATACATTACCTTCATGTGAAGTAACGCGTTTATTACAGGTTGGACAAACATAAAAAAATGCATTTTTCGTGAACCACTGAAGTACCGTTCCTTCAATTTCATATTTCACACCGTCTTGCTTCACTAGGAAAATGGGAGTTCTTGTATTTTGAACAACCCCTGTTTGCGCAATAACTTTTACTGGATTTCCCAAAAGACTTTTAACAATGGTCTTTTTTCCAAGTCTTAATTCTACTAAACCCCGATTGTTGTCCTTAGAATATGCATTTTTAATTTCTATGGAATCTCCTTTTTTTATTTTTGTAATTAACTCTGTTTGATCATCCCACAAAGACATCCTAATTGTACCGGTTTCATCTCCAAGTATTAGATTCTGAACACGCCCAATAGATCCATCTGATTTATTAAAGTTATTTAATTGAGTTATCTCTACGATTCCGGCTTTTATAGAGACACTACGCATACCAGAAACAATATTTTCTATTTTCAAATCTTTTTTCTGAGTTTCAGTATTTAGATCAACACCCATTTCTTTTGCTATAAGATAGGCAGCACCCTCCTCAGACACCAAACCAGAAAACTCATTCATTTTATCGTTTATTCGGGTCAAAACATCTTCCTGCGGTATATTTGCCTTTTCAGAAATGTGAGATATAATAGATTTTTCCATTACTTTCCTATTTGTACTAAAACTTTTAATGCTTTTTCAATATACACTACAAAGCTATTAAACTAAAAGATATATCTCTCACTTTATAATACACAATTAACTTATAAAAGGGTTAGACAATATTATAATGGGGGAAAAATGGATACTATTGAAAAAGTATTTTTGCATGGAAAACCAACTAGAATTCTCGTTGGACTTAAAAGAGGAAATAAAGCAAAATATGCATCAATATTGGCTCGTGAAGCAAATTGTACTTATTCTCATACTGTTAAAATTCTTAATTTGCTTAGGAAATATGAGTTAATTGAATTTGAAAAAAAAGGCAGAAAAAAATTAATCAGATTAACTGTTTCTGGTGCGGATCTGGCACAAGAGCTGGAACGAATATTATGGCGTTTAGAAAAATTAGAGACTCCCGAAAAAGAATAATTTATCTTAAAACAGACAGTTCGCAATACGTGAACATTCATCTATTTTCACTAATTTATTGAAAATTTATATTACCGCAATTTAGTTAAAATAGTATGTGTATCTAAAAAGAACACCCACAACGCATGAGAGTTCTTTTCTTCTGAACATCTAAAACACAATAAACCATCTAAAAAAGAGTATTTTTTAATTAAAAATTGTCCCTAAATACCCCCTATTATTTTATTGAAATATACTTAAAAAACACCGAGAAAATAACCTATTGACAAAACATCCATATCCTGTCAAAACAGAATATAAACTATATTCTCTAGAATATATTTTAATAATAAATTGGTGTTTTTTAATATGTTGTTGGCAAATAATAGGGATTATCTTGCACCCATATATAAATGTTTACAATTTAGTCAACAACACCTTTAAATTTTAAAATTATCACAAAATTAAAAAAAGAGTTTATTGACTAATTAGTTAACTGTTGACTATTTAGTTAACTTTATATACTCCCGAACCGCAAAAATTATGTGTCAAAAATGAAGATAAATTATAATAATACCTCTACTACAATGTCTCCCGCAGTAATAGTAGATATAATATTTCCTTCCCAAACAAAATATAAAGAAATTACCTTAGCTATTCTCAATTTTTTTATAGAAAAGGGACAGATAGTTACGGGCAGATCAGAAATAGAAGTTAATTCAATAGTAACAGAATTAGAAAAGATTGGGTATAATCGATACACAGTCTATAAAGTAATGAGAGAATATCTTGTTCCAATGGGAATCATAAATTGGAAAAAATTTGAAGGATCAATTCAACTTTCTACTAAATTCGGAAACGCGCTCAGAAGATTTTCATTATCTTGGAATAATTTAGTAGAACGTATTGAAAAGGGTAAACAACCAAGAATAACGTGATTGTTCATAAAAAGATAATAATCCAGATTGTTCTCTTTGTTTGCACACACATAAACTAAACTTAAAATAGTCTAAAGCACATATTTTATTATGCAAAATCAATATTTAATCTCTTTTTGTCTTATTTTAATTTTAATACCTTCCATAGGTTCTATGGTGTTTGGCCGAGTCCCTGAAATGTTTTCTGGACCGCCAATAAGTACAGAGGGTAGCTCTATTTTAACCTGCACGGCCGATTCATGCGTAAATAGTCTTTTATACAACGAAAACGGATCTACCAGAACTCAATATGTTATTTTAAGTCGTTCTAAGAACGAATTAATTGTAAAGTGGAATAAACCGCACGGCAATCTTATTATAAACAATTTAACATTATCTTTTGTTATGAAGGGCTGTGACTCTGTAGTTTCTAATTGTTCGGTACAAACATACCCTGCAGAGGTTTATGTTTGGGGTGATTACTCCTGGATACTATTAAAACAAGAATCTCTTTCAAATTACGAAAATACTTATTATTATGTTGTTACAAATAAAATGAGATTAGATAATGGTCAATATCTTGCAAAAATAGTCAATAACGGACTCAAACCTACTAATTATATCTTCATTGATCAAGCAGAATTGAACATGCATTATGAAAATTTAGATAAAGTCAATGAAAATCCTACCCATAAAATATTAAATTTTTTTAAGGAAAACATGCTATTTTGGCGCAGAATAGGTATTGGCATTGCAATTTTCATATTTATTTTAATTCTTATTTTTACATTTCGCAAGAATGAAAAAATTAAATCTCTTTTTAAATTTGATAAAAAAGGCGCCGTAGAAGATAAAGAACTCAACATGAAACTTAGAGAATATAAAGATCTTAAAAACAACTTAGAAACTCTAAATCGTAAGTTGAGAGCTATTGAAGATTCCAGAAGAGAAACACAGAAGAAATATTATAGAAGAGCGCTTGACGAAAACACATTTAAACAACTGATGCGAACATATGAACAAGCTCGTATTGAATTAGTAAATGAAATTAACGGACTTAAAAAATCAGTAGACAGATATAGTTGATAATTATGATAACTAGAATTCCAACAGGAATACCCGGACTTGATTCCTTAATGCAGGGGGGATTTATAGAAGGAAGTATAAATCTTATTACTGGAAGAACAGGAACCTCTAAGAGCATACTCTGTTCTCAATTTTTGAATTACGGCGCCACCAAATTAAATCAAAAAGGCTTGTACATTACTTCTGAAGAGACTACGGGCAACATTGTAAGATCAATGAAACAATTTGGTTGGGATTTTGATAATTTAGAAAAAAAAGGCATGATAAAAATCTTAGAGGTTCAACCCTTTGAAGCTAAAATCGTTATAAGTAAAATTACAGAAGCCATAGAAGCTATGAAACTACAAAGATTAGTTATTGACTCAGTTTCTATGTTTGAATATACCTTAGAAGATCAGTCACGGATTAGAAAATTTCTTTATACGCTATTTAAAAGATTAAGAGAAATGAATATTTTGACTATCGTAACATCGGAAATTCCAGAAGAAGTAAATGCAAGATTATCTCAATTTGGCGCCGTAGAATTTCTAGTTGACACAGTAATTAAGTTACAATACATGGAATTAGCAGATACAAGAAGAAGTTTAATGATACGAAAGATGAGAATGACAAATCATTCCCCAAATATTCATCCTTTTGAAATAACTAAAACTGGTGTAAATATTCTTTCTATTTAGTGTTATTTATTTTAATTCTTGCAGTACTGAGTCTAATTGGCCTACCCACAGATACGCTTTTTTTGGTTCCATATCCATTCCATCCTTCTCAAATCGAGGCACTATATGAAAATGTATGTGCGATACAGAAGGCCGCGCCCCCGTCCCAGA
>JAFCCC010000005.1 GCA_017610385.1 Candidatus Nanohalarchaeota archaeon
AACCCAAAAAATTTATTATAAGTAAGCTAGCTCCAAATGCTCGCGGTGAAATTAATAATCTTCTAAATGAACTATTTCGAGATGGATTTATAGAATATCATAAAAACAAAAATTGCATTTCTCTAAACCCAAAAAACAAAAAAGAAATTTGTAATTATACAAAAAATCATGTGTCAGAATACTCTTGGAAAAACTTTTGTGCAGAAAAATAAGGAAATTTCAAAATTGGCAATTTTAGAAGTTTACATATCAAAATAGAACTCTTTGCTACCTGTTAAAATCACCTTAAACCAATTCTAATGTCTAAGTTCTTCTTCATTTACCCTATAACTTATAATCCTGAGCCCCTAGAGAGTGAATAACGAGGATTTCTGTTCAGGTACGTTTTACAGTTCATAGTAATCATAGTTATCATAGCCAAACCATCTGGTTATGTTTTCAACCAAACAACCTTACATAACATTTCTTTTGGTGGTTTATAAGGTTTTGGGTGGATTTTATTTTATAAGTAAAATCGTACTAAACTAGAAATTTTAGAGTCATAAACTATAAAAATTATATAGAATTACCAACAACTCGATCAAAATAACTATTTGAATCTAGACTAGAAAACTCATTCAAATCAACATTATTTCCTGGGCGGAATAAAGATTCTCTTAAGAATCCACCTGCTTCGGGATTATTCCACCAATCCTCACCATATTCTTCTTTCATACCTGCAACAATATCTTCGGCCCTAATCTTTGCAAGTAAGTATGCGGGACTATAAACCGCCATATATCTTGGAATTATATGGTGAGTCAAGATATATTGTCCAGGTAATTTAATTCCATATTGCTCAGTTAGTTGTTCAAATCTTTCACAAGCTTGATCTATCTCCAATCCCTCCTCATAAATTGCGATTTTGGTTAAAGATAAAGCGGCATAGAATTGAAGATATAATAATTCATTAAACCTTTCTCTTTCACTAACTCGCCCAATCGTTTCTTCATCCATTCCAAGTTCACGCAAATAAACTGGATCTGTTGCAATTGTTTCAAAAATAGTAGACGGAATTTCAATATCTGAAAGAGGAAAAAGAACTCTTTGGGAAGTAGGTAAATTCGGATCAATCTCAGTTAAATGACACGCATGTCCGCCTTCATGATATCCGCTTGTTGCATTTTCAAAGGGTCTACCCTTTTTAAAGACAATAATGTTTCTATTTGGAATTTTAATAGGATGATCACTTGGAGAAGGAGTTTTATCTGGTCTTGGTACATCATCAATCTCCACGTATTTCGCGAAGCCGTTCATGCCTAGTTGTCTCATAATTTGTGCAAAATTTGTCATGGGTTCTTGGTTGGCGTAAGCTTCATCAAACTCTGTAAACACTACGGGTCTCCACACATACAAATCATCAACAGGGTTTATCGGATGCCCCAAAACTTCTGGCCAAACTCTGCTAGCTAGATCTAAAAAGGGATCTCTAGCCACGGTTCCGGATTTATGTATGATTGCTTTAAGTCTTTCTACAGAAATGCCTGCATCTTGAGCAAAAACACTTACAGGATCTGTACCGTACTGACTATACGCAGTTCTTCCCGCTTCAAAAAGAGCTTGAACAGGCTTCCTTAAATGTTCATAAGCAAGCTCAATTATTCCATCAAACGCATGTCTTCTCAAATCTAAATTAGCAATATTTGCCGCGTTAAATCTTCTCCAACTTGCTAAGCTTACTGGAGCTCCATCAACTTCTAAATCTGCCAATATCACGCTTTCCTTACCGAGATTCCTAATTTCTGTTTGTAACGTTTGCGAAGTAGACATTAAACTTGAAGAAATAGCATCTGATCGTAAAACTTGTGGTATTTCATCTGTAGAAATAATGGTCCCGTTTAAAAGTGCTTGTGCAAGCCGCTCCCGTCTTCCAGACCAAGAAGTAATACCTTTTGTTATATCTGATACAGCTTCACGAACAACTTGACCAGATTCAAGTAAATACTGCAATTGAGATATAGCAACTTCTGTCTTTTCATATTCTTCTTCAAATACCTTTAAAGAACGAATCTTACTTGGAGAGATCATATTTCTATAAAATATTGTTATTAATCTTTTTAAATATTACCATCTCATAATAACTTTTAGAAGTTATATGCTCTTTTACCGGATAACTCTAAGAGCCGGTTTCATTCGGGAAGAATGCTCGAGTATTAGGAAGATTATTATATTTTAAATCTAAAGAAATACTATGTTTAAAAATAAAGTTGTTTTAGTAACTGGTTCATCACGAGGCATTGGTAAAGCCACGGCCCTGCTTTTTGCGAAAAAAGAAGCTAAACTCGTAGTTAATTATTCTTCATCTGAAAAAGAAGCTTGTGCTGTTGTTAATGAAATCAAAAATCTTGGATCAGAAGCTATTACAATAAAATGTGATGTTTCTAACGAAAGCGAAGTTAAAAAAATGGTTCAAAAAACGATTGATAAATTTGGAAAAATTGACATTTTAGTTAATAATGCGGGAATCGTTTTTGACGTTCCTTTTTTCGAAAGAACTGTTGAGCAATGGAAGAAAACTTTGGATGTCAATTTACTTGGCACATTTCTTTGTAGCAAATATGTTTCTAAGCAAATGTTAAAAACCGGTGGCGGTAAGATAATTAACATTTCTTCAACAAATGGTATTGATTGTTTTAGTCCTGAAGCAATAGATTATGACACTTCAAAAGCCGGTATTATCATAATGACTAGAGATTTAGCAAAGGAGCTTGCACCCACAATTCAAGTTAATTCCATTGCTCCAGGCTGGGTTGATACTAAAATGAATAAAGATTTGCCTAAAGACTTTATTAAAAAAGAAACAGAAAACATATACCTGAAACGCTTTGCAAAACCAGAAGAAATCGCTAATGCCGTTTTATTTTTAGCATCTGATGCCGCAAGTTACATTACAGGATCTATTCTAAAAGTGGATGGTGGTTATGGTTAAATGCAACTTAGGCGAACTCCATTTAATCTCCTACATATTTTTACCGCGTAACTCTCAGAGATGCGTAAGGAGAACTGGGAAATAATGCATTACTCATATCTTTTATTAACTTTTTCAATTTTCTTTTCAAGTGCCTTTATGATATCAACGTCCAGAGTTTTTGCTAAAATTAAGGCAGTTATTATCACATCAGCAAATTCTTCTGGCAAGTTTTCTTTATTATGGATTTCTAATTTTTGTTTCCTTTGTAAAGAATTATGTGCTAGAATTTCATTGCACAGTTCCCCTAGTTCTTCAGTTAATTTGACAGTTTGACCAAGAATTTGTTTCTCAGTATCAGAATAACTATCAAAGTAATTTTTAATGCGATTCTCTTCTAGTTCTATAAATGTCAATAATTCATGGAACTCCATAACTATTTTATTAGCGCTTAACGTTATTACGTTTGTGTTATGATTTCTTCCATACTTTTACCGTGTAAATCATGGAGTTCTTTACGATAAAAATACGTACCAGTTTTTATTGTGCTGCAACAATTCAGATTATTAGAACTCATATAATAAAAATCTCAATTAAAACTATATCTTAAAATCACTTTAAACCAATTCTATCGTTTAAGTTCTACCCCATTTAAGCTATAACTTATAATCTTAAGCCCCGAGAGCAATATTGCGGTGCATGGAAATAATAATTGAATTAAATTTCATTGAAATTTTGTCTAAGTTTGTTTATTTCTTGAAGTGTTAAAGTTTCACAGTAAGCTCTTAATTCCATAATAAATCTTTGGGCTGTTTTTATTCTTTCACTGCATTTTTCTTTATCAACTGGTTCTGTGTCAATTATTGGAATATAATATTGATTGTCTATTCGATCTTTTTTAAATTCAGAGAATTTTTCGCATTTTATTCCACATTTGAAAAATATTCAGCTTTTAATTTATTCAAAAAATTTGATTTTTTCATAATATTTTTCCCCTCCATGGATTATTGCATGATTCTTTATAATTTCTTTTACTAACAAATTATCTAAATTAAACTTTCCAATCTTCACATTTATTAAATCATAAATTTTTTGGATTTCTTGCTTTATTTTAGGGTTTGTTGTTTCAATGTATATGTCAATATCACTATCTTTTTTTTCTGTATTTTTAGCATAACTCCCAAACAAAAGTATTAGATCGCAATTACTTTTGGTAATTACATCTTGGAATAATGGTCCAAGTTCGGGGTGTTTGATTAATATTTTTGATAATTTATAGTTTTCAGCATTTAGAATAAATGATTTTGAGATTAAATTCTTTTTAATAAAATAAATATGATTTTTTCCTTCCATATTATAATCTAAAACACTTATGTTTCTAAGTTCTGTTAAATGGGATTGCACTCTTGTAAGTGATGTTTTGAGTTCTTTCGCAAGTCCTCTTCCGTGCATTTCTTTTTTTAGTAAGAGCAAAATTATTTCATAAGAATAATTGATTTTTATTTGATTCATATGCCTTTTTAATAAGTCAACACTATTTAAGTCTTTCATTTTCAGAGAACTAATTCTTCAAGTATTTGAAAGTAAAGAATTTTAAGTCTCTAACCCTGGATCATATATGCTTTAATTTAAATTAATGTAAAAAATAGTCCAATTCAGGTACATTATAGCACATTTAAGATATAATGTCGAGAAAGGTTAAAAACAATGGTTCGATCATAAAACCTAATCTTAGATAGACTTTTAAAGAATGGACAAATTATAGAAAAATACGGTTTCAATAAAAATGTCTGAAATAGCAATAAATCCAGAAAAAGAAGCAATCATTGAGTTAAAGAGTAATGTTTTGGTTACAGCTAACCCGGGCACTGGTAAAACCCTTCTTTTAGCATATAAATACCTTGATTTAATTAACAAAGGTGTTGATCCTGAGCAAATTCTTTGCTTAACATTTACTGAAAAAGCTAAAAAAGAAATGGAATCTAGAATACTTGAGGTAATTAAAGAAAAAGAAATTAATATGGATATTTCAAAATTAAATGTTTTTACTTTTCACGCTTATGCGTTAGATAATATTGAAGAAAATGAAATTCTTTCCACAAATCTTTTAAGATATACCATATTTCACTTTCTTAAAGATAATGAAATTCTAAATTATTCTGATGAATATCTTCTAAAGGTTATTGTTCCAAAAATGGAAAACCTTATGAGGTATCTAAAGACTTTTGGAATAACACCGGAGCAAATAGATACGGCGGAAGTTAAAAAACATCTTGAATCTGGTAGAAACTACGATAAAAAAGAAATAGATAAGTTTGCTGATGATTTTCTGGAAATTTATAAGCATTATGAAACTATTAAGAACAGGAGAGGCGTAGATTATGCAGATTTATTAATTAAATTTCTGCAACTAAAAGAAACCCCTAAATTTGATTATGTTCTAGTTGATGAATTACAAGATGTTAATGTTATGGAAGCAGAAATAGCTCTGCATTCATGCAAGAATTTTTTCGCGGTAGGAGACAAAAAACAAGCTATATTCGGGTTTCAAGGGGGTTCTATACTCAATTTCAAGAAATTTTCAAACGCCACTCAAAGAATCTTATCAGAAAATTTTAGAAATACAAATGAAATTTTAACTTACGCTAGAGAATATTTTGATTCAAAAACAAAAGAAGAATCTCATAAAAGAGATTTGAAAGATCTGAGAAATGCAAAAAACAAATCTGGGAGCAAACCAATAATTTATGATGTTAAGCGAGAAAATGTTTATGCGGTTGCTTGTGAGTTAGTAAAAAAATTCAAGGGAAAAACTGCAATTATTGCTAGAACTAATTACCAAATACAAGATATTGCAAAAGAACTTTCAGCTCGCGGTATGGATTTTTCCTCAACTTTTTTTTCTGCTTCAAATGATGCCAGAAATCACATAATTACTTTTTTAAAGGGAATATTGAGCTCTGATATGCAAGATATAAAAAATGCAATGTTTACTCCATTTTTTCCGTGTTCTTTGCAGGAAGCATTTCAAATAACTGAAAATAGATATATTAAATTATCAGAACTTTTTGAAAAATTGCCTCAGTTTAGACAAATGAGATATTCTGTAAGAACTGTTGAGGATGTCAACAAATTATTCAAAGAAAAAATAATACCGATTTGTATTAGTTATGGAAAAGAATATTTATCAGCAGCAATATCTCTTCAAGGAGCATATAAAGAAGCACTTGTAGTATTAAAAGAAAAAAATATGCATTCTTTAATGACTTATCTTCAAGCAACTGATCTTTTATCTCAGGAATCTGATGTAGAAAAAGATATTGTACTTACTACAGTTCATAAAGCAAAGGGAAAGGAATTTGAAAATGTTATTTATATTCCTTCAAAAACGAGTAATAGAACTAATTTCCAAGACAAAGTGGTTGAAGCTATTCTCTATTCTAAAAATATAAATGTAAAAGAGGAACTTGAAGAAGAAACTTTGCGAGTTAATTTTGTTGCATTTACCAGAGCAGAAAAAAATCTTGTGATATTAACTGATAAAATTCAGGACTATCTTAACAATTCGGCGCAACTTGGAGAGCTTGAAGCAGAAAATGTGGATGTTTTTGACTTGACAGAAAGTAAATATAGGGCTTTTGACTTATTTGTAAATGGTCAATTTGACGAAGCTAAGATATTATTAGAAAACAAAGAAGAATGGATTAGAGATTTTGTAAGAAATCATTTTAAGTCATTGAAGCATATCTCGTTTAGCTCTTTACCGGATTCTGCCTATACTTATTTTATACAGAACATTCTAGGGATACGAGAAGTAAGTTTTGCTACAACGCTGGGTTCTGAAGTGCATGGAGCAGCAAAACAAATATTACTAAAAAAGGAGTTTTCAGTAAGTAAAAAAGCAGAACCATTCATTGAAAATGTAAAAAAGATTATTGAAAAAATAGAATATGATGAAGTAAAACCTGAATTAAAACTAGAACCACTTCTTTCCTTACTTGGATTTAAATCAGATCTGAAATTTAAGTCATTTATAGATGCTGTTTTTAAAAAAGGAGAGGAATATTTAATTGTGGACTGGAAAACTGACAAAAAAATAGACTATGCTTCTAAACACAGACAGCAACTGGAGACATATAAAAGAGTATTGTCAGCTCATGAAGGAATTCCACTTAACAAAATCAAAGTGGCCATTGGTTTTGTGGGCCTTAGAAGCACAATAAATACAGGAAAAATTGGCTTTGAATTTGATGAAAGGCAACCTGCCAAATCGGCCTTTGACACCTTTTCTAAACGAGTTGAAAAACTATTATCATGGATCGAAGACCCTGAGAACTTCTTCCACGACTTCATCGCAGAAGAAAAAGACGAGCTGTTATGGAGAAGTGTCGTAGAAGAATATAGAAAAGACGAGGAGTAAGTTTGCTGGGATAAACTCATAAGGGGTTCAATTACACAAGATAAGTTTTATCTTCTGCACTTTCCATAAAGTAAAGTTAGCTAGAAGAAGGTATCCTGTATCCAGATTAATTATTAAATACAGAACAATCAATTAATCATAATGAGGATAAAAGATATATCAAAGGAAAATAGGCCCAGAGAAAGGTTCCAGACGTTGGGTGCGTTTGCTTTAAGTGATGCTGAATTACTTGCAATAATTCTTCAGAAAGGTAGCAAAGAAGAGAATGTGATTGATATGTCTAACAAATTAATCTCAAAATATAAACTAGATAAATTATCCGATTTATCATTAAAAGAACTTCAAGAAATTAAAGGAATTGGACCTGCTAAAGCTATGCAGATTAAAGCATTATTTGAATTTAACAAAAGATATGATAAAGCTGTTAAAACAAAAGAAATTGTGACAATAGAAAAACCAGAAGATGTTTATAACTATTTTGTTGATGAATTAAAAGATAAGAAGAAGGAACATTTTTATGCACTTTTATTAGACAGTAAAAATAAGATAATCAAGAAAGATTTAATATCTGTTGGGACCTTATATAATTCTTTAGTGCATCCAAGAGAGGTTTTTAAGGAAGCCATTAAGAACTCAGCAGCAGGGGTGATATTAGTACATAATCATCCGTCAGGAGACCCAGAACCCAGTGAGAACGATGTTGAGATAACACAAAAAATTGCAAAAGCAGGAAATTTATTAAATATAAAAGTTTTAGATCATGTGATAATAGCAGAAAAGGGATGGGATAATATAAAAATAAAATATTCCTAAATTGTTTTACTATTATTTTTATTGTGCTTCTTTTTGTATTTATTAAACTCAAAATATAACAAGTCAAACAATGCTGATTTAACTTTCTTCTTTAATTTTTCATTATCAACTATCCTTTTATAAAAGTTCATATTGTTGTTTAACAACTTATTCATTTCCTGATTGAAATATTTATCAAATATTGCTTTAACATTCTCTTTTGAGTTATGTTTCATCTTGTTTATTAAGTCTTTATTTTCTAAAAGATTATTTTTAACCCGCCCTAAAAAAACCTTATCATCATCTGTAAAGTTTGCTCCAAATGCAGCATTAAGGTCTTTAATAATTCTTGATAGTTTAGTGTTAATATCTGGAGCATATTCACCAACACTAGAACTAATCGGTTTTAATTCTCCTTCGGAATGTAATTTTATTTCTTTCTCACCTTTTTTAACGATTTTGTAGGATCCCATATCAACATCTTCTAAGACATTGAAAGGTAGTGGGTTATTAATCGTTGGAAGTTTCTTTTGTAAGAATTTATTGAAAATATATAATTTTTCCAAATTCACATCTGTAAATGGAATTAATTGAGATAGGAAAGAGTATATGCTTTGATATCTTTTAAGAGTTTTCTTGAATCCAACTTGTTCCTTTTTGTTTTTATTTTTGAATTCGTGAACAACAGAACTTAAAATATTATGTAACTTAGGTTGAGCCTCTCCTTTTTTGTATAATTTAATGAAAGTGTTTACGTCTGATTGTTCAAATATTTGATAATCTATTAATTTTTCTTCTAAGTCATATAATTTATGTGGGTCTGTTCCCTCTTTCAAGAAAGTAGCGCCATAATATGGCTGAAAAGCTTTTTGAATTACTTCTGGTTGATTTGCGAAGTCTAAAATTAGAGTATCACTTTTATTTGGCGGATAAATTCTATTAGCTCTACTTAATGTCTGAACAGCAGTTATTCCATTAAGTATTTTATCAACATATATTTTATGCAATAGAGGTTGATCAAAACCTGTCTGATATTTATTCGTTACAATTAGAATTTTATAAGGCTCTTCTTGAAATGCTCGTTCTATTGTCTTCTTTGAGGAAAGATTGTTCATATTGTTTTCTGTATATTCTTTTTCATCATGCTCTACTACCCCCGTAAACGCAACAAGAGTTTTTATTGGATAATTGTTTCCTTTTATTGCTTTGTCAAATGCTTTTTTGTATAAAACTGCATGAAGTCTTGACCGCGTTACAACCATTGCCCTTGCCCTTCCTTTAATTTTATACATTGAAGAACTCATAAAATGATCAAGCATAATCTCAGTTTTTTTTGTAATGGCGTGGGGGTGTTTTTCAACAAAATTCCGAAGTAATTTCTTTGCCTTTCTTTCATCGAATAATGGGTCCTCGGGAATTTTCTTGACCAATTTAAAATAGGTGTCATAGGTGAGATAATTTTTCAATACATCCAGAATAAAACCTTCTTCAATTGCTTGTTTCATAGAATAAAGGTGGAATGCGTGGTATTTTCCTCTTTCGTCTCTTGTGCCAAACATTTCGAGTGTTTTATTTTTTGGTGTGGCGGTAAATGCAAAAAAGCTGATATTTTTTAAGTTCCTATATGATTCCACTTCTTTCAAGAGTTCTTCTTCAATTTCATCTTCAACTTCTCTTTCCATTGCTTCTGCTTCTTCGAGACTATTTGTAGAAAGAATCTGTTTAAGCTTTCTTGCCATTGCTCCGGTCTGAGAAGAATGTGCCTCATCAATAATAACTGCATATTTTCGTTTTGGAAGATTTTTTGTCTCTTCTAAAATGTATGGGAATTTTTGGAGCGTGGTTACAACAATATTACTTCCTGTTTTCAAAGCTTCTTTTAAATCCTGAGAGGTTTTATTATCATCAATTAATTCAACAATTCCTTTAACTTTCTCGATAGATTGAACTTGCCTTTGAAGTTGTTTATCTATAACTTTTCTGTCAGAAATAACAATAACCATGTCATAAACTCTTTCATCTAATCTGTTGAATTTATTAATTAAACCATGTGAAAGCCACGCAATTGTCTTAGTTTTTCCAGAACCCGCACTATGCTCTATAAGATATTTTTTGCCTGGTTTTGCATCTGCAAGAAGTTTATTAACACAATCTAGCTGATGATATCTCGGAAAAATTGGAAATTCTGTGTTATTATCATCATCTTTTTCTATGTATACGAAATTATTGAGTAATTTTGAAAGCTTGTTGATTTGCAGAATATCATTGTACAAATAGGAGGTTTTGTAATCATTTTTTACTTCTGGATTTTCCAATCCTTTATTAAAAGGTAAAAATCTTGTTTTCCATCCTTCTAATTTTGTAGCCAGGAATATCTTTTCATCACTCATTGCAAAATGAACAAAACACCTCTGAAAAATCTTTTCTTTTGGGTCTCTATCATCTTTATATTGCTTTATTGCTCTCTCAACACCCTGAGAAAAGGTATCTTTAAGCTCGATTGTTAATATTGGAAGGCCATTTATGAAAATCACAAGGTCTAATCTATTTCCATTTTCTCTAGATTCATATTCTAATTCATCAACTATTGAAAATATATTTTTTTCAAAATTCTCAAATAGATCGGGGTTTTTCTTATTGTTTGGTTTTGGATAGAATAAGTGAAATTGACATCCTGCTTCCTTAAAACCAGCTCTCAGAATATTTATTGTGCCTTTCTTTTCAATTTCTGAGACTATTCTAAAGAAGAATTTTTGTTCTGCCTTGTCTCCATACACTCTTTCAAACTTTTTCCAAGTCTTTTCTTGTGTATCTTTAATGAATTTTAATGTAAGTTCAGGATCAA
Source organism: Candidatus Nanohalarchaeota archaeon (assembly GCA_017610385.1). Classification (GTDB taxonomy): domain Archaea; phylum Nanohalarchaeota; class Nanosalinia; order Nanosalinales; family JAFCCC01; genus JAFCCC01. Next base: position 11,005 of record JAFCCC010000005.1, read on the forward strand.
GACAAGTTGCTTTATTGTAATTTTGAGTTCCTCGTTTATGATAGCCAGTACTGACTAGGTGCGCAATAATATCATTCTGAAATGCTTTTTCGCTAGTGTCAGTTTCCATTTTCTTCCTCTACATTATCAAATGCTTGTTTTATTAAATTTAACACAGAATCCAATTCTTCAAAATTGCTGATTTTTACTTCTGTGTCTCCATTTCCCCACTTTCCTTTGCCTGAAACATCTCTGCATTTTTCTTGTGGATCTTTTATTTTTTCAAATGGTATGTTTAATGAAAGACTTAGAGCTTTTTTCTGAGGAATAATATCAACAAAATTTGTTGATGATTTATAAGCTATATACAGTTTTTGCGGTTCTTCTTTAACAGACGAGTCAATATTCAATATTCTTTTTCTCAATTCATTAAAGAGAGGGTGCATTGGTTCCCCATCTCTTAAATATTCATGATCTTCGATTGTATATTTCTGTTTTGGTTCTTCTTCGGTTTTGTATTTTTCTAACGTTTCTGCTTCAACAGAAGGATAACTCCATATTTCTTTTGCTATATTTATAATCTCTGATGCTCTTTTCTTTATTTCAGTTTCGCTCCATTTCTCTAATTGGGCTAATCCTCTGTTTATTCTTATTGGGCTGTCCTTGAATCCTCCTTTCATATCTCTTTTTTCTTTGAAAGGTTTATCGCTTAATTCAGGATTATAACCGGTTAAAGTGAGATTTCCAATAGTATGAAGATATGTTTTCTGTATTTCTTTCCAATTTTCTCCTAAATCTTCTTTCCATTGTTCAGAAAGCTTTGGGTTTTGAGGCATAATATGTTCAATAGTATATGATTCTACATCAACAAATTCCTTTCTGTCATGATTCTCAAGCTTTCTTAAGATATAATTCCTATTTCTAAAATGGTAAATCTCTTTTATTTGAAGCTCTTTTTGAAATTCTTCATCATCAGGTATTCTTCTGTATGAATCTTGCAGAACAATAATTGCCTTTATGCTCTCAAGATAGTTCTCTTTATCTACTTTTTTGTATAATGTTGAAAAAGTTTTGTTTAAAGAATTTGTAGGCACTCCACAAATTGCTCTTCTAAATACATAACTTTCAATCACTCTGAGAATTTCGATAAATTGCTCTTTTGTTATCTTTTTATTAGCATAATCATGATAAACACTAAGTATAAATGGATATGAAACATCCACTTTTAACTCGTTAATGTCCGCAAAAGCACTTCTTATATCTTTATCTGGTTCTTTTTCCAATGAGAAGTTTACATAATATTTGGAAAACTTATGCAGATCAACAACTAATTCTTTTATTGAGCTGAATTTTTTTGAGAATAGCTTGAATGCTTGATATACTTCTTTTATCTTTGGGATCTTATTTTCTTTCATGATTAAATAAGACCTTACAAAGAAGTCAAATTCAGCTGTAAATGCTGATTGTCTGAAGTCCTTTTCCATTTCAAACCAGTACTTATTGTATAGTTCTTCCTGCTCGCTTTTTTCCAATCCCATCAAAATGTAATTTCTGATTAAATCTGCTTGCGTTAGTTCAAGTCCTGTGGAGTTTAAGCTCTCAAAGATTAACTGCGGATTGTCTTTTTCTCTATCCAAAGAAACATCAATTATGATTAATTTTGATAGACCTTTGTAGATAGTGTTTAAATCAGCTTTTGCAATCTCGTCCTTAAAGAAATCATAATTCTCTTTTATCCTTAAAGAATCTTCATTAGTTAAATCAAGATTATCTAATATTTTGAATAATGCAGTTTTATCGCTTTTTGTAAGAATTAATTTATATTTATCTTCTCCTTCTTCATTGTCATTCATAAGATAATAGTTTGATAATTTTTTGGGGTTTAATTCTGTTTGAGTACTATTTTCTGTTATGTGCTTGCATAATGCTGATATCAGTAAGGATAATGTAGTTAATCTTTGCTGACCGTCAATTACTAAGAGCTTTGGGAGTGTTGAAACTTGGTATAATCCTTTTTCAACATAAACAACAGAACCAATAAAATGTCCTGAAATAGAATCATCTTCTCCAGCTTTGATAATATCTTTCCATAACTGCTTGCATTCTTTTTCTTTCCAACTATATGTTCTTTGATAGATTGGAATAACCAATTGTTTCGGTGAATTCAAAAACCGTAAAAAATTAACTTCTTTAGCTTCCATTATGCAACAGCCTCCTTTACATCAACCTTTCCAGTCACAACATGATGGATTAATGATGTTTTATACTCTTCCCTGAGATTAAACTTTTCTTGGATTTTATTAATTGTTTGGTCAATCTTTGAAGTTTCTTTGTCTAAATATTCAACTATTTGGAATTGTTCTTTTTTTGGTGGAACAGGCAACTTAATATTTGAAAGAGTAGTAGGATCTGCTCTTGGCATCTTCACTCCGTAAGTGAGTGAATTTACATAGTCTATATATCCTTTAGAAATTAGTCTATATTTTAGAAATAAAGGTAAGACTTCCTTAGCTTCATAAACAATGATTTCTGTACTGCATACACCTCTATCTTGTGTTATTACAACTTTTACTAAATATGGTCTTAATTTTCCAAAGAGTACATTATTTTCAGTAAATGTTAATGTGTCTCCATCAACATCATTAGAATTTCCATATTTTTTTAGTTTTCCAGTTTCAGACTCAATATGTTCAAGTCCAATATATTTCTTGTTTTCTGCATCTTTAACTTTATTTTTCTTTTCATTTGCAAAGAATTTTAACTTTTTAACTTCCCAACCATCAGGAATATCTCCAATCCAGTCAATCCCAGAATCTTTCATCTTTGCTTTAGGATCAAGCCCTTTTGTCACAACATGATTAATGAGAGCTGTTCTTTTTTCTTTCAAGAGTTCAATCAATTCCTTGTCTTTTTCGATAGTTTGGTCTATTTTTGAGGTCTTTGAATCGAGGAAAGAGGTTATAGCTTCTTGTTCTATTTTTTGAGGAAATGCACAAAAAAGATTTACAATATCCTCTTTATTAATACCTGCTTGCGCACCACCAGTTTGATGTAGTAAAATTTGTTCTCTTTGAGATAAAAGATAGTAAAAAACATACTTTGAATTTGTTTTTCTATTTGGTTGAATTCCAATTACTGACTGGTTTGCTGTAGCTCTAAAAGTTAAATATCCAATATTTGCACAAGTAGCTCCAGTTAAAGCTACTAAAACAGAGTCCTTTTTGATCCATTTAGCTGAACTTTTTGATAATCCTTCTAAAGTAATAAATGTGGTCACTTCATTTTCATGGATTGACTTATCATGCACCCTTCCAGAAGGAAGCCAAGGAATCTTTCCATCCCAAAAAGCAGTATTTGTAGTATCGGGAGTCCCTCCAGCAATCGAAATAGAAAAATGTTTAACTTTTTTTACTTCCCACTCTTCTGGGATCTCTCCAATCCATTGGATTCCTGAATCTTTGTATTTTAGATAGGGTTTGAGTTTCATTTTGAAATGCCTCCAAAATGAGTTTCAATATATTCATACTGCTTTTTCCCAGAAAGCTTATCTGTTGCAGGATTTGTTCTCACATAAAATTCTTCATCTTTTCCTAGAAATACTGGTTTTTTACTTGGTTTACATTCAAAGTGTAATACTTTCTTATCTTCAACTGAAATTATTTTATAATTAATCAAGTCATAGAATTCAGGACCAAAATCTCTTTTAATTAAATTCTTCACATGTTTTAGAATATCATCATTAGATTCAAAATCATCATTGTTCAAGCCCAGTATTTCTCCTTCATCATTAACACCAACTAATAAAATTCCCCCTGCTGAATTCATAAAACCAGCAATATTTTTTAGTGTCGCCTTTTCAATTACTGAATCTGGAACGCCTTCTTTTTCAATTGATTTTCTTAAAGTTGATTTAAATTCTAAAGTTTTACTTTCTCCTTCTCTAATTAATGATAATATTTTATCTGAATCTTTTAACATATCTAAAGAATCAAGCATACTAGTTAAATCCTTTTCAATAGATTCAACACTTTTTGGATTTAGAGCGATTTCCTCTTCAAACGAATCTATTTTTAATTTTAGTTGATTCAACTTTCTATCAGATTCAATTACCTTATTTTGTAGTTCTATAGAAGGTACAGAAACTAATAAGTTTTCAACATCGGCCTTGTTTATGTGAGGAATTACTGTACCAGAAAAAAGGCTCTTTAAATTTAATTTTCCTATTTTTGAATTAAAAAATAATGATAAATATTCTGATTTAACTAAATTCTTATCTAAAACAATTTGTATAAGATTCTGATGTTTAACTGAAACTTTTTTTAAATCAGAGGTAGTTTTTAAAGTCCCAACTTTTGGAATATAGATTGAATTATCTTTTTCATCTACTCTATTTCTTATATTAATTTCATTAGATAATTCTTTCAATGAATATTTTTTAAAATCTTTGTATAATTTTGATAATTTATCTAATTGTTTAGAGATTTTGTATTTCTCAAAACCTCTAAAATTAGTATCCAGAAACATACCTTCCGCTAGACTAACCGAGTTTCCCTTATTTTTATTTTCTAAAACTCTATTTATATCACTATTCTCTTCAATTTCTGCTACAAAAATTTTATTCTTTTTTTCTTTAGAGATAACAACAATTATTGGTCTCAAGCCGGTGGCAGGTTTTAATATATTTTCAGGAATGTTAAAAACACTTTCAATGTAAAATCCTCTCTTATTAAGCAAATCAATAAAATTAGCTCCAGTTTGAGAATTTAATAGTAATGGCTCAACTAAATAAATACCCTTGCCATTTTCAGATAAGTTGTATAAAGATCTTAAAATAACAATCCAATTTTTTCTTTCTTTTATATCAATATTTTTTTTAGGATTTTTGTACTCTTCCTTCATCCAGCCAAAGGGTAAGTCTCCTACGATTAAATCGAAATTTTGTTTTAATCCATCTAATAACAAAAGAGGATCACCATATTTTATTTTTTCGTTCTCTCCTTTTTCATGAATCTTAAAAATTAAATCTGCTTCATTATCTAGCTTTGAAAATAAACTAAATTCAGATAGATCCATTAACAATGTTTTATGTAAACTCCATTTTTCTTTAATTGCCAGTACAAATTTAGATAGTTCCATCTTATTCAACATCTTCCTTTATCAACTCTTGAATCTCAGCAGTTACTTTCTTAATATCCGCTTCAATCTCTTCCAAAGGTCTTGGCGGGACATACTTGTAAAAATACTGGGTGAAGTTTATTTCATAGCCTATCTTGTCTTTTTTCCTGTCCATCCACGCATCAGAATAGTAAGGTTTTACTTCTTTTTCAAAATATTCTTCGATGTCTTGCTTTAATGGGATCTTCTCTGAATCTCTTAGTGCAGAATCTGGTTTCTTCTTTCCTTTATTGTCTGTAACATACTCAGCAGTTTCATCAGGCTCAGATAAAGCAAGAATAATATTCTTGATAAAAGCAGGAGTTAATTTTATGCCTTTCAAAGCTTCGGTAATCTTGTCTTCAAATTCGTCCCAATTCTTATATAATGATGAACCGATTGTTTTCAAAGCACGGATAATCTCATCTTGTTTCTTCCGTCCTTCTTCCTCTTCTTTTAGTTTTTCATCAGGATTTTCTTTTTTACTTTCAGCCAATTTTGAAAATCCCTTATAGGCATATAAATTCTCAAGTCTTTCTTCATTAACACAGAAATTTAGTTGTAACGGTCGTTCAACGGTTACTTTAGTATATCCAAAGTCTTCATTATCAAATATTTTTACATTTTTAGAATTGCTAAATTTCTTATAATATTCAAGAATTTCTTTAAGGTCATCCTCTGTTAAATATTGTCTTTTGTAACCCAGACTTCTACGCATTTTCTTGAATTTGGACGTTGCATCAATTAACTGGATTTTTCCAATTCTTTCTGTTGGTTTATCGTTTGTTAAAACCCAAACATAGGTTCTAATGCCCGTATTATAGAATAATTGACCCGGTAATGCAATAATGGCTTCTACATAATCACTTTCGATCATCCATTTTCTAATATTGCTTTCTCCTTGTCCTGCATCACCTGTGAATAATGGAGAGCCATTTGTAATAACTGCAATTCTTGACTTTTCTTTAGTTTTCATCTTAGAAAGCATATGTTGTAAAAATAATAATTGTCCATCATTTATGCGTGGTAAACCTGCCCCAAACCGGCCTTCAAAACCTCTTTCTGCCTCTTTTTTTACTTCGTTTTGATCTGCTTCCCATTTGGTCCCATAAGGTGGATTCGATATTATAAAATCAAATTTTTCATTTTTGAACTGATCATCAGACAAGGTACTTTTAGGACCCTTAATGTTATTGGATTCTTCTCCCTTTATCAACATATCTGCCTTGCAAATTGCGTAAATTTCCTCATTCAATTCTTGACCAAATAATACCGTTTCAATAGAATCGTTCATCCGTCTAATGAATTCTTTACAACTAGTAAGCATCCCTCCCGTACCACACGCAGGATCATAAATTGTTTTAATAAGGTTTTTTTCAGATAAATGAACCCCATTTTCAATAAAAATCAATTTAGTCATCAAACCCACCACATCTCTAGGCGTAAAATGTTCTCCCGCCTCTTCATTAGATTGTTCTGCAAATCTCCGGATCAATTCCTCAAAGATGGTGCCCATTTCATGATTGGATACTACTTCAGGATGTAAATCTACTTTTGATTCAGAAAATTTCTTAACAAGCAAAAATAAAAGATTTGCTTTTGCCAATCTTGCAATGTGATTTTTTAAATAGAAATTTTCAAAAATATCTTGAACATTCTTACTAAATCTATCTAGATAATGCATTAAATTTTGTTCAATATGTTCTGGATCTTCAAGTAATGTTTTGAAATCGTACCTAGAATAATTATAAAATCCAAGGGGTCTTCCCTTTTTGTCTTTTGCAGCAGTTTGCAAAACGTGTTTTAAATTTTCAAATTGGTCTTTGTATTTGTTATATGCTTCCAAAACTTGAGATTTAGAATCACTTAAAACCGAATCGAATCTTTTTAAAACAACAAAAGGAAGTATAACTTTCTGGTATTCATTGCGTTTATAGGTGCCCCGCAATAAATCTGCTAAGTCCCAAATGAATGTTATTTTTTCTTGAAAATTGTTTTTCATTGTACCGAACTGCCTCTGAGAGAATAAAAATATTCTTTTTAAAGGATTATGAAACAAACTTAATATTTGTAACTCTTAATCACACCCATCGTTACCCCTTACCTTTTATCCACCCAAAAAGGTAATTTAACTACTTACTAACTTGCAGATAAGGAATTATTGCCTGAAAGTGTGCTGGTTTTTGCGGATTAAGAAGTGGATGTGAGATTCTGCCTTATCTGATCCTTCAAATTTTCTTCAATCCTCGTCACAAGATTTTTAGAAATAACTTCATTCGCTTCGTACCAATCCAACCCGGACTTTAATAAATAAGCTAAAACAACGGCATTACTTCTAGACATACCACCACGACAAACAACTATTACTTTTTTTCCTTTTTTCAGAGCCTTTTCAACTAATTGCACTTTACTCATGAATTGACCCCAATTATCCTGATACCCATCAATAAGATCCCAAACAATAATAAATTCTATTTCAGGATTTTCTTTAACACGAAGGCTCTCGTAATTGTAATAATTGCAAGTTCCGAGGTTTTCATTGTACCAGAACATAATAAATAATTCGTTATGAAATTTTAAATGTTCTTCACAACTACGCTATTTTTTTCTCGGTTAAGTATGTTATCAATAACCCAATATTTGTAATTTCCTATGTTCAGATAGAGATACGAATTACTTCTAAATTTTCCAGAATATCCTTCTTGATCTATACGTGCCTTGAAATCATCAAATAATTTCTTATCAGACTTAGAAAGTACATTCCTAACAATATATTCGTGCGGGGTCTCCGGCATCGTTTTTGCAAAAGTCCAAGTATTTTTACTTATAAGTTCCTTGCATTTATCTAAAGAAAATTCTTGGAGAGTTTTATTCATTTTAACCTATTTGAACAACTTTTCAAAATTATTGCAATAAAACTGTATTCCTTCGTCTTCACACGCTTTTTTTGCTATTTCTTTTGCTTCTATTATTCGTTTTGTTATGTCTTTCCGCTTCGTTAACCATCTTACTATAAAAACAAAATGTGCACTTTTTATTTTCTCTGTATTTAACAACTCTGTAAGTCGCTCAATATCCTTTTTCAATCTAATTTCCAGATTTTTGTCGGCCCCGCCAATATTTATTTTTATTTCAATTGCATCTTGAAGTCTAACGGAGCTATAACCTTTTTTTTCAGGAGATTTGAAAACAAGCCAATTTGTATCTATTTTTGAAATTTCATCTTTGTCAAAAACAACAATATCGATTCGTCCGCCTTCTCCGGCAAAATATTCTTGATGAACAAGATTTGTTAGATATTCCTTCCCGTTACAATCAAAGAGTCCTAATTTATGTTTAGTATCATATTCTTTCAAAAGTTCAGAATAAATAAGCCCTTGTATGTCTGATTCGCTATTAAAAATAAACGGGGTTTGATTAATTGTTTCAATTACACGAGTTATGGCTTCTTTTGTTTCTTCCATATTTGCTGCCTCAGTACAAAAGCCTTACTGGGAATTTTTGTGCTTAGTTACTTGCACCCTCACGTTTCTAAGATATTTTTGATTATCTTCATTGAAATGAATCTTTACGGCATGAAATGCTGCTCTTGAAGTAGTTTTATTGATGCCTTGTTCTTCCATAATTTTGCAGAATGTGTTTTCCTCATCTAACTCTATCAAAACCCCATTCCCTTTCTCTATCATATGTTTGTTTAAGAACTCTAAGATACTTTCCCAATACGCTAGTTGGTTTTCTTCATCCATAAAATGAAATTACCTTTTAGTTCTAATAAATCTACTTTTTTCAGCCATTATGCATTTAAGATTTTGAGACTACACATATACTAGTGAGTGTAGTGGATAAAGAAGATAAACAGGCTTTATGGGTTCTTAGTGGTCTAGCTCTTCTAGCATGGCTTTTGAGTAGAAAGCACGGAAAATGTCCAAGATGTAGTTATCCTGTTACCTCTAGAAACCCTCATTGTCCGAATTGTGGTCAAGAATTAGACTGGGGGAGATTTGAATGAAAAAAGTACCAAAAAAGATTTCACCACGGGAAACAGCTTTGTCTTGGATATATAGCTTAATGTGTCTTTTATTGTCCTTAATTTTGGTATTTTGTGCACTTCATTTGTTGAATTATTATATTTACTGCATCAGATTTAATGGATTTTTTAGTACAGAAACAATAAAGACGGCCGTTTATCTCATAATTGGATCTTTTTTTGTATTATTTATTAATAGGGATCAAACAAGAAAAATTTTTAAAAGAACCGTCTAATTTCAATGGATTTTGCACCAAAATAACCAAACGTTTTTAAATTTTGGAGAGAGTAGTATTCATACTCAGTCTATTTTCTGGGGCATACACGATGATAAAAGGGTACTTTTTGATTACAGTAGAATCTTTGATTACTATATCTCTTTTAATTTTAAATTCCTTTTTCTTGCGGGTGGAAAAATATAAATTAATTATTGGTTGGGTTATGTTTGCCTTATTGGCTGTAGATGTAGCACTAAAGCTATTTAACAAAATTAAAAGTAAGCGTAGAGAAAAGAAGTTAAAAGAAGACAAGGAACAAAGATGGGAAAAACGGAACAAAGATTTTAAGATAATTAAACAACAGTTACGTGAACAAAAACAACATTATACCGTTTATAAAGATAAACAAGAGAAAGATCTTAAAACACTAAATAAATTCTTTTCAAAAAGTTTATTAAATGAAAAGGATGTGTTAAAGTTAGCAAAGTCGGACCAATATTTTGCACTTTATGTGTATAGTTGGCCTTTCCCCACGATAAAAGATTATGCTTTCAAAACTAAAAGACAGTATCCAATACTACTGAAAAGTTTGGGATTTATTAGGATGGGTAAAGTAAGTTCATTCTTCATGATAAATAAGACTAAACTAAAACTAAAAAAATTGCAGAATATAGTTGAATTTAAAAGATTTTTAAATAAAACATTAGAAGATGTCAGAAAAGAGGAGTTTACACTTTATTTAAAAGAAGCTAAAGATCATGACGAAAAACTATATTCAGAGTGCCTTTCAAAGGGTTACAAAAATTATCTAAAAATAAACTATCTATTATTTGAAAACATAATTCATCCAGGGAACATTGGTTTCGTTGATGGAGAATTTATTGGTTTAAACAGTAAAAAAATAAATCAAGATCTGGCGCAGGAGATTTTGGGGGGTATTGATCTAGCAAAAATTAATCTTGATAAAAATACCAAACTCAAAATTAAAGAATACTTTAAAGAACAAGATTTTGACATTTTACTTGAAGAGGTAGATCAAAAAACAGTTGAATTAATTTCCACTAACCGGGACAAAATAAAATCAAATTTGGGACTGGGCACCATTCTTGACATAGGGACTAAAACGTTAGAAGATATTGAAAACATTTTATGCTCAATTGGTGTAAAAAAATACAAAAATGTTGCCTTAAACCTAAAAGATGATGCAAAAAATTATCAAGAAGCATTGGAGCGTTTGCGCATACAGTTTAACTAAAAAAACTTGAATACGGACTTATTTCTAACTGAAACCAAACAATTGAAAATAGTATTCGGTTGTTATTTTGAACTCATTTATCTTGTGGCTTTCTAGTTATCTTATATTCTTTTCTCCATCGCCCCATAGATGGATAAATTAAAATTTTAATTCTCTCTTTAAACGCATGATCTTCGTCTGCAGTTAATCGTGCAGGGTACAATTTTATGATATATTTTTTAGAAAGACTCTGTAAAGCTCCTGATAGAGATTTAAATTCTATTTTTATAGATAATCTCAAAAGTAGCTCACGAGCACTAATACTCCACCGCATTCTGGGAATTGGTACAGACCATTCTTGACCAGTGTCTTTGTCGTTATAATATTGCTCAGGAGATATTTTTTCACTAAATGCTAATTTTCGTTTTTCTAAAATCTTAAATAATCTTTCTTTCAACTCAATAAATTCCATTTCTTTAGAGTTTAAATCTACACCAACATACCGCCCAAGCAAAAACCTTTCTTTATTCCAAGTCAAATAAAACTCAAAATTTAGATCTTTTGCAGGCAAATTGCCCACATTTTCTAAATTCAAATCTAATTCTGAATTAAGATCTAATTTTAAGAGCGGTACGTTTTGAATTCTAAGTTGGTCTACCATTCGTTTATTTTGAAAAGCATAATATCCTGTAACTAGAATCAGTACGAAAGCGAGACTCGCATTCACCCAAGAGGTGGCGTCCATAATCCTTCTTTTGATTTAAAAGATTAAATATGCGCGCAGATAAAACTAAATATCTCATACCCAGTATGCAAACTAAATTAAAATTAATGATAACTTCAGGATTTATCAAATGAGTGTCTTACATAAAGATTGATATATCTGTGTAACCCACTACCGGCAATTGCAAGTTCATGCATCTGATTAATTTTTGATTTTTCAATCTTTTTTGTAGAGTATGTAAACAGTTTCGAATCTTTTAAGAATTTAACACAGATAAAATCTTCACCCAGTTCATAACTCTCTATTCCAGAAGTTCCACTAAGATTTTTATATTTCTCCATAAGTACTTTTTGTTGAATAATCTTTTTACGCATTTCGGCTTCCAATTAAACTTCTCAGGGCTTTCTCTTAGTCGCTTTTTCGATACCCGGACTTTACTTCTAAACTGCAAATTTGATAACTTAAATTACACACAAAATCATGTACTTTTATTCAATAAACAAGTTATCCCACAACAAAAATAGTTTAGTCATAAAAACATGTATTTTTACTCAAGAAACAACTCAATATTTTTCATACATCTATTGCTCTTGTTGACCTTCCCAAATACGCTTGGAGATCTTCTGTAACTCTTGCGGATCGATTTCTCCGTTAATAATTCCCGTCATAATCTCTTGGAACATTTCTCCGTATTTCTTGCTTTTCTTCTGGAATTCCATCGCCGTCTTTTGGGATAATGGCCTTCGGCAATTCCAGCATAAACTTCTGTCTCCTGAATTAGTACTGCCACATACACCACAAACAATGCTCTCTTTTTTGTTATCTTTGATCTCGTATCCGTACAATTCACTTAGTACGGTTTTATCGGTTCTGCTATCATTCATATGAATATAAGTTCCGGGAGTTCTCGAGCCTTGGGCCCAACCAAACATAGAACACATTGTTGCTTCCCCTAATCCACTTTCCGCAACAATAGAGGCTCTACGATGTCTGAAATTATGACAATATATTTTACTTGAATCTATTCCTGCTTGTTTGGCCTTAGTTTTAAGAAGCATTCTTAACGCAGAATAATTCAACGGCTCCCAATCTTTTGCTTTAAAATTACCGCAAGTTGCTTCAAAGGGATATTCACTATTTTTTAATTGATATCTTCCGTCCTTCACCTTTTCAAATACGCCTTGTTTGATCAAACTATTCTTCTTGTCATATAACAAGTATTTAACGACCCTTTGCGAAAGGCCGGAAATCTTTGCCAAATGTTCCACACTCCAAAGCACGTCTCTTCGATTTGCCACAAAGGAAAGTAGAAGGTCTCTGGAATGCTCTCTCTGAGTTTTGCCACAATGTACGCAAGTAGTCCGTTGTACTTTGATGAATAATGGTGCATCAGGATCTTTTGGACTTAGTGGATCTCCTCCAGCAGGATGTTCTGCGATCCAATTTAGTAAATCTCTAACACACTTAACAACTCTAACAGATCTGATTTTTGTTTTACTTTTGGAAATTGTAATCTTTGCTCCATACTCGTCAAAAATAATATCTCCTAGTTTGATAGATAATAATTCAGCTGCCCTGAATCCAGATTCTTCCAATAAAGAAATAATTAATCTTGAACGACTATCGTAACAAACAGAAAGTAATTTTTGAATATCTTCTTCTGTAGGCATGTCAGATGGAATTTTAGAATTCTTAGCTTTCTTCATTGATTTAAAAACACGTGTTTTACGTGGGAAATCTTCTCCGTCTCCTTCCATCACTTTGTAGAATTTTCTGATGGCCACTCTGTAATCATATTTAGTATTTTGAGCATATTTTGACTGATTAATATTATACGCCAAGCGTTCTAATTCTTCTTGAGTAGAATCAATTAATTTAAATTCAGGATTCATTAATTTGCGAATTGCATTAAAAGAAACTTTGTATTTTTTTATTCTTATTTCACTTAAACCTTCAACACTACATTTGTGTAAAAATCTATTTACAGCTCTATCATTTTCCCATATAACGTCTACGACCATTATATTCGACCCCATATATCGTAAGAATTCTCACGCTTAAATATGTGGGGGCTACGAAAACGTACAGTTAAGCCCCGAGAGAGATTCGAACTCCCGACCTGCTGCTTACAAGGATCGACCAGTATAAACTGTCAGCCGCTCTGGCCAGCTGAGCTATCGGAGCAATTATAGTTTTAATCGTAAAGGTACGCCTTTATTAAATCTAATATGAAAGTCAAACAAACTATTTTTTATTCAATTTTTCTATTCTTGATTTCTTTCCACAATTTTTACACAAAACATAATAAGGTTTTCGGGTAAAATGCTCCTCTCCTTCTTGATTTGAACCGCAGAAAGGACATTTCATTTTAAAGTAAAATGTTTCTCTGTCATAGGAAAACATCATAATTGATCCGGTTTCTTCTTTTTCCTTATTCTTCAACTTTCTATTTGTAACGTATTGAACTCTATTATAATCTATATTTGAAAAATCTACCATAAACTGTCTTTTACAGACAAGAATATAAACCTTTTTTATGTTTCATAATAATGCTTGGAATTCCTCTAAAACTTCTTTTTTAGTTAAGGAACAATTTGGATATAAATAAGGTAATGGAGAAAATTCCTCAGACTCTACGGTTTCAAGATCTTCTATTGTTTTCCCAGAAACAAGAGCTTTAATCTCCAATAAATTAATCAAATTTCCAAGATCCTTCCTTTTAGATTCTACGACTTTTATATCCGGATCAAACTCTTTTAAAATTTCTACAAATTTCTTTTGTCTTCTAGAAATATATTTGAAAGATATTGGATAAATCCTACATCCTCGCTTCATCATTAAAATTGAGGAATAAATATCAAACTTAGTTTCAAGCAAAGAGAAGATATTACCTTCAATTCCGACGGGAAGTCCGCCGATACAACTTATTTTTTCTGTAAAAATAAAAGATTCTTTATTTCGAATTTCAATATTAATCCATAAATCTGGATTTGTTAAATCAACTTTCAAATTTAACTTTGTTCTAATCAAATCACCAAGTTTAATTGCAATATCTCTACTAGAGAATTCATGTGTTCCTGCACGAGTGACTTTTAATCCAAATGTTTTTGGTTTCTTTTCTATTACAAATTTATAACAAACTTTGAATAAATCTTCTAAGTCTATTGTTGTTTTTTTACAAACAGAAAAAGAAACAATTCCAGGGGTTTTCTTTATTTTTTCAATTATCTTTTCAGTATTGATTTTATAATCAATGTAAATTCTACTAAATTCGCATTTAACAGAACAGTTTAATTCATTTAACTGCCTTTTTAAATTCTCAACTAATTTTTTTTCGAACTTTTTCTTAACTTTTGGGCTCTTTAAACCTAATTCTCCATATCTTGCTAAAATCAACATATTTTTACTTTTTTTATTAAGAATAAATATATAGAACTCCGAGCGCTCGGAGTTATTAAGAATTTTATTCTAAATTAATAAGAACTTAATTGACATCAAATCAGGTTTTCTTCTTGTAAGAATTCCTTATATGCCTTTGTTAATGTAGAATTAGTTTTTTCTGGATTTGTTTGAACTAAATCTACTGCAGAATCTAAAGCGATCTTTACTTTCTGTATTGTTTCAGTCGCCTTAGGAACGTTTAAATACGCATACGAATCTGAATCAGAAGCAATATCTCTTGCAAGTCCCCAATTCCCTTGTAACCTTATTAATTCATCAGAAACATATGAACCCAATGGATCTGAATATTTGGAAAAGGGATGGATCATTTTCATCCATTTCCTTACATTCTTTAAAATATCATCTAAATCCTCTGGACGAAGCTTCATGTCTTCTTTTTTTAATAAACTGTCAATAGAAATCACAGTATCTCTTTCTTTATCTAGTGCACCAATATTCATACGAGTCAAAGAATCTATAATCCGCGGTAAGTTAATTTGATTTGAGAATAATCGGTCTATCTCTTCAAAAACCTGTTCTGAGGTTCTTGTTAGTATCTCTTCTTCTAAAAGTTGATCATAACCTAATACCTGAATCTTCCCGTAAGTAGGTTTTTTAACAAATAAAGAGGAGAAAGGATCTCTTGTAAAAACACTGACATCAGATACTTTAACTAAGGTGGGCTGGTCAACACCGCTGGTAGGGAATACTCCATAAATTACATTAATAGGCAAACAAGAACCATAAGATGATTTTAAATCTGTTTGCTGCCTTTTTTCTGATTCATCTATTCTATCACCATTTTTTCCTAAATCTGTAGAATTCATGGTAAGTTATTTCTTTAGAAACTATAAATTCTTTGGTAATGCGAAAGTAACACGGAAAGAAATTATAAAGCAATAAAAATAAATGCATAGGTAATTCCGAGCGCTCGGACATTATTAGTATTTTAAGACGGTAACTATGCAATTAGAACCATCGAGCTTATATTTATAGTGTTTGCACCAAATTGTAAAGGTGTTTCCTCTAGAAAATTATCTTGAAAATCTTGATCAAGAAATAAGAATATTTGGTGTAAATAAAATTCTAATGCAATTCCATAAAAAACATGGACAAGAAGTTATTGATAAATTACAAGAAACAATTCATATCTCGACATATTACAACTGGCTTTCTGGAAAAAGTCCAATACCTATAAAATTTATTAGAGCTTTCGCAAAATATGATCCAAACATATTAGCTAAATGTTATAACGAAATGACATATCTATCTGTATCAAGAAAAAAATGTATTTTACCAAAAAGTATGACTAGGAAACTTGCATATCTTATAGGCGTATTAAATGGAGACGGGCATATGCACAAAAATAGAAAATATTTTACAATAACAGTAGATTCTTTAGATTATATTCACAAAATATTATTGCCTCATATTCGAAATCTTTTTGAATGTGATGGATACATTAATCACTTTGAAAATTACTATCGATTAGATATAGGTAGCAAAGTAATCCATTCTTTTTTGTCACTATTCTGTCCAGTAGGTAAAAAAACAGGGAAGTTATATGTACCAACCCTAATCAAAGAAAATAAAGAATTTTTGAAGGAATATTTGTGTGGTTTATTTGATACAGATGGATGTATTGGGTATGGTAAGAAAAAGAAAAATTTGTATTTCGTATTTGTCCAATCAGATAAAAAATTTGTCTTTGAGATCCATCAGTGTTTGATTTCTTTAGGAGTTCATGTAAATCTTCCTAGAAAATTTATGTCTCCAGCAAAGCCCTATGCAAAAAGTAGACAATTAGAAGAATGGAGAATTTATGTTGGATCTAAAAAAGATCTAAAAGATTTATTGAATATAATTCACTTTAAGCATCCGAACAAAATTAAAAAATCAAGAGAAGTTAAAGGAGAGTTAGATGGGTTCGGAGAGATTCGAACTCCCGACCTCTTGACCCAAAAGTAACAGATCACTTTTGGTTCGCCACGTCAAGGCGACGTCATAACCGACTAGACCACGAACCCAAATTGGCTCTCACTGTATTTCATTTTCTAATTAGGTTTTTATATTTAAGTGAGCTATTATTAGATCCCAGACACATACCGCATATGTTAGAAAAAATTTGAAGGATCAGATAAAGCAGAATCTCTCACCCTCTTCTTAATCTGTCCAGTTCACCACACCTCCAGCTAGAAATCTTGTTTTCAGAGGGTTTTAGGTTATTGTATTGCGTTTTTGGGGTGTAAGAAATAAAGACGACATAGAGATTAACCTTTACCGCCTATTTTAACGCAAAAGTTTAAACAAGTAACGTAATAGGAATATAAAAACATTTTTAATAATTCATCTCAAATTTAAAGTGATGACAATAAAACTTTCTCCTTCTGACTTACATTTATTTCTTGAGTGTCCCGATGCTTTTAATTGGCAAAGGTCAAAGGGATTAAAAGACCTTCTGAAACATCTCCGTCTTCTGGACTTGACAAAATGATAAAAGAACATTTTGAGGGATTTCTAGCATTAAATACGTTGCCACCAGAATTGAAAGAAGAAAAGGAAATCAAAAAATGTCATTTATTTTCTAATGAGTTTATTGATAAAAGCGAATCAAACACCCGTAGTAATGATTTCAATCTATTCAAGATGTTAACTTCAGAATGATTCAAACTCGTGATAAAAAATCTGGAGTCATTTTGGCAAACACAGTTGATGCTCTTTTAGTTGACGACAAGCACTTAGTAGCATTAAACCACAAAACAAGAGGATATCCCTTAAACAAAGATAAATATGCGCCTTACAGTTTAGAGATGGATTTATGTAATTTCATTTTAAAAGAAAATGGGTATAATACCTCGGAATATGCCTTTCTTTTCTTTTATTATCCTGAAAAAGTCGATGAGAAAGGATATATTGTTTTTAATACAAAATTAATCGAAACCGATCCTGCACGAGGAGAAAAGGTTTTCAAGGATGCGATTAAGGTTTTGCAGATTGAAACTGCGCCAGAACCTTCGAAAGATTGTGAATTTTGTAAGTGGAGGAATAGTATCTAATCATCTAATTTTGTATAGGGGTTCAATTAAAGCACGCAGGTTTGAATAGGTTCTCCATAAGATATTCCAAACTTTCCTAAATACTGAACCCCTTTATGAATTTCATCATATCCCCAAACTCTCGTTTAGGAATCTCCTCTAATTTTAAAACTTGTGATATAATGCATCTAGTAGAGAACATAAAGGCTGTTTGAAGTTCACAAATCTGTTTTTGAGGCTCTAAAATTCCGTCTACCCCTTCTTTCCCCCAAAAAATATTTTTAGCAAATATTTCTTGATCATATTCTATGCCTGGTCCAAACTCAAATTCTTCTAGATTTATTGAATGTATGGGTGGTTTTCGTTCTTTTTCCCAGTCTTTTACATCTTTAATCCATTGAACTACTTTTTCAATGTCTTTGCCTTTTTGATAATGAAATATCAAATTTCTTACAGGAATTAAGGTATTCTTTAATATCCCTGAATTATTATCATAATCTTGAGCGGCAACAATTAAAGGATTAATGCTTTCTATTTCTAATGTTGTTAACCTTTTTTCAATTTTTTTGAAAAACTCAGTTTTAATGAAGTTTCCAAAAAGAAATAATGCTTCTCTTAGCTGCGACGCCGCAAGATTAAAAATCCAAGTAATTGTGGGATCATTGTCCGCCCAAAAAATTATTTCTGAGTCTTCCTTCAGATTTTTCGGACGCATTTTCAAAAGAAGATTACAAATTAGTTTAATATGATTTGCGGCACGCATTAATTCTATAAGATATGCTAAATCCGCGTTTTTAGTTTTTTTGAACTCTGAAAATAAAAAATGATACTGTTTTTTGTATTTGCTTTGGAAATCTTCGTAATCCATATTTTTAAATTATTTTAAAATATTATTAACTTAATGAGTGAAGCGTCATTGGGGACCCATGAACTAGCATTTGCTTTTTCTGGGATATATTTGGGATTGCTACTGAGATTTCTATTGATAGATCTTTTAACTTCCTTTTCAACAATTCCTTTTTTACTTCTAATCATGATATTTGTCTTGATTTCGACCATAGTCTTAAAAAAAGGTTCACTAGGCACCTATCGAATTATTTATTTCGTTTTTCGGTCAATTTGTTTTGGAGATAGAAAAAGAATACGCAAATATCCTTTAACAGAATACGACTTTAATATCCTTGTACCTAGCGTTACCACATCTTTAATTGTAGCAGATTTATTTTCTTATTTTAGATCACTTGTTAAAGACAATTTATTGGTTCTTTTGTTGACTCTGATAACTTCTTTTGTTGTATTTTGGGCTTCTTATAAAATTTCACACAAAGGATTGCCTTTAATTTGATCATTTCTCGGACCCAAATACAAATGCATACGAATCTCTCCAGATCCATTTATTTTTTGTAAAATCAAAAAGAGAACATAAATTTAAAAAGTATTGTGTGAATGTTAATTTGAGACAAAATGTATACACAAGCGCCGATTATACTTCCAGAACCATATGAAATTTTAAATTGGATACTAGGCTATACTAGAACAGCCGCCGGTGTAACCTATGACGCAATTGAATCTTATTTTGTGGGTTCAAATCCTACTGACAAAGACACAGAGGTATTAAAATCACTTATTGAACCATTGCGTAATCGTTCTAGAGTGGTTATAGCAATGAAACCAGTTTATAGGTCAGTAACGGACTGGGATTATCCTGAAAATCTTACTACCAACCAAAAACAAGTCTTGGATTATGTTAGACATTTAACAGAAGAGGTTGGAGGATCTTGTGTAGGTCAAGAAATTATACCTTTTTACGTCAAAGGAAGAGAAGAATCTCAAAGAGCATTGGACGAACTTGTAGAATTGGGCGCCCTTTCAAGAACTAAAGAAGAAACTTGGAAAATATTTGATCCGCTCGTAGATAAACGCGGAGAGATTTCAGGATAGACGCGTTACGTGGGGGGTTTTTGCATGTTTAAATATATAAAATATACTATAAACTTGCATGAAAATATACAACAGATATAAAATTTAAATATTTCCTACGTTCTAATAATTTCATACTTTTTGAAGTGAGTTATAAAGTAACTCGCTCCGGTGCTAACTGACGTCAGCTAACCAATAGATTTAAATATAACCTAAATCTTTAGCTTCTAATAACAATTATAGTACTAAATAAGAAAGGGCACTTTTACACCGTAAAGGAATAATTCGCTTTTTCTACGAAAGTGCTTATTAGTTAAAGGTAAATAAAATGAATGAATTTGAAAAATTAGGGCTTAAGCCAGTCATATTGCGAGCAATAACTCAGTTGGGTTTTACAGAACCAACAGAAATACAACAAAAAACTATTCCGTATATCTTAAAAGGAAAAGACGTAATAGGTCAATCAGCAACAGGGTCTGGAAAAACATTAGCTTTTGGTTGCGGAATTTTAGAACAAGTTATCCCGGGAAAGGATTACAAGCATTAGTTCTTACTCCAACAAGAGAATTAGCTCAACAAGTCAAACGTAATTTAGATGAGATGGCACAACTGCATCCATTAAGAATTACATTAGTGTATGGTGGTGTTTCATTAAATCCACAAACAAGAGAATTGCAAAAATCAGAAGTAGTTGTCGCTACTCCTGGAAGATTATTAGATCATCTAAATAGAGGAAATGTTAAACTAGATAAAATAGATTTTTTAGTTTTAGATGAAGCTGACCGAATGTTAGATATGGGATTTATAATTGATGTTGAAAAAATTATTCGAAGATGTGTACAAAAAAGACAAACTTTATTCTTTTCAGCAACAATGCCTACCAGAATCAAGGAATTAGCTAAAAAATACATGAAAAATCCATTAAATATTTCAGCAAAGAAATTTGTAGATCACAGCAAATTAAAACAAGTTTATTATAATGTTCAAAGAGATATCAAATCTTCTTTATTATCATATTTGCTTGAAAAAGAAGAATCAGAATTAGCAATGGTCTTCTGCAACACCAGAAGAACTGTTGATTACGTTGTAAGAAGATTAAGATCTGCTGATGTAAATGCGATTGGTATCCATGGAGGTCTTTCTCAATACGCCAGAGATAAAACATTAACAAGCTTTAAAAAATCAAAAAGGGGTGTTTTAATCTGCACAGATGTTGCTGCACGAGGATTAGACATAAATTACGTATCTCACATTTATAATTATGACTTACCACAAGATCCAACAGATTATGTACATAGAATTGGAAGAACTGCGCGAGCAGGAGAAAAAGGTAAAGTAATTAATTTGCTTTGTGAAAGAGATCATGAGAATTTTAGGAAAATTCTAAAAGATTACTCTCAATTCAAAATTCAAAAGGAAGATACACCATATGTTAAGAAAATTAAAGTGGAACATAGATCAGAAGGAGATGGAGGCAACACACGGAGAAAAGCCTATTCTAAATCAAGAAGAAATTCAGATTCTAAATATTCATCAAAGAGAAGTACGGGGTCTAAATATTCATCAAGGAGCAGTTCCAGCTCTACATCTTACTCGAGAAATAGTTCTGACTCAAAATATCCTCATAAAAAAAGTTCAAGCGCTAAATATTCCTCAAGAAATAGTTCAGGTGATACATCTTCTTCGAAAAACAGTGCTGACTCAAAATATCCACATAAAAAAAGTTCAAGTTCTAACTACCAAAAAAGAAGGTTTGAACATAAAAAGTAAATTTTTATAAAAATGTCAGTTAAATTATATAAAATGAAATTCGACAAAAGATTAATCGGATTTGGAGCAATTGCAATTGTTGTGATTATGGTAGTAGTGATTTTTATGACAGATTCAAATATTAATTCAAATTCAGGCCCAACAAAGGTCAAATTAGAAACAACAAAGGGAGATATAATAATCGAACTTTCTGAGAATATGCCCATCACCACAGGGAATTTTGAAAAATTAGTTAAACAAGGGTTCTATAACGGAATCATTTTCCATAGAGTCATTCCAAACTTTATGATTCAGGGTGGAGATCCAACAGGAACCGGAACAGGTGGTCCAGGATACACAATAAAGGATGAATTTGTAGAAGGAAGTTCAAATTTAAGAGGAACTATTTCAATGGCAAATACAGGTCAACCAAACTCAGGAGGAAGCCAGTTCTTTATTAATTTAGTTAACAATACCAATTTAGATTGGGATAAACCGCCAGTACAGAGCAAACACCCAGCTTTCGGAAAAGTAACTGAAGGAATGGATGTGGTTGATGCAATTGGTAAAAGTAAAACCAACGCAATGGATAGACCTGTTGAAGAAGTCAAAATTATTAAAGCCAAAGTAATTCAACAGTAGAACTAATTTAACTTAAACAGAACTAATTTAACTTAAACAGAAGTAACCTAAACAGAACTAATTTAATTTAATTAAGCCTTTGTTTATTGTTTTGGTTCAATAACTGATTTTTTAGTTCCAATATGAACTCCTTTTTCCGTACGTGCAATTAATCTTGCACCAATTAATCCAATGGATGCAAAGACTACTGCAACTCCAAACAAAACATAAAAGGAAGTAAATAACCTAGAAAGATTGGTTGTAGGAGCTAAGTCGCCTAATCCAACAGTAGTTAGTGTTGTAACAGAAAAGTAAAACGCTTGAATCCAATCCCAATTCTCAATTCGTTGATAAACAATGGTTCCCATACTAATCCAAATGAACAAACTTAAAATTGCTGCGCTAATATGAGATTTTAATTTAAAATCCATAATAAAGTATTGATTAGGTTACAATATAAAATAAACTAAAACTAAGCTCGACTTTCTGTATAATATCCAATTCCACAAGCATAAAAGTTCAAAATAGAATGACTAATTGTAATTAAAATCAAATTTGGAAATAAAAAGTAAATTGAAGCAAAGCCTGTTCCTGCCAGGAAAATCATTAAAAACCCTAAAAAATCAATTTTATAGAGAATTAGGTTATGCAAGTAAATCTTATTTAATACTCCAAAATTTCCATTCATGTGGTTTATCAGGACCCCAAATTCGCATATGCAAAAAATCATCTAAATCACTAATAAAATGACCAAATCCAATTGAAAAAAGAATTAC
Source organism: Candidatus Nanohalarchaeota archaeon (assembly GCA_017610385.1). Taxonomy (GTDB): domain Archaea; phylum Nanohalarchaeota; class Nanosalinia; order Nanosalinales; family JAFCCC01; genus JAFCCC01. Next base: position 33,883 of record JAFCCC010000005.1, read on the forward strand.
ACATACGGACAAATTCGTCCAAAAAACTCCAAGAACCATTAAAATCAGTCCATAAATCCAATGATGAGGAGCATTCAAATGACCTCCGTATTTATCACCAATTCTACCCATCGCGAAGGCAATAAACCCAGAAAAGATACTAATTAAACCCAAAATCCAAAAATTCATAATAAAAAGATATTCGTTTGAAATGTCTTATATATTTTTTAGTTCTTATATCTCATTTAATAGAAATGAAAAATTTAATTGATACTCATGCGCATCTTAGTTTTGAACAATATGACGAAGATAGAGAAAAAGTTATTGAGGAGTGTAAAAAGAAATTAAAGGCAGTAATAACTTCTGGAACAAAATTCGACACAAATGAAGATTCAATAAAATTAGCGAAAAAATACAAGAATTTTATTTACTCAACAATGGGTTTACATCCATCTTATGTAAAAGAAATGTCTCAGGCAGATGTTGATAAAATAAAAAATCAAATCAGAAAAAATAAAGATAAAATCGTAGGAATTGGAGAAATAGGATTAGATTATTTTCATACAAAAGATGTTGAAACAAGATTAAAACAAAAAGATATTTTCAAACAACTTCTTGATTTAGCTGAAGAGTTAGATCTGCCTGTTGTTTTGCATACGCGAGATGCAGACAAACACGCCCTTCGAATATTAGAATCAAGAAATGTTCGAGGCACAATGCACTGTTTTAATGGAAATATAGAATTATTAAACAAAGCTCAAAGAATAGGATTTTTTATATCAGTTTCAACTCAAGTTGCTTATTCTAAACGAGTTCAAGAAATTGCAAAGTATGTTGATGTAAATAGAATTCTTTTGGAAACAGATTCTCCATATTTGGGTGGTGGAGAAAAAAACTATCCGTGGAATATTCATAATTCATTATATAAAATTGCAGAAATAAAAGAAATACAACCAGAAAAATTAGCTGATATTATTTTTAATAACACTAAAAAAATATTTCCGGTAATAAGGTGATCACGATTTTTAAGAAAAAACCTAAAACTTCTGAAAAAAATTTGGCTGTTTTTATTGATGGACCAAATATTATCAGAAAAGAATTTGAAGTGAATCTAGACAAATTAAGAGAAGACATTAAAAAAAGAGGAAAGATTAAAGTTGGAAAAGTCTTTTTGAATCAATACGCATCTAACAAATTAATAGAGGCAGTAATTAGTCAGGGTTTTGAACCGTCTTTTGGTTTAGGGGAAAAAGACGCAGAAAGTGATGTAGACGTATATATGGCAGTTAATGTCATGGACGCAATTCAAAATCCACACATCAACACAATCGTTTTAGTTACACGAGATGCAGATTTTTTACCAGTTGTTCAAAGAGCTAAAAAAGTCGGCAAAGAAGTCATAATTTATGGAACAGAACCTGGATTCGCAACCGCACTAAAAAACGCGGCAGATGAGGCCGTAGTTATTAATGGTTAGAGTTTATATCTCAAAATTGCGGCGATTCCGCCCAATTGCTCTAATCTTTTTCCTTCTTGAGTTTCAGTAGAAATTATATGTAAAGAAGATCCCATTTCTTCTGTTTTTTCTTCTAAGTATTCCAGTAAATCATCTATCTCTATAGTAACAGTATCAGAACCACATTTAGAACAAGGTTTTTTATTAATTTTAGATAACTTATCTTTTCTAATATATTCTATGAAAACATGACCACAATTCCCGCATTTAAATTGCATTCTTTTTATTTCTAAAGTTTCAGAAACCAATAGTTTTTTAACTGCACCCATTTCCAATGCACGAATTGTTTGAATTAGACCGTAGGTATTTTTGCCGTCACCTTTTTTTAAGCTTTCAAAAAATTCTGAAACTAAACTTTTTTCATGAGCTATTTCAGAATCAACTAAAACCTCTTTTAATTTATCCATCATTTCGTTTATGCCATCTTCTCCAGCATAATTTGTTGAAATTCTTGCAATAACTTTATCTTTTAATTCTCCATGAAAATGATCATCAACAACATCGTCTTTAGCAAACCCTGGACCAGCAACAATAATTCCCATCATTTTTCCGGTCCTTAGCAATTCCAAAAATGCAGTCTGACAAGTTTCAGCGATTTGAGATAAAAAAGTCAAATAAAGTCCTTCTCTATTTCTTGCAAATCGTTGCTGTGACTGCCCTCCCGCCTTAATCTTTCCTGGAACATTTGAATCTAAAGTTTTAATAATTTCTATGGATTTTCCTTTCAAAAAAGCTACGGTTCCTTCTTGTCTATCAATAGAAATTAAACCATAGACCTTTTTTTCTTCCACCATATCTTTCAAAGGCTCTAAAACAAAGGTTTTATCACATCGATAAATCCTGGAAGTAACTGGCACAGGAGGAACAATTTCCCACATTTTCATGTTTGTTTTTCCCTCTAATTCAGAAACATTTCCACAAAATAGAACCACTCCATTTTCAGGATTTTTATTAACTTCTCGTAACCTTCTTTGAATCTTTTCTAAAGCTCCCTGAACATTTTTTCTAGTAGTTTTGGACTTGATATTTTCAGCCTCACTTCTTTCTGTGGTCAAAAAACTCACAATTTCATTTAAATTATAATCTCCAGGAACATAAACTGAAACTAATTCTGTATGGCGCCCTCTGAGTGGTTTCAATTCTTTTATTACTCGTTTAAGTTCAAATTTGGTTAGCTGGTGTGACATTTTAACCCTAAAAGAAATTTTGTGCAAATGATTATAAAAGAAAGCTATATTTCAATTAATAATAATTCATTATCAGTTTTTAGTAATTTTCCAGGCAAATTGAATCGCATCTTTTTCTTGATATAAATCTCGTTTCCGCGCAAGGTAATTTTCTCTCCACATAGTTCCAATATTATTTTTTCTCCATCCAATGTTAGATTTTTAACCTGACTAAGTTTTTTGACAATATCCTTTACTTTTGATCCGTATCTCGGGCCCAATTCTGCAAAATTAGCTTTAACTTCAATAAGTTCCTCTTTTATTTCTGGGGTATTCTTATTAAAAATTAATTCTTTGATTTGCATTGCTTCCTTTAAAGTCCCCCGAATTGGTTTTAAATCTTCTTTTGTGAATAGGGTAATTTTTTTCAATTCTTGATTTAGAGAAAGATTGTTCTTTGCTTTGAATTTTCTTAATGAACCAATAATCTCAATGGCTCGATCTCCTAACTTTTCGATTTCCTCCTCTTTTTCTTTTGAAATTAAATTTAAAGGTTTTGGCCACACTGAAACTGTAATACTTTTATCATTTTCAAATTTCTTAAAAATTTCATGATAAAGTTCTTCGGTGATGAAAGGCAATAGAGGACTCAATAATTTTAGATTTGTTAAGAGAACATGATATAAAGTAAATAAAGAAGATTGATCTGTTTTAGAATATAATCTACTTTTTGCTAGTTCAACATAATTATCACAAAATAAATGCCAAAAAACTTCTCGAATATTCGCTCTAATTTTGGAATATTCGTATTTGTTAAAAGTTCGTGTAACTTCTTTGAGTAATTTATCAGTTTTAATAAACATCCATTGATCAATCAAAGCCAATTGGACTGGTTTCTTGGGTTTTTCTGTTATAAAATTAGAAGAGAATCGCGAAGCATTCCAGATTTTATTTAAAAATCGCTCACCAGTTACCAAATCTTTATCTCTGAATGGTAAATCTTCTCCTAGTTTTGCCCCAGCGCACCAAAAGCGTATTGCATCACAAGAATATTTTTTCATTATATCTAAAGGATGAATAATATTCTCTCTGGATTTTGACATTTTTTTACCTTTCTCGTCTAAAATCCAGCCATTAATGGTAATATCTGTAAAAGGAATTTTATTATAGTGCATTAAACTTTTGGCAACGGTATTAAACAACCAAAAAGTAACAATATCATGTCCTTGTGGTCGTAATGTGGTTGGAAACAATTTTTTGTCGTATTTTTCACCATCCCATCCCGCATTAATTAGTGGAGTCAATGAAGAAGTAGCCCAAGTATCTAAAACATCTTCTTCTGGAATAAATTTAGTTGAGCCACATTTTGGACAGGGCTTTTTAGGTTTATCTACGAGAGGATCAACAGGTAAGTTTTTTTTGTCTGCTAAAATAATTTCGCCGCAGTCTTTGCAATACCAAACTGGAAAAGGAATTCCATTGTATCTTTGTCTAGAAATACACCAATCCCATTGCAATCCTTTAATCCAATTGTCGTATCGATTTTTCATATATTTTGGATACCAATTCATTGCATTTCCTGCTTTCAAAAACTCGTCTTTTAAATCAAGATATTTAATAAACCATTGCTTTGAAACAAGGAACTCTATTTCCGTTCCACATCTTTCATGAGTATTAACCATATGTTTGATTTTCTTTTGGGATGAAAGCAAATTAGATTTCTTTAAATCATGAATAATCTGTTTTCTGGCTTCTTTTATGTGCAATCCATCATATTTACCAGCCAATGCGGTCATATGACCTGTTTCATTAATCGCTACCCTTAAAGGTAAATTATATGCATAAAACCAATCAACATCTGTCTGATCTCCAAAAGTACAACACATAACAACTCCTGTTCCTTTATCTAATTCAACTCTTTCGTCAGATTTTATAGGAACCTCGAAATTAAATAATGGGACTTTGGCTTTTTTACCTACTAAATGAGCGTATTTTTTATCATTAGGGTGAACAAAAATACAAACACATGCTGGAAGCAATTCTGGTCTAGTTGTAGAAATAATCAGGTCTTTTCCGTCTTCTAATTTAAAAATTATATCATTAAACTGAGATTCAATTTCTTTATCTTCTAACTCAACTTGAGACACTGCTGTTGAACACGTAGGACACCAAAAGGTTGGACCCTCTTTTTGATATTCCCTTCCCATTTTATACAAATCAATAAAAGATATTTGAGAAATCTTCCATATTTCCGGATCAATTGTTCTATAAAGCCGACTCCAGTCTGGACTTAGTCCCAACTGAATCCACATCTTTTTCATTTCATTTTCCATTTTTTTGGTAACTGTACTACACAATTCACAGAATTTTTTTCGCCCTAGTTCTTGTGGACTCTTTTTAGTTTTTTTCTCAACCAAACGTTCTGTTGCAATACCATTATCATCAAAACCAAAAGGATAGAATACATTAAACCCATTCATTCGTCTATATCGTGCTGTATAATCCTGCTGTACGTATCCATAAACATGACCCATATGTAAGTTTCCAGAAACAGTCGGTGGCGGGGTGTCAATAGAATAAATAGGTTTTTTTAAAGTTGAGTTAAATTTGTAAAGCCCGGAATCTAACCATATTTTACTCCACTTTGATTCTATTTTTCGTGGGTTGTATTTTTTTTCTAATACCATCTAAATCACAATCTGAGTTACACACCTTATTGAATATTAATTTACAATAGTCAATTGATATTTTATAAAGAATGGGGTGCTAT
>JAFCCC010000006.1 GCA_017610385.1 Candidatus Nanohalarchaeota archaeon
TTTTAAAAATCCTTTAAAACCCAGTTAATTAGAAGTAAATGAATTATTCCCCATAGAAAAATTAATCCAGAACCGATGTAAAGGAAAATTTTGTTTAACGGTGTTTGTTGGCCCACTAAGTCTAGGAGCAATCTGGACTTATAGAATTTCTGCTTTAATGTTGCTCTCAATGGCCATTATAACTGGATTTACAGGAGCAAGAACTAATGCGATTCCAATTAAATTCGACCCAATTATAAAAGGAATTTGTGCAATTCTATTTATTCTGGGAAGTTTTCTCTAATCACTTCTTATGAGAATTTGCAACGCCCCTTCGTGGTTCATTGTGCTTTTTATTTTTATTTTTCGATTTGAATTGGACTACTTTCTTCTTTTTTGCCATAATATCTAAAAGTTGGTTCTTACTTAAATAATTTTTACAAAATCTGAAAAACATTGAGACCTTTCCAAACACATTTAAATCAAAAAATGAAAGAATATTTTGATCAAAATGAAAAGTGATGGTCGGACCTGTCGGAATCTCTAAAGCGGTAGTTTCTAGTTATTGTGATTTAGATTCAATTTCTTCAAAAGCCAAGGAAATTCATTTCAGAAAATTTATAAGCAACCCACTTCTAGAACTGGTTTTGCAAAGATTTTCTGATTTAGAATGCATAACAATGTCAGAATCCGCTTATAAACGAATGAATTCTAAAATGATTTATAAAGTTAAAAAAAGTAAATTACAAATTAGAGTTTCAAGGTTAATTGGAAGACCAAACATACTGGAGAGAAATTCATTATGAAATTACTTTTAATACATTCAGATTGGATCGAATGGCAAGCTATTAAAAAAGCAATTAAAAATCCTGAAGAAACTGACAAAGATAAAAAGAAAGTAGAAGAAACTCTAGTTGTTTTTACTGCCATAGAAAAATGTGATGAACAAAATCAAAAAGAAGCTGTAAAAAAGTCTACAGATGAAATCAAAAAAGTTTATGATCAAATTAAAGCTCATAGTATTGTTCTTTATCCTTATGCTCATTTATCTTCTAATTTATCTTCTTTAGATGTTGGACTACAAATTATGAAAGAAATGGAAGTGAAATTGAAAAAACAAAACTTTAAGACTTTCAGAGCACCATTTGGATGGTATAAATCCTTTAATATTAAATGCAAAGGACATCCTTTGTCTGAATTAAGCAAAACTATTTCTTTTGAGGGGGAAAATATTATGAAAAAATCAGGGCAAGTGAAATTAATCTCAAACGAAAAAATCGATCCTCATAAATTATTAAGAGAAATCTCGAAAACCAAACTTAGCCGAGAAAAATTAAAGGAAAATGATCACAGAATCATAGGACAAAAAATGGATTTATTTAGTTTTAGTGAAACTGCGCCCGGAATGGTTTTTTGGCACAATAATGGTTTAATTATTTACAATGAATTAATCAAATTCTGGAGAAATGAGCACAGAAAAGCAGGTTATCAGGAAATTGCAACCCCACAAATTTTAGATCAGAAATTATGGGAAATATCCGGTCACTGGGAGAAATTCAAAGACCATATTTTCTTAACAGAATACGAAAACAGAACTTTTGCAGTTAAACCAATGAATTGCCCAGGAGGAATGCTAGTTTACAAGGCAACTCCAAAATCTTACAAGGATTTGCCATTGAGAATTGGAGAACTAGGAACAGTTCACAGGCAGGAACTATCTGGTGTTTTAACCGGCTTATTTAGGGTAATTAAGTTTACTCAGGATGACGCTCATATTTTTTGTACTGAAGAGCAACTAAAATCTGAAATTGAGAAAATTTTGGATCTTATTGATTTGTTCTACAAGAAATTCGGATTTAAATATGAAATGGAGCTTTCAACTAGACCTGAAAAAAGAATCGGGAGTGAAAAGCTTTGGGATAAATCTGAAAAGATTCTTGAAAATGTTTTGAAAAGTCGAAAAACCAAGTTTAAAATCAACAAAGGAGATGGAGCATTTTATGGTCCAAAAATTGATTTTCATATTAAAGATTCCCAAGAAAGAAGTTGGCAGTGCGCAACAGTTCAGTTAGACTTTGCAATGCCAGAAAGATTTGAATTAGAATACAAAGGAGAAGATAATAAACCGCATACGCCTGTTATGTTACATAGAGTTATTTATGGTGCCTTAGAACGATTTATTGGTATTTTATTAGAACATTTAGATGGTAATCTTCCATTATGGTTAGCACCCGTTCAGGTTCGAGTACTGAATTTTACTGAAAGAAATTCAAAGGCAGCAGAAAAAATACATAAAAAATTCATTGAGAATGGAATTCGATCAGATTTGGATTTGGGTAATGAAACCGTCCAATTAAAAGTAAGAAAAGCGGCCATAGAAAAAATACCCTACATTATTTTAATTGGAGATAAAGAAGAGAAAAACAAAACTCTGGCAATTCGTGGAAGAGATGGAAAAGTCAAATATAATGTCAAAATAAATGACTTTATTACTAAAACTGTAAAAAATATTTCAGATAGGGTATAACCTACAAGAGGCATAAACTACAATAACAAGTTCTACATATGATTTCCATTGTGTAATACGAAAAATACTATGCAATTAGAAAAAAAGGTATTTAGAATCTAAGCTGTTAACAAGATCACATCTATTTGTTGTTCTTTGTACTCGTGTAAAATGAGCGGTCCCTTGTATTTTAAACCATACTAAAAAAATGTATAAGTGATTTGTTCCTATTTAAAATTTAGGCTGTTACTTGCAAGAAAAAGATATAGAAAAGCTTACTATTAAATTATGCGATTTTATAAAAAATAAAGAAGTGACTTTAGAATACACAAGGCGAACGCAGTCTTTATAAAGCTGAGTATGAACTTTTCAAGAGAAAGTAAAATCTTTTTAAAGGTTAATAAGAATGCTTAGTTAATCTATCAAAAGAAAGAAAAATTAAGTTAAATGTGATTTAAATGGTAACAATATTTGATGTTAATTCAGGGGATCTAATCGAAGAAACTGCGAATGAATTAAAACGTAAAAAATTAGTGGAAGCGCCAGAGTGGAGTGCTTTTGTTAAGACCGGATCACATAAAGATAGAGTTCCATCTCAAGAAGATTGGTATTACTTAAGATGTGCCTCAATTTTAAGAAAATTATATAAAAAAGGGCCTGTTGGCGTTTCAAGATTAAGAATAATTTATGGTGGAAGAAAAAATAGAGGCCATAAAACAGAACATTTTAGAAAATCTGGTGGAAAAATTATTCGTTCGGCACTACAACAATTAGAAAATGCAGAATTAGTTAAAAAAGCAGAAAAAAAGCAAGGTAGAGAAATAACTTCAAAGGGAATTAGTTTCTTAGATAATCTTGCATTAAAAGTAAGTAAAAATGAATCCAAATGAACTCAACCAAATTGAACAATTAAGAAAACAACAAGAAATGATGAATCATATTCGGATAATAAGTGCGAAATTAATGACACGGGAAGCGCGTTCGCGCTTGGGAAACATTAGGGCAGTTAAACCAGAATTAGCCTCTCAAATTGAACTTCAATTAGTTCAATTGGTTCAAAATGGTCAAATGCAAGATAAAATAACAGATGATGACTTAAAAACAATATTAAAACAATTACAAAATAAAAAAGAAATTCAAATTAAAAGAAAGTGATTTAAATGGCAGCTCGAAAAAACTTGGGAAAAAAGAAAAGGTTGATTAGTGGCGCGCGAAGCGCGAAATCTGCTCCAAGATGGATAGATTTAAAGAAATTTGGAATAAAACGGTCTATGAGTAGATCAACAAAGAGATTTAAGAGCAGGCATTGGAGAAGAGGAGACACAGGGGAATAGAATGGCAACAGAAACAAAACATATAAGATTAAATTTGAAGGATTCTATTTTCGCAGCCAGAAATAAAAGAGCGCCAATGGCTATGAAGATTTTAAAAAGGGAATTAAAAAGAAAATTAAAAACAGAAACTCTGTCTATTAGTCATTTAATTAATGAAGAAATTTGGAAGAGAGGTATTAGAACGCCTCCAATTAGATTAGATGTTCAAACAAGGGAACAAGATGGTATTTTTTATATTGAATTAGAAGGAAAGGAATTGAAACTTCCAGTTAAGGACGCAGAAAAGAAAAAGAAACCAAAAGCTGAAGGAAAAACAGAAACTCCAAAAACCGAAGAGAAAACGAAAATTTCTAAAGCAGATGAGCAAAAAGGGGCAAAAAAAGTGCAGGAAATCGAAGCAAAAACTGAAGAAAAGAAAGGGAAGAAAACAGAAACAACTTTAGAAACTAAAGAAGTCAAAAAGGGCGAAAAAGTAGAAAAAACTGAGAAAGTAGAGAAAAAAGAAGCGCCAACGGCTGAAAAACCAGTTGAAAAGAAAGAGGAAAAACCTGTTGAAGGAGAATCTGTGAAAGAAGAGAAAACGGTTGAAGAAAAGCCAATTGAAAAGGGAGATTCAAAAAAAGAAACCAAACTTGCGCCAGAACAAAAGAAAGCTAAAATTGAAAAATCAGTAGAAGTAAAAGAAACGGAAAAGGAAACACGGAAAAAGCCGGCAGAAATAAAGAAGGAAAAAGAATCAAAGGCCGAAGAGAAAAAAGACGAAAAAATTGCGTAAACTAATTCTGAACAATAAAGGAAAACTATATTATCTCATTAAAGTCATACTTTCATATGGTCTCAGAACCCAATGGAATTGAAATAATTAAAACAATCAAAGAGAAAGCACTTTCTTCAGTATATTTAGTAAAAATTGCAGATAGTTTATTCATCAAAAAAACAATTCACAAAGACTTTAAAACCGAAATTGACAAACAAAAATGGATTTATGATCAATGTAAAATTGTAAGAATTCCAAAAATTTATTCTCATTGGAAAGAAAAAAATTCTGTTTCATTTATTATGGAATATATTCCTTACAAAAAAAGAATTAGTTTAAAAACGGCGTTGAGAACTATTGAACTGTTTCATTTAGAAACTGAAAAAAAACCAAATAAATTCTTTAGAATCTATGATTTTAATGAGTTCTACAAAGATTTTATGTTGGCAAATCCACACATCCCAAATGAAGTGAAAAAGATGAGTAAAGTTCAATTACAAGACTTATTCTGCGAAGTTTTTGAAAGTGAAAAATCAATTTTACATGGAGATTTTCACAAAGATCAAGTTTTTAGATTTGGCAATGATTGTGGAATTATGGATTTCTGCGGTTCATTTTATGGGCCAAAGATCTTAGATTATGCATATTACTTCAGGCATCAAAAAGTAAATCACATAGTATTTTCACATATTTTAAAAAATAGTGTATATTCTTTGAAAAGAAAGAAAAAGATTTTTCAGAAAGCAATTATTCTAATTTGTATTTTTGATATTGCGTGGCTAATAAATCGAAAAAAACACGAAAAGAAAGATTTTACGAAAATCATTGAAAAAAATAGCAAAATAATTTCTAAAAAGATGGGAAAGCTAAAGAAAGAAATTAGATAACTAAAATCAGCAGAAGTAAAAGAAACAAAAAGAAGAAAGAAAACTGTAAAAACTGAAGAAAGTGACTAGAGGTTAACCACAGCATCTATGTCAAATCAAGGTTTTACCAAGTTTCTCTTGAGCAATTTCATTAATACCCTTCTTAATAAAGTTACTTTCTAGAGCAAATCCTAAATTATCTCCCATAACTTTAAAGTTATTGATTCCAACAACCTCACCATTGGTATTAATCAATGGACCTCCAGAATTACCTGGATTTAATGCGGCATCTATTTGAACATATTGTCCAGAATAACCACTAATTAATCTATGTGAAGCAGAGATAATTCCTTCAGTCACTGAAAATGAAAGTCCATAGGGATTACCAATTGCTATTACTTTTTCACCTACTTTTATTTCTTCTGAATCGCTCAAAATAAGAGGTTTGTAATTGCCTGAAAGTTTTAGTAAAGCCAGATCAAGAGAATTACTATAACCTATCAAACTCATATATTGTTCGGTTTGATTTACAGTTATCGCTTTTGCGTATGTAGCACCGTCTAAAACATGCGCGTTGGTTACAACATATCCATCAGAAGTAATAATAAATCCAGAACCTTGTGCTACATTTGTTTTAATTGAAATAACATCTTCTATAACATGTCCTATGATGTCTGAAAAATCCGAAGAAGTTTTTGATTTAATGGCCTTAATTTGATTTTCTAGACTTGCTTGTGCTTCAGATAAACTACTCTGAGTAAAATTAATTGATTCATCGAGTTTCGTAATCTCGTTTTCAATTAATATAATATCATTTTGATTAGACGAGACAGAGTTATCTAATTTAGTTACATTAGTGTTAATTAGAGCTAAATTTTCACTTAGATTGCTTAATTTATTCATAACACGTCTGTTATTTGCAACAATAACTTCAGAATTGTATGAAACAGTATTCTGGAGTTGAGTTAATTGAACAAAAAAATATGTGGTAACAAAGCTCTGCAGAACAAAAATTATAATTACGCTTATATAAATTACTCTATTATTTACTGCTTTTTTCTTAGGATTAATCATGTTAGTAAATTGGTGAAAAAATATAAAATAAATATGGACGTAAAATATATTTTTTCATAAATTAATTCATAGCAACTTATTCATATCGTAATACATCTACTGGCTTTAATTTTTGAGGTCGGTGCGCAGGAATTGATCCTGCAATAATATGTATGATTAGTGAAAAAAATAAGCGCTCGGTAGCAATGACGGAGATAAAACACCAGATTAAACAGCCTTTATTCTTTCGTCATGATCTTATGCAGTCTGAGTATTTAGTTTGGCACTAAAGGCTGTGAAAGTTACATGCTAAATAATTATATTAATTTTATTTTTATATTCCAGTTCTGTGCGGTTTTTAGCTTCTTTTATAGTGTACGTTACAAAAAATGAAAAAGAAAGGGGGTTTGGGCCCTTTTTTAAGTAGAATTAGCCATTAAAGGGACAATCAGATAATGCAGTTCTAAAGCCTCTTTTAAATCCCTGATTAAAGGCTCTGTTCTCTTTTTCCATAGCTTGTCTTCTTCCAAATTCATTCGCGTTAGGCAACAATTCTGAAAGTTCGCCTTTTATTTGCTCTGTTAGTTCCGTATCTCCAGCATCAATAGCATCTCTTAGATTTTCCCGTAATTCTCTAATTTCTGTCATTTGTTCATATCTTTCCTGAACCTGACTAAATCTTTCTTCTGTTAATTGGGCATTATGAAGGGCTTTCCAAGAATCATAATCTCCATTTTCTACAGCTTGCCGAATCTGTTCATGAAATTCTTGCACCTCTGTTCTTTCTCCATCAGTTAACGTTGGGTTATTAAATCCACCAAACTGATATGCTGCCACAAAGCCTGTTGAAAGAATTAAAGTTAATGCAACAGCAAGCATCCCTATTGTTTTTTTGGTTGTCATTTTTTTCACCTCTTTTGAGAACAGATTCTCTTGTCGTATATATAAATCGGGTGGACTCAAAGTCCACTAATTATTATAAAACCAAACTACGAAGTTAATTACAGATAAAAATGCCAGGTCCAATGTTTTACCAATCTATGGGAATAGATGTATTATACGCTTTTGTACTGATTATGTGCAGTCTGATAATTTATTTTGGGACTAGAGAAGTTTATAAATTGAGTGAATATAAAGGAATCAAATATTTCAGACTTTCTTTTTTATATTTTGCATTATCTCTCTTTTTTAGATCCTTTATCAGAATTATAGTGCTTTTTTTCAATGACCCACGAGTTTTACACTTTTCAATGAGAGCTTGGGGTCCAGTAACCGTAGTACTATTTACCTATACAAGCATAATGGCGGTTTTATGTTTACTATACAGCGTACTTTATAAAAAATGGAAAAATGAAAAGTTAATTTTTGGAATTTTTAACTCTGTTGCGCTTTTAATTTCATTAATTACAGCACTTCTAACTATTCCTTTGTTAACTTTGAGTTTACAAGTAATTTTATTTGTTTTTGTAGGGTTAACTTCATATCTGGCTTATAAAGATTGCAAAAATACAAAGAAACGAAATTCTCTGTATTTCAATTATATCTTGCTTTTCGCATTTTGGACACTCAACATGATTGATATTTTGATCCCAAGATTTATCCCAATCATTCAGATTCTGATTTATCTGGTTTCAATTGGAATTTTCATGTCCATACTTTACAAAGTAATTCGAAGGGTGGGTTCAATATAATGGCAAAAAGAAGTCGCTTAGAAATAATAAGAGATATTCTTAAAATTATTCATCAGAATAAAAATTCAATAATAAAAACTCCATTACTAAGAAAATCAAATATGTCTTCTACTCGTTTTTCTGAATATTTCAACGAAATGTTAAAACGTGGTTTAATCTACGAAAAAGCTGATAAAAAAGGAAAAGTTTCAATTGCTTTAACAAACAAAGGATATCATTATTTGGATAAGTACAATCAGATTATAGAATTTATTGAAGAGTTTGATTTGTAGAACTTGGGTTTATTTTACTTCTTTAGAGTTCATGAATTACCTTCAAAATTCACAAGCCATATAAACGAGTTTAAAAAGTATTAAACTATGACTTATAAATACATTAAAAAGGCTAACCTACACCTTCATTCCAATTATTCGGATGGAATTCATTCTGTACATTCTATTCTAAAAATGGTGCAGAAACGCGGTTTTGATGTAATTGCCATAACAGATCATAATGAAATTAAAGGGTCACTTAAGGCGTTTGAACTGGGAAAGAAACAGAATCTACTCATTTTGCCGGGAATAGAAATCTTTTTTAAACTGAATAGAAAAATTAAAGAGCTTCTAATTTACTTTGAAAATCCAGAAGAACTAAAATCCTTCTATGAAAAATTTATCGACAAACAATTTATGCTTTCTTTTTCAAATATGCGAGAGTTTGAGGTGTTTATAAAAGAAATAAGAAAATTGCAAGGAGCCATTGTTTTACCTCATCCGTCATCTAAAAAAGGATTCGCAAGAAGGGATTTTAAAACATTTGATTTTGATGGTTTCGAAATTATCAGTGCTAGTCATAAGCTAAAACAAAATAAAGAATTAACCGCATTCAATTTTGCCTGTAAAGACAAATTACAAATGGGAGGTGCAGATTTTCATATTTGGCCAGCGGGTTTAAACAGTGCATACACGCTATTGAATTCAAACAACGCTATAACCCAATCTGAGCTTTTTGCAAATCTCATCAGAAAGAAAAAAACCATTGAATTTGTTCCAACGGGAAAACCACTTCCGTTTCTAAAAAGATTTACTAAACTGATAATTACTTCTCCAAATATAATTTACTATTTATTCAGAAAAGCATTTTAATGAAGCTATTTTATGAACCTTTTTTAGAAAAATAAAGAAATAATACCCAAAAAACATGGAATTTTAATTTCAAAAGTTCGGGTCATTTTCGAAAATGTGTCTTGCACGAGTAAGCGGTTTAGTACCTGTAAAAACACCATAGAGTTCTTGATCGTGTCTGTGTAATCCATAATTTCCATGTTCATGCATGGGTCTTCGTCTTTCAATTAATCCTGGAAATACTGTTCTTGCTTCTCCCGGACCATTTAAACCAAAGTTTTTTACAGGTTCCCATGCAGAAGGCAAATTCCATGGTTTTCCAATCGGTTCTATTTTAATTTCCGGCACAATTGGTTGAGTATATTTTAATGATTCTATAGGTTTGAATGTTTCTATAGGTTTGAAAGGAACTGGATCTGGAATGAATGGCGCAACATCAACATACGGTTTAATTAAATTAGAAGGATCAAACCGATGTGCAACAGTATTAGGATCCGGGAAAACTGGTGAAATATCTGTAGAAATTCTTCTCAACGAAAAACTATTCGAATTAGTGCGCTCTGGGACATAAGGAGCAACATCTGCATATGTTCTTTGTAGCTTTATCGGGTCCAAAAAATTGGGTGTAGGTTGTATTGGTTCTATTGGTTTAAAATCAGGAACAATTGGTCTTATAGGTTCTGGTGGAGTATAATAAGAAGATATTGGTCTTGATTTTGGAATTAAATTTGAAAAATCTGTTCGAGGTTCTAATCTCAAGAGAGATGAGACATCTCTCAAGAATGGTGCTGGTTCAATTGACCTTACTGGTTCTTGAAATTGTGGGGCTGTATTATATGTCGTTGGAAATTCCAATTTTCTTGGCGGTTCATATTCTGGAATTATTGGATTTATGAAATCTAATTGAGGTGTACCTTTGAATACATCTAAGGAAGGCATTGGTTGAATGGAGGGCATTTCTGGAATGGAAGGCATTGGTTGAATGGAGGGCATTGTTGGTCCAAAATCAGATTTTAAAGGTAATGCTTTGGGAATTGGTGGGCCATAACCAGTTTCAATCATAGGGGTTGCATCCAAAGCAGGTCCATAACCTGTTTCAATCCTTGGAGAATTATCAATAGCTCCATAACCAGTTTCTAACATTGGTCTGGCGTCTATTGTTCCATAACCTGTTTCAATTGTTGGTCCTGTCATTTGAATCCTTTATGAATACCTTATATGTAATAGTTATACGATAATGTATATATTATAGTCAATAAAATATAAATAAGTATTATTCTGTGTTTGACTCATTGTATGTCAGGAAGTTAAGAAAATTAAAGTAAAAGAAGAAGTGATTTATTTCTTCTTCGTGGTTTCAAATTGACCCCAGGCTTTTAAAATTTCTAAAGGAAGCGCAAGAACAATGGTATTACTTTGATCTGAACTCAAATCATTTAATGTTGCTAGAGTTCTTAAATGTAATGATCCAGGAGATCCTGCTAAAATTTTTGCTGCTTTAGAAAGATTTGTAGAAGCTTTTAACTCTCCTTCTGCTTTTGTAATTACAGCTCTCTTTTCTCGTTCTGCTTCTGCTTGTTTTGCAATAGTTCTCTTCATGTCTTGCGGCAATTCAATGTGTTTTAACTCAACTGAAACAACATGAATTCCCCATGGATCAGAGGCCGAATCTACAATAGTTTTAATTTTCTGAGAAACTTGCTCTCTTCCGCTTAATAAACTATCTAATTCTACTTCTCCTACAACGTTTCTCATAGTCGTTTGAGCTAATTGAGAAATTGCGTACATATAATTTTCCACTTCTAAAATCGCTTTCATTGCATTACTAATTCTATAGTAAAGAACTGCGTTAACATTCACAGAAATATTATCTTTTGTAATGCATTCTTGTTGTGGAACGTCAACAGCTTTTACTCTTACATCTACTTTCTGATACATTTGGAGAATTGGCGCAACAAACCGCAAACCAGGTTTCATTTCTCCTGAGAACTTGCCTAGGGTAAACCTCACTCCTCTTTGGTATTCTGTTATAACTCTAAGTCCCATTAGAACATAAAGTACAACAATAACTAGAATAATTAACCAAACCATAGTTTTCCCCTCACATTAAAATAGAACAAGATTACTTTTATGCTTTATTATTCATTCAATAATTTTCTTTGCAGAATGAATAATTTTATCAAAATCTTTTTTATTCGCCTGATACTTTGCAAACTCCACTAGGGAGCATAAATCAAAACAGGTTTTTGCTTCTTTGAATTCTTTTTTATGCGTTACAAGATAGCGTATTATTTCGTCATTAGTTGTTTCTTTATTCAATTTGTTTTTATAACTCAAATAAATTCTTAATGCCTGTCCCGCAGTTCCATAGGCCTCTTTGTATTCTTTTTTATCAAATAATTCCAGAGATTTCTTAATTAGAGAACGAGCTTCAGCTTTATAATCAAATGGTTTTTCAATTTTTTTTGCAATAATCACTTCTTGGGATGCTTGTTTCTTCTTAACTCTCATATGAAGATAATATTCAAAAATACCAAGTAACAAAAGTACTATTAAGAACCACCAATATTTTTTTGTCTCTTTTTTTGTATTAGTTTCTATTTTAACATTTTGGACATTGTCATTTATGATTTGTGCAGTTATTTTTGCGGTTTCGTTGTTCGCATCCAAATAATTCAGTTGAACATCGGTTTTGTTGTCCTCTTGAGAAATATCCATATTTTGTTGTTTAAATTCCTGTTGCTGAAGCTGTTTTTGATATTTTTGGAATTTTTTACTCTGTTGTAATTGATCTAATATTTGTTGTCTTTTTTCTGCTGTATTTTCTTGGAGATTTTGCATTTTTCCATCTTGCATTTGTCCTTGAAGGGATGCTTTTTCCCCATTTTGTTTTTTATAATCTAACTTAAACTCCCCACTATTATTCGAAGTTGGATTTAAATCAGCATTTGTCATATTATATCCCATATCAAGTAATTTTTGGTGTTCTTTTTGAAAATCTGCATTTTGTGCTATTTGTTTTTGGAATTCGTCTTTCATTTGTTGTTGTTCTTGAAGTTGTTTTTGCATTTCTTGCTTTAATGCAGAACTATCTTGTGCCATTTGATTATTTTCTAATGCTTGTTGAGAATTCTGTGTTTGTTGTTGATTATTTCCATTCATTTGATTTATCATATCTTGCATTTTTTGTTCTTGTGCAGCAAGGGAATCTTGTTGTTGGGGCTGTTGAGATTCTTGAGAAGAACTGCTTACTGAGTTTTGCTGATTATTTTTCTGCGAGTTATTATCTACAAAATGAATCAGTATGTCGTTAAGTATTACTTCTTTTGTTTTTTCTACAGTATATGAAAATTTTAGATTGACAGATAATATCGCCGGTGTATTTGATGTTCCAAAATTCAAATGGATTGTTCTATTTTCTTTACCTATTGAAAGAGGGGTAGTTTGCGTATTAGAATTAGAGTATTGAAAATTAGCTTGATTAATTGATTTAGTTATTGTGTAAATTAACGAACCATCAAGTGTAGTATTATACGTATTAGTCACATGTAACTCTAATATGGCATTTTCTCCGGTTTTAAAATAATATTCTTTTTGATCCAAAGAGAAGGTTAAGTCCTTAGAATTTGTTACACTATTAGATGTAGGATATGCCATTTGTATATAAAAACTCACTAAAAGTACAAATAAAAGCAGTGAAACAAGGTGGTATTTCATTGTATCACCCTTCGTCGACCATAAACAAGGTAGAAATACACTAAAAAAGAAAATAGCGCTGCTAAAAAGAACCAGTTTCCAATGTTTGTTTCCTCTTTTTCTCTTTTGATCTGTTGGCTAATATTTTTGTAAATTTCATCAAGAGTCTTATCACTAACTGATTTAAAATATTTTCCGTTGGTATTTTTTGCAATTACCTGAAGTGTTACTTCATCAAGTTCTGCATACTGTGGATTACCAAACCAATCATAACCTAAAATTGTTTTATTTTCTGATCCCAAACCAATAGTATAAACTTGAATATTGTTTGTTTTTGCAAAGCTTACTGCCTCTTGTGGAGAAATCACGCCGGCATTACTAACTCCATCACTCAAAAGAATAACAACTTTTTTCTTGTTTGGAATGGATGTTGCCATATCAATACCCAAAGATAATCCATCTCCAATTGCGGTTCTCCCTTGTTTGGGTGCAATACGTCTTAATTTTTCAATAACTTTTTCTTTATATGGACTCAGGTACGCTGCTGTTGTCGCTCCAGATTCAAAGGTTACAATACCTGCGTAATCTTTTTCTTTTAAAGACTTCAATAAAATCTCTGCTGAACTTTTAGCAGCTTCTAATCTCGTCGGTTGATAATCAGTTGCCTGCATGCTTCCAGAAATATCAAGCACAAGAATTACATTTACACCTGCCTTTGTTCTTTTTAGTGGAATATGTGGATTGGCGAATCCAATAATCATTAATACAATTACAAATAATGCCAAGTAAAACATGAGTTCATTTCTTTTTTATTTTCTTTTGTCCCCCAAAGCAGATTTAATAAATCCAATATTACTAAATTTGATCGCATCTTTCTTTTTCTTTTGAATAATTTTCCTATACACAAAGTAAAGAACAGGAACGACTGATAGAAATGCTAAAACCCAGGTGGTTTCAAAACCAGTCATTATCTTATGATCCTCCTTGTTCTTATTTTGAAAAATTTCTTAAGTGGCAAAGCATAAGGTTCATCTGTAAATATATTTATAACATCAACTTTGTTTCTCCTAAAAACATGTTTCAAGTGTAATTCTTTTTTATGCATCATCTCGACATAATTCTTTCGAAATACTTTATCAGAGGTATCAACAAGTAGTTGTTCACCAGTTTCCTCATCTTCTAACTGAATCAATCCAACATCTGGGATTTTATTTTCTCTTTTATCTACTACTCGTAGTGCAATAATGTCCTGTCTATTTTTAAGTATTGATAAGGATTTCATAAAATCCGTGGAATAAAAATCAGAAATAATAAACAAAATGCTTCTTTTTTTGATTATTTTAGAAATATACGCTAAAGAAAGATTAAGATCAGTTTTCTTTGATTGAGGAGAATAAGCTACTAGAGTACTAATAAGTTTTAATACATGCCGTCTTCCTTTTCTTGCAGGAATATATTTTTCAACACCATCTGTAAAAATAAACAGGCCGACATTGTCATTATTTCTCATTGCAGAAAACATTAGTGTAGCAGTAATCTCAATTGATTTCTTTCTCTTCTCAATAAGATTTCCGAAATTGCCAGATGCAGAATAATCAAAAATAAAATAAACTCTCAAATCTCTTTCTTCAATGAACTCTTTGATAAAAGGACGATCAAATCGCGCAGTGACCTTCCAATCAATTGTCCGTATATCATCACCAGAATGATACTCTCTTATTTCAGAAAATTCAATTCCTTGACCTTTAAAAATAGAATGATAGTTTCCTGCAACAAGACCATCTACTAATTGTCTTGTGGTAATTTCAAGTTTTCTAACTTTTTTAATAATTTCTTTTACTTCGGGCATATTATTGGTCACTTATGGAATTGTAATTTTTTCTAAAATTTGAGTAATAATATTATCAACAGTTATACCTTCTGCTTCAGCTTCATATGTCAATAACATTCTATGTCGTAATACTTCATAAGCAATAGAAACAACATCTTCTGGTTTTACATAACCTCGACCATATAACATAGCATGGGCCTTTGCAGCCAAAACAAGCCATAATGACGCCCTCGGAGATGCACCATATTCAATATACTCTTTAATATCAAGACCATATTTTTCTGGATGTCTACTAGCATCTACGAGTTCTGCAACATATTCTTTGATTTTTCTATCAGCATAAATCTTCAGATTGAATTGCTGTATCTCAAGTATGTCTTTTGAAGAAAGTAATTTTGAAACATGATGAACCAGTCCTTCAGTAAATCTCTCAATAATTTCTATCTCATCTTCTTTTTTTGGGTAACGAATAAGAAGTTTGAACATGAATCGATCAACTTGCGCTTCTGGAAGCTTATATGTTCCTTCACTTTCAATAGGATTTTGCGTTGCTAAAACCATAAATGGTTTTTCTAGTTGTATTGTATCTCCCTGAATACTTACTTGTTTCTCTTGCATAGCTTCAAGTAAAGCAGATTGTACTTTTGGTGGCGCGCGGTTTATTTCATCAGCAAGAACAAAATTTGTAAAGATAGGTCCTTTCACCGTTTTAAATGAAATATCTCTATGATCATAGATTTTTGTTCCAGTAATATCTGCTGGTAATAAATCTGGAGTAAATTGTAGTCTTACAAATCCACAGTCAAGACATTCTGAAAGTGTTTTTATCATCAAGGTCTTTGCAAGACCTGGAACGCCTTCAATAAGAACGTGTCCGTTAGAAACTAGTGCTATAAGAAGCTTTTCAACAATGTCTTCTTGCCCCACAATTATCTTACTAATTTCAGCATGTACTTCTCTCAATTTTTTTGAATAATCTTCTGCTTGAATGTTTAATTCTTGAATTTCTTTGTTCATTTTATGACCTTCAATAAACTAACTGCTTTTTCCATAACGCCTTAATCAGTCCTTTTGTATTACTCATAACTTTTGTTTTAATTATAAAATTTCAGTTATAAGGTGTACCAAATTCATAAATTTTTATAGACCTATTTTTATTCCATAATATTTAAAATTTGTGCATACCCTCCATGAAATAAGAACTTAAAGGCAGGTTTCTGTTTCAGAGCAACTTTTACAGAGTCCTCTAACTTCTATTTGAAAACTAGAGATAGATCCAGGTATTTTATCTTTCAAGAAATCTAATGACTCCACATCAAAATGAATTAGTTTCCCGGTTTTTTCACAAATAAAATGACAATGGCTCCTTTTTTCTTTAGAATAAACCAAACTATTATTACAATTATAAGAATAAATGCTTCTTAGTTCTCTCAGATGTTTAAGAAACCGATATATCGTGGCTAAACCAATTTTATTATCTATTTTTCTAACTTTATTATAAAGTTCTTCTGCAGTAAAGAAACTATTGAAATTATTAATTTCTTTTTGAATTATTTTCTTCTGTTTGGTGTTTCGTGTTTTCATTCTTATTGAGAATGGAAGTCAGTAATATTTATAAGATTGAGTTATAAATGAAGTAAAGAATGGTCATAAAAACAAAATACATAATATCTCTTGGAATTTTAATCTTGATTATATTTTTTGTTGGGTTTTTTATAAATTATCAACATACGCCGTATCAACAAGAAAATACACTACAAAATCAAGATAAATTAAATGTAATAGTTAGTATTCTGCCACAAAAAAACTTTGTAAAACATGTTGGTGGAAATTACACCAATGTAAAAGAACTAATTCCGCCAGGGGGAAGTCCTGCAACGTACGAACCAAGACCAAGTGATTTAATAAATGTAGAAAAAGCAGACATTTATTTTAGAATCGGGTATATCCCTTTTGAGAAATCTCATATTGCCAAATTTGCAGATCTGAATCCAAATATGGAAATAATAGACACTTCAAAGAATGTAAAATTAAGATATTTTGGTGGCTCTGAAAATTATACAGAAAATTCTAATGAGACAGCACAGTTAAATGAAATTGATCCACACATATGGCTTTCTACTATAGAAGTTAAAAAACAAATTGATATAATTGCAGATACACTCTCTAAAAAAGATCCTAAGAATTCTGCGGAATATATACAAAATGCAGAGAATTTCAAAAAAGAATTAGATACGCTACACAAAGAAATAGCGACAAAATTTAGAGAATTAAAAATAAATAAATTTTTGGTGTTTCATCCTGCCTGGAGTTATTTTGCAAATGAATACGGATTAAAACAAATAGAGATAGAACAATATGGAAAAGAACCAACAGTAGAACATTTACAGTACATAATAGATAAAGCAAAAGAAGATAATATCAAGGTTATTTTTGTTCAGTCTCAATTCAATAAAGAAATTGCAAAATCCATTGCAGAAGAAGTTGGGGCTACAGTGGTTTCCATTGATCCTCTTTCTGAGGATTACATAAATAATCTTAGAACTGTAGCAATTACAATTAGCAGTTATTTGAGCAAATAAAGAAAAATTTGAACAAAGACAGAGAATGCGAATACACAAAAGAACATAATACTAAAGTGATAGGCAAAATGAAAAGAAAAGAGATACTTAAAATAAGTAATGTTTCATTTAGTTATAATAAAACTGAACTTTTAAAGAATATTAATTTTTCAATATATGAAGATGACTTCTTAGGAATAATTGGTCCAAATGGTGGAGGAAAAACAACTCTTCTGAAACTTATTTTAGGTCTATTAAAACCGAAAACCGGAAAAATTACCATTTTTGGTAAAAGTCCTGTCAAAAATAGAGAAAAAGTGGGTTATCTTTCACAATTCAAAGATGTTGATTTTGATTTTCCAATAACTGCTTTTGAAATTGTAATGCTAAGTAGAGTAGGCAAAAATCTGATTAAAAGATATAATGATAGAGACAAACAAGCAGCGGAAAAAGCACTTAAAAAACTGAAAATTTGGGATTTGCGCTCTAAGAAACTTAATGAACTTTCGGGGGGAGAAAAACAAAGGGTTTTCGTTGCAAGAGCACTTGCAAATGATCCAAAAATCCTTATTTTAGATGAACCAACAGCGAATCTTGATATGCATATTCAGAGGGAGTTATATGAAATTTTAAAAGAATTGAACAAGAAGATTGCAATTGTTATTGTAGATCATGATCTAGGAATGTTGGCGAAATATAGCAAAGAAGTTGTCTGTGTTAACAAATGTAAAACTCACGCTACACGATATCATAAAGCAGATTCACTAAGAATGAAGGAGATGTGTGATGTTTGAGGCCATACAATATCAATTCTTTCAAAATGCATTGATTATCTCTGTGCTTGCCTCTCTTGCCGCAGGTATGATCGGAACATATATTGTAGTTAAAAGAATATCTTTAATTTCAGGGAGTATTGCGCATGCGGCGTTCGGAGGGCTTGGAATTAGCTATTATCTTGGGTATAATCCTCTTTTTGGAGGTGTTATTTTTAGTTTAATATCTGCAGTTATTATTGCTTTATTCAGAAAAAAATCCAAAAACAGACTAGACACACTACTTAGTTTTTTGTGGGCAACGGGAATGGCCATTGGATTGGTGTTCATTTTTTTAACACCGGGATACGCAACGAACTTATTTACTTACTTATTCGGAAATATCTTGCTTACTTCGACGTCAGATATTATAACAATATTCCTTTTAGATGTTTTGATTTTGGGAACTGTTTTTCTAATGTATAATTCATTTCTTTCAGTCATATTTGACGAGGAATACTCAGAAACAAGAAATATGCCAGTCACTTTTGTTAATATTATCCTTTTCTCGCTTATTGCATTAACGATTATTGCCACAATAAGAGTTGTAGGTATCATTCTAATGATAGCCATTCTTACGATTCCTGCTGCAACAGCGCAATTATTCCACAAAACTGTTAAAAAAATCATGATAACGTCTTTTTTAATTACTTTATTTTCAACTATTGCGGGCTTATTTATTTCATATTATTTTAATTTCGCGACTGGGCCGATTATCGTCCTAATAATCGCTTTTATTTATGTTATTTCACTATTTTTATCTAAATTGAATGTAACATCATAATTAAGAAAAAATAGTATTAATTGAAGCAACAAGGTCTAGTTAATCTTTACTATTATGAAAAGTCACCGTAAACTATTTAAATCAATAGTGACTAAAATAATCACTACTACCGTAGAGAAGATGGATATGAATGATTTGGAAGAAATTAGAAAACGAAAAATGGAAGAACTAAAGAACAAATTGAGACCACATCACACCAAAATAAAAATTGAGGTAACTGATAGTAATTTTGAAGAAGAAGTAATAAAACAAAGTAAAAATGCTTTAATTATTGTTGATTTTTGGGCCAGTTGGTGTATGCCATGTAAAATGCTGAGCCCAATTTTAGAAAAAATTGCAGAAGAACATAAAGGAAAAATTACTTTGGCTAAATTAGATGTTGATAGAAATCCAAGAATGAGCCAAAAATACAGGATAAATGGCATTCCCGCAGTTAAACTTTTTAAAAACGGAAAACTTGTTGATGAATTCGTGGGAGCATTACCAGAAGAACAAGTAAGAAGATATATTGATAAACACATAAATAGTGATTTACAGTAAAAATTATCACAGAAAAAAATAACTAAATAAGGCGATAAAAACGGTAAGAATAGACGAAGCAAATTGTATCGGCTGTGGAATTTGTCAGAGCATATGCCCTGCGGGATTTGAAATAATTAATGGAAAATCAAAAGTAAAAGATGATAAGGCAGATTGTATTCAAGAGGCCGCTAAACAGTGTCCTAGAAATGCGATTATACTTGATGAAAAAGAAAAAAGAAGTGAAAAATCTACAACTACTGTAAAAGAAGAAACACCTATTGGAACTGCTTGGGGTGAAAGAAGGGTTTTCGGAATGCGTAACAGAAGACGGTTGCGTGGTTTTGGAAGAAATAGAAGATAATTAAATAAACTAAATCAGAGTGCAATCATAAAAAATACAAACGTAAAAATATAGCGTTCATAGATCTACCTAATTCAATAAGTAATTAAACTAAATGGAGGTTAATCTATATCAGAAAATAAATAGGAGGAAAAATAAAATGTCAAAAACAATAGAAATAACATCTGAAAACTTTAAAGAAAAGGTTCTTGATTCAAAGATTCCAGTATTAGTAGATTTTTGGGCCCCTTGGTGCCAACCATGTCTAATGATGGCCCCCGGTCTAGAAGACCTATCAGAAGAATTAGATGGCAAATTAAAAATAGGCAAACTAAACACAGAAATTCCAGAAAATCAAATGCTTGCCATACAATATCAAATTAGAAGTATCCCAAACATGAAACTTTTCAAAGACGGAAAAATAATTCAAGAATTCATTGGTTTGCGTCCTAAAGAAATATTGAAAGCAGAATTAGAAAAAGAGATTGATTTAACTTAAAAATACGTGGTGAAAAATGAAAGAGAACGTTTATGACGTAATTATAGTTGGGGCAGGACCTGCTGGCTTAACTGCAGCGATCTACTCTGGAAGGTATTTATTAAATACTTTAGTTATTGGTGAATTAGATGGTGGAACAATATCTGAAGCCTACGAAGTATGTAATTTTCCTACATATCCAAATATTAGTGGAATGGATCTAAGCCTAAAGATGTTAGAACAAGTAAAAAAATTAGGAATTGAAATAAAACACGAAATAGTTGAGGATATTAAATCAAAAGAAAATTTTGAAATTAAAACAAACAATGCTACGTATAAATCTAAAAAAATTATTTTGGCTATAGGTCGAGAAAAAAGAAAATTGGGTCTTAAAAATGAAAAAGAGCTTTTGGGTAGAGGAATTAGTTATTGTGCAACGTGTGATGCGGGATTTTATAGAGATAAAATAGTGTCTGTTATTGGTGGAAGTAATGCGGCATTAACTGCCGCTTTATTACTGTCTAAATATGCAGAAAAAGTTTATATCATATATAGAAAAGAAAAATTCTTTAGGGCCGAACCTGCATGGGTAAAACAAGTTGAAAGCAATAAAAAAATCATCTCTATTTTTAATTCAAATATAATAAAAATCAACGGTACAGAACAAGTAGAAAGCATTGTCTTAGATACTAATAAAGAATTAACAGTTGACGGCATTTTTGTGGAAATCGGATCAGAACCGAATACAAAACTTGCTAATCAACTAAAGTTGAAATTGGAAAAAGATTATATAATAGTAGATAAATTTCAAAAAACATCCTTGACTGGTGTTTTCGCGGCAGGGGATATTACAAACAACTCCTTGAAACAAGTTATAACTGCTTGCGGAGAAGGTGCTATTGCAGCTAATTCTGCTTATGAAGAAATAGTTAAAGGTAATTAAAATGTCTATATTTAATAATATCACAAGAAATTTAGAAAAAGTATCTGACTATCTAAACTTAACAGATTCTGAAAAAGAATTGTTACTAAAACACAAAACAATTCATAAAGCGAGATTAATTGTTAATAAAAAATCATATGATGCATGGAGAATTATCCATAATGATTCCCTTGGTCCTGGAAAAGGGGGAATACGATTTCATCCAAATGTTTCTGAAGATGAAGTTAGATCTTTGTCTTTTTGGATGAGTTTGAAAAATTCTTTAGCAGGATTACCATATGGTGGTGCTAAGGGTGGAGTAAAAATTAATTCCAAAGAATTAAGCGAAAAAGAGAGTGAGGCCGTTGCTAGGGCGTACATACAATCATTTCATACAGATATTGGCGAAAATAAGGACATTCCTGCACCAGATGTTTATACTAATCCAAAAATAATGGGTTGGATGCTTGACGAATTTGAGAAAATAACAGGCAGACACGAACCAGGAGTCATAACTGGAAAACCAATTGAATTAGGTGGGTGTGTACTACGAGGAGATGCCACCTCAAAAGGAGGCAAGATCATACTTGATCTTTTCCTTGAAAACATAAATAAAAGGGCGGAAGATACATCAGTAATTGTTCAAGGATTTGGTAACGCAGGAATGAACATTGCAAAAATGCTCCATAACGGCGGTTATACAGTAATTGGTGTTAGCGACAGTAAAGGAGGCATTTTTAATGAAAATGGTTTGGATATCAACAAGATAATTCAAACTAAGAAAGAACTTAGCACAGTAACACAATATGCAGATGCGAAACAAGTAACCAATAAAGACTTATTAGAACTGAAAACAGATGTATTGGTTTTAGCAGCACTGGAGAATCAAATAACAAAAGAAAATGCAAATGAAATAAAAGCTAAAAACATTCTGGAATTAGCTAATGGACCAATAACTTCTGAGGCAGATGACATTCTAAATGAAAAGGGAATCATTGTAATTCCAGATATATTAGCGAATTCAGGAGGAGTAATTGTTAGTTATTGTGAATGGGTACAAAATAAAACAGGACATATTTTTTCAAAAGACTATATGGAGAACATTCTCAAAGAGAAATTACTTCATTCATTCAATGGAACATACGAACTATACACGAAAGAAAAAGATTTTAGTATGAGAAATGCGGCGTATGTTATTGCGCTGAAAAGAATATTAAACGCAGAAAGAGCAAGAGATAATTTATAGAGTTGGTGAATTTAAAATGGATCAGATTCCAAAAGAAATAATTGAAAAAGAACTATCTAAAATTATGCATCCTGAAATAAATTTCAGTTTAGTGAAATTAAGTATGATAAAGAATATAGAAATAAAAGAAAACCTAGTTTCACTTACATTAAAACTTCCGTTTTTAGCGGTTCCAATTAAAGAGGATCTTATTAATAGCATAAAAGAATCAATAACAAACATTAACCAAAATCTGCAAAGTAAGATATCTATTTTGCAAATGAGTGAAAAAGAAAGGCGTGACTTTGTGGAACTTGCGCGAGAGGGATGGAAAATTTAAAATGAAACTTTTGCTTTTTGTTTCATCACATTGTCCACACTGTCCAAGCGCGGAACGGGTTGTAAAGAAAGTTGCTCCAGATTATTCTGAACAGGGCCTATTTTACACTAAAATAAGAACAAGAACTGTGGAGGGCAAAAAATTATCATTAAAACATTATATTAAAGGAACGCCAACGTTATTATTTCTTGATGAGACAGAAACAGAAGTAGGGAGAATCGTCGGCACACCTAGCGAAATGAATTTAAGAAACAAAATCGAGAAACTTCTGGGTCTTAAAACCTCTTTTTTCAAACGAATTTTTGGTGGTAAAAATAAATCTTGATGAATTTTTAGAAAAGAAAAATATTATTGCGGTTGTGGGTGTCTCTATTGACAAGAAAAAATGGGGTTCACAAGTATATAGAGCACTAAAACCGTTGAATTTTACTGCAGTTTATCCTGTAAATCCAAAATACAAAAAAATAGATGCAGATATTTGTTATTCTACTTTGAGTGCATTACCGAAAAAACCAGATGTCGTCATAACCATAGTTCAACCGAAAATCACAGAACAGATTGTAAAAAAATGTAAAAAACTTGGAATAAATAAGGTTTGGATGCAGCCGGGATCAGAATCAAAAAAAGCAATAAATTTTTGTGAGGATAATAAAATTCAAACAATTCATGATCTGTGTTTTGTTATAAACGGATTAAAGGAAAAATTTGATAAATGATTTATAAAAATATGAAATAGAAATTGAATTTTTAAAAATATGAAATAAATAATTGAAATGGAAACTGAGTTATTAAAAATATGAAATAAACACCGTATATATGAAATAATGAATAATTTATTAAAAATTAGATTAAAATGATAACATTTTTATGCAAAAAAATATCCAAAGAAGATTTAATTAGATGTGCATTTGCATTAAATAAAACAGAATATAATTTATTGATTTTCTTATCGAAAAAAGAAGATAAATATACTGCAGCACAAATTTCAGAATTCATGAAACTTGACAGAACAACAATTCAAAAGGCCATAAAAAATTTGGTTGATAAAAAAATAGTAAAAAGAACACAGCAAAATATTTCTGGTGGTGGCTATATGTTTTTGTACGCAATATCTGATAAAAAAAAGATTAAAGAAAAAATAAAGAAAGTTGTTAATAAATGGTGCAAAGGCGTTAAAGAATCAATTAATGAATTATAACTTTTTCATAAAATGAAAATATGTATAAAATCTATATAGATTCCTTTTTAATGCGTATTGGATTTTAGTGCAACGTTCTCGAAGGCAAAAAATCAATATACTGTCTTGATTGAATATTCAATTCTCAAATAAATTAATAAATAACAAAAGAAATCTTTATGAAATGTTAAAAAATATTATCTTTACTGCGTGCGACGCAAAATATGGAGATTTCTTAGCAGATCACTGGTTAAAATCATTAAGAGAAAATGTAGATTGTTCTAATATTGATATTGTTATCCTTGATTATGGTCTTAATGAAAAGCAGAAAGAAAGATTAAATGGTGTAAAAATAGTAAAATGCGAAAGAGATGGTCATGTTGTAAATATAAGATATAGAGATATGAAAAAGTATTTAGAAAATCATACTTATGATCAAGTCCTTTCTATTGATGGTGGAGATATTATTTTTCAATCAGATATCAACAATGAGTTTGAAAGACACAAAAACAAATTCAGAGCTGTTTTTGAAGATTTTTATTTGCCATTTGCAGAATTCTTTAGTTCAGATTGCTTTTCTAAAACAGATGCTAAAAAGTTCAGAGAATTCTTTAAGGATAAAAAAACATTAAATGGTGGAGTAGTGTTTGCGCCCGCAAATAAATTTGTAGAACTTTGTGATTATGTTGTAACTACCATTCAAAATATGAGCCGATACGGTCCAGACCAAATCGCCATGAATTATTTTATGCTTAATCATGACTTTAAAGCATTAGATTCAGATTATAATTTTGCAATTCATACTACGAGAAGAAAATTCAAAATAAGAAATGGCATTTTTTATGATAAAAATGACCACAAAATTCCAATTGTGCATAATATTGGTTATTTTTCATGGTATAGACCTATTCGGAACTTTGGGTACGGCCATGATAGAAATCAATTAAAAATACCCCTATTCTATCTAACAAGAATGTTATACTTGATGATGCATGTGATTAAATCTCATAAGAAGAGTAAATAGCAGATACAATCTCAGAAGAAGAGTAAA
Organism: Candidatus Nanohalarchaeota archaeon; assembly: GCA_017610385.1. Classification (GTDB taxonomy): domain Archaea; phylum Nanohalarchaeota; class Nanosalinia; order Nanosalinales; family JAFCCC01; genus JAFCCC01. The sequence continues at coordinate 25,029 of JAFCCC010000006.1, forward strand.
TAGGAGATATAAAATAATTACTCAAAGGCAACAAGTATTATAGCAAACTTCATATTTTAAAGTTTATAAGAATTAAAGAACTCATTCTAAGCTCGATTTATGTGAGTTATATATAGCGGTTCTGGTAAATTGTTCTTAGTGAATGAAATGGCGAAAACTACAGCGAAAAAATCTATTAAAAAATCTGTTAAGAAAGCAATTGCAAGGCCTACTGAAAAGGCATCACAGGAATGTACCAACTGTTGTTCAATACACCATGCACCTTTTGCAGGAGTAATATTTATTCTTGCAATTTTGTGGATTCTCCAAGAATTTGAAATTCTGGCATGGAATCTTCCGTGGCTACCAATTATCATTGGTCTAGTAGCATTAGGTGGGTTAACAGCTCGAAATAAGTAGGCTCTTAATTGAGCTTACCATCTTATCTTTTTCTATAAAAGGATCTAATTTAATTTTGATTGTTAATTGTTTTCAGCAGAAATAAAAAATAACTCCTAATTTTCTAAAAAGGCTCTATTTAAAATATCCCAGCGTCCATCTACAACTGCGTAAGTTACAGTTTCATTTTGAACAATTAGTGTAGAATTATGCGGCGTTATGATATGCGCGATAAATTTACTAGCGCGATCACCGTATCCGTCATTTTTACACTTGAAGGTAAAATCAAATTGCCACGCTTCTTCAGCTAAGTTAGTTATTTTGATTAATTTCAAATCAAAACCGTCGAATTTATACATTGGAGCGCCCTCCATAACTAATTTAGCTAATTGAGCTGCATTTTCTTGGGAATAAGGCGCTTCTTTTTCAACGCATCCAGAAATGAAAATCGCGATAATTAACATCATACTCAAAATAAAAAGGAATTTTTTATTCATTTTGCTGATTCAAATATTATTCTACGGTATTAAAAAGCTATGTTTCAAGGGGAATAAATAAAAGCTTATCCTCTGTTATTAGAATAAGTGATTAATATGGAATTTGAAATAAAGGGAACTGCGGTTGTTAAAAAAAATACACAAACATTTTCTAAAATAATAACTGCTCAAAGTAAAAAGCATGCTGAAGAAATCGTTTTGGCATCGCTGGGAAGTAATTACAAAATACATAGACAGGATATCAAAATACTTGAAATTAATGAGGTTAAAAAATGAGTGTGCAAGAGAAAATAATGCAATATCAAGAATTGCAGCAAAATTTGCAAATGCTGGAGCAATACAAACAAGGAGTTTTATCGGTACTACAAGAAATTTCTTCAACACAGGAAACTTTAAAAGAATTGCAAAAAGCAAAAAACGATGATGAAGTATTATTTCCCATTGGTTCTGGAATTCTAGTACCAGGAAAACTAAACAATTCTAAGGAAGCTCTAACGAGTATCGGCGGCAAAACACTTGTTATGAAAACTTTAGAGGAATCAAATAATTTTTTGCAAAAAAGGCGTGGAGAACAAGAAGAAATTTTAGTGAATTTAGACAAACAAATACAAGAACATTATTCTGCCGTGCAAAAAACAATGACTGAAATACAAGAACTTCAAAAAAAACACGATTAAAATGTTTAAGGGATTACGAGAAACACTTAACAAATTCTCACAAAAAGCCAAAGAAACAATTAGTGAAAAAGAAATTTCATTAAAAGATTTAAAAAAACCACTAGAGGAATTTAACTTGCAATTAATTAAAAATAATGTTTCCTTTACTGTTTCTGAAAAAATTATTGAAGATTTAACTAATAAATTTAAAGGAACGAAAATTAACCGTGGTTCATTAGAAGTTTTTTTAGAAAAATCCATTAGAAAAAGTTTATTAGAAATATTAAATTTGGAAAAAATCAATTTGGAAAATTTTATAGAAAAAAACAGACCCGCGTTATTTCTGTTTATGGGTTTTAATGGTTCAGGAAAGACGACGACAATTGCTAAAATAGCCAAAAAGTTCAAAGATAGATTCAAAATAGTTTTAGCAGCGGGGGATACGTTTAGAGCCGCTTCAATTGAGCAATTAGAAGAACACGCAGAAAATCTGGGTTTAAAAGTTATAAAACAAACTTATGGTGCGGATGCTGCTGCAGTTATTTTCGATGCAAAAAAACACGCAGAAACAGAGAATTTAGATCTTATTTTAGCAGATACTGCTGGAAGAGCGCATACAAATATTAATCTAATCGGAGAATTAGAAAAAATTATAAGAGTTAATAAACCGGATTTAAAAATTTTGCTTGTTGATTCACTTGTTGGAAATGATATTCTAAATCAAATTGAGGTTTATGAAAAAATTGGATTTGATTGCACAATATTAACAAAAACAGATGTAGATACTAGAGGCGGCACGATTTTAAATTTAGCATACTTAACAAAAAAGCCAATTTTATATTTAGGAACTGGACAAGATTACAAAAACATAGAAGAATTTTCAGCAGAAAAAGTAATTAATTTACTTCTCAGTTCTTAATTTATTTTTCAGTTCTTAAGCTGCTCATCCGTTTTTAATTTACTTCTCAGTTCTTAACATACTTCTTAGTTCCCAACATACTTCTCAATTAAATTTTACTTAATCTATTTAATTGATCTTCAAGAATTTCTAGTGTTTTGTATAGTTCCCAAAGTTTTCGGCTTGTTTCATTTGTTTTTGTTTCTGCTTGAATTCCAAAACGAGCATTTAACAATTGTGACATATGTTGTTTTAGACTAATCATAAGCACGTTAAAATCTTCATTAACTTGTTCTTTTATCTCAAAAAGAACCTCTTTCTTAATTTGATTCCTTAAAAGTTTTGTTCTTCGTTTAACATATTTTTCTACACCAATTTTTTTTCTAATTAAGGAATATAATTTTTCAATTGACATATTCCGTAGTAGTATTAACTAATATATATAACTATCGGAGAGTTGTTACTATTCAGTTATAAGTAACCAATATAGTTTACATTTTTTTTAAAATTTATATTGATTGAAGTCAAATTAAAATCATGGATTGTTTATTTTGTCAACTAATTGAAAGTGGAAAACTTTTAAAGATCTTGGAAAGTCCTAATTTCGTGGCTTTTTTAGATATTGCCCCTCGAACAAAAGGCCAAACACTTGTTGTTTCTAAAAAACATTTTGAGAATTTTGAAAGTTTACCTCCTGAACTTCTAGGTGAATTAAATCTAGTTACGCAAGCGGTGGTCAAAAATATTAAGTCCAAATTGAAAGCAAAAGGTGTTTCAATGGCTGTAAATTCCGGAGAGCTTGCAGGGCAGAGAATTCCACACTTTGCTTTAATTGTCTACCCGCGTTATGAGGAAGAAGAAACAAAGGGAGTTCCTGTTGGCGCATTTTTTAAACCAATTGAAACCAATGAAGAAGAATTAACAGAACTTGCGAAAAAACTGAATATTAAATTAAGTGTTTCAAATAAAACATTAGAACCAAAAAAAGAACAAATAATTTCTGAAAAGAAATCTGAACAGAAAGAGCAACTAAAAGAAGAATTAGTTGGAAAACTCAAATCACGAAACACTAAAAAGAAAACAACACGGAAAAAAGAATATGTTGAGTTTGTTTAGCACATAAACCGTGCTCTGAGTAAATTGCGAAAGCAGTACGTACTTTTTTAAAGATCTAATTAAATTATAAAATTGGTGAATTAAATGGCGTTTTTTGGTATTTTAAAATGTGTTCCGAAAGAAGTTATATCCGTCTTAGGGGAGCGACGAGAAGATTATATGGAGGACGTTCCTCTGCCAGATAGTGCAGAAGAATTATGGGATTACCTTCAGAGCCACAGAGCAAACTCAGATGATACTAATGTTTTTGGTATAATGGAAGGACAGAATCCGTATCTTGCTCCATTAGTTTATAAAAGTCTAAGAAGAGTTGAACAATTTCTACAAGATAATGGATATTTGAAACATTCAAAATATTACGAAGCGTATGTGATGGTTGAGTATACACCTAATACAGATAATACAACAGATACTTCTTCTATACTTGAAGGAGTAAATGTAAATCTGGGAGGATTTACAACCCAAATGAGAAGATGGGTAGCAGAAGAAATATTAACAGAAAAAATGCATGAAGATGCAGAAAAACTTAGAATGGTGAATTTATCAACCATAACCGAGTTAAATCCGGAAGCATTTTTACTACCAGAAAGTGCGGTTTTATTGGAGGATGCGGTCAATAAACTTCGAATTGATGTACCTAACTCATGCGGTTATGCTTAAAAGTCAGACAAAGATACTTTTTTTAAGAGTATATTGTAATGAAAAGAAAACCCTGTTGAGTGTATTTGAATAATTCGTAAAGATTTCATGCAAAAATCAAATTGAGCGTTGCATTTCTCTTTTTTGGTCAAATATATACTAAATACACATATATACTTTTTATGGTGATATATATTCGATGAAAAGAAAAATTATAAAATTGGGGGACACCACACACGTTATTTCTTTACCAGCAGTATGGTTCAGAGATAATGAATTAGGTGCTGGAGATGAATTAGAAGTAGAAATCGCTGGACCTGATTTACGAGTTTCTACTAAAAAAGATCCAAATTTGGAAAAAATTACACTTTATTTAAAAAATTTGAGTAAATCCTCTATCGCGGCACATTTAAAAGCAGCATATGTCAAAGGATACGGAGAAATTAAACTAATTGTAGGAGATGGATCAGCTATCGAAACCGTACAAGATATTTTTTCATCAATGATTGGTTTTGAAATAATAGAACAAGCCAAAGATATTGTAATTATAAAAGATCTTTCTTATGAAGGAGAAATATCACCAATAATGATAATTAAAAAGTGTTTTGCTATAATTTCATCTTGTTCAGAAGATGGTCTTAAAGCCGTAAAAAATGGAGATAAAAAAGTATTAAGCGAACTAAAAGAACGGGATTTTGTTTTAAATAGATTCATTAATTTTTATTTGAGAAAAATTATTCAAAACAAATGGGTTGTTGAAAAAGATTCTAAACTATTATTTTCCTTTATAAATTTATTAGAATATCTTGGAGACCACTATTCAAATATGAGTAAAGCGCTCAGTAAGCAAGATGATGCCGTTCATAACGACGTTGTGGAATTCTGGGAATATATGAATAAAATGACACAAACGATATCAGAAAATTTCTTTGAATTTAATAATGAAGCAATAGTAATGATTTTAGATTCTATTCATAAATTAAATAAAAGGATTGATGTTTCTTTAAAAGAAAGAAAAGAAGCAGTAAATATAATTTCATTAAACTGGTTAAAAAATATTGCAAATACCCTCAATGATCTTGCAATATATGAATTAATGATGAACTTATAGCTGCATTCAAACGTTATAGATGCATTTAAATTTTTCTTAATAAAATATATATTTTCAAGTTTATATATTTTAATATACATATTAAAATTAGGTGATTACTATGCCACGGGGTAATGAGAAACTAGATAAAGCATATGCTGCGGGTGATAAGGCTGGAAGAGATGGGGATTTGTTAGATGATATTATTATGGGTCTTGGTCTTCCGAGTCTAATTCCTCCCCATACAGACGAGGATGATGTGTATAGCAAAGGTTATGAACATGGTGCAGAGCAACGTCATAGTGGCTCTAGTAGCGATTCAGATAATTCTAGTGATAGCGATAAGGGAGGTTGCTATCTAACAACTGCGTGTGTTACTGCGATGGGTTTTCCAGACGACTGTTTTGAATTAGATGTTTTACGTTCATTCAGAGAAGACGTATTAATGAAAACTATGGATGGTAGAAAAGCAATTTCCGAATATGAAAGAATGGCGCCCAGAATTATAGAAGCAGTTCATGAAAGAGAAGGTTCTCACGCAATGGAAATCTTCCGGGGACTGTATCCCGACATACGTATTGCAGTGCAACTGATATTATCTGAAAAATATAATGAAGCATTTTCTCACTATCGTCAAATGAGTTCAAGATTGGCAAAAGCATATGATTAGCCATTTAAATTGGCGTCAGTTTGAGCGACTGACGTACTTTTTTCTTTTGAAAGCTTCAGACAAAACGTATTTAAATCTTAATCTTAAATTATTGTATATGCAAAGTGATTGCCGGATTAGCTAATAAATGTAATTTCTTAAGAGGTAAATATAACTTTAAGTTCAACAAAAACTCATTTATTTATGAGACTATCGAGGGTTTTTTATGTATGATGCGAAAAAAATAGAAAAAGAAGTTCGGGAACATTGGAAAAAGAATAAAATCCCAGAAAAAATCGTAAATTTTAATCTTAAATCTCAAAAAAAGAAATTTTATTTATTAGACGGACCACCCTATGCGAATGCTTTACCTCATGCCGGCCACGTAATGACAACGGTTTTTAAAGATTTATGGAGTAAACTAAAAACCATGCAAGGTTATCAAGTGTGGTGGCAACCCGGATTTGACTGTCACGGTCTGCCAATTGAGAATAAAGTAGAAAAAGAAATTGGAGTGAAATCCAAGGCAGATATTGAAAAATACGGTGTTTCTAAATTTATCAAAAAATGCAAAGAATTTTCTACCTCTAACTTAGAGGGCTGGATGGGCATTTATAAGGATATTGGTGCGTGGAGGGGCTGGCACAAACCATATTTAACATATAACCCCAGTTATATTGAAAGTGGCTGGTGGACTGTAAAAAAACTATATGAAAAAGGATTACTAGTACAAGGAAAAAAGCCCATTCATTGGTGTCCTTCTTGTGAGACCTCATTATCTGGCTATGAGGTAACAGACTCTTACAAAGATGTCGAAGATCCTTCAATTTATATAAAATTTCCAGTAAAAGGAAAGAAAAATGAATATTTTTTGGCATGGACTACAACACCATGGACGCTTCCTGCGAATGTGGCGTTAATCGTTCATCCAGATGAAATTTATGTTAAAATCGAAGTTTGGAATGAAAAATTAATCCTAGCTAAAAAACTATTGGAAACAGTAGTTCAAAAAATCGAGATGGGTTTTAAGATTATTGAGGAATTTAAAGGGAAGAAACTAGTTGGAATGAAATATGAACCTCTTTTAGATGTGCCAATTCAAAAGAAATTAAGCAAACAAAAAAATGCGCACATTATTGTTGAATCCATACCAATTTTAAAGAAAAATATTGCGTCAAAAGTAGCAGAAAAAAAAGGTCTGAAAATTGATAATAGTAAAGAAAAATTTGGTCATTTGGTTACAATGGATGCAGGGACTGGAATTGTTCATTGCGCACCAGGACATGGCGCAGAAGACAACAAAATAGGAGAAAAATATAAGTTACCAATACTTTCTCCAGTAAATGAAAGAGGTGTATTAGAAGGGGGAACTGGCTTCGATGGATTATTTGTAAAAGATGCTGATTCAAAAATTGTAGAATATCTAAAAAATAATAATAGATTACTTTATTCTGAAAAAATAATTCATTCATATCCAGTATGTTGGAGATGTAAAAGCCCGTTAGTATATAGATTAAGTAATCAATGGTTCTTCTTAATTGATCAAATTAAAGAACAAATGATCAATGAAAATGAAAAAGTTAATTGGCTTCCTGAGAACGCAAAAGACAGAATGAGAAATTGGCTAAATAATGCAGTAGATTGGTGTGTATCCATCCAAAGATTTTGGGGGATTCCCATCCCAATATGGCGTTGTGATAAATGTTCTAAAATCAAGGTTATTGGTGGAAAAGAAGAACTTGAAAAAGAGATGACTAATGGAATTAAACTTGATGATTTGCATAAGGATATTGTGGATAAAGTCGAATTAAAATGTGCTTGTGGCGGAAAAATGAAACGAATTCCTGATTTATTAAATATTTGGGTTGAATCTGGAATTTCTCCGTGGGCATCTTTAGGATATCCTTATCTGAATAAAGAATTATTTGAAAAATTATGGACTGTTGATTTGGTTGATGAAAGTCAAGATCAGATTAGGGGCTGGTTTTATTCCTTATTGTTTATGGGTGTTGCCACGTTTAATAAACGGACCTATGACACAGTTTGTTTAAATGGTTGGACATTAGATAGCAAGGGAGAGAAGATGTCCAAAAGTCTTGGAAATGTCGTTCTCGCTAGTGAGGCGTATAAAGAACTTGGCGCAGATATTTTAAGATTATACATTTGTTCTGATATTGCTCCTTGGGAAACTCATCGGGTTTCAATTAAAGATGCAAAAGAATTATTCAAAATTTTAAATATTGTAAGCAATTTAGAAAAATTCATTGAAATGTATCAGGTAACTTTCACTAAAAGAGTGGAAGTTACGTCACTTGAAAATAAATGGATTTTGTCTAGACTAAATTCTTTGATCAAAGAAGTTACTTTTGATTTTGAGCATTTTAGATTTCATTTTGCAGCAAGGAAATTAACTGGTTTTATTTTAAATGATTTTTCTAGGTTTTATATGAAATTAGTAAAAGAAAACATACAAAATAAAGAAACTGCATATGTTTTTGGTGAAGTTTTAAGAAATTATTTAAAATTGCTGGCGCCACTCTGTCCATTTATAACTGAAAAATTATACTTGGATTTATTCAAAGATATTGAAAAAAAAGAATCAATTCACTTATGCGAATATCCAAAATCAAATAAAAATTTAATTAATAAAAAATTAGAAGAAGAATTTGAAATTGCGCAAGAAATTATAGAAAATGTTCAAGCGCTAAGACAAGAACAAAAAATAAAATTAAGATGGCCGATTAAAGCGGTTTTTGTGGCTGGCGATCAAAAATTAAAAAATACGATTAGAGATTTGGATGGAATTTTAAAACAATTTTGTAATTGCAAAGAACTTAAATTTGAAAATAATTTAGAATTAAATTATGAAATGAAACCAAATTATAGAGAATTTGGGAAGAAATTTGGCAAAGATGTGGGCTTGGTTGTTAAATTATTAAACAAAGAAAATCCGAATAAATTAAAGAAGAGTTTAGACAAAGGTTCGGTTAAATTAGGCGCATTTAAAATCTATAAAGAACTTTTAATCATCACTGAAAAATTATCTAAGGGAAAGGTGGGTAATTCAATTTCCAATGGAGTTGTGCTAATTGATGAAACGTGGGATAGGAAATTAAAAGAAGAAGCACTAATTAGGGATTTAATACGAACAATACAAATCAAACGTAAAGAAGCTAAATTGAAACTTACAGATAAAATTAAACTTACACTAAAAGGACCAGCTTATTTGAAAAATTGGGAAAATACAATTAAAGAAGATATTGTTACGTCCAGTCTTCACTTTGGAAAAATTAGCGGGGAATTCAAAGGCACACTTCATTTTGAAAATGAATTAGTTGAATTTGGATTTGAGAAGTATTAGTCTTAATTACTTGTTACTATTGTAATTCTTTTTTTAGGAGGGGTTTTTATTCTTACAAAATCAAAGCTGGATTATGCTTAAGATAGTTTGTATTGGTGGTGGAACTGGACTTTATACGTTACTAAGAGGTTTGAAGAAGTATCCGTGCGAAATTACCGCGATAGTATCTATGGCAGATGACGGGGGTTGTAGTGGAAAATTAAGAGACGAGTATGGAATTCTCCCACCCGGAGATGTACGTCGATGCTTAATTGCATTATCAGATTCAACAGAATTAATGAAAAAAATATTTGGTTATAGATTTAACAGGGGTTCTTTGAAGGATTATTCATTAGGTAATATTATTCTTACTGCATTACGCGAAATAGAAAATTCAGATGTTAACGGAATTAAAAGAGCATGTGAATTATTGAAAATCAAAGGAAATGTTCTTCCATGTACACAAGAGAATATTAGACTGTGTGCTGAACTGGAAAATGGAAAGACAATATATGGAGAAACAAATATTGATATTCCAAAACATAATCCAAATTTAAAAATTAGAAAAGTTTTTTTAGATCATTCAGCACAGATTTTCAAAGAATCTAAAGAAGCCTTATTAGATGCAGATATAATCACAATTGGTCCTGGGGACTTATACACTAGTTTAATTCCAAATTTACTAGTTAGTGGTTTTTCAGAAACCATAAAAAATTCAAATGCTTCTTTAATTTACATTTGCAATATAATGACGAAACACGGAGAAACAGATAATTTTAAAGTTGGTGATTTTGTTTCTGAAATAACTAAATACGCTGGAAAAATACCAGATTATGTTTTTTATGACACCTCAAAAATCAATGATAAAATATTATTGGAAAAATATGAAAAAGAACAAGCGTTTCATGTAAAATTAAATCACGTAAGTGAAAATTCAAGAGTAATTGGTTTTGATTTCGTAAAAAACTCAACAATTCTAAGACATGATTCAGATATTTTAGCAAAAGCAGTAATAAAAATGGGAGAGGAATTACCAGAATCAGTAAAGTTAATTAGAGAAGAATTACCATAATCCGTAAAGTTAGTTCTGAATTGCTAAAATCACGGAAAGTCGCGTCTTTAAAATCATTAAAATACGCTTATTAAATCATTAAAATAAACTTGTCGCGAAACCTAGAACAATTAAAACTAAGGTTATAGCTGCAAGAATCTTGCTAAGAAGTTTACCTTTTTTCTTTGAAATTTTAGTCAGCAATTCTTCCCACATAACACCGCCATCTAACGGTTTAATTGGCATTAAATTGGCCATTCCGACACCCACATTTACCATTACAAGGAAAGACAACAATCCATACATAAAAGAGATAAATGGTAGTTTATTTTTCATTGGCTCTTTTACCTGACCTCGATTTACTACTGAAATACCAATGTACGCTTTTTTAGAGAGTTCTGAATTAATAGCGGAAATTTTTTGTTCTGCTTTATTATCTAAATGATCAAAATTATCTTTAATCCAATTCCAACGAGATAATCTTTTTAATGGATGTTCTCCTCTTTCTCTCCAATCGATAATCGGAATAACAGGTTCAACATAACCTTGAACATAATCCCAAACAGACGGATTATATTTTAAATTAATTTTCGGGTAAGGAGAAAGAATAAGAGAATATGTCTTATTATTTGAGGACAACAAATAAATAGGATTTCCCGGGTTAAATGTAGCTAAGATAGTATGAAAATCTGTAATGCTATTGATTTTTTTATTATCTAAATAGGTAATATTCATTTCATTTGGAATTCCAGCAAAATACGCAGGAGAATTATTTGCAACATCAAAAATAGTAATTCCTGTGTGATCATAAACTCCCTTAATTTCTCTACCACCATACGAGGAAGTAGAACTAGCTAGAACGATTAACATAACTAATCCTGCAAGAACAAAATTTCCTAGACTTCCAGCACCCAAAACTCTTAATCTAGAAAGTAAACTGCCGCCTTGCCAACCTCCTTCTACTTTTCCTTTTTCTTTATTTTTCCCCTTATTTTTCTTATTAGTATGAATATTCTGTTCACCTTCTGGTTCCACAAATGCAGCGGGAAGAATTCCTAGAATCGCCCAACCAACAGAATTTAATTTGAACTTTTCAACTAAACCAACAATTCCATGAAATCCTTCATGAACAACAATCATAACAAAAATTCCAATAATCCAGTACCAAAAAGGCGTTAGAAATACTCCAGGAAGCAATTTAAACTCATTTGAAAATGAAGGAAGAACTAATGCCAATCCTGGTTGAGTATTAGTTGAAATAAACCCATTTAAAACATTTCCAATTAAAAAGAAAAAAATAAACACCGAACCACAGTAGGCCAACCCAACTCCAAAAGTAGAAAGTATTTTCCAAAATTTTGGACAGCACATAGAAATGCATTCTAAAATCTTGATCCCTTTTTTAGTTCTTCGAACAAAAACTATTCCTTGTCTCTCAATGTTTTTTCGATCTTTCCATAAAAAGAAAACAAGTAAAGCCACAAAAACAAGTGCAGATACTGTATTAAAATTCAAAAAACTCATCATTCATTATTGGCTTTAGGGGTATTTAAATTAGTTGTCTGGGAGTTTAGCCTCTTAATTATTCTCTAATACTATTTTTATCCATTTTTTATTTTTTCAAAATCTTTTTTAAGTGTATCAAGCATGTTTATATTGTAGGTTGCAACAGCAGGATGATACAAAGGAACAATTTTTATAATTCCTGTTAAAGTTGAGATCCTAAAAACTTTTCCATGAATTTTGCTTATCCCTTGAATTTTATCTTTTAAGTTAAATTTTTTTAATATGTGATCAGTTGAAAAATTTCCCAAACAACAGATCACTTCTGGTTTTATAATTTCAATTTGTTTATCTAAATAAGGAGAGCAATTGTTTATTTCCTCTTGAGTTGGATTTCGATTGTTTGGCGGGCGGCATTTAAGAATATTACTTATGTAAATTTCTTCTCGTTTTAAATCAACAAAGTTTAATAACTCATCAAAAATTTTTCCTGCTCGTCCCACAAAAGGTTTTCCTTGTTTATCTTCATTAAATCCAGGAGCTTCACCAACGAACATTATTTTAGCGTTTAAAGATCCTTCTCCAACCACAGGATTTGTTCTTGTTTTACATAAATCACATTTTTTACAATTTGAAATTTGTTCTTTAAGCAATTGGAGTTTTCCCAGACTAAAATTAATTTCTGAGTGTGCAACAGTTGATAATTCTTTTTCACCTTTTCCTAAACTCACAATAGTCATTCCTTCCAGACCTCTCTTTGATTTTCATTACAAGATATAATTTATTTTCTTACTAACACAACACCACATTTTGGGCATTTTAAATTTGAACATGGAATTCCTGAATTATGTTTAAGTCTATAACCGCAGTTAGGACAAATACACTCCCCACTTGGACCTGCTGCAAATCCACCCATTCTTCCCCTGCCTGTTATCATAACCATAGCTCTTCCAAACCTCTATCTGCGCCCATTCTTACTACTCTACCAAATCCTTGTTCATCGCCTTGATTAAGACTTGTTTCAGTTTCTTTATCTTCTCCATCTTTAATAATAATAGATCCTATAGGACAGGAATTTGCAGCATCTTTTAAACATTCAGCATTTTCATTTTTTATAGAAGCTTTTCCTACAACCAGTTCTATACCTTCTGGACAGATATTAGCGCAAACGCTACAACCAATACATTTATTTTTATCTATTCTTGCTTTCATGTTAATATCACTCCTTTTCTCTCTTTTTTATTTTTTTCTTCAATTATTTCATTAATATTTTCTTTAATTATTTCAATTGCTTTTTTGATTATTGGTTCTCTAATAACAACTGGAATAAATTTATTTCTTATCCTTTTAATATTCGGTCCTATCCTTTTTCCTACTATTACGTCAACACCCCTTAAAGCTGATCCAACCTTTTTTGCTTTTTCCGGGTCTCCATGAATTAATCTTTCATCTTCTTCATATTTTTTATTTTCTCTTTTTTCTTTGAAAATTAATTTTCCTTCACAATATTCATATATTAAAAAATATTTAGACATGCCAACATGATCAT
>JAFCCC010000013.1 GCA_017610385.1 Candidatus Nanohalarchaeota archaeon
ACTATATGAAAATGTATGTGCGATACAGAAGGCCGCGCCCCCGTCCCAGAGGCATTTAGAATATTTACGCCAGAACAGTTTAATTTTTCACGAAGTTTTCTTGCAGTCCGTTGTACAAACTTAAAATATTTCCCAATTAATTTCTCAGGCAAATCAAAGAAATTTTCATAATGTTCTTTTGGTATTACAATCGTATGACCTTTGCCGTAAGGACTAACATCCAAAAAAGAAATAAATTCTTCATTTTCTAAAACTACCCACGATGGCAGTTCTCCATTAACAATTTTACAAAATATGCAATCCTTCATCTTAAAACCCAAAGCAATTAGAAAAATAAAAAAGAAAAAAAGAAAAGTACGCTCTTATCGAGCCGCCTTTACATCTTCTTTCTTAACTGTTTTTCTGCCCGCATGTCGTGCGTATGCCCTTGCAGATGCAGCTAGATCCTCTGCGAATTCTTCAATTGCATCTCTTAAAGACTCAACAGCATCTTCAGAAACTCTTTCAGCTCCAGACAATTTAATAATTCTTTTTACTGGTGCTAGTGGTAATTCAGCCATGTATATTCACCCCCGTTTACCTTTGTTTTATTTAATAACATATTACACACGCTTATTTATAAAGATTACGCCGTTTTTGTCCATTCTACGCAAAGTGTAACGCTAATACCCATTGCAAATGATAATCAAAACCCAAAAAATGGACTGACCAAAATCGTCGCACAAAGAACTCGTTACTCATCTAAAGTAACAATATTCTTTAGCCAGAGTTATTGGTGTATAACAATAACTAATTAAGTTTTCATATCCCATTTTAAAGAGAACATGAAACTACAAGCACAACTTTTAGATATCACTTATAAAATTATAGAAAACACAGCAATTATTTACTTATACTGTTTAAGTGATCGCGGGAAGAACATTATCGCAAAAGTTGATTCTTTCAAACCTTATTTTTATGTTATTCCTCAAGAAAAAGAATCAGATTTGTTAGATCGTTTAAAAGCGTTTAAAGTTATTCGAGATGAGAAAACGATTAAAATAACTAAAGTAGAAGAAATCAGAAGAGATAATCAAAAAGTTTACAAGGTATTTACAAATATTCCAAGCAATATCCCAATTTTAAAAGACGAAGTTAAAATCTGGCCAGAAGTTAAGGGCAAAAGAGAATTTGATATAGCCTTTACGCGCAGATATCTTATTGATAATGATATTGAACCATTATCTTGGATTCAGATTATTGGAATTGAAGAAGAAACAACTTGCAATGAAGATATTTTCCTCCACGTGAAAGAAATCACGAAAGTAAAATCCAAAGATGAATTATCATTTAATATGCTTGCCTTTGATCTTGAAGTTTTAGATGAAAAGATAATTATGGCCAGTTTTTATTCCAAAGATTTTAGAAAAGTGTTGTGTATTAAAGACTTTCCTACAAAACAAAAATATGTTAAGGTTGTCAATAACGAAAAAGAACTTTTGGAAAAATTAGTTGAAATCATTGTTTCTAGAAAAGTCAATGTTTTATTGGGGTATAACACAGACAGATTTGATTTTGAAATAATTAAAGAAAGAGCAGAAAAACTCGGTGTTACATTAAATTTAGGAGTAGATGGAAGCAAATTATTTTTTGTTAAGCGAGGACTATCTCATTCGGCCAGAATAAACGGCCGTATCAACATTGATCTTTATGCCTTTGTTGAGAATTTAATCCAACAAGAATTAAAAGCAGAAACACTTTCGCTTAATAGTGTAGCAAATGAACTTATAGGAGAAAAAAAATACGACATTGATTGGGATGAAATGGAATCTTCTTGGAAAAAAGAACAAAATTTGGCGACTCTTTCCAAATACTGTTTAAAAGATTCTGAGTTGACATATAAGTTAGGTGAAAAATTAGTTCCAGTTGTTTTTTCTCTATCTGTTCTAATTGGACAGATTCCCTTTGAAGTTAGCAGAGAAAGATATAGTCAAGTTGTTGAACAGATTTTAATCAAACATTCACATATTAAAAAGACTTTAATTCCTAATCGTCCAAGCAAAGACGAAATATTAAAAAGAAGAGGAAATTCATACGCTGGCGCATTTGTATTAGAACCAAAAGGGGGAATTTACAAAAATCTGGCGATGTTAGACTATCGTTCTTTATACCCCAGCATCATTGTTTCTCATAATATATCTCCAGAAACACTAAATTGTGATTGTTGTGAACCAAAAGACGAAATAATGGGAAATTACTTCTGCAAATTAAAAAAAGGATTTATCCCAGAAGTTCTAGAAAAAATAATGAAAGAACGATTCACTTTGAAGAGCAAACTGAAAAAGTTAAAGAGTGGTTCTCAAGAATATCAAGACATGTACACTCGGCAGGTTGCTTTGAAATATGTTCTAAATGCAACTTACGGATATTTAGCATATTCTGGAGCGAGATGGTATTGTAATGAATGTGCTAGCGCAATAACTGGCCTTGGGAGAAAATATATTACAGAAACCATTGAAGCTGCTAGAAAAACAGGTCTAAATGTGGTTTATTCTGATACGGATTCTGTTCTTCTTCAAGGAGAAAATATCCACGAACGCGCCCAAGACTTCTTAATTAAAACGAATAAAAAACTTCCAAAATTTATGGAAATAGAAATAGAAGATTTTTATCAAAGTGGCGTTTTTACATCTACTTCGAAGGGTGTTGGCATAAAAAAGAGATACGCTTTGCTTAGTGAAAATGGAGAATTACGAATTAAGGGGTTAGAACGAGTGAGAAGAGATTGGTGCGCCTTAGCAAAAGATCTTCAAGAGCAGGTTATTAAATTAGTCTTAACTGATCAAAATGATGCTGCTGTAAAATTAGTTCAGGAAACTGTCGATGCCCTAAAGAAAAAAGAAATAGCACTTAAAAAATTACAAATATACACCAAATTAAAGAAAACCATAGATAAATATGAAATAATGACACCTCATGTTCAAGCTGCAAAACGTGCAATAGAACGTGGACTTGAAATCAAAGTTGGCCAAACAATCCGTTATGTAATTACTGAAGGAGAAGGGAGAATTTCCGATAAAGCAGAAATTATAAAGTTTGCTACTAATTATGATTCAGAATATTATATTGAAAATCAAATACTTCCCGCGGCTTTAAGAATATTAAGAGTATTAGGTTATAGTGAAGATGATTTTCTTATGAAAGGAAAACAAACCTCACTGAGTAAATTTGCAGGTTAAAAATGAATGAAGAAATAATTGAAAAATACATTTTAGCAGGAAAAATCGCATCTGATGTTAAAAAAGAAGCGAAGAAAATTGTTAAAGAAGGCGCTCACTTATTTGAAATTGCTGAAACTTTAGAAAATCTAATCTTTGAACGTGGCGGAAAATTAGCCTTCCCAATAAACCTGTCTATAAATGAAATTGCGGCACATTATACCCCAATTAAATCAGAAACCATTGAAATCAAACCAGACGATGTACTTAAAGTAGATGTTGGCGTGCATATAGACGGATACATCGCAGATACCGCTTTAACTATTAATCCAAACAAACAGCACGAAAAATTAATTTCTGCAGTAAATGAAGCAGTAGCAAACGCAATTAAGATTGCAAAAATCGGAACTAGAATTGGAGATATTGGTTCCGCAATTCAAAAGGTAATAGACTTTTATGGATTTAAACCAGTTAGAAATCTAGGGGGGCACTTTTTAGAACAGTATCAGGCACACACAGGAGAATTCATTCCAAATATAAAATCAGATAATAATGTCAAACTAAAGGAAGGAGATGTTATTGCTATTGAACCGTTCGCAACAACTGGGTCTGGATTAATCAAAGAAGGAAAATCCGGAAATATTTATATGTTCTCTGGAACTGCCGTGAGAAATAAGTTAGAAAGAGAGGTTCTAAAAAGAATAATTAAGGAAAGTAGAACGTTGCCATTTACTCCCCGCTGGTTTAGAGATATTTCTGACGCACGAGTAAACTTAGCTATTTCACAATTATTAAAACACAGAGCCATTCAAGGATATCCCATTTTAAAAGAGGTAAATGATGGATTAGTTGCTCAAGCAGAACATACTATCTTAATTTTAGAAAAGCCAATTGTAACTAGTTTGTAATTTCAAGCATAATAATCTATTTTCGGTTTATCTGGAATCTTCATTCTATTTGTCATTTGTTCAAATTGTTTAATTGCCTCATTTTCAGCAGAAGGATTAATCGTCTTTAGGGCAGCTGCAAACTCTTTCTTACCAACTTTTTTTGAGTTAATATTTTTCCTTAATGCAATCATAGCAGCTTCTCTACAAATTGATTCAATATCTGCACCAACATATTTTTCAGTTTTTTCTGCAAGATCATCCAAATTCACATCTTTATCTAGCGGCATGTTTTTCGTATGGACTTTAAATATCTCTAATCTTGCTTTTTTATCTGGCACCGGCACATAAACTAGATTATCAATTCTTCCAGGTCGCAATAATGCAGGATCCATAACATCTGGTCTATTTGTTGCTGCGATAATAGTTACCCCTTCCAAAGATTCTATTCCATCCATTTCCGCCAATAACTGATTTACAACTCGGTTTCCTACCCCCGAATCACTACTTGAACCCCTCCTTGGCGCAACAGAATCTATTTCATCAATAAATAAAATACAAGGAGCAACTTGCCTAGCTTTAGAAAATATCTTTCTAATCGCCTTTTCGCTCTCTCCAACCCATTTTGAGAAGACAGAAGGCCCTTTAATTGTAATAAAGTTTGCTTCTGATTCTGTAGCAACTGCTTTGGCCAATAATGTTTTGCCAGTTCCTGGCATACCATACAATAAAATCCCCTTTGGCGCGGCAATTCCAAGTTTTTTAAATGAATCTGGATGTGTTAATGGCCACTCAATCATTTCTTTCAATTTAGCTTTAACATTTTCTAAGCCACCCACCTGCGTCCACTTAGTATTTGGAATTTGTACTAATACTTCTCTCATCGCAGATGGTTCAACTAACCTCATACCATGTTTCATGTCTGCCATATTAACAATTAATTTTTCTAGAATCTCTGGAGATACATCTTCTTTCTCTGTATTGATTTCCGGAAGAACTCTTCTCAATGTTGTCATAGCCGCTTCCTTGCATAATGCTCCAAGATCTGCGCCTACATATCCATGGGTTTTACTCGCTATTTCATCTAAATCAACATCTTTTGCCAAAGGCATATTTCTAGTATGAATTTGTAAAATCTCTTTTCGCCCGTTTTTATTAGGTACACCAATTTCAATTTCTCTGTCAAATCGCCCAGGTCTTCTCAATGCTTCATCAATATCATCTTTTCTATTTGTTGCTGCGATAACAACAACATTTTGTCTTGCATTTAAACCATCCATTAAACTTAATAACTGAGCAACAACCCTTCTTTCTACTTCTCCTCTCGTTTCCGCTCTTTTTGGAGCAATAGAATCTATTTCATCAATAAATATGATTGCCGGAGAATTTTCCTGAGATTCCTTAAAGATTTCTCTCAGCTTCTTTTCAGATTCCCCATAATATTTACTCATAATTTCCGGACCATTAATCGAAGTAAAAAAAGCATCTGCTTCATTCGCTACCGCCTTAGCCAATAATGTTTTGCCAGTTCCTGGTGGGCCATACAATAAAACACCTGACGGCGGTTTTATACCCAACCGTTTAAATACTTCTGGTCTTTTTAATGGAAGTTCAATCATTTCCCGAACTTTCTGAATTTCATTTTCCAAACCACCAATGTCCTCATATGTCACATCTGGAACCGCCGGCATAGAGTCCTCAATTCTTTCTACTGCCTGCGGTTTAATTTCAATCTGAGTTTGTTCAGTAATACTGACCATTGTTTTTGGAGTAGTAGATGTAACCATCAATTTAATTTCTTCAAAACCTAAATTGAAATTCATCTCAAAATTTCGAAAAACATCATCAAAAATAGAGTTCGCACGCTCTTTTTTAGCAGATGGAACTACTATATCTCCCTGAATAACTGCTCTCCCAATCAATGCTCTTTTCAACATTGCTGGATTAGAAATTTGAATAAAAATTCCTGCTTCTGCAGGCGCCAAAACTATTTTTTTAGCTTCTTTAACCTCTGCCGGTGTCACATCTACCTTTTCGCCTAAAGAAGTTCCAGCATTTTTTCTTAAATATCCATCCATCCGTATAATTCCCAATCCTGCATCTTGTGGATAAGAGCGAGCAGCCCTAGCAACTGTTTTTCGAGATCCACCAATTTCAATAGCTTGACCTTCTCTAATACCTAATTTTTGCATAACTTGAGAGTCAATTCTAACCAATCCGGAACCAATGTCTTCTTGGGCGTATGGAGGAATCTCTCCAACCCGTAACTTAATTACCTTTTTTTTATCTACCATTTTTACTCAACATTAATTTCTTTCCAGCGCTTATCTCCTAATAAGACTCTGAAAGTATTAAATTGTACTTTATTTCCCCATTCATTAAGATACTGTTCCATTTCTCTAATATATTTTTCTGCAATAATAAACACAGAGTCTTCAACTTTAATATGAGGAATTCTATCAAACAAACCCTCTGTTCGATAATCATATGTTTTATTTTTCTTTTTTACAGTTTGATTAAAACCAAACAAACCCCTATAAAATTTATTTCTTTCATAAAGTGATTCAAATCTATTTGTTTTTGTATCATACGCTATTAAAATCGCAACCCTATCCACCATATTTTTGTTTAAGTAAACAAAACTATATAAACCTTATGGTTTAAGTAAACAAAACAGTGTTTAGCCATTTAATTCTTTGTACCTATATATAAATTATGAAAATAGAACGCCTTTCTTTGGGATGCAAAAGTTTAGATGATTTATTAGGTGGCGGTTTAGAATACGGAGTTATCACGAATTTTTATGGAGAAGCTGGTTCAGGTAAGAGTAATTTAGCTTTAATCGCGACCAAGAATGTAGTAGCCGCTGGAAAGAAAGTAATTTTTATTGATACAGAAGGATCATATTCTATTGAAAGAATTAACCAAATTTCAAAAGCCCCTGAAAAAGTTAACTCAAATACCACCCTACTAGAACCAATGAATTTTAACGAGCAGCACAAAATGATTCTAGAATTAAGCAAAAAAATTAGCAAAGAAATAGGATTAGTTGTTCTAGATTCACTAGTGGCTTTATATCGTATTGCAATGGGGCCTGATACTTTCGAAGATACTAATAGAAAACTAGCCGCACAATTACTTGAACTTTCCAAGATCGCTCGAGAAAATAAAATCCCAGTTTTAGTTACAACACAAGTCTATTCTGATTTTAATGGAACTACAGGAGATGTTGTTTTGGTTTCAAAAGACATAGCAAAATACTGGTCGAAATGTCTAGTCAAATTAGAAAAAGGCCCAAAAAATTTAAGAAAAGCACAATTAACAAGACATCGCTCAAGGCCAGAAGGATTAGAAACAAATTTCTTTATTGTCGAAACAGGAGTAGAATCAAGAGAATCTGAACATGATAGACTATTTTGATTTTTTCTTTCCGGGACAGGCAGGATTAATACATAACATCCAAGGTCTTCTTCCTTTTGTAATTACCTTAACTATTGGATGATTGCACACCTTACACTTTTGATTTGTTGTTCTAATTAATCCTTTTTGAGGTAATGGAAAAGAGGTTCTACACCCATTTGCAAAATTACTACAACCCACAAAACGTTTGCCACTTGATTTAGAAACAATAATTCTTAATGGTTTTCCACAGTTTGGACATACTCCCACCTCATTTTCTTTTCTACTTGTTTCATTAATTGACTTAATTAATTCCGCTCCAATTTCCTTTTCATCTTTCTTGAATCTTTCCAGCATTTTTGTTAATTCTTTTTTAGCAGAAGCAATAACCTCATCTAAACTTTTCTTATTTTGACGAACAGCTTCCATTTGATCTTCAAAATCTCTTGTTAATTCCTCAGAAACAATATCCGGACAATGTTTTTTTAATGTATCAGAAACACGCAAACCCAGTTCAGTGACTTTGATTTGGACGTCTTGAATATAATTTCTTTTATATAATGACTCAATGATTTCTGATCTAGTAGATTTTGTCCCAATCTCCTTGGATTCTAATTCAGATATTAATGAAGCGGCGGAAAATCTGTTAGGAGGCAGAGTTTGTTTTTTCAACAGCGATAATTTTCCATTCGTTAGTTTTTGACCTTCTTTTAATTCTGGAAATTCTGTTTCTTTTAATAAAACATATGGAGCATATATTCTAAACCAATGTTCTTCCAAAGTTCTATATCCCACGGCAATAAATTCATAATCTTTGATTTTTACAGTAATTTGCATTTTCTCTCTAATTGCTGCGGTACCAAAGGTAGCCATAAATCTCTTTACAATTAAATCAAATACTTTGAAATCTTGAACTCCTAATTTATAATTAAATTCACCAGTAGGATAAATTGCCGGATGTGCAGAATCTTTCTTCCTTCCATTCCTTGGATTTAAAGAAGTTTTACTTAATAAAAAATTAGCAGATTCTGCATATTTTTCATTTTTATTAATTTTTTCCAATATTGAACGATAGCCAATAGATGGCGGCAATTGTTCTGAAGATGTTCTTGGATAGGAAATCAATCCAGAAGAATAAAGTGTTTGTGCGCACTTCAATGTTTGTGACGGCGTAATTTTAAAACACCTATAAGCTTCTTTTTGTAGTTCCATTAGATTAAATGGTGTTGGTGGTTGTACTTTGTAAGAATTTCTCTCAATTTTCGAAACAATAGCGTCGCTTTTCTGACAATCCGTTTTAATTTTTTTTGCTTTTTTCTCATCCCAAATTCGCTTTTCTTTATAACCCGCATCTACTTCTTTACATTTTAAAAGCAATTGCCAATATGGAACTGGCTTAAAATCTTGAATTTCTTTTTCTCGATCCGCCAAAATTCTCAGAGCAGGTCCTTGAACTCGTCCCACACTTAAAATCCTGTATCTTCCTTGACTTTTTACTGCGAGCATTAGTGCTCTAGATGTATTAATGCCCCAATACCAGTCAAGAGTATGTCTTAAAAGGCCAGCATTTACTTGTCCTTGATCTAAATGAGGTTTTAGGTTTTTATAGGCGTTCCGAAGCTCATGGAATGTTAAAGTGGAGAATTTCATTCTTTTGGCGTTTTTTGTCCCACAAATAAACCTTAAAATATTATATCCAATAACCGCGCCCTCTAAATCAAAATCAGTTGCCACAATAAAATTGTCACATGTTTTAGCAACTTCTTTCAGATTGTCGTGATATTTTTTAGTAAAGGCCGCTCCTTTTTGTATAAATGTACCACTCCACTCCACATCAAAAACAGGATAACTCCAGCCCTTGCTTTTTTGCGTTAGACCAAATAAATGACCAACTGCAGGAGCAACAACAACATCATTTCCATCAATCTTACATTCAAACCAATAGGCGCCTCTTTTAGTTTTTTTAATTTGGGTTCCCCCACTTATTGCATATGCAACTCTTTGCGCAGCATTAGGCTTTTCACAAATGACTAAAGTTCTCATCTAATTTCATTTTCACATAAAAGCATATAAGAATATATCGAAACTCAAAAACACATAAAAGTATATTGAAAATTCTGTGTAGCTGTTGTATTCGTATTTTCTATAATTTTAGTATAGTGAACGCACCCCACACGTTCTATACAGTTATCTATATGACTTTTTATTTGCCAATAAACTTTTTCTTATTCATATATGGCCTTAGAACCTTTGGAATTTTTATTGTGCCGTCTTTTTGTTGATTTTGTTCTATAACCCCAATCATAACTCTACTTGTTGCTAATGCGGTGTTGTTTAGTGTATGAACAAAATCTTTTGGAGATTTTCCTTCGCCTTCTCTAAATTTAATATTCAAACTTCTGGCCTGATAATCTAAACAATTTGAATTAGATCCAACTTCTCTATACTTTCCATCTGCCATCCAAACTTCTGTATCTAATCTTTTTGAGGCGATACCACTTAATTCACCAGCGCAAGTATTAACAACGCGAATAGCCAAACCTAATTCTTTATATAAATCTTCACAATTTTTTTGAAGTTCTTGATGAAATTTCCAAGAATCCCCTGGTTTACACAAGATTACTTGTTCGACTTTATGAAATTGGTGCATTCTAAATAATCCTTTGGTATATTTTCCGTGAGTGCCAATTTCCTTTCTAAAACTTGGACTTATTCCCACCAATTTAATTGGAAGATCTTTTTCAGTTATTGTATCATTCATAAACTGACTAACTAGGGGATGTTCAGCAGTGGCGATCATGTACAGATCCTCATTTTCAATTTTGTACATCACCTCTTCAAAATCCTCTAAATCAACCACACCCTCATAGGGCTTCCTTCGCAACATATATGGCGGATTAACTAATATATAACCCCTTTTTCTTAAAAAATCAATTGCAAATCTTTGTAAAGCCATATCCAATATAGCTAATTCTTCTTTGTTATAGAAGAAACCAGTACCAGAAACTTTTGCTGCCCTTTCTGAATCAATTAACTTTAAATGAATTAAAAGCTCCAAATGATTTTTTGCTTTGAAATCAAACATAGGGGGTTTCCCAATTTTTTTAATTTCCACATTATTCTCATCACCCACACCCAAAGGAACAGATTCATGAATAATATTTGGAAGAGACTTGTGAATTTTATCTCGTTTTTCTTTTAGTTTTTCCACATTTTCCTCTAATTTCTTAATTTCCAATGGAATTTCCTTAACTTCTTTTAATTTTTTATCTGTATTTTTCCCAGCCTTTTTTAATTCTGCAATTTCTTTAGTTAAAACATTTCTTTTATGTTTCAATCCATTTACTTTTTCCAAATTAGCTCTCCAAGTCTTATCTAATTTTAAAAGCTCATCAACCAACGCAGGTTTCCCTTTATTTCCTCGTTCTTTCAAATTCTTTCTAACAATTTCCGGATTTTCTCTAATTAATTTAATATCAATCATCAGGATATGCCTCTTTAGCTAATTTTTCTAGTTTTACACGGTTTTTTCGCATCGGTTCCAATAACTTATTAATTTCTATCACAACAGCATTTTTTAAATCCATTGGATGAATTTCCTTTTTAACAAATGATTTTTCTAATTCTTCTTTTGTCTTAAATTCCAAATTTCCGCCCCACTTTTCTGGCCGATTTATTATGAACTTTTTATTTTGGTCTTGAAGAATCGTCATAATAACATGTTCGGCAAATGATAGAACTCCATTATCTTCAATAATACCTTCTGGACAAAACGCTTTATTAATTTTGATTTTAACTGTTTTTTCATCATCAAGCAAATCAATTTTTGTTCGGTCATCTGAGGCAGACATTTTCTTTCCAACCAGTCCTGGAAGCATGGGATTCATAATTTCGATTCTTGGTTTATATCCTAATCTCGGAAGATTTTCTCTTGAAAACATTAATATTTTCCTTTGATCTGTTCCCCCATATTGAATATCAATATTCAAGTAAACTTCATCTAAAGATTGCATAATCGGATAAATCAATCCAGATAATTGAGGGTTCTTTCCATATTTTACAACATCTGCTGAAGCTCTCTTACAGTCATTAATTGAAACAAAAGTAGAATATTTTAAAACATCTAACATGTAATCTTTTTTCAATTGAAAAGAAGAACCAGTTATAATTTCAAAATTTTTTATATCTGCGCCAACTGATTTAAACATTAACGAAACAACTTCTGAATAATATTTATATCTCTTTTCCAGCAAATCCCACGGACAATTATCCAATGCCCCATGCAAATCTGCTAAAAGTAATTTTACCTTAAACCCTGCTTTAAGAAAATCTGCTAACTTTAATACCCAGATAAAATACGCTATGTGTGGTTTACCCGTTATTGCAGTGCCTAAATATACTGAGGGCTGCTTTTTATTTTTCAATAATTCCATTAATTCTTTTTCAGTTACAATTTCTTGCGTATTTCTTTTTATTAGTTCAAATTTCTCATTAACATTCATCTAAACCACCACATTCTCTATTTTGTAGTTAATGCATTTTAAGATATCTCCTGATTTCATTTCAAGCCCGTTTAATAAATCACCAGATCCAAAATGAACATTTTCTAACTTTAACACATCTTTATCCACAAAAACCACAATATCTAAAAATAAAGGGCAAACTTCCCCAAGTTCAAATCCAAATTGATTTTTTATTTCCTGTTTGTTTAAGAGCCTAATCTTACTTCCCTGAATTTCTTTGAGTTTTTCAAAATCAATTCTATCTGTACCACGCAAAAAAACACCAAAAACCGTTTTACCTTTCAGTAAAATTGTTTTACAAATTTCTTCAATTTTTACAGGAACCGTGGCCCTTCTAACAACGTCTTTAACGGAAATTGCAGGCCCAGTTAGACTTACAACCTTAAACTCTAGGCTCCTCTCTCTTAATCTGTGTGTTATTTGTTTTAATCTTTTATTCATACGAAACACCTTTTTTGAATCTCGGAGACGAGAGTTGAACCCGCACCTTCAGGTCTACAGCCTGATATGCTACCATTGACACCACCCCGAGGAAATATTGAAATGGCTAACAGTAGCTATAATAAGAATAACTGGAGTTAGAATTTAAAGTAATTGAATTTTTAATTAAATTGTTGAATAAACTTAAGAATAAATTTTGCAAAGCTGAAACTAGAAAACAGAACTTCTTAACCGCCAGTTCCCAAACCGTAACTGAGATACCGGCAACCACTAGACCGTAAATCACTTTTCATCTTTATTCACCTTACATCTTCCATTTTACCAACCAACTTCTCTGTCCGTTTTTAATCACTTAACTGATGCCCATCCATTTTAATTACACTGCATCTTCCATTTAAATGCCTCTTTCCATAAATTAAAGTAACATTCAAGATATAAAAAACTTTCCAAAAAATACAGTTCTTTGTAGTGCTTAACCAAAAAGAATTTTAGTTTTCAAATCAAAACTAATTCATGAGTACCACTTTTTTCTTTCCAACAGGATTAAAACCATGTAGTATTGAACAGAGAAAAGAATTTTACACAAAGGAATTTAATATTGACAAGGCAGAAAAATGGTTCACATTAAACAACAGAACACAGGGTTTGATTGTTATTGATATTGGAACAGAAACAACAAGATATAGACCAATTCTGAAAAAATATTTGGGAAAATTAGTAAATATATCGAAATTTGAAGACACCACCCAGTTAAAAGAAAAACTTCTGTATTACATTCCAGAGGATATTTATTATTCAATTAAAACAATTCAGGGAATTCGAGAACACCAAGAATTA
>JAFCCC010000007.1 GCA_017610385.1 Candidatus Nanohalarchaeota archaeon
TATTAATTTACAATAGTCAATTGATATTTTATAAAGAATGGGGTGCTATTTTATAAAAAATAGATAAGAACTATGTTTTTTTAAATGAGAATTTTTTAAGTTTATTTGGTGCAAAAACTAAAGAATAAACAATAAATCCAAACAACACCGCTAATAAAATACTTGCTGATATAATCCACCAGACCTTGCTTTTCGGCTGATTTTCAGAAGTTTTGAGTAAGCAAACTCCATTTTCACATCCAAATTCACAAGTCTCTTTTAATACAAAACTACCATTTATACATTCATTTAAACTTAATCCAATACACTTTAGTTCTCCGTCTGTGCAATTTGTTATTACATCTTCATTAGAATCATTAGTTGTTGTAGT
This sequence comes from Candidatus Nanohalarchaeota archaeon, assembly GCA_017610385.1. GTDB lineage: Archaea > Nanohalarchaeota > Nanosalinia > Nanosalinales > JAFCCC01 > JAFCCC01. Next base: position 371 of record JAFCCC010000007.1, read on the forward strand.
TGTTTCAGCTGTGATTTCCGTAGTTTCACTACTATTAGTAGTAACTGAAGCACCGCCACTAAGAGTAGAGCCACTAGGACTACCAGGACTTCCTGTAGTTACTGTTCCCGGTTGACCAGAAACAAAAGTAACACCCACCACTACAAAGAAAAGTAACAGTACAGTAAAAACTACAGTAATTTCAGATAGGTTTTTCATTGTACTATTATGAAAACATGCCGAGACCGAGTATATAAAGATATTTATAAAGGAAATTTTGTGAAATAAAAAAATTCCAGAGCTCTTTGAAGAGTCAACGGCAGTTAAAACGCGCGTATTTAAAATAAAGGAAATTTCTACATTCTTTAAAAAATTTATAGAAAATTTAGAACCTCTTTTTTATTAATTTTTTCATCATATTTGAATTATTTCAAAGAATAATTTAAGTAATTATTAATTAACTGGAATTCAAAAATTTTCGTAGAGAGTTTTCTTTGCTTTTATGGGGAGTTAACTTAACTCTTTGGAAGTCTTTCGCAAAAACAACTTCGCAGGAATTTTTTAGATTTTTTTTAAGCCACCACTCTTCTCGTTTAATAGAACCATACAACATAGCTAATCCAAAATGATGAAGAACTACTTTCTCTGGCTTGATTTTATTTATAATAGTCAAAACATCTTGTGTACTCAAATGGCCCTTCCAAGGATTGTTTTTTGGTCTAAGAACATTTATAAAAAGGATTTTGCAATCTTTAAAGAAATCGATTAGACCATCAAAATAAATTGTATCTGCAATATATCCTAATGAAAAACCTGTCTTTTTTATTTTAAAAGAAAGTGTATTTGGATCGCCATGCTTAGATTTAATAAACGAAAACTCATAATCACCAAATTTCTTTATTTCTTCATTATGAATCTCAATTACCTTTTCTAAACTCTTTAAATGATAATTATCTATTTTTTGAGCAAAATTATAGTCTTTTTCTTTTAATCCGTGTAAGACAGTAGTATTTGTTATCAATGTGCCTTTTTTGTTGGTTGCACCAGACGTAATTGCCTCAATAATCACTTCTGCATCATTACAATGATCGATATGTGCGTGAGTAACTAAAAGTAAATTTAATTTATTTAATGGAACTTTTTGGGATAACGCATGAACTAATGCGCCGGGGCCTGGATCTACAAGAAGTTTTAAAGAATCTAAGTCAAAATAAACTCCACCAGTCCGTCTCATTTGTTTTATTGAGCACATTCGTCCTCCACCAGTGCCAAGAAAAAGTGCTTCCATAAGTATGTTTTTATAGTTCTTTGTATAAAAATCTTCTATCTCAATAAGTACTATAAAATATATTTAGGTGAATTTAAGCTAAGAGGTGATTAATTTCAAAAGAACAATCGTAACTTCTGCATTACCATACATTCATGGAATTCCGCATTTAGGAAACATTTGTGGTAGTATGCTTCCGGCAGATATTTTTCACAGATTTTTGAACCTAAAAGAAGAAGAAAATATCTTTATTTGTGGTTCAGATACTCATGGAACCCCTATTGAAATAGCGGCGCAGAGAGCAGGAATTAAACCAGAAGATTTTGCCAATAAAAATCATATTGCAGTTAAAAAAGTTTTAGAGGGTTTTAATTTGGATTTTACATATTATGGAAAAACTAATACTCAATTAAATAAAGAAGAAACTTACAAAATTCTAATCGGTCTATATAAAAATGGATATATTATAGAAAAAGAAGAATCGCAACCATATTGTAAGAACTGTAAAAGATTTTTAGCAGATAGGTATATTGAAGGAAGGTGTCCCTTTTGTGGTGGTCTAGCAAGAGGTGACCAATGTGATGATTGTGGAAAATTATTAGAATCTATTGATTTAATTGATCCTGTCTGCAAATTGTGTGGTAGACGGAAAATTGAAATCAAAAAAACTAAAAACCTGTACTTACAATTAAATAAATTCACCAAAAAATTGAAAAAGTGGATTGATGAAAAAGATCCAATTCCATTCAATAAAAAACAGGAAGTTTTAAACTTAATTAAAAATGGATTAGTAGATCGATGTATTACTAGAGATATTTCATGGGGGTTTCCAGTTCCCGCTAAAGACTTAGGATTGAACGAAGACATCTACAAAAGTAAAGTAATTTATGTGTGGTTTGATGCTCCAATTGGCTACATTTCAATCACTCAGGAGTATTTTAAAGAACGTGGGAAGATGTATTTGTGGGAAAGATATTGGAAAGATAAAAACTGCAGAACAATTTATACTTTGGGGAAAGATAATACCATATTTCATTCTATAATTTTTCCAGCAATGTTAATTGGCTCTGGAGAGAATTACAATCTACCAGATAAAGAAATGATTCATGAATATCTCCTTTCAGAGGATATTAAATTTTCTAAGAGTAGAGGAACGGGATTAGATTCTAAAAAAGCACTTAAATTACTTCCCGCAGATTACTGGAGATTTTATTTATCGTATATGCTTCCAGAAGAACAAGATACAAAATTCTCATGGAAAGATTTAGAAAACAAAATAAATAATGTTTTGAATGATGGGGTTGGTAATTTCGTAAATAGGACACTAACACTAACAGAAAAGTGGTATGATAATAAAATTCCGAATGCAGAATTAGGTGGGAAAGATCAGAAAATATTAGAAAAGGCAAAAGAAATAATCAAAAAATATATTGATCATTTTGAAAATTTCAGAATAAAGAAGGCGTTAGAAACCGCTTTAGAAATTCCAAGACTAGGAGATAAATTTCTGGGGGATGAAGAACCCTGGAAAAATTTAGAAAGGAGAAATGAAGTTTTATTTGTTTGTGTAAACTTAATCAAATTGACTGCAGTTTTATTATGGCCATTCATACCCGAATCCTCCGAGAAACTCTATTCGATGCTTAATCTAAAAGATAAAATAATATTACCAAAACTAGATGGCCTGTTATTTGAATTATTAGAAGCAGGGCATAAATTAGGTAAAAAGGAAATCCTGTTCCAGAAAATTGACGCTAAAAAATTGCAAGAACAGGCGGAAAAATAATCTATTATCTATAATATATTTTGTTCTAACAATATGCTTTAAATAGTAAAGTATATATTTACTTCTTATTGGTGAAAATAATGCCTGTATCAGGAATACTGCCTATAGTCGTTGTAAATCAGGATTTTTTTACTGTACGCTCTGGCAAAGGAATACCTCTCACAAATTTACAGGAATGTGATGGTTGGCTACAAGGAAATAACGGAAGGTACGCTCCTAAAAAGCCCTTAGGAAGGATTGGAGACTATAAAGTATTGTTTCCTTATGCAGAAATAAATGGAAGTGATCCAATCGCAGTTATTGGATTTTCTAAAGGATACGATATCTCACTAAGAAACCGATCTGGATATGAAGTGCGTATGTGTGATCCTTTTGAAAATAAAGTGCTTTTAGTCAGATCGGAAAGAGATCCAGAAGGTTTTATTATAACGAAATATGTTTCTGCGGATCTCCAAGATGTAAAAAATGCATTAAAATCTTCTAAAACACCTAAAAGAGATCTAATTAAACTATTTTCTAATGAAACAGCCATATTGGACTCTGATTTAATGATTTCTCTAACTGAGTCTCCGAAAGACGGATTAATACTAACTTCAATTCCTGCAAGTTGGGTAGAGGAACAATATGGTTTACCAAATAGATTACGTGAAAATACCATACAAGAAATGCCTCAGGGATGGAAACCAGTATATGGATTTGGAAAATATTTTGGAAAATAGAACCATTAAAGTATTAAATAATTCTTTGTAAAACACATATTAGATTAAAATGATTTCATTAAAGGAGTTTTTAAAAATAGATTTAAGAACAGCGACCATTGTTGAAGTTAAAGATCATCCTAACGCAGATAGATTATATTTGATGAAAGTTGATTTAGGTAATGAAATTAAACAATGTTGTGCAGGAATCAAGTCACATTACTCTAAAGAAGAGTTAACAGGAAAAAAGGTTGTTGTTGTCGCGAATTTGGAACCAGCAATGCTTCGAGGCGAAAAATCAGAAGTTATGTTGTTGGCGGCAGTAACAGAGAGAGATGAAGATATTGTTTTACTTCAACCAGAAAAAGAACTTTCAAATGGCGTTAAAGTTAGATAAAATTTATAAAAAATAAAGACCTTTTTATTTATCTTAGACTTTCATCAAAATTCTTTTTAATCCTCGAAATACAAAACTTGGTATTTCCAGTCCTTTCAAATTTTTTAAGTCTTCTTTTTTTGTATAACCCGTCATTACAAGACCCGTTTGCATGCCCATTAAATTCCCGAATTTAATATCTGTTGCAGCTCGATCTCCGATTAGTAAAGACTCACCAGGAAATATTTTGAATTCATTTAAGAAAACATGTTTTGCGTAATCACTTGGCTTTCCGATAACTTCATAATCTTTTCCAGTGGCCATTCTAATTCCTTCTGCAATGGCCTTATCTCCAGGATAAATTTTGTCTCCAATAATCCAATATTCTCCCGTTCCAGTAACCCAATGCTTGGCACCACGTTCAATTAATTCACATGCTTTTCCAAGCTTCCAATAATTTACATTTCTATCCAACGCAGTTAAAACATGATCACAATTATCACTTATTTTAATATTTTCTCTCCCGAGCTCTTCAATTAAACCTGATTCTCCAATTACATAAACTTTATTAATTCCCAAACGAGCGAATGTTTTCGCCGCAATGTAACTAGCAGAAATTACCTGTTCTGTCTTTGTTCTAATTCCAAAATTAGTTAATTTTTTAGCAAACCCAGCCCGAGAAAGAACAGCATTATTTGTAATATAATATACATTTATTCCTCTCTCTTTCAAAGAATCAATAGTTTCTCCGGCACCCTCAATTAAATGAGTCCATTTCCATATTGTCCCATCTAAATCAAATATAACATTTTGAATATTTTCAAGTTTATCTGTACGATTCATTTTAATCCTTAATTGTATTCTTAACAAACTTAATAAATCTTATGAATTAAACTTAGAAGAATTTGAATTAAACCTAATGGGTTGAATTAAATTTAAAATGAATTTGAAATAAGCTTAAAAGAATTTGAAATAAGTAAAAATTATGCAAGATTTAAATTCAATTATTAATTCGATTCAAAAAACAGAAGAAGAAAAAAGATTATTTGCAAAATATCTTAGAGAAACAGAGTATTTTATTTCCTCTGACCGTCGAGTTCTTGAAAACAAACTTTTTGAAAAATCAGGTATTGCTAAATTAAATGAAATTATTATTTCTGGTGTAGACGGAGGGTTAATTAAACAAGAAATGCATGGAATTGATATAATTTTAACTAGGGCAGTTGCTGCATTATTTTTATTCAAGGATGGAAAATTAAGTGCAGCGAAATATCTTCCAAGCAAAATTCCAAAGCCAGAAGTTACTGCATTGTATTCTATTGATCGGCAAGAGTTTGAAGTTTCTAGTTCTCTTTTAAGAATAGAAAAAGAATTAAGAGTTGCAATTCTGGCGCTTGATGAAAATCCTCATATTTTGCTTATGGATGGATCTATTGTTCCTCATCCAATGGATCAACCAGCCAAAGACTCTAAATTTATTCAATATTATGAAGAAATCATTTCGCTTTATTCTCAATTATACAAAAAAGCCATAGAAAAAAAGGTTCTTTTGGCGGGGATTGTAGAAGATTCACGAAGCAAAACTTTTTGTAAGATTTTAAAAGAACGAGTTCTGCAAAATAAAAAATTTGATTCTATATTAAATAAATGCTCAGATACAGGACTATTATATTATTTATTAAAGCAAGGAGAAAGATCATTTATTTTTCGGTATGCAAAAGATCCACAAAGAAATTCTTGCGTGAGTATGTTTCAGGAAAAGGATCAGATTTATTCTTTTTATTTAAGAACAGTAAAAGAAGATAATCCAATTAGAATAGACTTTCTAAATATAGGAAATCCATTGGAAATTGCTAAAAAAATCAGTTCTATTGTCTATCCTACTTCTACTATGAATAGGGTTTACGGAATTCCGCCTGTTTTAATAGAAGCCGATCAAAGAGCAAAATTAAGTCCATATGACATAGAACTAGTAAAAAGGGCAATTTTTTCTAAAATTGGTCCGATTACCGCAATTAAGGAATTAAGAAGAAAACGCAGACCATTCTAACGAAAAGTAGTTAAATCAACTTGAGCAATATTGTTTCATGAAAGTGTCTGAAATAATGAGCAAGAAAATAGAAATTATTCATGAAAAAGAATCTGTTGAAACTGCTGCAAAACTTATGGTTGATGAACATATTGGTGCACTGATCATTCTTGATAAAAATGAAAAATTAGAGGGTATGATTACAGAAAGAGACATTCTAAAATTGATTGCAGCTAAGAAATCAGTTAAATGTGAGGTTAAATCAGTTATGACTCGAAAATTGATTACAATTTCTCCAGATGCGATTTTGGAAGAAGCAGCAGATCTAATGAAAGAGTATAAAATCAAAAAACTTCCAGTAGTTGAAACTGAAAGCCTGGTCGGAATTATTACTGCAACAGACCTAATTAAATATGAAGATAAATTAGTAGAAAAGTTGTCTGAGATTTTCTTATACACCAGAAAGAGACCGTTTATGGCTGGCTAACGGCTAGCTCCGTTAACACGCTAGGCAGCATTCCTTCGGAAGCTACCTTCATTAAGAATTTAGTGGCTAGCGAGTTACGAGCATAACTTATTTCACACTATCCCAAAAACCAGAACGTGCGGTAGTTATCGGGACTTAGAAATCTTATCAAGAGTTAATTCACAATTAGGCGCCATTTTAAAAAATTCTCTGAGTTTTACACAAGGGTATTGTTCACAATAGGCACAGTTCTTAATATTTTTGCCAAGTCCGCATTTTCTTATTTCACAGGAGTATTTGCAGTGGGTGAATTTTACTCCTTCTACTGTGCATCCTGTACAATTAATTTCATCTGGTTTAATTTCTGTCTTAAATTCTTTTGACCACAGTTTAGCTGTCTCTTTTCTTTTTTCATGGTCATTGTTCTTTGTTGCAATAAATGCGGGACATTCATTACAAATTAATCCGCAAAATCCAATTATTTTTTCAGTCATCAATTAAGAAATTGGTGTAAGAGAATAAAAAAGTTCGTTAAATGATTGTTAACTGAAATTGACCGCGGGGTCGCCGAATTCCACTCATATTTTGAATTTTCTTTGTATTTTAATAAAAAATATAATTTTGGAGAGGGTAAAACAACAAAAAACTTTAAACAATCTTTTAAGCAGAAACCGGATGATTTAATTCTACTTTTTGCGTTTCCAGTTCCTTTTGAATAAAGTAATCAGAGATTTTGCTGTCCATTTTTATTAGTTCCTGAACCAAAGAGTTTTTTTCGTTAAGCTGGTATAATTTGGCATTGGCTATTGCTCTTGTCTGCTCTACAAGGCCTATTTCCACCAATTTTGGAAATATTCTATGGAGGCTTGACCACGAAACCCCAGAGTTTTCAGAAATATCTGATAGCGTGTAGTCATATAGTCCTCTTTCAGCTAACAGGAAGTCCATAACCTTTATCATTGGCGAATTTCCAAAAACTCTTCTGAACGAGGATATGTCTTCCATACTTATCACTTCTTATTGTTAATTATTATTATTCAAAGTATTTAAATTTAACTATTATGAATTTAATTTTTGGTATAATACCATATATAAAATATAAATACCTCTTTATAAATTATCATCATGGACGAACTCAAAATTCACATACTCAGAAAACTTTACAGACATACTTACATTGGCAGAAGGCACATAGCTATAACAGATTTACAACAGGGATTACCAAAAGAAAAGAGAATAATGAAAGACATAAAACAAGCAGTTAAGGAACTAATAAGCGAAGATTATTTGATACCTCACCACATAGACCGGGTTTCTATTAACCCAAAAATGTTAAAGGAAGTTAAAGAGTGTGTGGAGTAATATGAGGATTGCTGGGATAAAATTACATATAGCTTCGTGAATCGAATTCTAATTAGAAGTTTACAAAGTCCGAGCGCTCGGATTTTTACTTTATATTCAAATTAAACCAAGTTTGAAGTATTATGAAGAGTTACTTATATGTTGTTTTAGCGACATTATGTTGGAGTTTTAGTGGGATTTTCATTAAATTAATCGCAAATTCCATTCCATTCATGACGCTTGTATGTTATAGAGCCATTTTCATGTTTTTATTTCTTTTAATTGTTTGTTCCGTAATTGACAGAAAAACTTTTAAAATCAATAAATCTGATCTTAAAAATTATGTTCTCATTGGATTTCTAATGGCATTAAGTTTGATTTTATTTACTAGTGCGATGTATTTTGCCCCAGTTCAAAACGTAATTTTAATCACATATATGTATCCTTTTTTTGTTCTTATTTTTGCATATTTCATTCTTAAAGAAAAAATTACAAAAACAAAAATTAGTACGCTACTGATTGCGATTACTGGTTTAGTTATTTTAAACCCTTTGCAAAGTGATTCTATGATTGGAAATTTACTTGCGTTGGGAAATGCAATTATTTGGGCCCTGTGTATGACACTAATGCGTCATGAAGATATCAATCACGGAATTGGAGATACAATGTGGTTTGGTCTATTTACATTGATTTTTGTGATACCAATGCCATTTATTTTTGGATTTGGAACTTTATCAGGAAATTTCGTTTATTTACCTGCTCTAGGAATTATTAGCTCTGGGCTCGCTATTTTGTTATTTAATCGAGGTTTAGAAAAATTAGATGCAGAAATAACAGCTATTATGGCGTTGATTTCTGAGCCTTTATTTGCAATAATATGGGCAGCCATTATTTTATTAGAACCATTAAATTTACGAGTAATCCTCGGTGGTACCATAGTAATTCTTTCTGGGATTTATCTACAAATGCATTCGAGAAAATTAAAAATAAGTTGAGAGGTCGATTCTTAGGCCGACCTATAGAATTTCATAAGTAATTGAAACTGTAGCTCGAAGTTCTACATCTGCGGGCTGAATTGAAGTTGATTCCATTGCTCCGAAGGTATCTTTTGTATAACCCAAGTAACGATTAATCGATCCGTAATAAAAGTTACTTTCAGAAATACTTCTGGGTTTTCCTAAAGATAGTCCTAAAGAATCAGCTAAGCTATTTGCTTTTTCCTTTGCTTTAACTGCCGCACTGTCTAAAACCTGAGCTTTAACTTCTGCTTCTTTATCCTTTGAAAGAGTGTAAGTTACGCTCTGAATTACATTTGCTTCAGCACCAACAGAATCATCTATAATCACCCCAACATCATCTAGGTTTTTTGTGGTGATTTTTAAGATGTGTGTTGTTTCAAAGCCAAGACTTGTTCTCTTTTCTTTTGAATAATCATATTTTTCGTAGATATTGAAAGAATATGTTTCTATATCTCCTGAAAGAACTCCTAATCTCTTAATTACACGAATTATGTTATTAGAAATTTGTGAATTCTGTTCTAGACTTTCCTTGGAGGTATCTGCAAGAACTTTGACTCCTAAGAATATTTCCGCTTGGTCTGGCTCTACAGAGTTTTCTACAGTTCCACTTACTTGAATTGTTCTAGGATCTTGTGTATTTACCTGGAATTTTGAGCTAGATACGGTAACTAATCCAGCAGCCAAAATAATAGCAACAACTACAAGTCCGAATTGAAGTGCGTTTTTTGTTTCCATATTTTTCACCTTTTATTTTTTTCTTTTCCAGTAAGAGTATGATAAAAGTCCGATCGTAACTAAAATTAATCCAATATACAAAAATGGAACACAATTCGAGGTTAATTGTGTAGACTTTGTTCCTCCTTGCACCATCGCATCTCCAACAACATTCATGGATTTTATTAACATTTCTGGTTGATTAAAAGTAATTCTTGGAATATTTCCATTAATAAATTCATTTAAAAAAAGAGTTACAAACGCCCCAATTCCCAAAACAAACGAAATAATTGTTGTACTTAAAATCAACGTTACTGTGGTTTGTGGAATGACTAATCTTTTTCCCTGTTGCGTCAAAGAATAAATAACTCTTTTTCTTCCTTCTATGGCTTCTCGCTTAACTAAACCCGAATTTTGCAAAACTTTTAAATGTTCGACAATAGTAGATTTATGTTTTCCTAATATTTGTGATAAATATGTTGGGGTTGTGCCTCTGCGGCCTAATTCTTTTAATATTTCTGCTCTAGTTTCAGAGGACAATGCTTCAAACACATCTCGATTAATTTCCGTCATAATTCTCTATAAATAAAGAATGTTTGGCCATTTATAAATGGTTTGCAGATTGTTTGGTCAGAAGCAAACAAGTGTTTTATTTAAAATCAAAGATTGGTTGGTTATACCCAAAAAATAGAAAAATAAGGGGGATTTGGGTCCCTCTTAAATTAAATATTGGCTGGAATTATGGTCTAAATCTAAGAAATGATCAGCAGATTCTTTACTTTCTTTGGATGCTGATTTTCCAAAAGCCATAACTTCTACTCTAACTCCTTTTGACTTTAAATCATTTATAAGTGCTTGAAAATCTCCATCACCTGAAACTACAATAACTACATCCACTTTTGATGATATATTCAATGCATCAATTGCAAGACCCATATCCCAATCTCCTTTTTTTGCTCCACCATAAAATGTTTTTAGTTCTTTTATTTTAACTTCATATCCGATTTTATCTAAAGCATCAAAGAAAGATTGTTCTTCGGGGATATCCGCTCTAATAACATACGCTAAAGCCCTAATAAGTCTTCTGCCTTGTAAACCTTTAGTCAAAATATTTTTGAAATTGACTTTCTTTCCGTAGAGATTCTTCGCTGAATAATACATATTTTGTACATCAACAAAAACCGCCACTTTTTGCTCGTTGTGTATTCCACTCATTTTAATCTCCTTTAATATTTGAGCTGATTCAAATAAATCTTTTAAATATATAAAACTCACACAAACAACAAATTTTTATAACAGGAAACCAAATTATTAATATGGTTGATCAATTATATCCTGAAATCTCGAAAAAAGACTTTGAAAAGATATTAAAAAAAATAGCAATCAACGAACAAAAAGAAGACAGAAAAACACTAGAACAAGAATTAAACTCTCAAGGAGATATTAAAGAGTCCACACTAGAAAATAAAGAAACATCACATTTCATAGAAGAAAACAAAGAAAATCTAAATCTACCAAAAGAAACACCAGATAGTGAAGTAGAAAAGAAAGTTAGCCAAATTGAAAAAAAAGCTGTTTCATTAATAATTGCTCATTTGCGAAAAAAAGGTTATTCTGAGGATTTCGTGAAAAAAAATATTGATTTAATTGAAGACGCGGTTTATGATATTTTGTATATGTAATTACAAGGATATTTTGCGGACCATACTTATTTTAATATTTTGTAGAGATTTAATCACTTTTTAATTTTTGAATAAGAAACATGACCACAGTTTCTACAAACTTTTTTAACAAAGTCCACATTTTCAAAATATTTTAACGAATCTTTTATTCTACGTTCTTTTTCAGAATCCATCGGTTCTAATCTAACTTTTGAACCACACAACACACAATACATTTTAAACCTCATGGAAGATAATTGTATTTTGGTTCCAATGGAACTTTCTTGGGTTTTTCAACTTCCTCTTTTTCACTATGGTGTTTTTCAGTTATATGTTTGTCTAATACTTCTCTTGATTCAAACTTATCCTCGCAATATGGACAAATGTAAACTTCTATTGGTTTTTGTTCTTCTGTGGTTTTCTTTTCTGGATTAGAAGTTGCTTTAGTCATGACAGAGAAAATAAATGCAATTATGCCTAAACCACATAAAACATAGCCTGCAGCATCTAACATAGTTCCCAATCCCTGAGCACTGAAAAAAGATAAAGTCCTTTTTAGCATTTTATTTGCTAAAATAAGAAAAAGTCCGATTAGTGCGGTACCCAAAGAGATTGCAATTGGTCCTTCCATACTTCCAAATTGAATTTTGTAATTTATCAATTTTTCCTTACAAAACAATATATCCTATCGGAACGCTTAATATTCCATTATGTATGATAATTCTATTATTCAAAATGCCGAAGTTCTAAGAGAAAATTTTCTCCCAGAAACGTTATTTCATAGACAAACACAAATTAAATCAATTGAACGAAATTTAAGCCCAATTTTAAAAGATCAAGAAGGGAATAATGTGATTATTTTTGGTCCACCAGGAGTTGGAAAAACCAGTAGTTCTAAATACGTGACTCGAGAACTTGCAAGAAATACAACCAAATTATTTAGAGCCTATGTTAACTGCTGGGTACATTATTCTTCGTTCAAAGCAGTGTATAAAATTCTAGAGCAAACTTCAAGTATATTAACGATTTCCAGGAAAGGTACAGGAACAGAAGAATTATTAGAAAAATTATCAACAATTTTAAAGAATAAAAAAGGAGTTATTATTTTAGATGAAGTAGATCAACTAGAAGATGATCGTTTATTATATGATTTATTAGAAATACAAAATTTATCATTGATTTTAATTGCAAACAAAGACACTTTTCTATATGATTCTGATCCGAGAATTCAAAGCAGATTATTGGGTTGTGATAGAATAAAATATACAAATTATTCTATACAGGAACTTGTATCTATTCTAAAAGATCGGGCAAAATTTGGGTTAATGCCTGGGACAATTTCAAATGAAATCTTATTAGAAATTGCTAAAAATTCTGGGGGGGATGCTAGAATTTCTATTTCTATATTGAGAATTGCAGCGCAGGAAGCAGAAGAAAACAATCAAGACAAGATTATAATAAATAATATTAAGAACTCTGTACAAACCGCCACTATTGAAAATAAAAGAAAAAGCATTTCTCAATTAAACAAACATCAAAGACTTCTTTATCAAATTATTGAAAAGAATAATAAGATTGGTTCTAAAGAATTATATGAAAAATATTATAGTCAAACTAAAGAAACAGTTGTGGATAGAACACTAAGAAAATATCTATCAAAATTAGAACATTATAATTTAATTTCTTGTGAGGGAAACGGGCGCTGGAGAAAGTACAATTTAAAATAAGAAACTATCGGAACATACGGAACAGTGCATTGAGTGGTCTTTTTAAAACAACCTTAGTCAAGTAAAGTTTAGTGATTAAAAATGAAACATATTATCTCCCCTCAAACACTTGCCAATTTAAAATTACAACAATGGCAAAGTTCAATGAACTTTAATTCCTTAGAAAAAAGTTCATATACTAAATTGGCCACTAAACTTGGTCGAAATGATTTGTTTAATGATTCAATGAGTAATGATGTGTCTGTTCCTTTGTTACTTTCAATGATTGTCTCGCTAAAAAATGAAATAGAAGATATGCAAGATGAAATTGAACTTTCACGAATTCATGCTGTCCAGGGGGCCTAACCCCCTTTCCTACTTCTTTCACCTTTCTCATATTTTTTATTTCTACTAGAATCTACTAGACGTTTGGCATAGAACTAAACATTTTGCAAGATTTGAAATAATATTGAGTACTAACTAGTAATATTATTTAAAGATTCTAATCCAGTTGCAATTATGGTTGTGATGTAAATGAATAGGGAAGGCTATTTTATTGGATTTTTTCCGCCAGGAGACATACAAAAAATACATAGACGGTGGGTAGAGAGTAATCAGACTCTTCTTATTAGTCAGGGATGGGAACCTTACGAAGATACGATTGTAGAGTGGATGCCAAAGTCTATAATTCCAAAAATGGGGCGTTCAAAAGATTTAAAGAAAATAACAACGCATGCAACAGTAATTTATGTTGGAGGAATAGATGAAGAAATGGGGGACTTGTCTAGAGGATTAAGAAATTTATCAGGTCATTGGCGTTGTTCTGATAAAAGACCTTTACACTTTGAAACAGACGGCATAACTTATCTTCCTGGAGGACAAAACCCAGCATATCTTGCTCTGGTTCTGCAAGAAATATATGAGAGGGATGGTGAATCTTATTTGGCAGAAATTAGAGCAGATATAGATTCATTAAGAAAAAGTGTATGTGTGGATACAAAAAAAGCTATTTCAAGGTATTATGAGCCGCATTTAACTCTTGCACGTGCTGGAGAATTATTAAACGCTAAAAAAGATGCTCCCATATTTCAATTACCGTTTTCTCAATCATTTGAAATTAATTGGCTTTACCTTGTAAGAAGCACAACAACTCATTCAAAACATAAATATACGGTTTTGGAGGCTTTCGCAATTTGAGGTAATAAAATGTCAGAATCTAATTACTTTGTTGCGATACTCTGTCCAGAACCAATAACCAAAGAGCAATCAGAGTTTTTAAGAACATATGATAAAAAAATAAGAGACTGTAATTGGATTCCTGTAAAAGACCATTTTGAAGGTCGTTCTGACTCTACGCACCTAACCATCAAATATTTTGGAAGCTTAACTCGGGCACACGCTAAATGGTACACAGAAAAAGTTAGGGATCTAATCAAAAATGATGCATTATTCAGAAATAGAATTGGAAGATTATATTTAGGAACTACAGATATAGGATATCTAGAAGATGATAAGAAACCTACCGCAATGGTTTGGAAAGTGATTGAAGAAGAATATGAAGGTAGAGCTAAAACATTGAGGGAACTTATTGACAAAGCTTTTGATGAACTTATTACAGAATCTCAAGAGATCTCAACAGAGGATTTTCCAAAAATAGAAGTCCCAGAACACGTATTTGATTTGGATTTGCACCTAAGTTTAGGTAGATCTCAAAAAGACAAAACACCTAAAAAAGTTCTGGGTTTAACCGCTCCTGAAGGTGGAATTTGGACTACAGACTCTTTTCATTTAGTTGAAAGTAATAGAAAAGAAGACGGTTCTGTAATTTATAGAATTTTTGATACTATTTCTTTAATTTAAGATTTAAGTCTTTGTTTGAAAAAGATAAATTATGGGGCATTTAAAATTCAAAATTAATTCAGAATACAAACACATGAGAACCGGCGTTTTAGAGGTTCCACATGGAAAAATAGAAACTCCGAATTTTGTTCCTGTTGCTACAAAAGCCACTGTAAAAGCACTATCTTCTGAAGACATGAAAGAATTAAATTCTCAAATCTTAATGTGTAATAGTTATCATTTATATCTTAAACCAGGGCTCGATGTAATTAAAAAATTTAACGGTCTTCATA
This sequence comes from Candidatus Nanohalarchaeota archaeon, assembly GCA_017610385.1. GTDB lineage: Archaea > Nanohalarchaeota > Nanosalinia > Nanosalinales > JAFCCC01 > JAFCCC01. The sequence goes on from JAFCCC010000007.1 coordinate 15,545, forward strand.
AGTTCATGAACTGGAACGGTCCGATTATGACAGACAGTGCAGGGTTCCAAGTATTTAGTTTGGGTTTTGGAATGGAACATTTTGCGAATAAAATCGGATCTTATTTTATAGAAGATCAAAAGCAAAGTAAGGCAAAAATTAAAAAAATGGCGAAAGTAACAAATAAGGGCGTATGGATTGACTCCATTTATACAAAAGAAAAGATTCTTTTTACTCCCGAAAAATCAATGCGGATTCAAGAAGCTTTGGGATCAGATATAATGATTGCATTTGATGAATGCACATCTCCGTACGCAAATAAAAAATATGTAAGTGAAAGCTTGGAAAGAACGCACAAATGGGCAAAAAGGAGTTTAGATGCGCACAAAACAAAACAGGCACTTTTTGGAGTTATTCAAGGAAGTTATTTCAAAGAGCTAAGAATTAAAAGTGCAAAATTTATTTCTAATTCCGATTTTGATGGTTTTTGTATTGGCGGAAGTTTGGGAAAGTCTAAAGCAGAAATGCACAAAATATTAGAATGGATTACAAAGGAAATTGACCCTGAAAAACCTAGACATTTGCTTGGAATTGGGGTCGTAGAAGATTTTTTCAATGGCGTTGAAAGAGGAATTGATTTGTTTGATTGCGTTGGCCCTACAAGAATCGCCCGGGCCGGTTTAGTTTACGTTTCTCCTGAATGCGGCGGCACTGTAAAAAATAAATTTAGAATAAAAGTAACAAGAACCGAATTTGAAATGGATAAAAAACCAATTGATTGCACTTGTAATTGCAAAGTTTGCCAAAACTATTCTCGTGCATATATTCGACATCTATTCAAATCAAAAGAATATTTAGCATATTATTTAACATCTTACCACAATTTGCATTTTGTTTTAAACTTAATGGAACAAATTAGGGAAAGTATAAAAACTGGAACATTTTTTGAACTCAAGAAAAAATGGTTATCGAATAACATTTAAAATTTACAAATAATATTAGTTTTTAGTGCGATGGAAAAATTCAATAAAAAATTTTCAATTGGTTCTTTACAAGATGGCCAAGAAATAGATGATATTTTCGTAGTTAAAATAAAAAAGAAATTTGCGCCATATGGAGAAGGAAAAGGGTTTTATTTCAATTTATTATTAACAGATGCAAGTGGAAAGAGTATTGATTACAAATATTGGGGTAGTGCGGAAGAATCCAAAGTTAAAACTCTTTTTGAATCAATTTCAAATGATTCTGTACTTCGAATTCAGGGAAAAGTTCAAAGCTACAGGAATAAATTAACGATATCAACAAATGAACCAAAAATATGTCAAGTTCTACTTCCAGAACAATTTGATTCAGAGTTATTTATCAAGTCTCCAAAATGGAATATAGATAATATGGTTAAAGAACTGTATTCACAAATTAATTCTGTAACTAATTCAGAATTAAAATCGCTCCTAGAGTCTGTTTTTCTTGATGAAAAAATACTCAACAAATTTAAAATACATCCAGGTGCGATACAAATACACCACAACTGGAAAGGAGGCTTATTACAGCACACGTTAGAGGTTGTAAAAATATGTGAACTTATGTATACCTTCAATAAAACGTTAGATTTGGATTTAATGATTACTGGCTCTTTACTTCATGATTTAGGAAAATTAGAAGAATTAGAAGTTACATCCAGAATAAAGGGAACAAAAGCAGGACAATTACACGGGCATATAATCCAAGGAATTATGTTCTTAACAGAGAGATTAAATAAGTCTAAAATGGACTTAGATTTGAAAAATAAACTAATACATATTTTAATTAGTCATCACGGAAAAGAATTTTATGGTTCTCCAAAAACACCAATGATTCCTGAAGCATTTGTAATTTATCATGCGGATGAGTTAAGTGCAAAAGTAGCGGAGATTACAGAATTCATTGAAGATTCAAAAAATGATACAGATGATGATTTTATGTATAGTGCAAGAAATAAACGTAATATATTACTCAGATAAAGAACTACATATGAAATCTCCTGTTTTTTTATGTCCATATAATTGACATAATTTTTTACTCATGGCTTTACTAGACCATGCCCGACCAGAATAAATTTTCATTACAAAAGGAAGTTCTGAAGTAAGATACCATTTAACAGTACAGTATTCGTAGCCTGTAGGAGGACAAGAAACCTCACAAGCGGTAGTTAAATTTTCAAAAAGTAATTCTTCCTTATTTTCAGTACAAACACCACAACAAGTATCATCAAGAGGACTACAAATTTCTCCGTCTAATTTACATGCCGGCGGTTTATTTTCAATTGTTTTAGAAACACAATTTCCCATCTCACACAATTTATCTTGTGGACAAGTATAATTAATCCATTTTTCAACAGGGGCACTTTCGCAAATAGAATAAGAGGTATTATTTACACAAACTTTTTCGCCGACAGTGCAGATTAGTTCTTTTTTAGGACAAAATTCAAAGCTGTGTAATTGACAAAGAGAATCCTGCAATAAATATATGCTAGTATTTACTACAATCATAAAACTTTCTAACAAAGAAACTCTATTCTCTAAATTTGAAATTTTTAATTTTAAATCTTTTGTCTCAGTTTCTATCTGAGTAATAGTATCAGTTAATTGAAAAACAACATTTTCTAAATTTTGTAGTCTTTCATGTATTGAACCATTTACACTCTTATTGTCATCTGGAACCTCCAACTTGGGGTTTAGGTTTTTCCCATTGATTAATCCATATCCATACAAATTATCACGATCTTTTTCTCCTAGATCTATTGCATCAGAGTCCATTAAATCTCTAATTTCTTGATTTGTTTTATTTGAATAGGCTTGTATGTAAAGTGCTGCTACAGCAGATACCTGGGGCGTAGCAGGACTAGTTCCACTCATATACCCATAAGTTGAGTTTAATTTAGTAGAATAAATGGAAGTTCCTGGTGCTGCAAATTCTATTTCAGCTCCTGCGCTAGAAAATGTGGCAAGAGTATTCTCTTCATCAGTTGCAGAAACTGCAATTACCGCATCAAATGCCGCAGGATAATTTACTGTACTAAACTCTTTGGCTCCTTCGTTTCCTGCTGCTGCGACTAATAAAATTCCTTTAGAATACAAATCATTAACTGCATCTTCTAAAATTTCAGATTTTTCAGGAGTTCCAAAACTCATAGAAACAAGGTCTATGTGATGGTCTAAAGCCCATTGAAATGCAAGCAATACATCACTGAGATATCCTACACCATCTTGATTCAATACCTTTAGAGAATATATTTCAGCATCAGAAGCAATTCCTAACGTACCAATATTATTATTAGAAGCAGCAATAATTCCTGCCATGTGTGTACCATGACCATGATCATCTAAAGGAAATTCATGTTCGTGTACAAAATCATAACCTCCATAATAATTTTCAAAAAGGTCTTCATGGGAATAATCTATTCCTGTATCTAATATAGCAATTCTAACGCCGTTTCCCGTTAAATTGTATTGAAAAAGATCTGAACAGTAAATGTTCTTTAGGTTCCACGGAATTTTTTGAGTAGATGAATTTTCCTGAGCAAATAACGAAACTTGAACATCATCCCCTACAAAATCCACAGACGCATCATGCTTTAAACGATCTAATTTAGATGAATTTATTACTACACTCACAAAATCTTTTTTAATTTCCTTTTTTATTTCTCCAGAATATTTTGCTACTATTTTAATTGGATCTGCTTTAATAGTCCTCCTAATTAAAAATCCCTTTTCAACATCCTTAAATTTAACTAAAACGCGTTTTGTTGAATTATTTATTTCTTGTGCTGATATGACATTAATAAGTAAAAAAAGAATTAAAAGTAAGCAAAAAATTTGGGGTAGTTTTTTTGGAATTCTCAAATCCACAAGATTCACCTTATATTTTTCCCAAGCCCCACATAAAATTAGAATAAATCATATATTAAAATTTGCTAATTTTTTAAAGAATAATATAAAGAATATTAGATAGGCATATAAAAATGACTGTGAAATAGAAAGTAAGCTTATATACTCAATAGATAAGATTTACTACTAGTAAGTTACCGAGGAATATAATGCAACTTAAATTTCATGATCCACATTTTGAAAAAGATAAAGAAGAGTGGGAAAAACTAATTCTAACAGGAAATATAGAACTTGCAAAGAAAATATATTGGGAAAAATTGTATCCTACTGTAGAAAAAAGATTTTTGAAAAGAATGAAAAACCGCAAAGTTTCAGAATATGATGTATTGATTATTCCTATGGGAATGGCAGCACAATATTATATTCTACAAATTAAAGCGCTAAATCCTAAAAAAGTGTATTTTCTGTCGACTCCTGAAACAGAAAAAGAATATTTAGGAAAGATCATTGAAATGACTAACTTGCAACCGTCTCAATATCACAAAGAATTATTTGATTACGCCACGATTAATGCACCCGAGGCGTATGATGCGATTAAAAAAATAGTCAAAACTAACAAAGGCAAAAAAATTGCAGTGGATATCACTCGTGGAAAAAGAAGCATGATTGCTGGAGCGTCCTTGGTAGGAGAATTCTTCGATTGTGATATTATTTATGTATACAAAGGTTGGCTGCCAAATCTCAGATTAGGGGACCCCGGAACAGAAGATTTAGTTATTTTGGATAGTTCATTGTATTTATTTGGAGATTTGGAAAATAATTACGCCATACAATTATTCAATAACTATGAATATACGTCTGCAAGTGCCTTATTTGCAGTTTTAAAGAATAGGTCTCGGGATCCACGAATTTTTGAGATTAAAAACCTAATTAGTGATGCTTATGCGTATTGGGATTCCTTTAATTACAAAGCAGCAGGTAGAAAAATAGAAGAATCACTTAAAAAAATTAATCAATATAAACTGCAAATTTATCCAGATCCCAAATTAAACTTAAATTTAAAGGTTCTGAAGGTTTTAGGTGACCTGCAAGGCACTAAAAAAACTTTCGAAGTGATAAAAAATGTACACTTAGTATCTCATTTAATCAGTGATTTGTACTGCAATGCCAGAAGAAGGGAAAAACAAGGGCGATTTGAAGATGCTGTATCTCGATACTATAGAATTATTGAATTAATCGCTCAAAATAGGCTTGCTTTAAGAGGAATTAGTACTGGAAATCCAGATTTTACAAAGATAGCGCCATATTTAAAGGAATTTAAAAAAACTGCTGAACAAGTTTATGTACAGGTTAAGTCTTTTCCAAGTAAAATTCCATTAATGGACGCTCAAGTCCTTTTGTATGTAATGAAAGACGATTTGTGGGAGGCGTCTACTCTTTCTTCTCTAAAAAAATTATATGAAACTATACTTCTAAGAGACACGTCTTTAATAGCTCACGGAATTAGAAGAATAGATCGAAAAACATTTCTTAAGTTCGAAGATGTAACTAAAAAATTTATTTATACATTCTTTGAATTAAATAATTTTAAATTTGGAAATTTTTTGCAAGAACATAGACACATTTCCTTAGATGATTAGAAAAGAATTGGGGGTACTCTTAAATACATTAACTTTAATCGTTATTATGAAGTAGTAAAGATTAAAATGTCGTACTTGCCTGAGGAAACCACACATTTGGGAATGGTTTATCGATTAGCGCAGATAATTGATTATCAGAGTAGGGGCAATGCAAGAACATATCTTAAAGGAAGCGAAGCGATTCGTGTTATGACAGATGGCTCTTCTGGAGATTTCAGTCATAGGGGCGATCCTACAACAGTAGATCCAGAATTAATTTCTGATATAGACATTACAGTATTAGACGCGCCGACAGATAAGCGAGACATACTACCTGGTGCAGAATTCTTAGCTTCATGTATGTATGAACAACACATTAGACAAATGAATCAGGAAAGAGTTTATCCGCAAAAATTTGAACGTAGATCCGATCTTCCTTTAATGTCTGCTTTGGTTTATGCTCCAGGGTCTGGCTGTGAAAGAGTTTGGGAGTTTGAACTTTTAAAGGGGGGTTCAAAAGCATTAAAAAGAGCAATGCATGGGAAAGGATTTTTAAGATCTACAACAATGCTTAATTTGGTTAATGGAGAAATAGTGGGCTTACCAGGATACAAAGAAGATTTAAAGAAAGGTATACTCAGAGCAATTCATCTAGAACTGCTTGATGAAATACCACACTATAACGTATGGGAACTAAGAAATGAAATTAAAAGTGGCAATGGAGATTTAATTTTTGAGGGATTTCCTAGACCCGATCATCCTTATTTAGATCCAATGTCAGTAAAAGCATTTTATGAACATTTATTGGGTGTTGCAAAATTACCACATGTAGCACAATACATTTTATCAAGAGAGGTATTAACCTTGGATCCTAAAACCAATAAATTATTTGAAGAAATTCAGAAAAGACTGGGAACGCCATATAGTCCAGAATATCTTCTTGATGACGTGTCTCTAAGAGCTTCTTGCGGAGCACGTATTAAGAAATCACATATGACCGCACGACATACGGTAAGAGCATATTGTCAACTTACAAATTCCGTATTTTCCAAAGATTTTGGACCAGTATTTGACTTAGCAGGGGTATATGAAAATTTAGGCGATGAAAATGCTGGTTTGGATTTAAAAACTAAGTCGATTATTGCCTTTGAACACTATATGAATCAGGATCCTCAAGAAAGACATCTTGCACTAACATATGCTATCCCTCTATTTTATGCATATAGGTATGCAAAAAAAACAAGTGAAGAGCAAATTAGTAGGCGTCTTAGAGAGTTAGAGGAGGAATATGGTGATGAAGAATTAAAAAATTTGGTAGATTCGTCAGAACTGGATCATGTTGGAAAACAATTAGAAAATTTAAAGGAGGAGTTAGAAAGGGATGTTCATAGAAAACGTGTGGAACTCATAAAAGGCTGTGCGAGAAAATATATAAACAGAAAAGATCATGAAAAAGAAGTATCTCTTCTTTTATCTCTTGCGGAAAAGTATTATGACAAGTTTATGGATGAAACCCCCATAAATTCTTTAGATATTGCAAATGTTGCTGCAGATATGGCAACGAGTTTAGAAAAAACAAGATTGGCACCAGTTCATCTTTTAGATCTTTATGATGCAATATGGACCAGCGAAGGAAGCTATGCAAATGAAGTTCTGTTAAACGGCAGATCTATTGAACAAATATTACATGATACTGAGCCACTCATAGGACTTCCAAGTATCTTAAATCCTTTTTTTGTTCCTCCTAAAGGCGTTTCTCCAAAACAAAGAGCAATAGAAACTGCAACAAAGAATAATTGGCTAAATGCACTTGAGACCACTCAAAAACCAGTAGTAACGGCAGGAACGGTATTGGGAGAACTCAATGAATATGCAAAACGTGTCCTGATACCACAAATAAGAGAAAATGGAGATCATTTAAAGAGGAATACCTTTACGAGACCGGTTCGAGACGTCTTCTTTAGAGAATTATTACGAAGACAGACTTCTGGAGAAATTACCACCGGACCCGACGCATTACAACTGTTGGTCAATATGACTAAAAAGTTAAATGTTGCTCAAATGCTATTACCGGTTTTCAGGGGAGATAAAATAGATTTAAAACCATTAGAAAATACATTGAGCAAAGTAGAACCAATAGATGCCACATTTCGAAATGGCGCAGACAAACATACAATTGAATAAAAGAAACACAAATAATTGAATTAATTTAAATTAAGTAAGTTTGAAATATAATTTAGAACAAAGTTATAATATGACTGTTATTTTGTACATTTTAACTGCAATGATTTTCTATGATTTTTCTCTACATTTTTTAAGACTTATTTTGGGTTTAGAGCAAGCAAGAAAATTAAAATTTTATTGGCCTATTTTTCTTATAGGAAATCAAAAAAGGTATGAAATATTCTGGACGATTTATTGGGGAACTGCCTTTATTTTAACAATAAGTTATATTATTGTACAAACTAAGAGTTGAGTATTTAAACTTCGTGTTTAAACTTAAGAAAAGAGGGGGGTATGGGGTAATGGCATCCTTACCGGCTCCAGAGAATAGATAGCTCCGTTAACACGATAATGTGTCGCTCTATGCACGAGCACATATAATCTTGTTCAGAGTGAAGTGAGTTGTTTACAACTCGCTGTGTTGATTAAGCTGACTGCAGCTTATTTGGAGCGATGAGTCCGTAGGACAATGACTTAATACTTATGAAGACACCGGTCGATCCCGGTTCAAATCCGGGTGTCCCCAAACACATTATTTTTTAATCAGTAGAACAAAATACTATTTATGATTCCAAAAGTTCTTAGTGATTCAATGGGTTTCTTATGCAAGCATCCGGGATTTTTTATTCCTAGATTAATTGATTCTACAAATTGGAGTTTTATATTGTACTTTTGGTTAAGACAAATTTTCAATCTTACAACCAATCATCAAATACAACACCTTTATTCTATTTTACTTGTTTTACCAATAGCATTTTTGTTTTGGCAAATTACGATTATTATCAATAGCATGTATCCTGTTTTAGTCAAGCAATTTAGAGTAAATGGCTTATTAAAAATGAAACAGGCATTTCAAGAAGCATTGTACAAATACCCTCATGCATTTGTAGGAAATGCGTTGCCTATAGTGATAATGGCTCTTTGTTCACTTCCTTTTGGAGGATTAGCAATTTGGGGATATCTTGGAGGCATTAAAATTCTATTATACGTTGGAAGTATATTGGTTGCCGTTGTTGCCATAATTGGAAGTATTATTTTCTTTTTTTCGCCAACTGCAGTAATTTTAGAAAAAGGCAATCCACTCAATGCAATAAAGCATGGGATAAAATTATGTAAATCAAATTTAAAGGAAGTCACATTTTTCACAATATTTTCATTCTTGGTTTTGTCATTAGCAATAAGATTTGGTGGAACCTTACAAGAATATGGAATTGTTGGATTTTTTTTAAGCAGATATTTGGGTGCTATTATCCTAACCTACACCTCTGTAATAAATCCTAATATTTACATAGAATTAAAATAATGCCGAGGGCGAGACTCGGACTCGCGACCTCCACGTATCTCAACATAAATCATGGAAAACGTGAGTTTTCTCATTACTCACAAAGATACGTTTATGAGCTTCGCCTAAGATTATGTGGCGCTCTAACCAACTGAGCTACCTCGGCATGATCTATCAAACTTTCCGTAGAATACTATTTAAAAGTGTAATCTGTTTTCTAATATATGGTAAAAATGAAAAATGGAACAAAGTCTACAATTTGTGTTTATTGCGGAAAAACTGCCACCAGAATGAACAAATGGAAACAACCCGTTTGTAGCGAACATGTAATCAAAGGAGAGAAAAAAAGAGATTGCCCAGAATGTGGCGCAACTATGGTTTTACGCAAAGGAAAATTTGGTTATTTTTGGGGTTGTTCTGCATTTCCCAATTGTGATAAAACACTTTCCATACAACAAGAGTTAGATTTAGACAAAGATAAAAAAGAGTAGCTGTATTAAAGTTAATGTGGGCCTGTGGCTTAATTGGATAGAGCAGCTGGCTTCGGCCTTTTGGGAGTTACCAGCAGGTTGGGGGTTCGAGTCCCTCCAGGCTCACTTTTTTAAATCAGGCAAAGTATTAGTGCATTTTATTTAAACATATGAACAGAAGTTTGTTGTATGCAAGAAGTAATTCAAATGCTTCCCGCGCACTTGAAAATAGGTATTATAGCAAGTATTGGCTCAGCAGTATTAATTATTGCGGCAGGAATTTTCTTATTAAATTACTATAAAAATTTCTTTATTGGGGAAAACCCTAAAGAATGGAAATTAGCTGCTTTTGGTCTAATTCTTTATGGTTTATTCGTACCTATAGACATTGCGACTATTTTAATACTTTCTGAGAAATATTTGTTTTTATTGTGTTTAGCACAACTAGTTGGTCCGTTAGTGATTCTGTTTGGTTTCTTAAAGGCATTTAGATCCAGAGAGGGCATAATATGATTTCTCTAGCACTTTTAATTCCAAATATTGTTCTAATTACGCTTTTTGCAATTGATGGGCTTTTAATCTATAAATACTATAAAAGATTTTACGAAGGCCCAAAACTGCCGTCAGAATGGAAAATTTTAATCTTAAGTTTAATCTTATTTCCACTATTAAGTAAAATCTCTGTTTTAATATTACGAACAAATCCCAGTACAAATTTGGTTGTGTTTTTATATGTAATTCCACTACTTACTGCAATGGTTTTAAGCAGTAGTACCTTAATTCTATGGAAAAAACACAAGTTATAATACTCTATAAGTAAGTGATAATGATGACCAAAACAGATACTCTAACAAATTTAGTAAAAGAACGAATTGAAATTTTGTTTGATGAGGCTGAGAAAGCATTTAAAACGCACCCAGAACGATCAAATCGTTATGTAGAACTTGCTCGCATATTATCTATGAAAATCAATTACAAATTACCAAAAGAAATCAAAATGAGGTTTTGCAAATTTTGCTATGCGTATCTTGTTCCTGGAGCCAATTGTAAAATTAGATTAAATTCGAATAAAAAAGTAAAGACTATTCAATGTGAGGTGTGTGGTAAAACTAGAAGAATTCCTTATTCTCAAAGAAATTCACCAAAGTAATGATAATCCTAACCAAATTAAAAACCCAATTAAGGCCCCAGAACAAACTGCGGGCAGTCCTGGATAAACTTTTCCTTTTTTTGCTCGAAACATTAAAAATGAAAGAAATAGTGCGGAAACTAAAATTGAACTAATACTTGCCCACAAACCAAACACTCTAAAAATAGAAATGGAGAAAATCATTGGAATTATAATATCACCACCACCTAAAACACCTACTTCTGTACCTATTTTTCCTTTTTCTGATTTCTGACTGCGTTTAGATTCCTTCGTTTTTTTCTTGTGATACATGAATGCCATCAGGGTGTTTGTTTTAAATCCAGATTTGGCTAAAGAAACCATGTGTTTTGTAAAGTGCACTGCAATAATATCATATACGGATAATAACATTATAATCACCAAAGAAGGAATTACACCAACAGTCACTCCAAAAAAAGATCCTGCGCCTGCGAAAGCGCACACACAAATTAAATTTTGAACAAACAAAGATTTAACAAAGATTCTAATTAAAACCGCCGAGATTGCAAGAAGTACTGCGATAATAAAACTGAAAAAAGACCCAAAAAATAAAAAAGTTGTGGAAAACAAAGCCAAATAAAACCATCCCTTGATTAAAAAATTCACTTTAAATTTATACAAAATTAGAATTATTGCTGTAGCCACCATCAAAGACAGGAAAAAATACAGTCCAGAAATCGGATTGGAGTTTGTGATCACGGTTTCTTCAACAACCTGTGTAGTTAATAATTGAGATGCCGATAGCAAGCCCAAAAGATTACTAATTAAAAACAAAATTAAAGGAATGAACAAAAATTTTTTTTCCATAGCAGTTATTTTTATTCAGTTCTTAAATGCTTTCTTTATTTTTCAAAAAGCAAATCAGTTCGTAGTATTAAAAACTAATCAATTAGAACTGCGTTTACAATCCCATGTTGACCTGGTCTTGAGGTTACTTTTGCGTTACCCTTTTCTGTAGAAATAATTGCGCCTTTTGTAATGATATCTCTTCGGATATAATCCAAATTAGCGTGATTTTCAATAATATCAATTATTTTCGCCTTTGTTGCCTTACCGGTTTTTGTATTTGTCAAATTAGCGAATTCTGCTCTTTTTAATCTAAGTTTTAGGTTTCCACCCTCTACTCTACTCTTTAAAAGCCTATTGGAACCTAAATGAGTTTCAGTAAAATTTCTACCTCTATTAAATTTTCTTTTTCTTCTTAAAGTTTTATATTTTCCAGAAGTACTTTTTCTTCTTGATCTTAAGTTCCATACAGCCATTTTAGTTCTACTGAAGATTTAAGCTAAAAGTTTAAATACCTATATGTTTCTTAGTAACATAGTTATGGGGGAAAATAACATGTCACAGAGACCATTAGATGTTTTAGACAATTCAAAAAGCAAAAGAGTCATTGTCAAGTTAAAAAACGGTAGTATAATCTCAGGAGTATTAAGAGCTTTTGACTTACATTTAAACATGTGGTTGGAAGAAGCCGAATTAGAAGACAAAGACGCAAAAACAAAGTTTGGAAAGTTATTAGTCAGAGGAGATAACGTAATAATTATTTCGCCCGAGTAATTAAGGTATTCTTAATAACAAATGGTGTTTCGTTCTATACGAACTAAAATAAGGGATATCTGAATTAAACTTTCATTGAGAGGTATTGAAATGGGTACAGAAGGCGCAATGCGCAAAGGAAAAAGAAATAAACATGTCCATGGCAAATGTAGACGATGTGGTAAAGGCGCGTTTCATTTAAGTAGAGGCATCTGTGCAGCGTGTGGTTTTGGAAGAAGCAAAAAGATTAGAAGATATGGTTGGATGAAGCTAAGAAAAAAGTAATAAAACTAATAAAAAGTAATTGTTCTTTTATCTGAAAACCGAACACAATATAAACTTGTTCTAAAAAATGTTAGTATCATACCTATTACTAACAAGAAATATCATGAGGTATTTGATGGGCTCGTAGCTCAGTTGGTAGGAGCCTTTTTGCACAGGCAAGCGCGCAAAAACTCTCGGGAAAAGTACGCTTCCGCAAGTAAAAAGGTCCGACAGAGAGCACACGGCTCTTAACCGTGGGGTCGCGGGTTCGAGCCCCGTCGGGCCCATTCAGTTTTCTTGATTTAAGGTTTTCTAAAAAGTAGTAAATATTATAAATTACAAGACATATTTTCTCTGAATGACTCAGAGAATTTACGAAACCATCTTAGAAGAAAAATCAGTTAGTTTAAAGGAATATGGGTTAACGTTAAAAAAACTAGAAGCACTAAGACACACAGCGCCCACAGACCTTGTATCTTCTTTTAAGAATTCGCCGTACTTAAACTGGTTGGGTGAAGAAAACTCCTGTGAAATTCCTTTACAATTACAGGGAACCTCCTTTGCCGAGCTCGTTGATCTATATTTTTCACAAGAGGGAACAATATCTCGTGGAACAATGTACACAGATATACTTAAAATCACAAAATCAATAATGTGGATTGCAGAGATAGACAATCACACGGTGGGGGGAATTTGGTATGAACCACAAGAAGCCCTTACAGGAATCTTACCCACGCACATCATAGTTAATCCAGAATTTAGAGAATACGGCATAGGTTCTGCATTAGAAGAGATTTCTTGTGAAAACCTAAGGCATCAAAACAGATATAAGCGGCCATTAATTTTACAAATATGTTGGCCAATCAATAGAAAAGAGACAGAACCAGCTTGGTTCAAGAGAAGAGGTTATTCTATACAAAAATCTAGTTTTATTTATTGTGCACAAAAAAGCATTGAATAATCTTAATAAATAGTCGAATTCTAAAAGTAATTATGAATACATTTAGAGTCAAGGTTCTAGAAATTCAGGAAAATGTTCCTAATGTATTTTTCATTAGATTAGAACGACCAAAGAACTTTAAATTTCAAGCAGGGCAATTTATTTTCATTAAAAAGATTGTTAATCAAATTCCGGCAATTCGCGCGTATTCTATTTCAACAACGCCACAACAAAAAGAATATTTTGAATTATGCGTAAAAAAAGTTTCTGGGGGAAAGGTTTCACCGATTTTATGCTCTTTAAAAAAGAATCAGATTTTAGAATTTAAAGGGCCTGCCGGACGATTTACCTTAGATAAGGACATAAAAGGAGAACTTGTTCTAGCGGCAACTGGAACGGGAATTTCTGCTATTAAAGGAATCCTCGTAAATGCTCTAGAAACTGGCTTCAAGAACCAGATTTATTTGTTTTTTGGCGTTAAAACTCAAAAACACATCATCTATAGAAAAGAATTAGAGAAACAAAAAAAAAAATACAAGAATTTCCATTTCATCCCAGTCTTAAGCAGGGAAAATTGGGTGGGAGAAAAAGGTCACGTTCAAGATCCAATTAAGAAATACGCGAAGAAACTAAATTTAAATGAAACACACATGTTTATTTGCGGAATTCCGTTAATGGTTCAAGAAACTAAAAAATTGGCCTTAAAACTCGGGTTTCAAGAAGAAAACATGCATTTTGAGCGGTGTTGATAAAAATAATAAAATAATTTATAAGTTTAAACCCATTTCATAATGTTTTATTTTAAAACCTATTTTTTTGTAAAAATTAATTGCATTGGTATTGTTCGTTAAAACGGCCAACCGCAAGGTTTTTGTTTTGTGTGCCTTTGACCAAGTTTTAAAGTATTCGATAAGTTCTGTTCCAATTCTATTTTTTCTGTAGTTCGGCAATACAAAAATATCATCCAAGTAAGCAACTTTTTCATAAGTATTAGAAATTAAGGATGCAATTAAAAAACCAAGAAGTTTAGAGTTTTCTTCGGCAATTACCAAGATACGTTTTTTATTTGAAATCAATCTTTCAAACTCTTCTTTTATTTTTTGAGATGAACTTTCGAGATTAGTTCCGGCTTGCTCGTTATATTCTCCAAGAGCTTGTTTTCTTAAGAATTCATAAGACATATAATCTTCAGGCAGAATGGTTCTAATAAGCATAATATATAATTGGAGTGTTTATACAAAAAGACGCACTAAAGAAACATTTTTATAAACTTGTTCTCATTACCTCTTTAGTTATAGTGAGTTAATTATAACTCGCTGTGTTTGTGAATTTTGTTCACAAGTTAGAAAAACTCGTAAGAGTTTTACGTGATGATCAAACTTTCAGAAGTTTGGACCCGTAGCTCAGTCGGTTAGACATCCTAAATCAAATCGATTGCTGGGATGGCCCAAAGCGCTACATTCGTTTAAAAGACGCAGGCGAAGCTGATAACGTAGAGGTCGTGAGTTCAAGTCTCACCGGGTCCATTAAAGCTATTTTTTAGTTAATAATTCATAAGCTTGCTTTAGAATGTCTCTTTGTTCTTTGTACGTAAGAATAGCTTTTGCATCCCGATAATTCAAGAAAAACCCGCGTTTATGCTCTGCGTCTGGATTATCTTTAATACTAATATGGGCCTTGGCAGGAACTTCTACTAGAAAGGGCGCAAATTCTGCTTTAATTTTTTCGCCATCTTGGGAATATTGCCAGGTATAAAAACCATTTAATTTTCTAATGCTTAAAATATCAGTAATTCCGGTTTCTTCTTTTATTTCTCTTTTAATGCATTCTTCATATGATTCTTCTATCCTTAGTCCTCCCTTGTTAATTTCCCATCCATTCCAGTGTAAAACACGTTCGAAAACGGCAAAATGATAATAACCTTCAATTTTCTTGTATACCAACGCAAAAATACCTTTTCTAATCTTCATTTTCATCACGAACTATTGGAAATTTATTAAAATTACACTACAATCATATTTATACATAAAAATATAACTGTAAATTAACGTCTTAGGTGTTAAATTATGTTTAACTTTCTAAAAAAGTTTTTGTCTTTATTCTCTAAAAAAAGAGAGGCTATAAGTATTGGAATTTATGGTCCACCAAATGTAGGAAAAAGTACTCTAGCGAATAAAATCTCTTTAGACTTTACTGGATCGGAATTAAGTGCTGTTTCGGAAATACCGCATGAAACAAGAGTAGTTCAAAAAAAAGAGCGTGTTGAATTGGCTATTGACTCTAAAACAATGATCATAAATTTATTAGATATGCCCGGAATTTCAACAAAAGTAGATTTTCGTGATTTTGAAGAATTTGGCATTAGTGAAACAGAATCCAAGAATAGGGCAAAAGAAGCGACAAGAGGAATCGTAGAAGCGATTAAATGGTTGGATAATGTTGATGCGTGTTTGGTTGTTTTTGATTCTACAAAAGACCCATATACTCAAGTAAATATTACGATTATAGGCAATTTAGAAGCGAAAAATATTCCGATAATTATCGTAGCAAATAAAATTGATTTGGACGATTCAGACCCGCAAAGGATCGCGGATGCATTCCCACAGCATCCAATGATTGAAATCTCTGCTAAAGAGAATATGAACATAGATAAATTATATAAAACAATATTTGATAAGTTGAGGTAAAAATGCTTGCTGTACGAAAAGATAAGAATAAGAAAAAGGGGGTTAGAATCGAGTTCATTTCTAAGGATAAATTAAAAGAAAAAGACTTTGATGAGAAAGTAAACTTAATTTTAGAAAAAGTGAAAGATAATTCTATTTTAGTTTTAGAAGAAGCATTAAGCCCAGAAGAAAAAAGAGAATTAATTACAAGATCTGTTGAAAGTATTACAGAGGAATTTCCAGGTATTGAGTTTTCTGGGCTGGAGAATCACTCTGCTTTTTTTGATCGTCTTTTAAATAATCTATCCAAGAAGTTTTTAGGAAAAGAAAGAAAAAGAGGGTTAACCATTGTTGGAAATTCTAATGTAATGGAAAAGATCGCAGAAGAACGTGACTCTGTTTCCTTATTAGCAAAATTTGACAGATTTTAGAGGTTAAAAATGCCACACATTTGTATGAACTGCGGAAAAAGGTACGAAGATGACTCTGAAGAGCTTTTAAAAGGATGTGAGTGTGGATCAACATTATTCTTATTTGAAAAAGAAACAGAAGGGGTTGAAGAAGACGAACCAAAAGAAACAAAGGGGAAAAATTCAAAAGAAACTAAAAAATCAAAGAAAGCATCTAATAAAAAATATAGAGATTCTTTAGTAGAAGAAATCGACTCATTTTTGAAGAATTTAAAGGACAAATTCAAAAAAAAGAGTGAAATTAAGTTTGATTTGGAATCTATTAAGGTAATTAAAGAAGGGGTTTATGAAATTAACATTGGAAGACTTTTGGAAAAAATGCCATTGATTATAGAAATCAAAGAAGGTAGCTATAATATTCACCTACCCTCTGCATTTAAACCAGAAGAATTTGAGACCTTTGATATTAAAGAATTAGAAGATCTACGCGCATTAATTGTATCTAAAGGCAAAAAGGGTGCTAAAAAAAAGAAGAAGACCAAATAACCCCCTAATTATCTAATTTCAAGCGAAAAATAATGATAAAATAGAAAAATAAAATTGGGCGGTAGTATTATCCGCCAATTCTGAAAACTTTTGTTCCACATTTCGGACAGGTGCCTTTTGTAGCAGGCCTTCCGTTCTTCATAATAATTTTTTGTGGATTTTTAATTTCAACCTTTTCTTTACATTTTACGCAATATGCTTGTACCATATTAACACCTAATAGTAAACTACCTTTAGACGGTATATATAAGTATGCACAAATCCCTTATAAATGACGCTCAAAATACTCTAAAAAGAGGTTTAATTTCTTTTTGTTTTTATCGGTGTTTTTGAGAACAAACATGAAAAAATAACTTTTCCTAGTTCTGTCAAATTACGATGAATAACTCAAAATGTGAAGCTTTATTTTTACGTATTTTTCTTTCAGTTAGATCAATTCAAGAACTTATGAATTGGAAATTAGTGGGGCACAGAGACGTGAAAACAACACAGAAATGAATACTCCACAAGAAATTAACAAATTATATTTTTGCGTTTGGATCAACACATTTAAACATATAAAAGCTTTTAAACACAGAGTCAATTTAATTAAAATATGCGTTGTTAGTCTAGGGGCATGACACAACCCTGCCAACTTATTGCACTATAACTTTATGCGGAAGCGTAATTTTCATCAACGTTTTTGCACGTTTACTTGGGCAAAAAGGTTGAGCGGTTGAGGCGCGGGTTCAATTCCCGCACAGCGCACTCTAACAGAGAGTTCGGTTTAATCATTAGTTTTTAATAGTGTTTGTCAAGATACGCCAAAAGCAGGATAATTCCAAGACCAATTAATGCTCCTTGAGTGGTTTTTAACTTTTGAGCGATTTCTTTAAGTTGATTTTCTCTTTGAGTTGTAAGATTTACGTACTTTATCTTTTCAGCTTTTTCAGTATCTATTTGTTTTTTTGCACTAGTCAGTTCTCCTTCACTTTGCAATAAAATATCCAAAAGCTTTGGGTTTCTCCTAAGTTCGTCTATTGCTTCTTGAGGTTTTTCTTTTAAGAGATTTATCAAGCTAGTTCTAAATTCTTCTGTTAACATAGTTCTTAAGTGATATCTTAAGTTTATATTCTTTTCGTTATTTCGAAGAGGAATTGGGAATAAGAAATATAGACATCTAAAAGAAGTTAGTGGAGATAGATTCCTGGGTGCAAGGTTTAAATTACTTACTAGATATAATTTATATATGGTGT
>JAFCCC010000014.1 GCA_017610385.1 Candidatus Nanohalarchaeota archaeon
TAAATCCCTTTTGTATAGCTTCCTTTGATAATGTTATATCCTCCTCACAAAACTCTTCTTTCATTGCTAAAACCGTTTTTGTAAGTCCATTTTCTAAGCAATAAGCTATACCTTTCTGTACCTCTGTTTTTGGTATTTTAAATTCCCCATCAAAGAATAGTTTCAGTAAGGTATAATCCGTAAGATTCCCGGTTCTTATCGCAGTGATAGCAGCATTTCTTACTTCTTTTTCTGGTAGTGTTATACTAGTCCCAGATAATTTTTCTAAATCCAACAGATGCTCGTTCAGATAAGAGAAATTACCCTCTCTGAACCATGAAAGTGCTAATTCCTGTGCTAACTGTTCAGATATGCTTACTTCTTTTAAACCTAGCAAGTCTTGCCATTCGTCTATTCTCTCTTCCTTTCTTCTCAGAAGATATTCATATGCTGCCTGTTTTTCTGGCGCTGATAAATTTATCTTTCCTTGTGATAAATTTTGCAATGCACGATATGAATTTAAATCCCAACAGTATGCACAATCAAGAAGACCTTCTTTAAGTCTTTTAGTAACTTTTTTCGGATCATACCCGATTCTTTCAGCAGTTTCGACTAAATTCCTGCTCGAATTGTTTATAATGCTCATTTAATTGTCTCCAGTTATTTTTATTATTTAATAGTAACTACACTACAATTGTCGTTTGAGTTTATAAGTGTTTCCTTAAAGAAAACTTAAATTTATCAGAAAGATTTATATAGTAGTCTTAAAAATTAAGAACTATGGAATTAGATACGCGAGATAAACTACTTTTAGAATTATTGCAAAAAAATTCAAGAGAATCTTTAACTAATCTAGCCAAGAAAATAAATCTTTCTATCGATTCAACTCATAAAAGATTGAAAAAACTGAAGCAAAAAGGAATAATCAATAGATTTGGAATTTATATTGATCCAAAAGCACTGGGGTATGATTTGGTTGCTAATATTCAAATAAAACTGAAGAATATAAGCGAGGAAGAATTGAATAGTTTTATTTCCTTTCTTACAGCGCATAAAAATGTAATTGAATTGCTGACTACCTTAGGAGAATATGATTTAACCTGTGTTATTATTTCAAAAAATACAGGAGAACTAGAACAGATTTCAAGACATATAAGACAAAAATTTAAAGAATTAATTGCTGATTGGAAAAGTGGAATTAATTTGAAGGTTCATAAATTTGAAATATATTCTTTTTAAATAAGTTTAATACATTTAAAGTATAACTTTCTTTTATGATAGTTTTAGGAATCGAGAGCACGGCACATACCTTTGGAATCGGAATAATTAAAGATACTAAAATTCTTTGTGATGTTCGAGATATGTATAAACCAAGAGAGGGTGGAATTCATCCTGCCGAAGCAACTGAACATCATGTAAAAGTTGCACAGAAACTTCTTAAACAGGCATTAAAAGAAGCCGAAATCAAATTAAAGGACATAGATCTTATTTCATTTGCTCAAGGACCAGGAATGCCACCTTGTTTAGATGTTGGTGCGGTATTTGCTCGTTCATTGTCCATAAAATTAAATAAACCTTTAATTGGTGTTAATCACGCTATAGCACACGTGGAAATAGGAAAATTGCTTTCTGGCGCAAAAGATCCAGTAATTCTTTATGTTTCTGGAGGAAACTCTCAAATTTTAGCGTTTTCAGCCGGAAAATATCGTGTTTTTGGTGAAACCTTAGATATTGCTATAGGAAATGCATTAGACAAATTTGCTCGTTCTTTGGGAATTCCACACCCAGGCGGGCCAAAGATTGAAAAATTAGCATTAAAAGGAAAGACACTCATAGAACTTCCATATGTTGTCAAAGGAATGGATTTCTCATTTTCTGGATTAACAACAGCACTTCAACAAAAATATCACTCTGACAAATTTTCAGACGAAGATTTATGCTATTCATTCCAAGAATATGCTTTTTCTATGTTAATTGAAGCTGCTGAGCGAGCTGTTGCCCATTTAGGTAAAAAAGAAGTTTTGTTAACTGGAGGGGTCGCCGCAAATAAAAGATTTAACAAAATGTTGAAAATTATGTGTAAAGAAAGAGGTGCAAAACTCTTTGAAACACCTTTAAAATATTGTAGTGATAATGGAACAATGATTGCTTATTTGGGATACATAGAATTTAAAAATGGTAGACGCACGCAACTTAAAAATAGTGAAAAGAGACCAAATTGGCGCGCAGATCAAGTGAGTGTAAATTGGATTTAATTACTTAAATTTCCAACGAGGATCTGTTCTATTTTTTATTTCTACTATTTCTTCTAATACATTTAATTCATCGTCGCTTAAATACTTCTTATACTCTTGGAGAAGTTTATAATCCTTTGATTTAATATTAACATACAAAATCTCATTACTTTGTAAATTTCTTCCGAGTACTGCTCCTTTAATTGAAACCGCTACTTCATCACCCTTTACCGCGGATTTTACAGATTCATTATCTTTCTGAATTGCTTGAACTTTTCCAATTACATTTCCCTTTAAATTAATTACTGAAGAATCAGCCTTTAGAATGCCTCCACCAATTTCAACGCCGATAACTACTGGATTCGAATTTCTAAAAACGTGTTCTGGAAGTAAAATTAATTTTGCTGGCCTAGAAATTGAATCCAAAATCTGATTTATTTTTTCTTTTTCAACAAGATCTCTCCATGCGATATACCGATCTATTAATTGGTAAATTACCTTGCTTGTGAAAACTTGAACTTTTTTCTGTTCTTTTAATACTTTCGCAGAATCTGTCATGCTTGTATTAAATCCAAAAACCAATTGATATTCTCTGTCTCCATTTTCAGCGTCTATAATATCTTTCTTTGTAATTAAACCCACTTCAGCTCTTTTTACAAGTATGTTGTTCTCTTGGAATATTCTTGCAAGTGCTTCTAAGCCTCCAATCGAATTAGCTTTTATTACCACCCCTTTCTCTGATAGGGGTATTTGATTCACAATATCTTCAAATTCTTCTGTAATTTCGCTTAGTCTTTCTATATCGGGAATTGAAATGATAGTTGAACCAGCTTGAATTCCATCACAATTTTTTAAAACTAATTTAGCACCACATGCAGGATAAATTTCTAGAACCGGTTTGAACTTTTTTTCTTCTTTTAAGTCTTTTAAAGGTTCAGCTTTTAAAATCGCTTTAATATCCGAAACTCTATTTTTACCTTCTGCTCTGAACACAATTTTGTCTTTTTTTCTAATGACTCCGTCATAAAGAATGATATCCAAACTTGGACCAAATCCCTTTAATTCATTAATTTCAAGAACCGTCGCTCTGCCAAATTCTTCCTTAACTTCTAATCTATTTTTTAAGTATTGTTGTGATAGACCAGATAGAACCATCAATAATTCAGGTATTCCTTCGCCTGTTTTAGAGGAAATAGGCACAATTCCCGCTTTTTTAGTATAATCTTCAACTCTATCAAAACGATCAACATCTATGTTATAATGACTAAAATCCCTCATCAATTCATAAAGCTTGTTATCTAAATCCTGTTTAACTTGTTGAGATTGTTGATTGTAATTATTCAAGAAATAATGCTCTTTTGGTTCCCAACCAGGCATCTGATCAATTTTATTTAGTGCAATTATAAAAGGAGTTTTCGTGTCTCTTAAAATATTAATAACTTCTTTAGTTTGCTCTTGAACGCCTGTTTTTTGATCTAGTATTAAAACAGCAATATCTGATAAAACACTTCCTCTTCGTCTTAAAGAAATAAAAGCTGCGTGTCCTGGTGTATCAATGAACAACAAACCCGGAATTGTTAATTTCAAACCAAATTTTGTGATTAAATCCCCGCAAACTTTTTGAATTGTATCTAATGGGACTTCTGTTGCACCAATGGATTGAGTTATTCTTCCGGGCTCCTTTGCGGCAATCAAACTTCCTCTTACAAAATCCAAAAAAGTCGTTTTTCCAGAATCTACATGACCTAATACAGATATAATTGGTTGCCGTATCATTTTAATCAATTAAGACTAAGATGAAGAAGATTTTTATAATTGGAGCAAGGCAATACCACAGTAATGCTCGTAGTAGTATATATAAACTTTCTGTACATTGTGTATTGTATGAACCAACCAGCGTATAAGCTATCTAATAAAACTCTTGAAGTGCAAATTAGACCTGAAACCGCTCAGGTTATTTCAGTAAATTTAGACGGTAAAAAACACCAGTATATTTGGCCGGGAGGTAAATCCGATTATCTTGGTGCTGGATGGCAAAATTCTGATTTAATTATGTTTCCAGTAGTTGGTCCAGTACCAGAAAATCAACTTTTTTACAATGAAACGTCTTGTACTATGATTCAACATGGTATTAGCAGATGTTTGCCTTGGTGTATTGATTCTGAAAGTGATAATAAAATTTTAAGATTGATCCAAAATTATTTGGGGGAAACAAGAATCCCTGTTAGATTTAGTAATGAAACTGTTGAAATTTCTTGGCCATTCTCTTTTAAATTAATTAGTTCTTTTGAATTAAATGACAACGAATTATTTGAACAACTAGAACTGATTAATGAGTCTAATATGCCTATGCCATATGGTTTGGGTAGACACCCTGCTTTTAATTTGCCAGAAAGACCACATCGTTCTAAAATTGAGATTGAAAGCAAAACAATTAAACAAATAATATCTTTAGGGGATCTACGTTCTTTGACTAATTGTGTTGCATTTTTAGAAGACTCACAGTTTATTCGACTTACTGGAGAAGAAAATGGAGAACTCTTTTTAGTTGAATTAGAATTCCCAGATTTTGGAAATAGCATGTTGTGGAGTCCAGAAGAAGCACAATATATTGCAATAGAACCAACTACTATTCTTCCAAAAGATGAACTTTTATATAAAAAACTTGATCAAAGAAAGGGAGCGAAAATTTTAGATCCTAATTCTTCTGAGTTTTATAGAACCATAATTCGGTTTGCATAAAGGTCAAAAATCGCCTTATTTTATAGGCTTTGAAACATACTTTAATTTTCGTTTCCGGCCCCAGTGTTTCTCACATTTACCAGAACAGAAATAATATTTTGAGCCGTCACTTTTAATATACATAAGTCCTGTTGTTTTTGGTATTTCTTTGCCGCAATAACTACATATCATTTTAATCAAATCTCATTAAGAGTCCATTTCTGTTTCAGTTAGTGTGAGAATATCATTAATTCTGACCGGACCCATAACCGCTCGCACTAGAATTTTACCTTTTTCTCGACCATCTAAAATCTTACATCTAACCTTTTGAACTCCTCGATGACCACTTCTTCCCAAAATTTGTACAACTTTTGCTGGTACACTCATTTTAACCAAGTCTTATTCTTTTAGTTCTTTTATCTTGTCAATAATTTCTTTTACTTCTTTCTCTGCAGAACCAACTTCACAAATCGCGACAGAAGATGTTTGAACATTAATTCCTGTTGCCAAACCCAATTCTTCTTTTGATGGAACAAAGATATAAGGAATTTCCTTTTCTTTGCACAAGATTGGCAAATGCATAACAATTTCTGGGGGCGTAATGTCTCCCGCAATTACTACAAATTTAGCAACATTTCTTTCTACAGCTTTCGTAGTCTCATTAGTTCCCTTTCTTATTTTTCCTGTATCTCTAACTTTTTCAACAATTTGATAAATTCTTTCTACAAGGTTTTCTGGAACTTCAAACTCAACATAACTCATTTTTGTACACCTCTCTTTACTCTATGATTCAATAAAGTGTAAACTTTATAAAACTATTTAAGGAGTCACTATTTTACTAAGTGCGTTGACTTTGTTTTCTACAGCAGACAGAATACTATCTAATTGAGCAATCGTATTTCTGTCGCCCTGTAGTGTTTCCTCTATTTTCAGAAGTTCGTCTTCAAGAGTAGTAGACATCCCACTCATTTCTTGTACTAGCGATTCAGCTTCAAAGAATTTATTTCTGCTTATGAACAACGGACCTTTATTCATTTTTGGAATGATCAATTTTTTTATTTCTGGAGGCCGCGGAATTTGCATTTTTTGTTCTAATCTATTTTGTAATCCAAAGTTTTCGGGAGCTAAATCTCCTGATTCTTGACCCAATGAAGTATCTTCTACAGATAGAGCTACAGGACTAGTTGGAACTCCCATCTGAGCCACCTTATTTCGAATAATTTTCATATCGTGACTTAGATGATTATTTATAATTTCTTTAGAATTTTCCTTCCGTTTCATAATAGGTACTTAATAGAGTTTTTGGTTTTTATAACTAACTATGTGTATAAAAACAAGAAATTATCTTTCCTATTTTATCTACTCTTACAAATCCGAATCGTTCATATTGAATAACTTCATTTTCTTTAACTTCTAATATATTGTTTTCACAAAATCCCTTGAAAATTTTTCCATCTGGCATAAATACTTTGCAGGGAATCGTTTGATCTTTAGGCAGCCAATGAACTATTGGAATTTTCTTTTTTACTGTTTGATTATTTGCTAAAAATTTAGCTTTTTTCCCATTTAATTCTATATCAAATAATTGTTTCAATCTTAATTTTTTATTTTTAGAATCTTTCTTTTCAATTAATAAAATTACTGAATTATTTTTCGGAGAAACTGTAATTTTTCTTATTCCTTTTTCTAGATAATCTGGATGTTTTAAAATTTTTGCAACAAATTCTCTTGGAACATTTTCAACTTTAATTTCTACTGGCTCAGAAACAAAAAAATATCTATTTGATTGTGGCTCAATTATAATTCTATTTTCCCGATATAGATTTTCTATAGGAACTTTGCTATCCGTTTTAGTTAATCCGATGGCCAGAACAAATTTTCTGATCGCTTCTGGTTTAAAGCCACGTTTTTTTAAAGATTGCAGTGACCACGTTCTTGGATCGTACCAACCAATATACTCTCCATTTTTTACCTCTTTTTGAGCTTTAGACTTGCTTATTTTAGCTCCTTCTAATTGCAACATCCCACTCATTAATATTTCCGGAGCTTTCCAACCCAGTAGTTTCCACATAAATCGTTCCATTTTTTCTTCCATAGCCAAATCTTTTCCTCTTAATATATGGGTTATGCCTAATTCGTGATCATCAATGGCCCAAGAAAATTCCAACATTGGCCACACTTTAAATTTATCTTTAACCTTCGGATGTAGTGTATCTGAAATTCTTAATAAAACTCTATCTCTAAATGCCGGGTCGCGATCTTTCATATTTGTTTTTAAACGAACAGAAGCTTCTCCTTCTTTATATTTTCCCGAAATCATTTTTTTCCATTCTTTCAAATTTACTTCTGAAGTTTGTTTTCTATGTTTGCATTCAATTCCTTTTTTTCTATATTCTCTTAATTTTTCAGTCGGACAGGTGCAAACATATGCCCAACCATTTTTCAGAAACTCTTCAGCATATTTATAAAATAAATTCATTCGATCTGATTTGTAAACAATTTTATCAATTTTAATTCCTAACCATTTTAATCCATCAATAATTAACTCATATGCATCAAGAATTGGAACTTTTGATTTGCTTCCAATTGTATCATCAATGACTAGAATAAATTTTCCATTGTATTTCTTAACATATTCATCGTTTAATATGGCTGGTCTTGAATTGCCTATATGTAATGGACCGGAGGGAAATGGAGCAAATCTCATTACAACTTTACCTCTCTTAGTGTTCTTTAATTCTTTCAGTGATTTTTCTTGAATTTTCTTTTCTTTATAGGTATACTTTTCCATGAGTTTTTGTTGATCTTCTAATTTTAGAGAATTTATTTGTTCACAAATTTTGTTTATTTTTGGAATGATTTCTTTTAATTGAGATTTTAATTTATTATTTTCAGAAATAATTTTTCCCAGGACTGCCTTTGAATTACAATTTCCGTTATGTTCTATTGCATTTTTTACAGCATACTTTTCAATTAAGTTTTCAAGAGCATATTCTTTCATAATATCTTATTTACGCTTAGAATATTAATAACCTGTTATTTTACCAATCTACAAAGTCAGTTAAAAGTGCTTTTGGATCTTTTAAGATTGCTTGAATGATTGTATACGGCGTATTTTCTGGAAGTAAAATTCCAAATAAATCTTCGATGGCTATTATTCCTTTTTTGGAATATTCTCTAGTATTTGAATTTCGACCAAAAAGTATGTCTGGAAGCTTCGGTGGTTTATAGTCGTTTCTAAGCCTCATTTTAATTTTTTCCGTATCATAGCTTGCATATAATACCTCAATTTCATTATCATTCATTCCTTTTAGAAAGGTTCTGTATCTACATGGTTTCATATGAGCAGAAGTGTTTACAGAAACGGTTTCCAATCCTTTAAAGATTTCTTCAACTTCTTTGAGGAGTTTTTGTTTTTTATTCATTTTACTTAGAAGTTTAAGATTCTGCCATTTTGAGAAATATGTACATTTTTCTCTATAGTATACCCTTCTTCTATGGCTAATTCGGCATAAGCGCCTAAATGATCTATTCCACCGTGTGCCGGAACCACGTTTTCTGGATTTAACATTTTCAATAGTTTTCGATGATCTTCTTTATGTGCATGCCCAGAAGCATGAACATTTCTATATACTCTAACACCTTGTTCTGATAATTTCCTTTCTAAAATATATCGATTTGAAACATTTATTGGAGATGGAATAATTTCACTTGAAAAAACCACATGATCTTCTCTTTTAAATGAAAAAGGAAGCTCTTCCCGTGCTAAACGAGATAATACTGCATTTTGTTCTCCTTGATGACCAGTACAAACAATTAGATAATTTCCGCGATCTCTTGAAACTCTTTTTAGTATCTCAGATAAATCCTTTCTTCTGGTAGCAACCTCAATATTGCCTAAATTAATCAAACCTCGTTTTTCTGCTAAAGTAGCATATCCCTTTAATGATCTTCCTAAAAATACAATTTTTCTCTGATTATTGTTTACTTTAATTATATTATTTAAACGAGCAATATGCGATGCAAAGGTTGTTGTAACCACCAAAGAATTATCTGGATAGATTTTGGCAAAATTGTGTTTTAATTTGATTTGTGCTTCTTTTTCAGAAGGACTGAAATTCTTTTGAAGAATTCTGGTTGTATCCGGAATATATAATTTTATATTTTCCGTTCCTAATTCTTTAAATCTTTTGTAATCTGGTTTTTTACCTAAAGTTGGTTCTTCATCTAACTTAAAATCATTTGCGTAGACTACTTTGCCTTCGGTGGTGTTTAGAACACTTAAAACCGTATCTGGTATGCTATGAGTAATGTGAACAAATTCTAATTCTAATTTTTCAGAAATTTTAATTGATTTTCCCGCTGATAATTCTATAATTTTGTTTTTAATTGGTTTTTTACTGTCTTTATTCATTTTACGAATTATATCGCAGGCATATGGCGGAGCAATAATAGGACAATTATAATTGTGCGCTAAAAATGAAACTGCACCACAATGATCTAAATGCCCATGATTTATTACAATTGCTTTAACTTTTTTCTTTTGTTTTTGAATTATGGCGTCATCTGGAATTGCCCCTGAAATAATAATTTCAGGCAAACTCAGATTATCCATTTCTTCGTTGAGTTCCACAACCTTCTCCATATTATATCCCATGTCAAAAATAACAATTTCATTATTTACTTCAATAGCCGTCATATTCTTCCCAACTTCACTATATCCTCCAATACAATACATTTTCATTTGAAATCACTTTTTTATTTTATAATAAATTAGAGATGCAAAAATCCCTAAGATTATAAGATAACCCCAATTTAGATCTGGAGCATTATATACACCCCGCCCCAAGTTTTTTATAATTAATTCAATTTCCTTATCTGTTTCTAACCCTGTCAGTTCTGTTGCCTGAGCGTTAATTATTAATGGCGCATTTCCAAACAATTTTCCAAATATTTTTACATAAACTCCCTTTTCTTCCAAAATATCTAAACTAATTTCACATTTTGTCTGGCTTTCACATACAACTCCTGGAGTTTCTTGAATTACGATATTTGCAATATCAAATGCTTCACCAAGAATTTTAATAGTATAATTTTGCTTTAAGAACAATTGATTTTTGATTAAAATAGTCATTGTTGATTGTTCATCTAAATTAACTCTAAATTGATCGTAATCTGGATCTAAACTAATTTTTGGGGGCAAATCAGGATCAATTCCCGTTCTTTTTATCAAAAATAGTGCATTTTTGACTAGGTCATTATTTCCAACTAAATCTTGCGAATAAAAACATACTTGTTTTTCGCAAGTTTCACCAACTGGGCAGTAAACACCACTTTCAACTTTTGGTTCAATTCTTTCTGTGTAAACTTCGCTTCCACACGGATTTGTAGCGTTAATTATTTGATAATATATTTTTTTACATCCAGAACCGAAAGAATCATCGCAGGTTATATTAAACGCAACATTTGTCTCTGAATATTGGACTCCATTAGGAGTAATTTCTGTATTTGGAGATTCTAAGTCTATATAAAAAATACCACTTTTCTTTATTTCTTCGGTTTGATCAAATGTGTCTATGCTATAATAGCAAACTTGTTTTTTACACACTTCGTTTTCTGGACAAGTTACATTAAACTCTAGCCCTGTTGAAAAGCCAGTTGTTCCACCTTCTGTGCCATTGTTAACTATTTTATAGTATGTATCTGCGCAACCGCTGTTATCAACACATGTTAAAGTTACACCAACATTTGTATTTGCCCACGGAGACCCAGTAGGTTCTATGGATGTTTCTGGGGGGAATTCGTCTTCTGCTGTTGTAAATGCTAATTCTGCCCAAGAAGTCCAGCTTCCACTGCCGTATGCTCGCACAGAAACATAATAGTTTGTTGAAGTAATCAAAGGATCACCCGTTTTTGTAACTTCTTCTGCAGAAGAAACAATTTCAGTTGACCAAACCTTTGTTCCAGATCTACCAGAATTACTCCATATTTCAATTTGTGCTTTTTCTTGAGAAGAACCTCCAGGATTATAATAGTCCCATTCAAAGGTTGGAGTAAAGTCTTTAACATCATTATTATTTTCTCCTTTAACATTCACATTAGAAACACTTGACATTTGACCCCAGTAAATCGTGCCTACTGCACCAGCCCGATACCCCGTTCCACCTGTTACATAAACATGGCTTACAGGGAATGTTTTAGTCGCGTAATATATGGCTATTCTACCACCTCCACCACCACCAGCCTTATAGGTACCATAAGACGGATTTACACCACCGTTTCCCCCGTTAGTTCTAATAGTTCCAGAACCGGCAATAGTATTCGTTATAAT